>QKJR01000007.1 GCA_003249215.1 Rhodobacterales bacterium
AGCGCGGGTTTGAGCAGGTTCGAGGCATCCATCGCCCCGCCCGAGGTGGCGCCGGCGCCGATCACCGTGTGGATCTCGTCGATGAAGAGGATCGCATCGGGATGCTCCTCGAGTTCCTTCACCACGGCCTTCAGCCGTTCCTCGAAATCGCCGCGATAGCGGGTGCCCGCAAGCAGCGCGCCCATGTCGAGCGAGAAGATCGTGGCCTTCGACAGGATCTCGGGCGTCTCTCCGCGGGTGATCTTGAGCGCGAGCCCCTCGGCGATGGCGGTCTTGCCGACGCCCGGATCGCCCACCAGCAGCGGGTTGTTCTTGCGGCGGCGGCAGAGCACTTGGATGCAGCGCTCGACCTCTTCCTCGCGGCCGATCAGCGGGTCGATATCGCCCTTTTGCGATTTCACGTTGAGGTTCACGCAGTACTTCGCGAGCGCCGATTCCTTGGCCTCGCCGCCCTGCGCGGCCTGTTCGGCGGCCTTCTGCTCTTCCTCGGCGCCGATCACGGGGCGGGCTTCGCCGAAGGCCGGATCCTTGGCCACGCCATGGGCAATGAAATTGACCGCGTCGTAGCGGGTCATGTCCTGCTCCTGCAGGAAGAAGGCGGCGTTGCTCTCGCGCTCGGCGAAGATCGCGACGAGGACGTTGGCGCCGGTCACTTCGGTGCGCCCCGAGCTCTGCACATGGATCGCGGCGCGCTGGATCACGCGCTGGAAGGCGGCGGTGGGCACGGCTTCGGAGCCCTCGACCTCGGTGATCAGCGTCGAGAGATCGTCGTCGATGAATTCGGTCAGGGTCTGGCGCAGCTCGTCGAGATCGACAGCGCAGGCCTGCATCACGCGGGCCGCGTCGGGTTCGTCGATGAGCGCGAGCAGCAGGTGTTCGAGCGTTGCCAGTTCATGCTTGCGCTGATTGGCGAGCGCGAGCGCACCATGGATGGCTTGTTCGAGCGTGGTCGAGAACGAAGGCATATGGTGCTCCTTTCCTGAGGACGGGCCTGCGAGGATGCTGACCCCATAGAGTTAAAGTTCGGTGGAATTCGCTCGGCTTCAAGGGGATTCTGCGCAAAATTCCATCACATTCACGCTCTGCATGAAAAGTGACCAAACGGTAACGGCATCGTCCGGTTCCCGAGGCGCCCGTCATCCGTCCGTGGCCCATGATGTGGTGATCAGGCCGTATCAGGTCAAGGGTTGGTGGTGCTTGGCCTCGGAGCCTGTCGGAAAAGCCACGTAGGTGCGGTGCAAAACCTGCCTCAAAAACAGGCGCACGAGATCTGCCGCTGGGCGCGGCAGGTGGATTGCGGGGAATTCGGGGTTGAAATGACGGGGGCAGGGGGGCATCAGGGCCGGGTCTGAAAATGGCGACCTCATGGGCTGCCAGTGTCTGATCGGGGGAAGCATGGGCGAATTCCGGATGTCGCGGGTCGGTATGTTGCGCCGCTCGCGCGCGATGGTGCGGTCGAAGCGCCTCTGGACGACGCGGCTCGTGTTCTGGACCGGGGCGCTCGCGATCGGGGTGATCAGCGTGGGCTTCGCGCTCGCCGCCGATTACGTGCAGGATCTTTTCGCCCATCTGGTCGGCGCGGGCGAGGGTGACACCCCGCCCTGGCGCCGCTTCCTGCCACTCGTGCTCACCCCGCTCGGCTTCCTGATCAGCGCCTGGGCCGCGATGCAATTCTTCCCGGGCACCCAAGGCTCGGGCATTCCGCAGGCGATCGCCTCGCGGCAATTGCGCGACCTGCCAAACCGTGGCGGGTTGCTCACGATGCGGATTGTGGTCGGCAAACTGCTGCTCACGATCTGGGGGCTTGCCTGCGGCGCCTCGATCGGGCGCGAGGGGCCGACGGTGCAGATCGGCGCCGCGATCATGTTGCAGGCGGGCCGGGTTGGGCGCATGGCCAAGGGCCGCGGGCTGATCCTCGCGGGCTCCGCAGCCGGCATCGCCGCGGCCTTCAACACGCCGCTTGCGGGGATCGTCTTCGCGATCGAGGAGATGAGCCGGGCCTATCAGGCGCGCACCAATGGCGTCGTGCTCTCGACGGTGATCATCGCCGGCGTCGCTTCGCTCAGCATTCTGGGCAGCTATACCTATTTCGGCATCTCCGAGGCCGCGGCGGAATTTCCGCGCGACTGGATGCTGGTGGCGGCCTGCGGGCTCGTGGGCGGGGCCTTCGGCGCGGGCTTCTCGCGCGCGACGCTTGCGATGACGCGGCGGATCCGGCGCTGGCGGGCGGCGTCATCGCGCCCGCGGGCGCTGCTTCTCGGCATCGCGGGGCTCGCCGGGCTGATCACCGCGGTGGTGGGCGTCGCCACCGACGGGCAGACCTACGGCACCGGCTATGAACAGGCGCGCGCCGCGGTCGAGGGCACGGCCCCCACGCTCTATTATTTCCTCGCCAAGCTGCTGGCGACGCTCGCGGCCACCGTCTCGGGCATTCCGGGGGGGCTCTTCGCGCCCTCGCTCTCGGTCGGGGCCGGGCTCGGCTCGACGGTGGCGCAGCTTCTGCATTCCGATATTGCGCTCGCGGCGGTGCTCGGCATGGCGGGCTATTTCGCGGGCGTCACCCAGGCGCCGATGACCGCCTTCGTGATCATCCTCGAAATGACCGGAAACCACGCCAATATCGTGCCGATCATGGCGGCGGCGATGCTCGGCTACGGGATGTCGCGGATCATCTCGCCAACCCCGCTCTATCATGCGCTTTCGCGGCTCTTCATCGCCGATGCGCTGCGCATCGCGCGGATGCAGGCAGCCGAGCGGCGCGCCGCGGAAGAGGCGGCCGAGGCGGCCGGCACGGCGGGCGAGGGCGCGCCGCCCCCCGCCCGTTGATCTTTCAGAACCGGTCCTTGGCGGACCGTGCCGCGGTGAAGACTGCCAGCGGATCGGCCCCCTCGGCCAGACCAAGCGCCCGGGCGAGCGCCGGATCGGCAGAGCGCAGGAAGGGATTGGTGGCAAGCTCGGTGGCGAGCTCGACCGGCAGGGTCGGATGCCCCTCGGCAAGGGTGGCCTCGACCTCGGCCATCCGCTTGCGCAACGCCGGGTGATCGGGCTCGAGGCTGAGCGCGAAGCGCCCGTTCGCGCGGGTATATTCGTGCCCCGAGCAGATCACCGTTTCGGGCGGCAGCGCGGCGAGCTTGCCGAGGCTTGCAAACATCTGCGCGGGCGTGCCCTCGAAGAGCCGCCCGCAGCCCCAGCTCATCAGACTGTCGCCGGTGAAGGCAAGCCCCGCACCCGGCAGATAATAGGCGATATGGCCGACGGTATGGCCTGGCACGTCGATCACCTGCACCTTCTGCGCGCCGAAATCGGGTGCGGCCCCCTCGGTCAGCGCCACATCGAGCGGCGGCAGGCGGTGGGCATCGGCCGCGGCCCCCCAGACCTGCGCCCCGGTCGCGGCCACAACCTCGGCCACCCCCTCGATGTGATCGCCGTGGTGATGGGTCAGCCAGACATGATCGAGCACCCAGCCCGTGGCCTCGATCACCTCGAGGACCGGCGCCGCGTCGGGGACGTCGACCAAAGCCGCGCGCCCGCTCGCGCTGTCGCTCAGAAGCCAGGCGTAATTGTCCGCCCGGCAGGGAATGGTGATCAGTTCGACGGCCATGGTCTTTCCTGTCGTTTGCGCTATCCTCGCCCCGACCCTGACCGACGGAGCCCTTTCGCGCAATGCATCTCGACGTGCTCGATCTGCGCAATTTCTACTATCGCACGCAACTCGGGCGCGCGGCGCAAAAGGCGATCCGCGACCGGATGCTGGGCCTCTGGCCCGCGGGGCCCGAGCTGACCGGCCTCACTGTGGCAGGCTATGGCTTCACCGCGCCGCTCTTGCGCCCCTATCTCGAACCTGCGCGCCGGGTGATCGGGCTGATGCCCGCGCAGCAGGGCGTGATGCCCTGGCCCGCGGGGATGCCCAATGTCTCGGTTCTGTGTGACGAGACGCGCTGGCCGATCGAAACGGGCATGATCGACCGGCTCGTCGTGATGCACGGGCTCGAAAGCTCGGACCGGCCCGATGCCCTGCTGGAGGAATGCGGGCGGGTGCTCGGCCCCGGGGGGCGGGCGCTCTTGATCGTGCCGAACCGGGCGGGCCTCTGGGCACCGCGCGAAACCACGCCGTTCGGCTTCGGCCGACCCTATACCTTCGCCCAGCTCGAGGCACAGGCGCGCGCCGCGGGCTTCGCGGCCGAGCGCCATGCCGCCGCGCTCTATATCCCGCCCTCGCATCGCCGCTTCTGGCTGCGCTCGGCGCCGATGTGGGAACGGATCGGCGCCCGGGCGGCGGGGTTCCTCGCCGCGGGCGTGATCATGCTCGAGCTGAGCAAGCAGGTCCACGCGCCGCGCCGCCCGGGCCTGGGCGCTGCGGTGCGCAAGCCGCTCTCGATCCTCGAAGGTGCTGCAAAGCCGGTGGCCGATCCGGTCTGAGCGCCCCCCTTATCCCCTCACCTGTGCCCAAATATCCCGGGGGGAGGGCGCGCGCGCCCGGGGGGCAGAGCCCCCTGCAACGCCCGCATCCGCCGCGCGGCGGACATGGTGAATCACCTGCCCGCCGAGCTGCCCCGGGAAGGCCTGTAACCGGCTCGACTTCGGGGCCGCGCCCCCCCCCAAAAAATCCGGCTTTCGCTCCGAATTTCTGACCACCTCGGGCGGGGCTTGCGCTAACAGTCGCGCCGCATTTGTAAATAGCACCTTTTGCATTCACATTCTGTTGTGCAAGACGGTTGCGAGGGGGGGAAGGCTCTGCTACACGCGGGTCCGAATACGCGGCGTGCGGGGCTGGCCCGACGCCTGGTTAGGCCCTTTTCCGTCCGGTTCCGGATGGGCTGAGGGCGAGAGCATCGGAAGGGTGGACGTGTCCGAACCAGCTTCGATTTCCGCAGCCATCGCCGGGCGCTATGCCTCGGCCATCTTTGAACTTTCCCGCGAGGCCGGCAGCATCGCCGCGCTCGAGGCCGATGTGGCGGGGCTCGATGCCGCGCTCAAGGACTCGGCCGAGCTGCGCGAGCTGATCGCCTCGCCGGTCTATTCGCGGGACGAGCAGGGCGCCGCAATTGGCGCCATCGCCGCGAAGATGGGCCTTTCGGCGCCGCTCGCGAACGGCCTCGCGCTGATGGCCACCAAGCGCCGCCTCTTCGCGCTGCCGCAACTGCTCAAGGCGCTCGCCGAGGCGATCGCCACCGAGAAGGGCGAAATGACCGCCGAGGTCACCGCCGCCGCCGCGCTCTCGAAGGCGCAGGCCGACAAACTGGCCGCCTCGCTGGCCGCCAAAACCGGCAAGACCGTGAAACTGAATATCGCCGTGGATGAGAGCCTCATCGGCGGGATGATCGTCAAGCTGGGCTCGCGCATGATCGACACCTCGGTCCGTGCTAAGCTCGCCACTCTCCAGAACGCCATGAAAGAGGTCGGATAATGGGCATCCAAGCAGCTGAGATTTCTGCGATCCTCAAGGACCAGATCAAGAATTTCGGGCAGGACGCCCAAGTGGCCGAAGTCGGTCGCGTGCTCTCGGTCGGTGACGGTATCGCCCGCGTCCACGGGCTCGACAACGTCCAGGCCGGTGAGATGGTCGAATTCCCCGGCGGGATCCGCGGGATGGCGCTGAACCTCGAGGTCGATAACGTCGGTATCGTTATCTTCGGGTCGGACCGCGACATCAAGGAAGGCGACACCGTCAAGCGCACCAACTCGATCGTGGACGTCCCCACGGGCGAGGGCCTGCTGGGTCGCGTCGTCGACGCGCTCGGCAACCCGATCGACGGCAAGGGCCCGGTGATGTTCTCCGAGCGCCGCATCGCCGACGTCAAAGCCCCCGGCATCATCCCGCGCAAATCGGTTCATGAACCGATGGCGACCGGCCTGAAATCGGTTGACGCGATGATCCCCGTCGGCCGTGGCCAGCGCGAGCTGATCATCGGCGACCGTCAGACCGGCAAGACCGCGATCGCGCTCGACGCCATCCTGAACCAGAAGTCGTATAACGACGCCAACCCCGACAACAAGCTGCACTGCTTCTATGTCGCCGTTGGTCAGAAGCGTTCGACCGTCGCGCAGCTGGTGAAGAAGCTCGAAGAGAGCGGCGCGATGGAATATACCACCATCATCGCCGCGACCGCTTCGGACCCGGCGCCGATGCAGTTCCTCGCGCCCTATTCGGCGACCGCGATGGCGGAATACTTCCGCGACTCGGGCCGCCACGCGCTGATCATCTATGATGACCTGTCGAAACAGGCCGTGGCCTATCGTCAGATGTCGCTGCTGCTGCGTCGTCCCCCGGGGCGTGAAGCCTATCCGGGCGACGTGTTCTACCTGCACTCGCGTCTGCTCGAGCGTTCGGCCAAGCTGAACGAGGATTTCGGCTCGGGCTCGCTGACCGCTCTGCCGGTCGTGGAAACCCAAGCGGGCGACCTGTCGGCCTATATCCCGACCAACGTGATCTCGATCACCGACGGTCAGATCTTCCTCGAAACCGAACTCTTCTACCAAGGCATCCGCCCGGCCGTGAACACCGGTCTGTCGGTGTCGCGCGTGGGGTCGTCAGCGCAGACCAACTCGATGAAATCGGTGGCTGGCCCGGTGAAACTGGAGCTCGCTCAGTACCGCGAAATGGCTGCCTTCGCGCAGTTCGGTTCGGACCTCGACGCCGCGACCCAGAAGCTGCTGAACCGTGGTGCCCGTCTGACCGAGCTCATGAAACAGCCGCAATATTCGCCGCTGACCAACGCGGAAATCGTCGCCGTCATCTTCGCCGGCACCAACGGTTTCCTCGATGCGATCCCGGTGAAAGAGGTCGGCCGCTTCGAGAAGGGCCTGCTCGCCCACCTGCGCAACTCGCGCAAGGACGTGCTCGAATGGCTCACCAAGGAAGACCCCAAGATCAAGGGTGACGCCGAGGCGAAACTGAAGGCTGCGATCGAAGAATTCGCCAAGACCTTCGCTTGAACCGCCTGAAAGGACAGGGACATGCCCAGCCTTAAGGATCTCAAGAACCGGATCGGCAGCGTCAAGAACACGCGCAAGATCACGAAGGCGATGCAGATGGTTGCGGCGGCGAAACTCCGTCGCGCCCAGGAAGCCGCCGAGGCCGCCCGGCCCTTCGCCGATCGCATGACCGCCGTGATGGCCGGTCTTGCGGCCTCGGTGGGTGGCTCGGACGGTGCTCCGCGTCTGCTCGCAGGAACCGGCTCGGACAAGGTGCAGCTTCTGGTGGTGATGACCGCCGAACGCGGCCTGTGCGGCGGGTTCAACGCCAATATCGCCAAACTCGCCCGGACCCGGGCGAACGAACTCCTGGCCCAGGGCAAGACGGTCAAGATCCTGACCGTCGGCAAGAAGGGTCGCGACGCGCTGCGCCGCGATCTGGGCCAGTATTTCATCGGCCATGTCGACCTCTCCGAGGTCAAACGGCTCGGCTATGCCAACGCTCAGGCGATCGCACGCGATCTTCTGGCGCGGTTCGATGCCGGCGAATTCGATGTCGCGACGATCTTCTATTCGCGCTTCCAGTCGGTGATCGCTCAGATCCCGACCGCGAAACAGATCATCCCGGCGCAATTCGACGCGGTCGAAGGCACCGACACCTCGCTCGTGTACGATTACGAGCCGAGCGAAGAGGCGATCCTCGCCGATCTGCTGCCGCGCGGCGTCTCGACTGCGGTCTTTGCCGCACTGCTCGAGAACGGCGCCTCCGAACAGGGCGCGCGGATGTCCGCCATGGACAACGCGACGCGCAACGCAGGCGACATGATCGACAAGCTGACGGTCCAGTACAACCGCTCGCGTCAAGCGGCGATTACCACTGAACTCGTTGAAATCATTGCGGGCGCCGAGGCGCTCTGACGGAACCGGAGAGATAAACATGGCAAGCAATGGCAAAGTGACCCAGGTCATCGGCGCCGTCGTCGACGTGCAGTTCGAGGACGGCCTGCCCGCGATCCTCAACGCGCTCGAGACCACCAACAACGGCAAGAAACTGATCCTCGAGGTCGCTCAGCACCTTGGCGAGAACACCGTGCGTGCGATCGCCATGGACGCGACCGAAGGTCTGATGCGTGGCGCCCCGGTGTCGGACACCGGCGCCCCGATCTCGGTCCCGGTCGGCACCGCGACCCTCGGGCGCATCCTGAACGTCGTGGGCGAGCCCGTCGATGAGAAGGGCCCGGTTGAGGCCACCGAATACCGCCCGATCCACGCCCCCGCGCCGGACTTCTCGGAGCAGGCGACCGAGGCGCAGATCCTCGTCACCGGCATCAAGGTCATCGACCTGCTGGCGCCCTACGCCAAAGGCGGCAAGATCGGCCTCTTCGGCGGCGCCGGCGTGGGCAAGACGGTTCTCATTCAGGAACTGATCAACAACATCGCCAAAGTGCACTCGGGTCTCTCGGTGTTCGCGGGCGTGGGTGAGCGGACCCGTGAAGGGAACGACCTCTACCACGAGATGATCGAATCGGGCGTTCTGACCCCGGACAACCTGCCGGACTCGAAGATCGCTCTGGTCTACGGCCAGATGAACGAACCCCCGGGCGCCCGTGCCCGTATCGCGCTGACCGGCCTGACCATGGCCGAGCAGTTCCGCGACGCGACCGGGACCGACGTTCTGTTCTTCGTGGACAACATCTTCCGCTTCACGCAGGCGGGTTCGGAAATGTCGGCTCTGCTCGGCCGTATTCCTTCGGCCGTGGGCTATCAGCCGACGCTCGCCACCGACATGGGCGCCATGCAGGAGCGGATCACCTCGACCAAGAACGGCTCGATCACCTCGATCCAGGCCGTCTACGTTCCGGCCGACGACCTTACCGACCCGGCTCCGGCGACCACCTTCGCCCACCTCGACGCAACGACGGTTCTCAACCGTGCGATCTCGGAACTCGGGATCTACCCGGCCGTGGACCCGCTCGACTCGACCTCGCGTCTGATGGACCCGGAAGTGATCGGCGAAGAGCACTACCAGACCGCGCGTGACGTGCAGGGCATCCTGCAGCGCTACAAGTCGCTGCAAGACATCATCGCCATCCTCGGGATGGACGAGCTGTCGGAAGAGGACAAGCTGACCGTGGCCCGCGCCCGGAAGATCCAGCGCTTCCTGTCGCAGCCCTTCGACGTGGCGAAAGTGTTCACCGGCTCGGACGGTGTGCAGGTTCCGCTCGAAGACACGATCAAATCGTTCAAGGCGGTTGTCGCGGGCGAATATGACCACCTGCCCGAAGCGGCCTTCTACATGGTCGGCGGCATCGAGGACGTGATCGCCAAGGCTGCGAAACTCGCCGCCGCGGCGTAAGGGAGGCTGATCCATGGCCGATACGATGCAATTCGACCTCGTCTCGCCCGAACGGAAGCTGACTTCCGTTCAGGCGCGCGAGGTGCGCATCCCCAGCGCCGAGGGCGAGCTGACCGCGATGCCGGGCCATGCGGCCCTGATCACCACGCTGCGCCCCGGCATCCTGACCGTCGTCGGGCCGGAGGGCACCGCGGATTATGCGGTGACCGGCGGCTTCGCCGAGATCACGCCCGAAGGTGTGACCGTGCTCGCCGAGCGCGGCCTGCCCAAGGCCGAGCTGACCGCCGAGGTCTTCGCCGAGATGCTCGCCGAAGCCAAGAAAGCGGTCGCCGAGGCGCATCCTTCGGTGGTCGATGCGGCCGCCAAGGTGCTCGCCGACATGGAAGGTCTGGGCGCGCATATGCTGGGCTGATGCCGGCGACAGTCTTCAAAGGCCCCGGGTGCGAACCCGGGGCTTTTTTGTTTTTGCATCCGGGGGTAAAGCAGGGGACATTCGTTCAGGAATTTGTCCGGAGGGGGAATGCTCAAGATCGGGTCGTATCGCACCGGCGTCGCGCAGGGGTCGCTCGTGCTGTTCTCGGATTTTCAGGACGGCGGTGCGATGTGGACCGGCGAGGGGCCGCGCGAGTTGCGCAAGTTGGTCGAGTTCCGCGAGCCGTTCCGGGCGGCGCCGGCGGTGATGGTCTCGCTCTCGATGTGGGACATCGACCAGAAGCACAACGGCCGGATGGATATTTCCTCGGATATGGTCACGCCCGAGGGTTTTGCGATCGTGTTCCGGACCTGGGGGGATACGCGGGTCGCGCGGGTGCGGGCGGACTGGATGGCGATCGGGCCTTGCGGGCACGAGGACGACTGGGATATCGGCTGAGGCCGCCCGACACCAACGCACGGCGCGAGCCGGGAGAGAGAAAGACGATGACGAAACCGATCTTCATTCTGAACGGGCCGAACCTGAACCTGCTTGGTCAGCGCGAGCCCGAGATCTATGGCCGCGAGACGCTCGCCGATGTCGAGGCGCGCTGTGCCGCGATCGCCGCCGATCGCGGGGTCAAGGTCACGCTGCGCCAGACCAACCACGAGGGCGAGCTGATCGACTGGATCCACGAGGCGCGCCATGCGGCTGCGGGGATCGTGATCAACCCGGCCGCCTTCACCCATACCTCGGTCGCGGTGCTCGACGCGCTCAACGCCTATGAGGGGCCGGTGATCGAGGTGCATATCTCGAATGTCCACAAGCGCGAGGCCTTCCGCCATCATTCCTACGTCTCGGCGCGGGCCGAGGGGGTGATCGCGGGGCTCGGGATCGAGGGCTACGAGGCGGCCACACGGCGCATCCTGACGCTGATCGGGGCCTGAGGCTCGCGAAGGGCGGGCAGGGGCCTCAAGCGGCGCGTGTGGCGCTCTGGGCGCCGCGGATGAGCTGGGCGATCCGGAGTGCGCAGGCGCGCGCGTCCTCCTCGCTGTGGAAGCTCTCGATCCGGATCCAGTCACGCTCGGTCAGCACGATCTCGAGCAGGGGCTGATCGGGAAAGTCGGGGGCCGAGGGCTCTGTATAGATCCGCGGCGGCGAGAGCTCGCCGAGCGGCACTTCGGTCACGCGTGGGCGGCCGCGCATCTCGGCCTGCCAGAGCCGCACGCGCCCGCCGACCGGGTCGATCCACAGAAGCTTCGCGGGCGCGAGGCCAAGCCGCATGATCATGATACCGAGGATGGCGACCATCGCGAGCGCGGCTATCCCCGCGAGCGCGGCCCAGACGGGCTCGGGTTGTTCCCCGGCGAGCCAGGCGACTGCCGCAACCGCGCTGATCGCCAGAACGCCGCCCCCACCTAGAAACGCCAGCCGTGCGGCCCAGTTCTGGGGGCCGTCGGCGAAGGTGAGCGCCCCATCTTCGGTCTGGGTCATGGCGCGGCGAAAGCGGATCATTGCTAGGGCTTTCCGGTTCAATTCGCATTCTGCCTACGCCGGGATTGCGCCCAAAGCGTGGCGCAATCGGTCAAGCAAAAGGGCGCCGCAAGCGGCGCCCTTCGCGTTTCCCGGATGGGAGGAATGATGACGTCAGTCCCTGCGGGATGACTTACATCATGCCGCCCATGCCGCCCATGTCGGGCATGCCGCCGCCGGCCGGAGCTTTGGGCTCGGGCTTCTCGGCGATCATGCATTCGGTGGTGATCAGCAGGCCGGCAACCGAAGCCGCATCCTCGAGCGCGGTGCGGGTCACTTTGGCCGGGTCGATGACGCCGAATTTGAACATGTCGCCATATTCTTCGGTCTGGGCGTTGAAGCCGAAGGCCAGATCCGAGGATTCACGGACCTTGCCGGCCACGACCGCGCCGTCGACGCCGGCGTTCTCGGCGATCTGACGCATCGGAGCTTCGAGCGCACGTTTCACGATCGCGATGCCCGCGTCCTGATCCGAGTTCTCGCCCTTCAGGCCTTCGAGCGCCTTGCCGCCCTGAACCAGAGCCACGCCGCCACCGACGACGATGCCCTCTTGGACAGCGGCGCGGGTCGCGTTGAGCGCGTCATCGACGCGGTCTTTGCGCTCTTTCACTTCGACTTCGGTCATGCCGCCGACGCGGATCACCGCAACGCCACCGGCCAGTTTGGCCACGCGCTCTTGCAGCTTCTCACGGTCGTAGTCCGAGGTGGTTTCCTCGATCTGGGTGCGGATCTGGGCGACACGCGCTTCGATCTCGGCTTTCTCGCCGGCGCCGTCGACGATCGTGGTGTTCTCTTTCGAGATCGTCACTTTCTTCGCGGTGCCGAGCATGTCGATGCCGACATTCTCAAGCTTCATGCCGAGGTCTTCCGAGATCACCTGACCGCCGGTCAGGATCGCGATGTCCTGCAGCATGGCCTTGCGGCGATCACCGAAGCCCGGGGCTTTGACGGCCGCGATCTTCAGACCGCCACGCAGCTTGTTGACCACGAGGGTCGCCAGCGCTTCGCCTTCCA
>QKJR01000032.1 GCA_003249215.1 Rhodobacterales bacterium
AGGGCGCCCCAGCTCAGGTTCGCCGCCATTTGCTCTGCAGCAGATGCCATATGCAGGTCTCTTTCATGCGAAGCGCCGCCGGACCGTTCCCCGGTCGGCGGCGCCTGGAAAACTGTTGCCTATGTAAGCGGGCCGGAGCCCGCCCACAACCGCTTATTCCGCAGCGGCGGTGGCAACGGTCAGCGTGCCACCGGCTTTCTCGACGGCCTCGACGGCCGATTTCGAGGCGCCGGTCACGTTCAGCGTGACCTTGGTGGTGATCTCACCCTTGCCGAGCACGCGGATACCGTCGCGCTTGTTGGTGGTCAGACCGGCCGCGACCAGCACGTCATCGGTGATGACCGCCGAAGCGTCCAGTTTGCCCGCGCCGATGAATTTCTCGATCAGGCCGAGGTTGACGACGGCGTATTCCTTGCGGTTCGGCTTGGTGAAGCCACGCTTCGGCAGACGCCGATAGAGCGGCATCTGGCCGCCTTCGTAGCCGTTCAGCGCCACGCCCGAACGCGATTTCTGACCCTTGATACCACGGCCAGCGGTCTTGCCCTTGCCCGAGCCCGGGCCGCGCGCAACGCGTTTGGCTTTCTTGGCGGCGCCCGCGTTGTCGCGGAGTTCATGCAGTTTCATGTCGCTTCTCCTTTGCCGGAAGATGCCCCCGGAAGCGAAACCAGGGCACACACGGCGTTTCTTGTTGATTCTATGGCCCGGATGGCCACCGGGGGCGTATAACGGGGATGGGGGGAATGGGTCAAGTGCCCCGTTCGGCACGGTGCGCCTGAACCGCCTCAAGGAAGTCATTGTAGAAGCGCCAAGCCGCTTCTTCGTCTCCGATTGCGGTATTGCTCATCACATCGAGAGTGATTAGGCGGCCCGGAAGAATCTCGTCGACATTCAAGTCTTCAGCGTTCCAATCCTCCTCCAGCTCCATCTCAACGTTTACGATCCACCAGCGTTCAAGACTTGCTAGCATTTGCCGAAGGATCGGAAACAATGCCTCAAAGTCTGGCGAGTTTGTGCCCGTAGCCACCGCAGAGAGCTCATGTGCGAATTGATTGCGCGCGTCTGTCAGCGTCCTGAAGTCAGATACGTCCTCCTCAGACAACGCGCCCACCTCAAGAAGCCAAGCGATACTAGACCGCAGAGCGTCCGCTTTACCCTTTGGGTCCTTGGAGAGCACAACTTCCCGGTAATAATCGCTGCACTGCCAACCCTTTGCGGCGGACCAATCCTGTGCAAAAAACTCTTTTGGGCGCTCGATGATCGACGCCTTGAGCATCTCATACGCAGCAAGAAAGATACCCGCGGTCAAAATACGGCGCTTCAAGACACCGGGATTAAGAAACTCGCCCCATTGATCAAAAGCTTCCACCATTTCAAGGTGCCACCCTCACACCCCGACAAACCCCCAACCGTCCGCATAGAACCCATAGATCGCGCCGAGCAGGCTCAGCTTTTCCTCATGCGCCCAGAGCGCCTCGGCGCTCAACTCGATCTCGGACGTGGTGATCTCGAGGCAATCCTCGTCGTCCTCGTCCTGGGCCTCGAACCCCTCGACCTCATAGCCGAGCCCCTCGGCGGCCTGACCGAACCCCTCCCAATCGGCGCGGGGATCCTCGGCCATGAACTGGAACGCCACCCGCGCGCGGGCGGGCAGGTCGTCCATCGCCGCGACCTCGCGGAAGGTTTTGAACGTCTCGGCTTTCTGTGCGGTCAGGTCCATTGCGGCCTCCTTGCTTGGCTCCCCAGTCTCTAGCGCAAATCCGCGCCGCGCCAAGGGGTCACCCGCCCGAAGGCGCGCCAAAGACGAAAACCGCCGCCGCGAGCACCGCCAGCGCGAGGAAGGCCCCGGCCCGGCCCCGGTCGCCCGCGCGCTTGCGGGCCGCCTCGAAGGCCACGAAACATTGCAGCGCATAGAAGAGCGCGAAGGCCCGGCTCGCCAGCACGATCACCTCGGTCACATCGGTCGCCGCGAGGATGCCGAGCCCCGCCACCGCGACCAGCAGATAGCCGTGGCGCGCATCGACCTTGCCATGTGTCACCTCGCGCAAGAGCCCGACATTGCCGAGGCTGTCGGCGACCGAGGCCGAGAGCTGACTGCCCATCGCCGCCACCCCGAGGCTGAGCGGCAGCACCGCCGCAACCATCCCCGAGACCGAGATCACCGCGGCCACCCCCTCGCCCTTTGCCAGATCGGGATAGAGCGGCGAGAGGAGCAGGAAGAAGACGACATAGACGAGGCCCGAGACGATCTGCGCGATCCGCATCGCCCGGATCCGCATCGGCGCGGGGTAATCGGCGCCGGTGAATCGCGTCGTCTCGAAGCCCTGCACCACGATCAGCAGGCCAAGGAGCACCGGCAGCGAGGCGAGCGAGGCATGGCCCGCGGGTGGCATCACCCCCTGCCCCGCCGCAAGACGCGCGCCGCCGAAGACCGCAAGCGCCGCGAGAAAGCCGAAGATCACCGCGAGGTTGAGCGCGGTCGCATAGCGCTCGAGCCGGCCCACGCGCGCGGCGCCCCCGCTCCAGCCGAGCGCGCCGAGCCCCGCAACGAGCGCGAGCGCGATGAGCCGGGCCAGCGCGGGATCGGGGCGGCCCGCGGCGGTGAGCAGGAAGTTCCCCAGAAGCGAGAGGTAATAGGCGACCGAGACGAAATAGGCGAAGGCGAGGACGAGGTGGCTCAGCTCCTCGACCGAGGACAGCAGGAGGTCGCGCCCGGCGGCGAGCTCGGGCTCGACCACGCGGATGTTGTAGCGGATCGCCCAGCCGATGCCCCAGGCCACCAGGATCAGAAGCGCCATCGCCGGGGCGGCGAAACCGCCGAATTCACGCACGAGGAGCGGCGCCGAGACCAGAAAGCCCGAGCCGATGATCGAAGCGAGCGGCGTGATCGTCGCGCGCCAGAGCTGCGTGCGGGCGAAGGGCGCGGCCAGCAGCACCCCGAGCATCACGCCGGCGCTGAGCAGGAAGACGAAAGTGGTCATCGGGGGCTCCTCGGTGCGGGCTCGTCGGTGCGGGGGCCGCAGGATGCCCCCCGAGCGCCCCCCGCGCAATGCAAAACGCCCCGGCCTTGCGACCGGGGCGTTTCGATTGCACTCGAGCGGGGCTCAGCCGCGCTCTTCGATGATCTTCACGAGGTGCGAGATCTTGTTGACCATGCCGCGGACAGCCGGGGTATCTTCCAGCTCACGGGTGCGGCGGATCTTGTTCAGGCCGAGACCTTTGAGGGTCGCGGTCTGGATCGCGGG
>QKJR01000070.1 GCA_003249215.1 Rhodobacterales bacterium
GGCTGCCCTCGTAGCGGGCGACCATGTTCCAGCGCGGCCAGGTGTCGCTGTCGCCCGGCGCGCCGAAGGCCCGGATCTTCTGGACACTCCAGCCCCGGCTCTCCATCCGGGCGCCGAGCCAGTCGACCAGGGTGCCGTAATCGCGCCCGGGCGGGTTGAGGGTGGGAATGCGCACGAGGTCCTGCGTGAGCTCGATCAGCTCTTCGCGACGCTCGGCAACGGCTTTGAGAATGGTTTGGGACAGATCGGACATGCGGCCACGCTAGGCGGGTTCCGGGCCGAGCACAACGGGGCGAAAGCGGCCCCGCGACGGGTTTCGCATAGGCATCCCTTTCAATTCGCGTTACGCTTCCCAAGTAGATGTTACGTTGATTTACTTTGAGAGGAAGACATGGCCGCCAATCTCGACGCCCAGATCCGTGAAAGCCAGACCCAGGTCGAGCAGGCCCAGGCGCGAATCCAGGAGTTGACGACCCGGATCGAGACCGCCCGCGCCAAGATCAAGACCGGCGCCGACATCTCGATCGACATCGAGAACGCGACGCTCGAGGACGTCCATGCCCATACCCAGCTGATGAATGCGAATATCGCCGAGCTGATCATGGGGCTGGACGATGTGACGGCCGCGTTTTCCAAAGATTTCAACGAGATGCGGACCAAGACCGGCTGGGAAAGCTTTGTCGGTGTGTTCTCCAAGGGCAAGTCGGAATCGATGCGTCAGGAGCGCATGCGCACCGCCTCGATCGACGACAAGCTGCAGGATCTGATCTCGAAATCCGACGTCATCGTGAAGCTCCTGCAAGGCCAGCTCGAGATGCTCGACGAACAGAAGGCCAAGGTCGAGACGAACCTCACCGACACGCTCGACGACCGCGAGGCGACGGTGGGCGAACTCGAGGCGACCCGCGCCGCGATCCAGGCGATGGACCCCGAGATCATCACGCTGGAAAACAAGATCGCCGAGACGGTGGACCCGGCGGCGCGCACCAAGCTCGAAAGCGAGCTGGCCGAGGCCAACAAGCGCTATAACGAGCTGGTCCAGAGCGAGCAGGTGCAGCTTGCCCGCAGCCAGACGCTGGAACGCTATATCGAGACCGGCAAGACCTGGGTCGATTCGCTGCAAAACCAGGCGGCGACGCAGATGGTGCTGATCAACAAGCTGCAGACCGACACCAAACAGCGGGTCGTGCTCTATGACGCGCTGTCGAAATCGCTCAAGACCGCGCAGCAGCAGGACGTGGCGCACCGGATCAACGAGATCGGCGTCGAGACCGACAAGGAGGCGCAGGCCGCCATGGCCGCGATCGCCTCGGCGACCAACGACCGGATGGCCGACATGCTCGAATCGCACGAAGAGCACATGGTCTATGCCCGCAAGGTTCTCGAGGCCAAGGCCAAGGCCGACGAGCGCTTCGCCCGCCGCTTCGCCGCCATCGTCGAGAAACACGACAAGAACCTCTACGGCGAGTAAGCCGGACGGCACCCGATGGCCACGACCGACCTACCCAGGTCACCCGTCGCTATTTCGCGAAATTCGCCGCGATCACCGGGCATCTGGCCCGGGTCGCGGCGCAGTTTCGCGCCGAGGGCAGCCTGACCGAGCGCGAGGTCGAGGTGCTGGCGCGCTATATCGCGGCGCTGGGCTATACCTTCCGCGCGCTCGCCAACAAATATCAGATGGCCGGGCGGATCGAGGGGCCCTTGCCCGGCAAGCTGACCTTCGACCGCGAGGAATCGGGCTTTCCGATCCATGCCGAGATCCTGCAGATGGCCTCCGACGCCGCCCAGGCGGCGCTGCATCTGAAGAACATGCCGACGCCGGACGAACTCAAACGCCAGATGGTGAGCCAGATCGTCGGCCGGCTCGAAGTGCCGACCAAGCTGCAATTCGCGATGAGCCAGCGGCTCTATTACGAAGAGCTCGCGCGTGGCGATCTGTTCTGGCCGCAGATGCACCCGGATGCGCTCTGGCTCGGCAACCTCTCCGAGGGGCGCGAGCCGCGCCGGCAATATCTGCTGCATTGGGCGGTCTACGATTCCGCGCTGAACGTGCCGACGGTCTATCTGATGGACGTCGAGGATACCGGCAAGACCGCCCTGCCGCGCGACGAAAAGCGCTGGCCGGCAGCGCAGGCGCATCTGATGGCGCAGGCGGTGGCGGGGCTCAAGCTGGTGACGATCGCCTCGGGGTTCGACCGCGATTTCGACGATCTTCACCCCAAGCGACTGCGCCGCTTTCACCTCGGGCCGATGTATTCGCATGCCTATACGCTGCAGACCGGGCCGCTGCGCGAGGTGCTGGAAGAGGCCAAGGCGCCGGAGGGTCAGGACTGGGCGCTGGCCTGGACCGTGGAGGATCTGAAGAGCGAGCGGGTCGAGACCGAGAAATCCGGCTGGTTCGGCGCGGTCGAGCGCGAGATCTTCGCCCTCGATCCGTTTTCCAGCGTCGGGCCGGATGCCGGCATCACCGCGATGGAACGCGCGATCATCCTGCCGACCCGCCCGTTTCAGGTGCTGGCCGAAAAGGCGCCGCCCGGCTTTCGCGACGTGCGCAAATTCGTGGTGAGCCCCGGCGGGCAGGTGTTGTCGTATCGCTAGGCCGGGGGCCAGCCCCCGGACCCCCGAGGTATTTTCGGACCGAAGAAGGACAAGTGTATGAGTTTGCAGGCCGATCAGATGGAGCTTCGCGAGGAGGAGATCCGCGCGCATTACGAGGCGGCGGCCGCGCTGCTGACCGGCTTCGACCATGCGCCGCGCATCGCCAGGCCCAAGGCCGAGCCCGCCCCTGCCGAGCGCAGCCCGGGCATCGCCACCGGGCGGCGGTTTCGTTCGACCACGCCGGGGCTCGTGACGCGCGCGACGGCGCGGCCCGAAGGCGTGCGGCTCGCCGACCGGATCGAGGCGACCGACGGCGACGATCCGCTGGTCTCGCCGGTGCAGGCGAGCGTGCTCCATGCGCTGCGTCGGGCGCTGGCCATCGCCATGGCGACGGCCACGGCCTTTGGCGAGCGCACCGGGCTGGTCGAGCTCAAGCGACAGAACCTCGCCGAGGCGCTGCCGCGCGAGAAGACGGCCGAGTTTTCCGAGCTGCTGGCGGCCGAAGCGCTGGTCGCGCTCAGTGTGTTCGGCAATGCCACCGCCTTTCTGCTCGCCCCGCAGGCCGGCACGGTGAGCGTCGAGGTCGGCGCCGTCGAGGAGATCCTGACCGACAGCGAGAGCGTCGCGCTGCATGGTGCGCTCTGGGAGCTCGATCAGGACATCGGGGCGCTCGCGACGGACGAAAGCCGGCTGGTCGCCACCATTCTGGCCTTTGCCGAACAGCTCATGGAGAAGGTCGCGCTGCGGGCCCAGAGCGCGCCGCGCATCGGCGCCTTCAGCGCCGCGCGCTACCGCGTCGAGGCCGACGATTTCACCATCGCGGGCTTTGCCCCGGCGCGCGCCGCGCGCGGCACCCGGCTGACCATGGCCTTCAAGAAGCCCAACGAGGTGGTCGGCAACCATATCGCGAAATATCAGGCGATGAAGCTCTCCAAGATGCTCATGGCCTATGATTTCGAGCGCCAGCTCAATCCGTTTGCCGAGCTCGGCGGATTCATCTTTACCTTCATGGGCGACGGCAAGCCGGGCACCGGCAAGACCACGCTGATCCAGATGATGGCCGGGATGATCAACGGCTATTGCGAGGTCGCGGGCTATCCGTTCCGCTATCAGAACCTCTCGACCGAGAGCATCGACAGCTATCAGGGCAAGTCGGCGCAGAACGCCAAGGCCTTCATCAACAATGTGCTCGACCCCGCCGTCATCGGCTTTGGCACGATCGACGATATCGACCAACTCGCTGGCAAGCGCGGCGACCGGCAGTCTTCGGCGGGCCAGCTCGAGATCACCGCCGTGTTGATGGAGAGCTTTGCCGGCGCCAACACGGTCGTGCGCGGCAATTGCACCTTTGGCATGTTCTCGAACTTCCCGGAAAACGTCGACGACGCGCTGCGCCAGCGCGCCGGCGCGCGGTTCCTCGTCGACGGGCCGCAAACGCGCGAGGATTACATCGACATTCTCGCCCTTCTGATGGGCAAGAAGCACGATATCCCGCTGGGCGATCACCGGCTCTATGCCGCGCAGGAGATCAAGAAGGCGGTGGCCGAGAGCTTTGCCCGCCATTCCCGGCCGCAGGAACAGGGGCTCGAACGGGTGTTCGAGCGGGTCGAGGCCGATCTCGGCAAGCTCGACACGATCGCCAAGCTCGGCACCTATCTCAAGGGCATCCAGGAGGCCGATCCGCGCTTTACCGGCCGGGCGGTGAAGAACATCACCGACGCGGTGAAGGTGCGGGCGATGGATTTCGAACTGCCGGATGAATGGATGGAAGAGCCCGAGCTCTTCCTTTTCAAGGATTACGACACCAAGCGCGCCATGATCGAAGAGCTGCGCCAGCCGATCACGGTGGAGATGGTCGTGCAGGAGATCAACCGCTACGCCGACAGCGAATTCCGCTATGCCGACAAGTCGGACGAGGCGGCGATCGAACGCATGGTGCGCGATTTCGGCCTGACCGA
>QKJR01000084.1 GCA_003249215.1 Rhodobacterales bacterium
ATGCGCTGGATCGACCGCGAGATGGGCTATCGCCCAGCAGAGGAGCGCTTGTCATGAGCACCGGCACCCCGGCCACGCAATTTCTCAAACGCGCCAAGGTGGCGTTTCGCGCCGTCGAATACGATTACCATCCGGGGCATGAACGGGTGGCGCTGCAGGCCGCCGAGGCGCTGGGCGTCGCGCCCGAGCGGCTGCTCAAGACGCTGATGGTCGAGGTCGACGGCCAGCCCGCCTGTGTCGTCGTGCCGGGCGACCGGACGCTGTCGATGAAGAAGGTGGCGGCGGCCTTTGGCGGCAAGGCGGCGGCGATGATGGCGCCGGACAAGGCCGAACGGCTGACCGGCTATCACACCGGGGGGATCAGCCCCTTCGGCGGGCGCAAACGCGTCGCCGTGGTCTTCGAGGCCGAGGCGATGGATCACGCCGAAGTGGCGATCAACGGTGGCAAGCGCGGGCTCATCCTGTTCCTTGCCCCCGGCGACGCGCTGGCCGCGCTGGGTGCCAAAGCCGCGCCGCTTTGCGCGGAAGCGTGAGAATCCCGCACTTTGCCCCGCTTTGCGGTTGACTCGCGGCCCGGCCGCTGTAAATAGCGGGCTTCAAGGATTGAACCGGGCCTTCGGGACCCGACGAGGAGCTGAGACAATGGCGAAGCCGACTACCATCAAGATCCGCCTGAACTCGACCGCGGATACGGGCCACTTCTATGTGACCAAGAAGAACGCCCGCACCATGACCGAAAAGATGGTCGTGAAGAAATACGACCCGGTCGTGCGCAAGCACGTGGAATACAAGGAAGGCAAGATCAAGTGATCTGAGCCTCTCCCGTTCGGGATGTGAAAAGGCCGCGCCTCGGGCGCGGCCTTTTTCGTTTGCGTCGGTCGGGCGGGTCAGAGACCACGCCGCTCGGCCTCGATGATCCGCCGCCGGCGGGTGCGCTGCATCACCAGATAGAACAGCGCGACACCGCTCAGAAAGGCCCCCAGCCCCAGGGTGAGAAGCGGGCGCCCCAGCAGCGCCTCGAAGATCGTTTGCATTCCATCCTCCGGGTTGGTTGATGAAATGTTTGGTTACCGTTTGATTACGGCAGCTTTCGGACCGCTGCGCGGAGAAAGGGGGGCGTGGGGCGGCGGGGTCTTTCGGCCCGGTGGGCGGGCTCAGACGGAGGGCTTAGACGGCGGGCTCAGACCGGGGCGAGGGCGGCGAGCGCCGGGGCGAGCTGCTCGGCCCAGAGCGCATAGCCGGCGGGGCCGGGGTGAAAGCCGTCGGCGGCCATCAGCCCGGGCTCGAGGCCCAGATCGAAGGCCAGATGGCTCGCGAAGGGCTCGGCGGCGGTGGCCTCGGCCAGGGCGCGGTCGAAGCGGCGCGCCGAGGCGCCCATGACCCAGCGCAGCGGCTGCGGCAGGGCCGGGAAGGCGCCCATCGGCGGCAGGCCCGAGCTTAGCACCCGGCGCACCGCGAAGCGGCCGTGCAGCAGCCCGCGCAGCTCTGCCTGTTGGGCGAGCCAGCGGCCGAGCGGCACGCCATGGGTCACGTCATTGACCCCCAGCACCACCAGCGCGAGGTCGTAATTGCCGGCCGGCACACGTTCGAGATGGCGCAGCGTGCTGGCGGTGGTGGCGCCGGTGCGCGCGATCAGCCGCCATTCGACCTGAAAGCGCCGGGCGAGCCGGGCGACGAGCTGGCCCGCGAGGGCCTCGTCCTGATCGGCGGCGCCGACGCCGGCGGCCGAGCTGTCGCCGACGATCAGCAGCCTCAAAAGCGGCCCTTGCCCCGCCACGCCATCGCGCGGGCCGGGGGCCTCGGGCAGGATCAGCGCGCGTTTGCGCACGCCCATCCCCTGGGCGAGCAGCAGCGGTGCGAGGGTCAGCTTGGCAGCGGAAGCGAACATCGGGGGCTCACATGAAAAGGGCCGGCGCTGGGCCGGCCCTCAAGTCTTGCGACCTGATCAGTCTCGATTGCCGAGGAACTGAAGCAGGAACATGAAGAGGTTGATGAAGTCGAGGTAGAGGTTCAGCGCGCCGAGGATGGCGGATTTGGCGAGCCATTCGCCGTCCATCGCATGGGCGTGTTGCAGGTAGTCGACCTTGAGCTTCTGGGTGTCGAAGGCGGTGAGGCCCGCGAAGATCAGCACGCCGATGACCGAGATCGCGAAGTTCAGCGCCGAGGAGGCGAGGAAGATGTTCACGATCGAGGCCACGATCAGGCCGACGAGGCCCATGATCAGGAAGGCGCCCCAGCCCGAGATATCACGCTTGGTGGTGTAGCCGTAGAGGCTCAGCGCGGCGAAGGCGATCGAGGTGACCAGGAAGGTCTGGGCGATCGACATGCCGGTGAAGACCACGAAGATCCAGGCCAGCGACAGGCCCATGATCGAGGCGTAGACGTAGAAATAGAGCTGCGCGCCGGCGGCCGAGAGCTTGTTGATCGCGGCGCCGAAGGCGAAGACCATCACCAGCGGCAGGAACATGATCACCCATTTCAGCGGCGAGGCGAAGAGCGCATAGCCGAGCTGGGTCAGATATTGGCCGTCGCCCAGCATGTATTGCGTGGGCGTGCCGGTCACGGTCATCGAGCCGAAGGCCCAGGCAACCAGCGCGGTGAGCAGAAGACCCACCGACATGGTGCCATAGACCTTGTTCATGTGGGCGCGAAGACCCGCGTCGATCTGTGCGGACCGTGCACCGGCCGTAGCGCGGATCGAGTTGAATTCAGCCATTGTCAGCCTCCTGAGAATATCGCCAAGGCGGCCAGAGCGGCCGCTTTGGGCAAATATCGGCAAGCTGTCTCGGCTTTTCAAGGCCTTCCGGGGCGCTTTGCGTCGCTCACACGCGGCTGTGAGCCGAAGATCACAGCCGGATCGGCCGGATCACGGCAATTCCCAGAAGGGACGTTCCGATTCGCGCCGCGCCGACAGGCGATCGAGCCCGATGTCGGCCAGCATGTGATCGTCGAGGTCTTCGAGGTGGAGCCGCTGGCGATGCGTCGCCACGGCCTGAGCCAGCCAGCCGAAGGGATGGAAGCCGATACCGCCGATGCGGTGGGCGCTTTGGGTCATCGTATGCATCACACTCTCCTTGCCCCCAGGGGCGAGTCCTCCGACTCACCGCTCTTCCGGAAGCTATAATCGCAGATCGTTACCAATTGGTAAAATGAATGGTTTTGAGTGAATCCATCACGTGACGTGATGGATTGCTCTCACCAGCGGCGGTTGTCCGGGAGTTCC
>QKJR01000002.1 GCA_003249215.1 Rhodobacterales bacterium
AAGAGGAGATGGAAATGCCCAAGATGAAGACGAAATCCGCTGCGAAAAAGCGGTTCAAATTCTCGGCGACCGGGAAGGTCATCGCAGGTCCGGCCGGCAAACGCCACGGCATGATCAAGCGTTCGACCAAGTTCATCCGCGATACTGCGGGCACGATGATCCTGTCCGATGCGGACGCGAAGATCGTCAAAAAATACATGCCCTACAACCGCTGATCGGAGGCTTGAACCATGTCCCGCGTTAAATCCGGCAAAGTCACTCACGCCTCGCACAAGAAGATCCTGAAGGCTGCCAAGGGCTACTACTCGGCCCGCTCGCGCAACTTCCGCACCGCGACCCAGGCGGTCGACAAGGCGAACCAGTATGCCACCCGCGACCGCAAGGCCCGCAAGCGCAGCTTCCGCGCGCTGTGGATCCAGCGGATCAACGCCGCTGTCCGTGCGCATGATCTCGAAATGACCTATTCGCGTTTCATCAACGGTCTGGCGCTCGCCGGGATCGAAGTGGACCGCAAGGTTCTGGCCGATCTCGCCATCCACGAGCCCGAAGCCTTCGGTGCCATCGTCGATCAGGCGAAGGCTGCCGCGGCCGCGTAATTTCCCACTCACGGGAAGACCGAAACCCCGCGCTGGCCTTGCCGCCCGCGCGGGGTTTTTCTTTGCCCGCTTGAATTCGGGCCGGGGCACGGCTAGCAACGCCCCAACCAGACTAGGAGAGATCAGATGAACGCGCTCGACGTGCTCAAGGCCAGCTATCTCGACCGGATCGGCGCCGCCGCCGATGAAGGCTCGCTCGAAGAGATCCGCCTTGCCGCCCTTGGCAAGAAGGGCGAGATCAGCCTGAAGATGCGCGAGCTCGGCGGCATGAGCCCCGAGGAGCGTCAGACCACCGGCGCGGCGCTCAACCGTCTCAAGGACGAAATCGACGCGGCGCTGCGCGCCAAGCGCGAGGCGCTGGCCGATGCCGCCCTCGATGCGCGTCTGCGCGCCGAGTGGCTCGATGTGACGCTGCCCGGCCGTCCGCGGCCCGCGGGCACGATCCATCCCGTCTCTCAGGTGATGGACGAGGTCACCGCGATCTTCGCCGATATGGGCTTTGCCGTGGCCGAGGGGCCGCAGGTCGAGAGCGACTGGTACAACTTCGACGCGCTCAACATCGCGCCCGAGCACCCCGCCCGGCAAGAGCACGACACCTTCTTCATGGCGCGCGATCCGGCCGACCCGCGCCCGCCGCATGTGCTGCGCACCCATACCTCGCCGGTCCAGATCCGCGCGATGCAGGAACGCGGCGCGCCCATTCGCGTCATCGCCCCGGGCCGCGTCTATCGCATGGACATGGACCAGACCCACGCGCCGATGTTCCATCAGGTCGAGGGCATGGCGATCGGCAAGGACATCTCGATGGCCAACCTGAAATGGGTGCTCGAGGAATTCTGCAAGGCCTTCTTCGAGGTGCCCAACGTCGAGCTGCGCTTCCGCGCCTCGCATTTCCCCTTCACCGAACCCTCGGCCGAGGTCGATATCCGCTGTTCCTGGGAAGGCGGCCAGCTGAAGATCGGCGAGGGCAATTCCTGGCTGGAAATTCTGGGCAGCGGCATGATGCAGCCCAAGGTTCTGGCCGCGGGCGGGATCGACCCGAGTGAATGGCAGGGCTTTGCCTTCGGCATGGGGATCGACCGGATCGCGATGCTGAAATACGGCATCCCCGACCTGCGGGCGTTCTTCGAGAGCGACCTTCGGTGGTTGAAGCACTACGGGTTCGCGGCGCTGGACCTGCCGACGGTGTTCGGGGGGTTGAGTAAGTGAAGCGGGACCGGAAGCTTCAGATTTCGATATTGCGTCAGATCGAAGCCGATACTGACCCAATGACGAAGTTTGAAAGCTTCAGCCGGAACTGGGGCGGGTTCGAAGACGCCACGACCCCAGACTGGGATAGCAACCAAGCTTACAACATTCGCCTGTTGATCCGTGATGGCTACCTCCGTAGCGATAAGGTCAGTGATGCGCCGTGGTTGGGCAACGGGAATGACGACGCGTTTCCATATGCGGAAACTTACATCGGTCTTACATCGGCCGGGCACGACCTGTTGGACGAACGCACCGTGTGGCTAAGGGCTTGGAATAACGTCAAACGAAACTGGGCCACTGTTTTGGTGGGCCTGATCCTATCAATTCTGACTTCGCTCCTAGTCGGGTGGGCAGAATTCTTCGCGGGAGCACCCAAATGAAATTCACCCTCTCCTGGCTGAAAGACCACCTCGATACCTCGGCCACTGTGGACGAGATCACCGAGGCGCTGACCGATCTCGGCCTCGAGGTCGAGGAGGTCGTGAACCCCGCGGCCAAGCTCAAGACCTTCACTTTGGCCAAGGTTCTCCACGCCGAGAAGCACCCCGATGCCGACAAGCTGCGGGTCTGCACCGTGCTGACCGACGAGGGCGAGAAGACCATCGTCTGCGGCGCGCCGAATGCGCGGGCGGGGATCACGGTCGTTCTGGCCAAGCCCGGCGATTATGTGCCCGGGATCGACGTGACCCTTGGCGTCGGCAAGATCCGCGGCGTGGAAAGCCACGGGATGATGTGTTCCGAGCGCGAGCTGGAGCTGTCGGACGAGCATAACGGCATCATCGAGCTCGCGCATGGCGAGGTCGGCGAGCATTTCACCGACTGGCTGGCCGAGCATCGCCCCGAGGCGGTCGATCCGATGATCCATATCAAGATCACGCCGAACCGCCCCGATGCGCTGGGCGTGCGCGGCGTTGCGCGCGATCTGGCGGCGCGGGGTCTGGGCGTGCTGAAGCCGCTTGAGATCGAGGCGGTGCCGGGCGGTTTCCCCTGTCCGGTGGCGGTCGAGATTGATGCAGGGCTGAAGGAGAAGGGCTGTCCGCTCTTCGCCGGGCGGCTGATCCGCGGCGTGAAGAACGGGCCGAGCCCCGCGTGGCTGCAGGCGCGGCTCATTGCCATCGGCCTGCGTCCGATTTCGACGCTGGTCGATATCACCAACTTCTTCACCTATGACCTGAACCGTCCGCTGCACGTGTTTGACGCGGCCAAGGTCAAGGGCAAGGTGCGGATCATTCCGGCCGTGGGTGGCGAGGAGCTGCTCGCGCTCGATGGCAAGACCTATGCGCTGGCGCCGGGTCAGATGGTGATCGTCGATGACAATGGCCCCGAAAGCCTTGCCGGGATCATGGGCGGCGAGCTCTCGGGCTGCACCGAGGAGACGGTCGATGTCTTCCTCGAAAGCGCCTATTGGGACCCGATCACCATTGCGGCGACGGGCCGGGCGCTCAAGATCAACTCGGATGCGCGCTATCGCTTCGAGCGGGGCGTGGACCCGAGCTTCACCCTGCCGGGGCTGGAGCTCGCGACGCAGATGGTGCTCGACCTTTGCGGTGGTGAGGCCTCCGAGGTGGTCGTGGATGGCGCGGTGCCCGATACCACCCGCGCCTATCGGCTCGACCCCGCGCGGGTGATCAGCCTTGTCGGCATGGAGATCCCCGCCGCGACCCAGCGCGCGACGCTGGAGGCGCTGGGCTTTGTGATCGAGGGCGACATGGTCAACCCGCCGAGCTGGCGCCCCGATGTGATGGGCGAGGCGGATCTGGTCGAGGAGGTCGCCCGTATCGCCTCGCTGACCAAGCTCGAAGGCAAACCGATGCCGCGCGAGACGAGCGGAGTGCCGGGCGCGGTGTTGACGCCCGCGCAGGTGCGCGAGCGGACCGCGCGGCGCACGATTGCGGCGCTTGGTTACAATGAATGCGTGACCTACAGCTTCATCGACGCGGCTTCGGCGACTGCCTTTGGTGGCGGTGCCGAGGCCACGCGGATCGAGAACCCGATCAGCTCCGAGATGACCCATCTGCGCCCCGATCTGCTGCCGGGCCTGTTGCAGGCCGCCGCGCGCAATCAGGCGCGGGGCTTTGCCGACCTCTCGCTCTTCGAGGTTGGGCCGGTGTTCAGTGGCGGTGAGCCGGGCGATCAGGCGATCCATGCGACCGGGCTTCTGGTCGGTGCCGCAGGCCCGCGCGACCCCTGGGGTTCGCGCCGTCCGGTGGACGTTTACGATGCCAAGGCCGATGCCGAGGCGGTTCTGGCCGCCATCGGCGCGCCCGCCCGCGTGCAGATCAACCGCAAGCTGGAGGCCTGGTGGCACCCGGGCCGCTCGGGCGTGATCGCGCTCGGGCCCAACGCGCTCGCGACCTTCGGCGAGGTGCATCCCAAGGTGCTGCGCGCGATGGGGATCAAGGGCGCGGCGGTGGCCTTCACCATTCGTCTCGCCAATGTGCCCTTCCCGAAGGTGAAAACGCCGACGCGGCCGGCGCTGGCTCTGTCGGGCCTGCATGCGGTCGAGCGCGATTTCGCCTTTGTCGTGGATAGCACCGTCGAGGCGATCACCGCGGTCAATGCCGCACTCGGGGCCGACAAGGCGCTGATCGAGGCGGTTTCGGTCTTCGACCAGTTCACCGGCGCCAAGGCCGAGGAGCAGATGGGCGCGGGCAAGAAGTCGATCGCGCTTAGCGTGCGGCTGCAGCCCCGCGACAAGACCCTGACCGATGCCGAGATCGAGGCGGTCGCCGCCAAGATCGTCGAGAAGGTGACCAAGGCCACCGGCGGCGCATTGCGCGGCTGAGGCCGGGAAAAGCGGAAACGAAAGGGGCGCCGGTGGCGCCCCTTTTCAGTATCCGAGGATCAGCCGGGAGCGGGATCCGAATGCCTCGCGCGCCCCGCCCGCGATCACGTAGCTGCCGCCGAAGACCGCGATG
This sequence comes from Rhodobacterales bacterium, assembly GCA_003249215.1. Lineage (GTDB taxonomy): Bacteria > Pseudomonadota > Alphaproteobacteria > Rhodobacterales > Rhodobacteraceae > Rhodobacter. The sequence continues at coordinate 4,766 of QKJR01000002.1, forward strand.
AACCACATCACGTAATTCGCCCAGTGCCAGCCGAGATCGGGCAGGAGTCCCGAGGCCTCGAAGAGCAGGATCAGGATCGGATGCAGGAAGAAGATCGCGAAGGAGCGCTCGGCGATCTCGTCGAGAAACGGCAGATCCCGTGCTTCGAGATGGCAGAGCAGCCCGAGGATCGCGAAGCAGAGGGTGATCTTCTGGAGCATCATCAGGTCGATCGAGAAGAGAGGCGTATCCGCGAAACGCCGGTAATTGCCCAAAGCGCCGTCAAAGGTCATTGCCACAAGCAGCACCGCGGCGGTTGCGAACAGCACGGTTGAGTGGCGCATCACTGCGGGGCGCAGATGGTCCCAGTGCAAAGAGGTCAGGATGCCGATCAGGTAGATCGGGGTGTAGTAGACAAGCGCATGCAGCTTGTTGATTTCATAGATCGGCTTTTGCACGAGGAGCGCGACGGCGAGCCCGCCCAGCGTGAGTGCGAGTTGTGCGCGGGTGCCAAGCTGGATGAACCGCATGTGAAGCGGTGCGCAGAAGAAGAGCAACATCACGAAAGGCACATACCAATAGGCGGTTGCGTGACGCCCGGTGGCGAGCAACTGCAGCCAGGGCAGCACGACGCCGTCGCGCACCCCCTCGCCGCGGGGCGTCTCGAAGAAGAAATCCCATCCGAGGGGGGCGATTGTCAGAAACATCGCCGTGACCGGCACCGAGAGGATCAGATAGGGCAACAGGACGTTGCGCATCTTGCCCCGGAGGAAGCGGGTATAGTCGAACCGCGGGGCGAAGACCCGGTGAAACAGGAACCCCGAGATGAAGACGAAGAAGGTCGTGCCGCCTTCGATGAAATTGCGCCACAGCGTTATGTCGAGCCGGGTTTCGACGAAGCCGGCCTGTGTCAGGAAGTGACCACCCACGATAAACAGGATGGCGATGGCGCGAAAATAGGTCAGGGCACGAATCTGCATCGGAAAAACCAGTTCTGAAATGCGCAGGCGAAAAAAGCGAAAGAAAGGGGGCAAAACCGCTCCCAAGGGCAAGTGTTCCCGCCAAGGATGGAAAAACTATGACCGGGAGAGGGCGCTCATGTGATTTGAGCGCAGAGGGTCACCGCCGCCGGCGCGGCACCACGGGGATCGTGGTGCGCACGTAGTCGATCGCGGGATGCGGCGGGGCGCCATGGGTCTGGCCCCAGAACATCGCGCCGCCGCGTTTCAGCCAGGTGGGTAGCATCAGCAGCAGCCCCGCGACGAAGCCCCCGGCATGGGCCCAATAGGCCACGCCGCCGTCACCGATGCCCGCCGCGGTGCCGTTCATCACCTGAAGCCCGAACCAGACGCCCAGAACCACCCAGGCCGGGATCGGGAAGATCTTGAAGAAAACGATGAAGATGAAGAGCACATCGACCCGCGCCTTGGGGAACATCAGCAGATAGCCGCCCATTACCGCGGCGATCGCCCCCGAGGCGCCGACCATCGGGATCTCGCTCCAGGGGTCGGCGGCGATCTGCGCGGCCGCTGCGGCGAGGCCTCCGGCGAGGTAGAAGAGCGCAAATCCGAGGTGCCCGAGCTGATCCTCGAGATTGTCGCCGAAGACCCACAGGAACAGCATGTTTCCCGCGATATGCATGAAACCCGCATGCAGGAACATATGGGTGAAAAGCCCGTGCACATAGGCGCCCTGCGTGACCGCCCCGGGATAGAGCGCCCAGTTCGCCCAGAGATCCTGCATGTTCCCGCCCCAGGGCATGGTTAGGACAAAAAGCACGATGTTGAGCGCGATGATGCCCCAGGTGACATAGGGCGTGCGCTGCGAGGGGTTGTGATCGCGGATCGGGAACATGGGGCGAGAGTGCCGAAGTTGTGGCGCCGGTCAAGGGGAAGGACCGGGGCGCGGGCGGGTGGAAAAGCCGCGCGGGGGCTGCCTCGGTAGTCGTGCTTACTTCACGGCGCGGATTTTCACCTTGCCTTCGCGGGTGAGCAGCAGCTCCTCGCCCTCGACGGCCACACCGTCGATCCGGCTGATATTCGAATGAAAGGCCTGCTCGGCCTGCATCTGAACCTCGGGGCACATCATCCGCGTCCCGGCGAGGGCGCCGATCTTGAGGCCCGCGCCCTCGGCGCTGATCCGTCCCGAATAGCGGTTGCAGCCCGAGGACCCCGCGATCAGCCCGGCCTCAGGTTGCGCCAGCGTCACCTCGACGCCCTCGGGCACGACCATGCCGTCGATCTCGATCACCCGCCATTCGACCCCGGTGCCAAAGAGCGCGAGCGGATCGGCGGCTTCGGCCTCGTCGCGGCAGGCGACGAGCGCGAGGCAGGCGAGGGCGGCGAGAAGGGGACGGGTCATGTGGGTCTCCGGTCGGGTCGCGGGCAGAATGGGCGCCTGGGGCCCGCGGGGCAAGGCGCTTCACGCGATGGTGTGCGCTAAAGGTGGGGGGTTCAGAAGGTCGGCGGGGTGTTCACCCAGATCAGCACGGTGCGCCCGTCGGCGGCATTGGCCCAGGCGTGGGGGCGGCGGCTCTCGAAATAGATCGAATCGCCGGGGCCGAGCTCGTGGACCTCCTCGCCGTCCAGCGTGATGCGGAAACGGCCCTCGATCACGGTAATGAATTCCTCGCCCTCGTGGTCATAGCCGCCCTGCGAGGTGGCGCCGGGGGCAAGGATGAAGCGGTGGCAATCCATCTGGCGGCGGCCCTCGGCCAGCACCTCGACGCGCACCCCCTCGACCGGCATCGGCCAGACCCGCGCGGCCTCGGCGCGGACCACCGCGCCGCCGGGCTCGTCCTGCCCCGAGAGGCGCGAGACGGTGGTGCCGAAATATTGCGCCAGATCGGCCAGCACCTTGAAGCTGACCCCCGCGCCGGTGCGTTCGAGCGTGGAGAGCGCCGAACTGGAGATGCCCAGTGCCTGCGCCACATCGTCGAGCGTTTCGCTGCGCGCGAGTCGGGTCTGGCGCAGGGCATTGCCGAGCGCCTCGTTGGTGATGTCATGCTCAAGGGGCGCGGTGCCCTCGGCCTCGAGCGTGGCGCGGATCGCCGCCGGATTGAGCCCCGCCTCGCGCCGCAGGAACGAGATGCGCTGGAGCCGCGCCACATCGGCGGGCGAATAGAGCCGCTGACCCGAGGCCCGCCGCGCGGGCGCCACCAGCCCTTGGGTTTCCCACAGCCGCAGCGTCGAGGGCGCGACGCCTGCCGCCCGCGCAGCCTCGGTCACCCGGAAGAGCGGCTCTTCGGGCAGATCATCCGGGGAGGGGGCGGCGGCGATGGTCATTTTTTAAGCCTTACACCGGGATCATGACCCGCGCCATCGTGCGCTGCAAGAAATTTCTTGCAGAAAAAATGCAAAGTTGTAAATGATGGGCCATCTCGAATCGGAGCATCCCCATGACTGTCCAGACCTCGCCCGAACTCACCGCCCGCAAGACCGCTGCCATCGCCAATGGCGTCGGTATGTCCACGCAGATCTATGCCGCCAAGGCGGAGAATGCCGAAATCTGGGACAAGAACGGCACCCGCTACATCGACTTCGCCGCCGGGATCGCGGTTGTGAACACCGGTCACCGTCATCCCAAGGTGATTGCGGCGGTCAAGGCGCAGCTCGACGCCTTCACGCACACCTGCCATCAGGTCGTGCCCTATGAAAACTATGTCGTGCTGGCCGAGCGCCTGAACGCCAAGGTTCCGGGCGATTTCGCCAAGAAGACGATCTTCACCACCACCGGCGCCGAAGCCGTTGAAAACGCGATCAAGATTGCGCGCCACTACACCGGCCGCGCGGGTGTCGTGGCCTTTTCCGGCGGCTTCCACGGCCGGACCTTCATGACGATGACCCTGACCGGCAAGACCGCGCCCTACAAGATCGGCTTCGGCCCGATGATGAACGACGTCTGGCACCTGCCCTATCCGAACGCGCTGCATGGCGCGACCATGGAAGATGCGATCTCGGGGCTCGAGCGGCTCTTCAAATCGGATGCCGACCCGAGCCGCATCGCCGCGATCATCCTCGAGCCGGTGCAGGGCGAAGGCGGCTTCGTGCCCGCGCCCGAAGGCTTCATGAAGAAGATCCGCGAGATCTGTGACGCGAACGGCATCGTGATGATCGCCGATGAGGTGCAGACCGGTTTTGCCCGCACCGGCAAGCTCTTTGCAATGGAGCATCACGGCGTGGCCGCCGATATCACCACCATGGCCAAGGGCCTCGGCGGTGGTCTGCCGATCTCGGCCGTGACGGGCCGCGCCGAAATCATGGATCACCCGCAACCCGGCGGCCTTGGCGGCACCTATGCCGGCAACCCGCTCGGCGTGGCGGCGGCGAATGCTGTTCTCGACGTGATCGAGGAAGAAGATCTCTGCGCCCGCGCCGAGCGTCTGGGCGCGCGGCTCAAGCAGCGCCTCGCCGCAATTGCCGACAGCGTACCGGAAATCGTGGAAATCCGCGGCCCGGGCTTCATGAATGCGGTCGAGTTCAACGTGGCCGGCACCGACCGTCCGAACCCCGATTTCGTGAAACGGGTTCTGGCCGAGGCGCTCGACCGCGGGCTGATCCTGCTCAGCTGCGGCGTCTATGGCAACGTGATCCGCTTCCTTGCGCCGATCACCATCCCGGATGCGATCTTCGACGAGGCGATGGGGATCCTCGAGGCCTCGATCCTCGCCGCGAAGCAGGGCTGAGCCATGTGGGGCGAGGCCGCGCGCGTGAGCCAGCTCGATGACACCGATCAACGCCTGATCGCCGCGCTCCGGCGCGACGGCCGGGCGGCGGTGTCGGATCTCGCCACCCATCTGGGTCTGTCGCGTGCCACCGTGCGGGCGCGAATCGAGCGGCTGATCGCCCGGGGCGAGATCTCGGGCTTCACGGTGCTGACCCGCGCCGACGCGACCGAGGCACCGGTACGCGGGATGATGATGCTCGCCATCGACGGACGGGCGACGGATCGCATCGTCGCCCGGCTGCTCGGCCTGCCGCCGGTCCAGGCCGTGCACACGACGAACGGGCAATGGGACCTGATCGTGGATCTGGGGGCGCGCAGCCTCGTCGATCTTGATGAGACGATCCTCGCGATCCGCCGGATCGAGGGCGTGCTGCGCACCGAAACCAGTCTGCAACTCTCGACGCGCCGTCCCTCGGCGCGTCTCTGAGTCTTGAAACCGAAGGCCGGGGCTCTGCCCCGGACCCCGGAGTATTTGAACCAAGAAAAAGACCCCTGCGCGTTTTCCTGGTCATAAATGCTCTGGGGTGAATGGAGCGCAGGCCAAGAGGGGCAAAGCCCCAGTTCCCCGATCACCATTGCGTGCGACCGCCCCGCCCCCGCGACATCGGCGCGCATCCTCCTTGGCCCGGCCGGTTTTCGCCCCTATGATCGCGGCCGCGGACAGGAGGACCCCCGATGATTGCAGAGCTTGGCCATTTCGCCCTGATCCTTGCGCTTGCCGTGGCGCTGGTTCAATCCATCGTGCCGCTGATTGGCGCGCAACGCGGCTGGAGCGGCTGGATGGCGGTGGGCGAGCCCGCGGCCACGGCGCAGTTCCTGCTGATCGCGCTGTCCTTCGGGGCGATCACCCATGCCTTCGTCACCTCGGATTTCTCGCTGCAACTGGTCTATGCCAATTCGCATACCGACAAGCCGATGCTCTACAAGGTGACCGGCGTCTGGGGGAACCACGAGGGCTCGATGCTGCTCTGGGTGCTGATCCTCGCGCTTTTCGGCGCCTGCGCCGCCTGGTTCGGGGGCGCGCTGCCGCCCAGCCTGCGGGCGCGGGTGCTGAGCGTTCAGGGCCTGATCGGCGCGGCGTTCCTCGCCTTCATCGTCTTCACCTCGAACCCCTTCACCCGTCTGGCCGAGGCGCCCTTCAACGGGCAAGACCTCAATCCCCTGCTGCAGGACCCCGGCCTCGCCTTCCATCCGCCCTTCCTCTATCTCGGCTATGTCGGCCTCTCGATGGCGTTTTCCTTCGCGGTCGCCGCCCTGATCGAGGGCCGGGTCGATGCCGCCTGGGCGCGCTGGGTCCGGCCCTGGACGCTCGCGGCCTGGATCTTCCTGACGATCGGCATCGCGCTCGGGTCGTGGTGGGCCTATTACGAGCTTGGCTGGGGCGGCTTCTGGTTCTGGGATCCGGTCGAGAACGCCTCGCTCATGCCCTGGCTTCTGGCCGCCGCACTCCTGCACAGCGCGATCGTGGTGGAAAAGCGCGAGGCGCTGAAAAGCTGGACGATCCTCCTTGCGATCATGGCCTTCGGCTTCTCGCTGATCGGCACCTTCCTCGTGCGTTCGGGCGTCATCACCTCGGTCCACAGCTTCGCCAACGACCCCGAGCGCGGGGTCTTCATCCTCGCCATCCTCGCCGTCTTCGTGGGCGGCGCGCTCACGCTCTATGCCGCGCGCGCGGGCGCGATGCAGGCCAAGGGCGTCTTCTCGATGGTCTCGCGCGAAAGCGCGCTCGTCATGAACAACATCCTTCTGGCCGTCTCGGCGCTCATCGTCTTCACCGGCACGATCTGGCCGCTGGTCGCCGAGATGGTCTGGGCGCGCAAGCTCTCGGTCGGCGCGCCCTTCTTCGAGAAGGCCTTCACCCCCTTCATGGTGATCCTCGCGATCATCCTGCCGATCGGCGCGATGATCCCGTGGAAACGCGCGAAGCTCGATCGGGTGATCCGCCCGCTCGCCCCCGCGCTGATCCTCGCGCTTGCGGCCGCGGGTCTCGCCTGGAGCCTCGAGACCGGGCGCACGCTGCTCGCGCTCGTCTCCACCGGGCTGGGCACCTGGATCGTCGCGGGCTCGGCCGCCGATCTCTGGGTGCGGGCCGGGCGCACGCCCGCGCGGCTCCTGCGTCTGCCGCGCGCGGATTGGGGCAAGACCACCGCCCATGCGGGCCTCGGCGTCACCATCGTCGGCATTGGCCTGCTGATGGCCGGGCAGATCGAGGATATTCGCGTCGCACAGGAGGGGGCACCCTTCGAGGTGGCGGGCTATACGATCACCCTCGACAAGGTCGAACAGGTCGATGGGCCGAACTATTTCTCGAGCCTCGCCACGCTGCGGGTCGAGAAGGACGGCAAGTTGATCACCACGCTTCACCCCGAGAAGCGCAGCTATCCGGTGCAGGCGATGCCGACGACCGAGGCCGATATCGACAATGGCTTCTGGCGTGACATCTACCTCGTGATCGGCGATCCGCAGGAGGGCGGCGGCTGGGCGGTGCGCACCTATATCAAGCCCTTCGCGAGCTGGATCTGGGCGGGCTGTCTGATCATGGCGTTGGGCGGGTTCCTGAGCCTCACGGACCGGCGCTATCGCGTCGCGGCAGGCGCGCGCAAAGCCGCGCCGATGCATGCAACGCCGGCGGAGTGAGACGATGAAACACCTCCTGCACTCGCTCGCGCTCGTCCTCGCGCTCGCCGTGCCCGCGCTCGCCGTGCAGCCAGACGAGGTGCTGCCCGATCCCGCGCTCGAGGCGCGGGCGCGCGAGATCGGTCAAGTGCTGCGCTGCCCGGTCTGTCAGGGCGAAAACATCGACGAGAGCAATGCAGGCGTGTCGCGCGATCTGCGGCTTCTGGTGCGCGAGCGGCTGGTGGCAGGCGATACCGACAGCGAGGTGATCGACTATGTCACCGACCGTTATGGCGAATATGTCCTCTTCGAGCCCGAGCGAAATGGTGCGAACCTGATCCTCTATTACGCGGGCCCTGCGGCCTTCGTGCTCGCGCTGATCGGGGCCTTCATCTATCTGCGCGGGCGGCGCAACGCGCCCGAGCCGCCGACCGGCCCCGCACTCTCGCCCGAAGAGCAAAAGCGCCTGAGCGAGTTGATGGACGGCAACTGAGCCTTAACCGGTGACGCAGTGTTTCGCTTTCCCTGTGCGCCCGCCGCGTTAAGCTGCGGGCGGGACATGAGGGAGGGCAAGATGCCGTATCAGGCGATCCGTTACGAAATTTCCGAAGGCATGGCGGTCATCACCCTGAACCGCCCCGAAGTGATGAATGCGCTCAACACGCAGATGCGCGCCGAACTGCTCGAGGCGGTGAAGCGCGCCGCGGGCGAGGCGCGGGTGATCGTGCTGACAGGGTCGGGGCGGGCCTTCTGCTCGGGGCAGGATCTGGGCGACGGGATCAGCGCGGCGGGTCTCGATCTCGAGCGCGTCCTGCGCGAGGAATATGAGCCGCTGTTGAAGGCGATCTATGGGTGCCCAGTGCCGGTCATTTCGGCGGTCAATGGGGCCGCGGCCGGGGCGGGGGCCAATCTGGCGCTTGCCGCCGATGTGGTGATCGCGGCGCAATCGGCGGCCTTCATGCAGGCGTTTTCGCGCATCGGCCTGATGCCGGATGCCGGCGGCACCTATTGGCTGCCGCGGCAGGCGGGCTTTGCCCGGGCGATGGGGATGGCGCTGTTCGCCGAGCGGATCAGTGCCCAGCAGGCGGCCGACTGGGGCCTGATCTGGGAGGCCGTGGCCGATGTCGATTTCGAACATCACTGGCGGGCGCGGGCAACGCATCTCGCCAAGGGGCCGACGGCCGCCTATGCCGCAACGAAACGCGCATTGCGCGAGAGCTATGCCAATGATCTGCATGGTCAGCTCGAGCTCGAGGCCGAATTGCAGGGCGGCCTTGGCGCGACCCGCGATTTCCGCGAAGGCGTGAGCGCTTTCCTCGAAAAACGCGCGGCGCAATTCGAGGGGCGCTGAGCCGGCCGCACAGGGATCGCCCCTTGCCGCGCCCGCGCCCGCGCGCTAGCCAGAGCCTCGTGCGGGCGTGGCGAAATGGTAGACGCATGGGACTTAAACTCCCTTGGGCATAAGCCCGTGCCGGTTCGAGTCCGGCCGCCCGCACCAGATCAGCGATCCGTGATGACAGCCCCCGCGGCGCGGGCAATTCCGGGCTTGCCCCACTGGGGGCCAGCCCCTAAACCGGGCCCAGACCCGGGGGACGGAGGGACAGACATGGCTCGCAGACCGCAGGCGCCGCTCGAAGATCGGCCGACGACGAAACGCATCGGCGCGCTTCGGGGGCTCGGCCCGTTCCTGCGGCCCTATCGCGGGCTCGCGCTCGCGGCCTTCGCGGCGCTGGTGCTCACCGCTTCGATCAGCCTGATCCTGCCGATCGCCGTGCGCCGTGTCGTCGACGGATTTCAGCAGGGCGCCGAGCTGCTCGACGAATATTTCTTTGCCGCCCTCCTGATCACCGCGCTGCTCGCGCTCGGCACCGGGGCGCGCTATTATCTCGTGACCCGCTTCGGCGAGCGCGTGGTGGCCGATATCCGCAAGGCGGTCTTTGCCCGCGTGATCGGCATGTCGCCCGCCTTCTTCGAGCGCATCCTGACCGGCGAGATCATCAGTCGGATCACCACCGATACCACGCTGATCCTCTCGGTGATCGGCTCCTCGGTTTCGGTCGCGCTGCGCAACCTGCTGATCCTCGTGGGCGGCATGGGGATGCTGCTGTTCACCTCGGCCAAGCTCACCGGGCTCGTCCTGCTGATCGTGCCCGCCGTCGTGGTGCCGATCATCGTGCTCGGCCGCCGCCTGCGCGTGCTCTCGCGCGAGAACCAGGACTGGATCGCCAGCTCCTCGGGCTCGGCCTCCGAGGCGCTTCTCTCGGCGCAGACGGTGCAGGCCTTCACCCATGAACCGCAAACCCGCGCGGCCTTCGCCGAGGTCACCGAACAGAGCTTCACCTCGGCGCAGCGGCGCATCACCACCCGCGCGATCATGACGGTGATCGTGATCTTCCTCGTCTTCGGCGGCGTCGTCGGCGTCCTGTGGGAAGGGGCGAGCGACGTGCGCGCGGGCGCGATGACGGTGGGCGAGCTGGTGCAATTCGTGATCTACGCGGTGATGGTCGCGGGCTCGGTCGGTGCGCTCTCCGAGATCTGGGGCGAGATCCAGCGCGCCGCCGGGGCGACCGAGCGCCTCGTGGAACTGCTCGCGGCCGAGGATAACGTGAGCGATCCGACCCATCCCGTGCCGCTGCCGATGCCCGCGCAAGGCGCGATCAGCTTCGAGGGCGTCACCTTCCACTACCCCTCGCGCCCGGAAACCTCGGCCCTCGACGGCATCGACCTCGCGATCCGCCCGGGCGAGACCGTGGCGCTCGTCGGCCCCTCGGGCGCGGGCAAGACCACGGTGATCCAGCTCATCCAGCGCTTCTGGGACCCCGAGCAGGGCCGCGTCACGCTGGACGGTTATGATCTGAAGACGCTCGCGCGCCACGACTTTCGTCATGCGATCGCGCTGGTGCCGCAAGATCCGGTGATCTTCGCAGCCTCCGCGCGCGACAATATCCGCTTCGGCCGCCCCGAGGCCAGCGATGCCGAGGTCGAGGAGGCCGCGCGCGCCGCCCATGCCTATGAGTTCCTGATGGCCCTGCCGCAGGGCTTCGACACCTATGTCGGCGAGCGCGGCGTGATGCTCTCGGGCGGTCAGAAGCAGCGCATCGCCATCGCCCGCGCGATCCTGCGCGACGCGCCCGTTCTGCTTCTGGACGAGGCGACCTCGGCGCTCGATGCCGCCTCGGAACGCGAAGTGCAATCGGCCGTCGAGCGCCTCGCGGTCGGCCGCACCACGATCATCGTCGCTCACCGCCTCGCCACGGTGAAGAAGGCCGACCGGATCGTCGTCTTCGACGAGGGCCGGATCGTGGCGCAGGGCACGCATGACGAGCTGGTGGCCGAGGGCGGGCTCTATGCCGATCTGGCCAAACTGCAGTTCACCGACGGCATGATGAATTAAGGCGCACTTCGTTTCTCGCGTCGAATTCGAGTATTTGGACCAAGAAAAAGACCATCGCGTTTCCTTGTCCAAATACTCCGGGGTGAATTGGCCGAAGGCCAAGAGGGACAGCGCCCCTTCGCCCCATCTGAGCGCACCGCGGCGATTTTCCCCTGTTCCTCGTCACCTCCCTGTTGCACCCTGTGCCCAGAGTGCGCCGGCGCGTCCGGGCGCATGTCCTGTGTGGAAGGAGTAAGTCATGGGTCTGTGGAATTTTGTGAAGAACGCCTTCGGCGGCAAGGCCGAAGCGGCTGAGGCGCCGACCGAAGAGGTGCTGAAAGCCGAGCTGAAGGATCTCGGTCTCGACGACAAGGGCGTCGAGCTGAAGGTCGAGGGCGACAAGGTGATCGTGTCGGGCAAGGCGATCGACGCGGCGACCAAGGAAAAGATCATCCTCGCGGTCGGCAACACCAATGGCGTGGCCTCGGTCGAGACCGCGCATGACGAGGATACCGAGGACGCGATCTTCCACACGGTGGTCAAGGGCGACACGCTCTCGGCGATCGCCAAGAAGACGCTCGGGAATGCCAACCGCTACCCCGAGATTTTCGAGGCGAACAAGCCGATGCTGACCCACCCGGACAAGATCTATCCCGGTCAGGTGCTGCGGATCCCGGGCGGCAAGGCCTGATCCGGGAGCGGTTTGCGGTCGGGGTCGGTTCCGGCCCGCACCCTTGCGGCGGCCTGCGGGCCGCCGTTTGCTTTTTCCCAGCGTCATGGCTGCCATGACGTCACGTTGCACGGCGACCCGCCCTTGCCGGGCATGGTCATTTTGCCGCATTCTGCGGCCGAGCCTCGTGGAGGACGGGGCGCGGGAGACGAGAATGGCAAGGTTTGCATCCACTTCCGATCGCGACGCGGTCGAAGCCGAAATGCCCTGGGAGGCGCGGGAACGCGCCCATACGATCTATGATTTTCTGAGCCGGGCCAAGGACAAGCACGGCCCCCGCCCGGCGGTGAGCTTTCAGATCCTGTCGGGCCCCAAGGACCCGGCGCAGACGCTGAGCTGGTCCGAGTTGCATGGCCGGGTCACGCAGGTCGCGAACCTGCTGCGTCATCTGGGCGTGGGCGAGACCGACACCGTCGCCTATCTGCTGCCCAATTGCCTCGAGACGGCGGTCACGCTGCTTGCGGGCGCCACGGCCGGCATCGTGAACCCGGTCAACCCGCTCCTCGAGCCCGAGCAGATCGCCGCGATCCTGCGCGAGACCCGGGCCAAGGTTCTGGTGACGCTGAAAAGCTTCCCGAAAAGCGACGTCGCCCAGAAGGCCGCCGAGGCGGTGAAACATGCGCCCAATGTCCAGACCGTGCTCGAGGTCGATCTCAACCGCTATCTGACCCCGCCAAAAAGCTGGATCGTGCCTTTCGTGCGGCCGAAGACGCCGGTCAAACATCACGCCGATGTCTTCTGCCTCAACCGCGAGGCGGCCAAGATGCCGGCCGACCGGCTGATGTTTGCCGACAGCGAGGGCGACCGGGTCGCGGCCTATTTCCACACCGGCGGCACGACGGGCATGCCCAAGGTCGCGCAGCACAAATATTCCGGCATGATCTACAACGGCTGGCTCGGCGGCACGCTGCTCTTTGACGAGACGGATGTGCTGATCTGTCCGCTGCCGCTGTTCCACGTTTTCGCCGCCTATCCGATCCTGATGTCGGCGATCGCGAGCGGCGCGCATGTCGTGCTGCCGACCCCCGCGGGTTATCGCGGCGAGGGCGTCTTCGACAATTTCTGGAAACTGATCGAACGCTGGAACGTGAGCTTCCTGATCACCGTGCCGACCGCGATTGCCGCGCTCATGCAGCGCCCGGTCGATGCGAATATCTCGAGCCTGCGCACGGCGATTTCGGGCTCGGCGCCCTTGCCGCTCGAGCTTTACAACCGGTTCAAGGCCGCGACCGGGGTCGAGATCTGCGAGGGCTACGGGCTCACCGAGGCGACCTGTCTCGTCTCCGTCAACCCGGTCGATGGCACCAAGAAGGTGGGCTCGGTCGGCCTGCCGCTGCCCTATACCCATGTTCGGATCCTGCGCCGCTCGAACGGCGATTACATCGAATGCGGGATCGACGAGGTGGGCGAGATCTGTGTGGCCAACCCGGGCGTGTTCGAGGGCTCGACCTATACCGAGCCGGACAAGAACCACGAGCTGTTCGCCGAGGATCGCTTCCTGCGCACGGGCGACCTCGGGCGGATCGACGGCGATGGCTATCTGTGGATCACCGGGCGGGCCAAGGATCTGATCATCCGGGGCGGGCACAATATCGACCCCGCCGAGATCGAGGAGGCGCTGCTCAGCCATCCGGCGGTGGCCTTCGCCGGCGCGATCGGTCAGCCCGACAGTTTCGCGGGAGAGCTGCCCTGCGCCTATGTCGAGCTGGTCGCGGGGGCGAGCCTGACGCATGAGGAGCTGATGGCCCATGCCAGGAAGCATATCCACGAACGCGCGGCGATCCCGAAACATGTCGAGGTGATGGAGGAATTGCCCAAGACCGCGGTCGGCAAGATCTTCAAGCCCGATCTGCGCAAGCGGGCGATTGCGCGGGTGCTCGATGCCGCGCTGGCCGAGGCGGGCATTGCGGCGCATGTCATCGCCGTGGTCGAGGACAAGAAGCGCGGCCTTGTGGCGCAGATTGCCACGACCGGGGGCTGTGATGAAGCCAAGCTGAAACATAAGCTGGGGGAATTCACCGTTCCTTGGGACTGGGCGGCCTGATCCGCCCGCTTTTCGGCCCGCGCGGCCTTGCCAGCGCCCGCCCCGGCGCCTAAGCCGGGGCAAACGGAGGGTGCCATGGCTTTGATCGACGATCTGAGGGCCCGCGCGGGCGGGGTGTGTGAGTTCTGCGGCGCGGCCGAGGGGCTCGAGCCGGTCGATCTGCCCGGGACGGAAGAGGCGGTTCTGCTTTGCGAGACCTGCCGGTCCGAGGACGCGCCCGAGGCGCATTGGCGCTGTCTCGAAGGGGCGGCCTGGTCGGCCGAGCCCGCGGTGCAGGCCGCCGTCTGGCGCCGGCTTGGCGCGATCGAGGCGAGCTGGGCCACCGAGGCGCGCGAGGGGATGATGCTCTCGCCCGAGGCCGAGGTTCTGGCGCAAGCCGGCGCCGTGCCCGCCGGGGTCGAGCATCGCGACGCGAATGGGGCGCTGCTCGCGCAGGGCGATACTGTCACGCTGATCAAGGACCTGCCGGTCAAGGGCGCGGGCTTCACCGCCAAGCGCGGCACAGCGGTGCGCGGCATCAGCCTCGTGGCCGACAACCCCGCCCATATCGAAGGCCGGGTCGAGGGGCAGCGGATCGTCATCCTGACCGAGTTCGTGAAGAAGCGCTGAAGTTTCCGGGCCATAAATCAGGCTGACTTCGTTTTCGGTGCGTGAAACCGCGGGCAGGGGCCTCTGCGCCCGGTTTGGCCCGCGGCCCCCCTCTTGACTTGGCGCATGGCGCGCGGCATCTGCCGCGCATCCTTCCCCAACCGGTCGATCATGCGTCAGCCCCTGTCGTAACCCCACGGCTCTCCTGCACCCTTCCCTCGTGTTCCGGAGCCGTTATGACCCCCTTGCAATTTTCCTCCGGCGATCTGATCGCCGACCGCCGCGCCGAGTATGCCGAGGGCCTTTTGGCCGCGGGCGAGGCAGAGGCCGCCGCTGACCTCTACGCCCAAGCGCTCGAGATCGCGCCCGGCTGGGTTGCGGGCTGGCATCGGCTGGGCGAGATCCGCGCCGATCATGGCCTGCCCGGGGCGGCGGCGGCCTTCGAGCAGGCGCTCGCCCTCGATCCCGCCGACACGATGGGCGCCGCACTGCGCCGCGATCTTCTGCGCGCCCATCCCGCCGCCGACACGATGCCCGCGGCTTTCGTCGAGGCGCTCTTCGATCAATATGCGGCGGGCTTCGATCATGCGCTGGTCGATACGCTCGACTATCGCGCGCCACAGCTTCTGCGCGCCGGGTTGACCGGACGGTTTGCCCGCGCGCTCGACCTCGGTTGCGGCACGGGGTTGATGGGGGCCGAGCTGCGCGGGATCTGCGACTGGCTCGAAGGCTGGGACATCTCGGCCGAGATGCTGCGCGAGGCCGAGGCCAAGGGGCTGTACGACCGGCTCGAGAAGGCGGACCTCGGCGCGCTCGACCTGCCTGCGCCGGATTGGGATCTGATCACCGCGGCGGATGTGTTCATCTATCTCGGCGCGCTCGAGCGGATCGTCGGCTGGGTGGCGCTGGCGCTGGCGCCCGGCGGGGTTTTCGCTTTCACCACCGAGGCGCATGACGGCGAAGGCGCGATGATCCTGCGCGAGAGCCGCCGCTATGCCCATTCTGAGGGCTATCTGCGCGATCTGCTGGCGCAGGCAGGCTTTGGCGCGGTGCAGATCACCCGCGCCGTGCTGCGCCGTGACCGGGGTGAAGATGTCGCGGGTTTCGTGGTTCTCTCGCGGCGCAATCCGGATAGGATGGAGGCCGAGGAGCGCGCGGTCATCACCGCCTGAGCGACGGAGGGGCGATGCATTGGCTGGCCTATGAACATTACGCCTATGCGGCGCTGGCGGCCTTCGGCACGCTGGCCGCGGTCTGGTTCGTCGACCGGCTGGCGCATCACACGGGCCTTGTGGAGCGGCTCGAGCGGTTCCGCGGCGTGGTGCCGCCCTTCATCAACGTCAATGCGATGCTCTTCGGGCTGACGCTTGCCTTCATCGCCAACGACACATGGTCGGCGCGCGACCGGGCGATGGATGCGGTCTTTCGCGAGGCCGACGCCCTGCGCAGCCTGATCGTTCTGGCCGAAGGGGTGCCGGGGCCCGAGGGGGCGGCGCTCGCCACCGATGTGCGGGCCTATGGCGCGGCGGCGGCGGGTGAGTTTGCGGCGCTGGCCGCGCGCGATCTGAACCCCGAGGCCGGCGTAGCGGCGGATCGCTTGCTCGGCCGGGTGGCGACGAAGGCTGTGGCCGGGGCGGCGGGCGAGGTCGTGCAGGCCGAGATGCTGCGCAAGGCGATGGCGCTGCGCGATGACCGCGATCTGCGGGTGTCGCTGTCGCGCACGCATCTCAACCCGTTGAAATGGCTCGGGATGGCCTCGCTCGGGTTTCTGACGATCCTGTCGATCTGGGCGGTGCATATCGGCACGCCCAAGGCCGGGACGCTGGCGATCGTGCTCTTCGCGCTGGCCGCAGCACCCTCGGCGGCGATCGTTCTGGTGCAGGGCAACCCGTTCCAGCCCCCCGCGGCGATCTCGGCGGTGCCGATATTGGAGGCGGTGCGATAGGGGCGCTGCCCCTCGGCGCTGCCGCGCCTCACCCCGGAGTATTTGGGCCAAGAAAAAACAGCGGGTTTGTTCCGAGACCCAATCCGCATAGGCCGCGTTGACGGTGATCTGATCGGCGGCGATCAGCGGGCAGTCATAGGGGGCAGGCGCTCGACTGCGATCATCATGCGCGGGGTGAGGGCGGTCGAGGTTTTCAGTCAAAGTTGGGTTTCCTGTGCCTCCTCGGCCCTGCCCTGCCATGTGTAGAGCGAGGTCACCTCGGGTCCGAGATTGGCGCAGGCGATCAGGCGCGCGTCGAGGAGGACCTAGGTGAGGGTTTTCGCTGCGGCGGGCGAGGGGAGGTCGGTGAGGACGCGGGTGATTTTGACGCTCATTCTTCTTGACAAAAACCTTAAAATTGTACCGCATTCACGTGCGGATGCACTGTGAGGAGATTGATTTGGAAGGCTATTTTGATCTCAGATATACTGGAAATTGGACCGCTTCTAATGTTATCGAGTTTTATGACGTTGCGCAGGCGTTAATAGGTTTTGAGCGCATCATTTCGCTAACGACTCACCTTCTGTTAAATGGCGAAGTTCTTACCCAATCGCCAAGTGCCAGAGGATTTCGACTTGTAGCGCTTCCTGCGCAAGAAGGCAGTTGGAAGTGGACTGTTGGACTGGCTCTCGGGATCGGCCAAACGTTACATGCCTTTGGCACTGCGCCACCGGACACCGCGTTCGGATGGCTGACGAAGTCAGCTGTGGAGTACGTAATTCAAGAGACGCTTGGCTTCACGCCAAACTTCGACGAAACTCTTGGAGCGCAGATCGAAAGGTACCGGGGTTCCGCTCCGGCGAGACAGATACCAAAAGATTTATCTATTGAGCGGTTTGATTCTCTAATTGAGAAAACCGAAAGCGGTGTGAAAGCCTTGCATCGTCCGATTGTTAAGTCAGCAAGTGCCTCTGCTGCACAGTTCGGTTATCGATCGGCAGGGACGTCGGTAAACCTAGATGTTTATGCGAACGCGGAAACATTTGAGTTTATTGATGAAACTGTAACGAGTGAGGATTTTTCGAAATATTGCGGTGTTGTATCTAGCTATAACGCAAATACTTTCCGGGGACGCCTGTTCATTGGGGACGAACAGCGAACAATTCCCTTTGAGCTTGCCGAGAATGTCCGGTCGCCCAAAACTATCCAGAAGATTACAGCGAGTCTTTCGGACAATGCAAATAGCCGTGCACGAAACGTGTCGTCCAATATGCTTGTTTGTTTCGAGGCGCTCAGAAACGAAACGAAATCTGGGCGCCTCAAGGGTTTATTTGTTACGAGCCTTGTAGACTAGATCTTACCGCGTGAACTTCTTATACTTCACACGCTTCGGCTCGGCGGCATCCGCGCCCAGACGGCGGATCTTGTCGGCTTCGTATTCCTCGAAGTTGCCCTCGAAAAACTCGACATGCGCCTCGCCCTCGAAGGCGAGGATATGCGTGCAGAGCCTGTCGAGGAAGAAGCGGTCGTGCGAGATGATCACGGCGCAGCCCGCGAAATCTTCGATCGCCGCTTCCAGCGCCTGCAGGGTTTCCACGTCCAGATCGTTGGTCGGTTCGTCGAGCAGGAGCACGTTACCGCCCGATTTCAGCAGTTTGGCCATGTGGACGCGGTTGCGTTCCCCGCCCGACAGGAGGCCCACTTTCTTCTGCTGATCCGCGCCCTTGAAGTTGAACGCGCCGACATAGCTGCGCGAGGCGACCGAGGCATCGCCGAGCTGGATCAGCTCGGAGCCGCCCGAGATTTCCTCCCAGACGTTCTTTTCCGGGTCGAGCGCGTCGCGCGACTGATCGACATAGGCCAGTTTCACGGTGTCGCCGATGGTGACCGTGCCGCTGTCGGGCTTCTCGAGGCCGATGATCATCTTCATCAGCGTCGATTTACCCGCGCCGTTCGGGCCGATGACGCCCATGATGCCGCCCGGCGGCAGGCTGAAGGAGAGGTTCTCGATCAGCTGCTTGTCGCCCATGTGCTTGGTGATGTTCTCGACCTCGATCACCTTGCCGCCCAGACGCGGGCCGTTCGGGATGATGATCTGGGCCTTGCCCACGCGGTCCTTGACGCCCTCGTCGGCCATCTTGTCATAGGCCGCGATCCGGGCCTTGGATTTCGCCTGACGCGCCTTGGCCCCGGCGCGGATCCACTCCAGCTCCTTCTCCATGACCTTCTGCTTGGCCTTGTCCTCGCGGGCCTCTTGCTCCAGCCGTTTGGCCTTCTGTTCGAGCCAGTTGGAATAGTTCCCCTCATAGGGGATGCCGCGGCCGCGCTCGAGCTCGAGGATCCACGAGGTGATATCGTCGAGGAAGTAACGGTCGTGGGTCACGCAGAGGATGGTGCCCTTGTATTCGATCAGGTGCTTTTGCAGCCAGGCGATGGTTTCCGCGTCGAGGTGGTTGGTCGGTTCGTCGAGCAGAAGCATGTCGGGCGCCTCGAGAAGCAGCTTGCAGAGCGCCACGCGGCGGCGTTCCCCGCCCGACAGCGTCGCCACATCCGCGTCATCCGGCGGGCAGCGCAGGGCTTCCATCGCGATATCGACCTGGCTGTCGAGATCCCAGAGGTTCTCGCTGTCGATCTCGTCCTGCAGGCGCGCCATCTCGTCGGCGGTCTCGTCCGAATAGTTCATCGCGAGCTCGTTGTAGCGCTCGAGCTTGGCGGTCTTCTCGGCCACGCCTTCCATGACGTTCTCGCGCACGGTCTTGGCGTCGTCGAGCTGCGGCTCCTGCGGCAGATAGCCGACCTTGGCGCCCTTGGCGGCCCAGGCCTCGCCCTGAAAATCCTTGTCCCAGCCGGCCATGATGCGCAGCAGCGTCGACTTACCGGCGCCGTTGACGCCGACGACACCGATCTTGACGCCGGGCAGGAAGTTCAGCCGGATATTCTCGAAGCACTTCTTGCCGCCGGGATAGGTCTTCGAGACGCCATCCATGTGATAGACATACTGATACGAGGCCATTTCGCGCACCTTTCGGGGAATTCGGGTTGCCCCGGTGATAGGGGAAATGGGGGATGAGGGGAAGGGGTCAGTCCGTAAGGTGCCAGGTGTCGATCTCGTTGCGGATCAAGTGGCGGAGGACGGCTGGGTCGATCGGGGACCGACCTTTGTTGGTTATCGAGTCGATGCGAGCGCGATGCTGAGGGGAGCTCGCAAGGCCGGTCGCCGCGAGCCAGACATAGAAGTAGCTTTCGCGCGCGAAGGCCCGCTTGTCTGCCTTGTTATCCACTTTTTCGCTAAGGTCGAAGAGCGCGCTGATCTCTGTGAGGCAACTGTGCATCGATTGGTCCTGCAAAAGGTCGACCAAGATGTCAGGTCGAACGACTCGCAGTATGTGCAGGCAGATAATGAGATCGGCGTCGAAGTCGTCCTTGCTGAGGCGCTTGTCGGTCGACAGAAGGGCCAACCGACTAACGATGCGCTCGATCTTTCGCAGGGATAGAGAGCTTCGTGCCTCAAGAGGGGTGAGCCAGTTGCCCGCTATCTCGGTTATCCACTCTGGAATCTGACAGTCACCGCATGATTGTGTGAAATAGAGAGTTATGGCGCTGGTCTCTTGTCGGCCGATCTTCTTCGTTGGGGGGAGCTTGGTCGTTAGCGTGACAAATTTTTCAAGATAAGTCCGGGCATCGCACCCCGCCCCATACCGCGCCCTGACCGAATTCTCGAGCTCGCTCAGGTTCACCCCGAGCACGAAATGAACCCCCTCGACATTGAAGAAATGCTTGATCGTCTCGAGCAGAGAGAGCGCGTAATCGGGGCGGCAGCGGTCGAGCTCGTCGACGATGATCACGATCTTCTGCCGCGGGCCATCCTGTTCCTGCGGTTCGGTCAGCTCGCTCAGTGCGGTGCGAAAGGCCTCCATCGCAGCGCGCTTGCCCTGTTCGCGTTCGAAGAACTTGTCCGCGGCATCGAGCGCATCGGTTGCTTCCTTGGAGGCTGCCTCGATCGCCGGGTCCAGCGCGGCCACCGCCGCCTCGGTCAGTCCATAGGTCGCTGCGGCCGCACCGATCCGCAGCACGGGTTTGGCAATCTTCCACGCATTCTTCTTGAGGGCATTCAGCGCGCGCTCGGATTTCAGCTTCACGGGCAGCGTCTCGATCAGCGCCGCCACCAGACTGACCAGCGGGTCGTCGAGGAAATCCTCCTTGAAGGCATCGAAGTAGATCAACCGCGCCTTGCCGCCGGTCTTGGCATGTTCGCCGATCCAGCCTTTCAGGAAGAAGGACTTGCCGCTGCCCCAGCCGCCGTCGAGCGCGATCACGGTCGGATCGTCGAGCGCATCGACGAGGGCGGTCAGCTTGTGGGCGAAGGGCGCGCGTCCGAGCAGGTCGTTGCCTTTGAATCCGTTCTTGAGCGCTTCGAGGGTCGGTTCGGGAATCGAAAGGCGCATGAAATCTCCTGAGTCGCCGCCCCAGAGTAGCCGCCGGAGCCCTGCTCCGGAATGCTCCCGATGCGCCCCGTTCACGAATTCACCCCATCTGCTCACGGCGGCTCGCGCGCTGTTGATGGGCCGGGTGGCGCGGATCGGGCCCCGGGCGGTCGGAAAACACCCGGTGCTCCGGAAAAACATATGGTTTGCCAATTGTTTAGGCGAAGTGAGAAAAATTCCCGAGTTCAACTGCGCATAATCGCACAATATACTGTCAAAATTGGACACTTTCATCATTCAGCGCACGAATCTATCTTCAACTCATCGAAGGCCACAGCGGAACGAAAGACGCTCAGGGCCTTGATACAAAAGAGATAATGGAGAGAAATCATGCGTAAATCCGCTCTTGTGCTTGGCCTTGTCGCCTCGCTGTCCGCCGGTGCTGCTCTGGCTGGTTCCGTCAACCAGGGTGTCGCTCAAATGGCCGCTCAGGCCGGTGTGAACCCCGCCAACCTGTCGGCCGCCGATGTCGCCGCTGCCTGGTCGGCCAAACACGATATCGACGCCGCGGCGCCCTATGAAGCCGTCTACGTCACCGGCTCGACCTCGAGCTCGAACTACAACGGGATCAACCAGGGTGTCGCCCAGATGGCCGCGCAGGCCGGTGTGAACCCGGCGCATCTCTCGGCGGTCGACGTGGCTGCGGACTGGGCTGCGAAACATGACAACCACGCCGCCGCGCCCTACAGCGCGAGCTATGCTTCGGGCGTGCTGTCGAGCTCGAACTCGGCGACGATCTCGCAAGGCCGCGCTCAGCTCGCCGCTCAGCTTCGTGTCGACCCGGCACTCTATACCTCGGCCGAGCTCTACAACATGAAAGCCGACCTCGTGACCGAATGACGGCAGGCGCTCAGCCTCTGACCAAAAGGGCGGCCTTCGGGCCGCCTTCTATATTTTGCGGCCTCGCACCGATCTTCAGGTCAGGAAAACCTGACCGGATGGTAGGGAATCCCGCTCTGCCCAAATGTCACGGGCGGCCCTAATCTCCGATCCTTACGTTAGGTAAGTTAACCGATCAACAGGGACCGGACATGAAGCAAATACTGATGAGGGGGGCGCTCTTGGCAGCACTTGCGCTTCCGGGCGCGGCCTCGGCCGCCGTTTACGAGATCACCTTCTCGGGCCATGTGTCGTCGATCGACACGGTTGGGGGCGCAACCTCGATCTCCGATTACTTTGCGGTCGGAAACAGCATGACAGGCGTGATCCGCCTCGATAGCGATATGGTCGACGCGATCTATTACACCGACGATGCCGTGGATGGCGTTGGGCGCGAGGCGCGGTATCTGACCACGGTGCAGACCCTGCAGTTCACGGTTGCGGGCGAGACCTTCTCGAGCAGCGGCAATGGCGAGCTGTTCGTCCAGAACGACTATCGCAACGGCTCGGCGGCGCCCGACCGCGATGCGATCCGCAGCCCGTTCTGGGGCATCTTCGCCGCGACTTATGGCGATATCGGCGCGCAGGGGATGCAGTTCGCGATCGGCGCCGATCTGACCTCGCTTCTGGCCAATGACGATTTCCCGGGGCTTGCCGCGCTGATCGCGCTGGCGGGGGGGAACACGATCGGGGGCGGCTGGAACTGGATCGGGTTCGACAACGGTGAAACGATGCGCTTCGATCTGACCTCGGTTTCGGTCACGGGCGATCCGCCGGTCGTGCCGCTTCCGGCGGGGCTGCCGCTCATGGTCAGCGGGCTTGGCCTTTTCGAAGCGCTGCGCCGCTGGCGCCGCCGGTTGGGGCGTCGGCCGGTTGCGGCGCTCTGAATATCTTGGCGGGCGGCACTGTCGCCCGCCTCTCGATCAGACGATGCGGCCCCAGAGATCGTAATCGCTCGCTTCCTCGACCTCGACGGTGAGCATGTCGCCCGGGGCGAGGCCTTCGAAATCCTCGTCGATGAAGAGATTGCCGTCGATTTCCGGCGCATCGGCGCGGGTGCGGCAGGTCGCGCCCTCATCGTCCACGGCATCCACGATCACCTGCTGCAGCGATCCGACACGCGCCTGCAATTTGGCCTCGGAAATCGCCTGCGCCTTTTCCATGAAGCGCTCCCAGCGCTCCTGTTTCAGCTCCGACGCGACATGATCGGGCAGGTCGTTTGACCGCGCGCCCTTGACGTTTTCATATTGGAAGCAGCCGACGCGATCCAGTTGCGCCTCGTCCATCCAGTCGAGCAGGTATTGGAATTCGGCCTCGGTCTCACCGGGATAGCCGACGATGAAGGTCGAGCGCAGCACGATCTCGGGGCAGTCGCGGCGCCAGGCGGCGATCTCGTCGAGGGTTTTTGCGCTC
Source organism: Rhodobacterales bacterium (assembly GCA_003249215.1). Lineage (GTDB taxonomy): Bacteria > Pseudomonadota > Alphaproteobacteria > Rhodobacterales > Rhodobacteraceae > Rhodobacter. Next base: position 27,521 of record QKJR01000002.1, read on the forward strand.
GCCGCCGGCCGCGCCATGCGTTTGAGCACATCCGGATGCGCATGCTGGAACGGGATATCGAGATAGGGCAGCAGCCCGCCGCCCGCCCCGGTCTCGGCCATCAGCGGAATGAGATCGCGCACATGCGGATAGGGATAGACGTAATGCAGCCGGACCCAGGCGTCCGCATCGCGCGCCATCGCGCCCATCTCGCGCGCGAGGTCGGTGATATGCGCGCGCACCTCGCGATCCTTCCAGGGGCTCGTGGCATGCTTGCGGTCAAGGCCATAGGCCGAAGTATCCTGCGAGATCACCAGAAGCTCGCGCACCCCCGCATCAAGCAGCTTTTCCGCCTCGCGTAGTACGGCATGAGCCGGCCGGCTGACCAGTTTGCCACGCATGTCGGGGATGATGCAGAATTTGCAGGCGTGGTTGCAGCCCTCGGAAATCTTCAGATAGCTGTAATGCCGGGGCGTCAGTTTCACCCCCGTCGCAGGCAGCAGGTCGATGAACGGATCGGGTGCGGGCGGCGCCGCGGCATGGACCGCGTCCAGAACCAGCTCATATTGCTCGGGGCCCGTGACGGCGAGCACCTTCGGGTGCACCCCGGTGATGAACTCGGGTTCGGCGCCCAGACAGCCGGTCACGATCACCTTGCCGTTTTCCGCCAGCGCCTCGCCGATCGCCTCGAGGCTTTCGGCCTTGGCGCTGTCGAGGAAGCCGCAGGTGTTCACGATCACCGCCTCGGCGCCCTTGTAATCGGGGCTGATCGCATAGCCCTCGGCGCGCAGCCGCGTCAGGATGCGTTCGCTGTCCACGAGCGCCTTGGGACAGCCGAGGCTGACCATGCCGATCGTCGGCTGGCCGGCACGGCGATCCGTGTCGAAGACGGGCGCGGGGGCGAGATCGGGGCGGAGGCTGGGGGGATTCTGGCTCATGAGGCGCGATATACACCGCGCCCGGGCTTGCGCAAAGCGGGGATCGGCGCATTCTGGACCCGGACGAAAGGGGGCGGGAATGCGCGATCTGGCCGGCATGTGGCAATTCTGGGCGGGGCTTTCGGCCCTCTTCGCTGCGCTCACCGCGATCCTGGGCAAGCTCGGGGTCAACCAACTGCCCCCCGATTTCGCCACGCTCCTGCGCAGTTGCGTCATCGTCCTCGTTCTGGCCGCGATGGTGAGCGCCACCGGGCAATGGCGCCCTCTCTCCGAGGTTCCGCCGCGCGCGGCCCTGTTCCTTGTCCTCTCGGCGCTGGCCACGGGGGCCTCATGGATCGCCTATTTCCGCGCGCTCAAGCTCGGCGATGCCGCCCGCGTCGCGCCGATCGACAAGCTCTCGGTGGTGATCGTGGCGATTCTCGGGGCGAGCCTGCTGGGCGAGCGGCTCTCGGGGCTCAACTGGCTCGGGGTTGGCCTGATTGCAGCCGGGGCGGTGCTCGTCGCCCTCTGAACCTTTCGCAGGTGCAGAATTTTTAGCATTTCCTGATTCAGATCACGGATGCGTGAGAAAAATCGTGCAAGGTGAGGCGCGGCGCCGGGCTGGGGCGCCGGACCGGGTGCCGCGCGGCGCCGCGGGCGCGTGACGCATCTCCCGGCCGCGATGGAGGTCCCTATGAAGAAGACCCTGACCACGCGCCGGCTGGGAACGGCGGCGCTCTGCCTCGGGCTCGGGGCGTTGCCGCAGGCGGCGCTGGCGACCGAGGGCTATTTCTCCCTTGCCTATGGCACCGCGCAACGTGGCGTGGCCGGCGCGGGCGTCGCCTATTCGCAAGACGTGATGTCGGCGGCGATCAACCCAGCGGCCGCGGCGCGGATCGGGCGCGAGCTGAGCTTCGGTACCGAGCTTTTCTCGCCGCGCCGCTCGGTCACCGGGACCGGAACCGCCTTCGTCGCGCCGGGCGAAACCTCGAGCGGCCACAAGTATTTCCTCGTGCCCAGTTTCGGCTACAACCAGCCGCTGGCCGGGGGCGCGCTCAGCGTGCTCGTCTATGGCAACGGCGGCATGAATACCTCCTATCCGGCGGTGACGAACCCGAATTGCGGCGGCGGCAGTGGTGTCTTCTGCGCGGGCAAGGCCGGGGTCGACCTGACCCAGATGTTCATCTCGGTCGGTTATGCGCGGCAAGAGGGGCGCCTGAGCTGGGGTATCGCGCCGACCTTCGCGGTGCAGAGCTTTGCGGCGACCGGCCTCGGGGCCTTCTCGGCGATGTCCGTCGATCCGGCGCATCTGACCGATCAGGGGCATGACATCTCGACCGGGATCGGCCTGCGCGCCGGTCTGCAGTATCAGGTCAACGATCAGCTCGCGCTCGGGATCTCGGGGCAGACGCGCTTCGACATGTCCGAGCTCGAAGATTATTCGGGCCTTTTCGAGGATGGCGGCGATTTCGACATTCCCGCAGCGATCACCGCGGGGCTTGCCTTCAGCCCGCGCCCGGACGTCACCCTGATGCTCGATTATCAGAAGATCTTCTATTCCGACGTGCCGGCGGTGGCCAATGCGATGTCGGCAGGCGCGCTCGGGGCGCCGGGCGGGGCGGGCTTCGGCTGGGAAGATGTCGACGTGGTGCGGATCGGTGCCGAATGGCGGCAGAGCCCGGACATGACCTGGCGCGTGGGCTATGCCCATGCCACGAACCCGGTCGGCTCGGAGGATGTGACCTTCAACATCCTCGCGCCCGGCGTGGTCGAGCATCACCTCTCGGTCGGCGGCTCGCGCAAGCTCTCGGCCAATGACAGCCTCGATTTCTCGGTCAGCTATGTCGCGTCGAATTCGGTGACCGGCCCCGAGATGACCGCGATGGGTCCGACGGGTGGCACGGTCGAGATCAAGATGCATCAGATCAGCGCGGCGATCGGCTACACGCATCGCTTCTGAGCCCTGGTCCAGATGCAAAAGGGCGCCTTCGGGCGCCCTTTTTTGGTCCTGTGTTCGCTTGTCGGCTTAGCGACGGCGATCCCGGCGGGCGCTCATCGGCTGGAAGGCGACGCCGACATGGGCCTCGCAATAGGGTTTGCCGGGCTGGCTCGGCAGGCCGCAGAAATAGAAATTGTCGGTCGCCGGGTCGCCGATCGGCCATTTGCAGGTCCGTTCGGTCAGTTCCATCAGGCTGATCTTGCGGGCGCGTTTCTCGACCTCGCCGACCTTGGCAAGCGCCTCGGGGCTGATCTCGTTGGCCGAGGGCTGCGGCGGCAGCGGCTGACCCGCGGGCACGATCGGCTTGCGCATCGAGGGCACCGAGGCGACGGGCATCTCGGCGCGGGGCGTGGCGGCGGCCGCGGGTTGCGGCGCGGGGCGCGCGGGCGCGGGTTTCGGTGCCGCAGGGGCCTCGGTCACGGCCTCGGTCGGCGCGGCACTCGCCGCGACGGGTTCGGGCGCGGGCTTGGGCGCCGCGGCGGCGGGCGCGGCCGGGGCGGGCGCCGGATCACCGGCGCGGTTCGACAGGCCGAGGCGATGCACCTTGCCGATCACCGCATTGCGGGTGACCCCGCCGAGTTCCTTGGCGATCTGGCTCGCGGACTGGCCTTCGGTCCACATCTTCTTCAGCAGCTCGACCCGTTCGTCGGTCCAGGACATCGGCACCCTTCCATTCCGCCCGGGCAGGTCCGGGCCTTGCGCCCCATTCTAATGGGGACGGGCTGAGATACAAGCTCCGCCCCCCGATTTCAAGGGTTGCAGGCGGGGGCGCGGCGCTCTCGCGGCGGAAGGTCCGCTCCGGCGCCCCCGCGAAAATCCTTTGACAGCCTGGCGCGGGCGGATTAACCAGCGCTCATGATCAAACGGACCGCCCTCATCGCCCGTCCCCGACGCCGCCGCACCCGCGCCTGACGTCCGATCACCCGTGGCCTCCGGTCACATCCCCTGCAAATCCTGCCTCAATCGCATCCGATCCGGTCCAAACCCGTTGACAGTGGTCCGGCCCCGATGCACCCCTTGGCCTTCCATTGCTGGAGCTTGCTCATGATTTCTTCGGTCCTGCCCACCTACAACCGCGCGCCGCTGGCTTTCGTCCGGGGCGCGGGCTCCTGGCTCGAGACGGCGGATGGCGCGCGCTATCTCGATCTCGGCGCGGGGATCGCGGTCAATGCGCTGGGCCATGCCGCGCCGGAACTCGTCGAGACCCTGACCGAGCAGGCGGGCAAGCTCTGGCATGTGTCGAACCTCTACCAGATCCCGGAACAGCAGGCGCTGGCCGACATGCTGGTCGAGAAGACCTTCGCCGATACCGTCTTCTTCACCAATTCGGGCACCGAGGCGGCCGAGCTCGCCTTCAAGATGGCGCGCAAGTATCACTACGCCAAGGGCCACCCGGAGCGGGTCGAATTCATCGCCTTCGAGGGCGCCTTCCATGGCCGCTCGACCGCCGCCATCGCCGCCGCGGGCAGCGAGAAGATGGTCAAGGGCTTCGGCCCGCTGATGCCGGGCTTCCATCAGGTGCCCTTCGGTGATCTGGATGCCGTCAAGGCGCTCGTCTCCGACAAGACCGCCGCGATCATCCTCGAGCCGATTCAGGGCGAAGGCGGCATCCGCCCGGCGCCCGATGCCTTCCTCAAGGCGTTGCGCGATCTCTGCGACGAGACCGGGACGCTCCTGATCTTCGACGAGGTGCAATGCGGCATGGGCCGCACCGGGCGGCTCTTTGCCCATGAATGGGCGGGCGTTACCCCCGATATCATGATGGTCGCCAAGGGCATCGGCGGCGGCTTCCCGCTCGGCGCGGTGCTGGCGACCGAAGAGGCCGCCTCGGGCATGGTCGCGGGCACCCATGGCTCGACCTATGGCGGCAACCCACTGGGCTGCGCGGTGGGGGGCAAGGTGATGAGCATCGTCTCCGATCCGGCGTTCCTCGAAGCGGTCAACGCCAAGGCGGGCTTCCTGCGCCAGAAACTCGAGGGCCTCGTCGCCGCGCATCCCGAGGTCTTCGAGGGCGTCCGCGGTCAGGGGCTGATGCTCGGCCTCAAATGCAAGGTCGCGCCCGCCGATGTGGTCGCCGCCGCCTATGATCAGCACCTGCTGACCGTGCCGGCCGCCGACAACGTCCTGCGCCTCCTGCCCGCGCTCAACATCTCCGAGGCCGACATGGCCGAGGCCGTCACCCGCCTCGATGCTGCCGCCACCGCACTGGAACCGAAACAGGCCTGATTTTCCTGGCCGAAATACTCTCGGGGGTCCGGGGGCAGACAGCCCCCGGCGATCCACCACGAAAGACCGACCGATGACCCATTTCCTCGATATCCACACCACCACCCCCGCCGACCTGCGGCAGATGATCGACACCGGCCGCGCGATGAAGGACGCCCGCAAGGGGCGCCCGAAAGGCGCGCCCGACGATGACCTTCCGCTCGCCGGTCACATGGTCGCGCTGATCTTCGAGAAACCCTCGACCCGGACCCGCGTCAGCTTCGATGTCGGCGTGCGCCAGATGGGCGGGCAGACGATGGTGCTTTCGGGCAAGGAAATGCAGCTCGGCCACGGCGAGACCATCGCCGATACGGCGCGGGTGCTTTCGCGCTATGTCGATCTGATCATGATCCGCACCTTCGAGGAGCAGACGCTCCTCGAGATGGCCGAACACGCCACCGTGCCGGTGATCAACGGGCTGACGAACCGCACCCACCCCTGCCAGATCATGGCCGATATCATGACCTATGAGGAGCACCGCGGTCCGATCGCGGGCAAGAAGGTGGTCTGGTCGGGCGATGGCAACAACGTCTGTGCGAGCTTCCTGCATGCCGCGGGGCAGTTCGGGTTTGACTTCACCTTCACCGGACCGCCGACACTCGACCCCGAACGCGAATGGATCGACTTTGCGCGCACGAAGGGCGTCGAGGTCGCGATCGAGCGCGATCCGAACAAGGCGGTCGATGGCGCCGATCTGGTGGTGACCGATACCTGGGTCTCGATGCACGACCCCGAAAGCGCCAAGGAACGCCGGCACAATCAACTGCGCCCCTATCAGGTCAACGAGGATCTGATGGCGCGCGCCAGGCCCGATGCGCTCTTCATGCATTGTCTGCCGGCGCACCGGAATGACGAGGCGACCTCGGCCGTGATGGACGGGCCGCATTCGGTGATCTTCGACGAGGCCGAGAACCGCCTGCACGCCCAGAAGGCGGTGATGCGCTGGTGTCTGGGCAAGTGAGGTTGGGGGCTCTGCCCCCGCCCGTTCCGGGCTCCCCCGGGATATTTGTGCACAGTTGAAGGAGAGGCCGATGGCCGGGACAGCCCTTCTGATCATCGACATGCAGATGGGGATGCAGGCGCGGCTCGATGAGGGGCGCGCGGCGGTCAACCCCGATGCCGATGTGGTGATTGCGCGGCTGGCGGCGGCGTGCCGTGCCGCCGGCGTGCCGGTGATCCATGTGCGCCATCATGATCGTCATCCGGATTCGCCATTCCGCGAAGGGCTGCCCGGTGCCGCGCCGATGCCCTGCGATATCGAGGCGCCGGGCGAGGCGGTGTTTTATAAATCGACCTCGTCGGCCTTTGCCTCGACCGATCTGGCGGCGCATCTGCGCGGCCACGGCATCACGCGGGTCATTGTGACGGGCGCGGTGCTGGGGTTCTGCGTGACCTCGGCGGTGCGCTGGGCCGCTGATCTCGGCTTTGCCGTCGTGCTGCCGCGCGATGCGGTTCTGGGCTTCGACCTACCCCATGCGGGGCTTTCGGCAGACGAGATCGCGCGGGTGACCTTTGGCCTTCTGGGCGCGGATTTCGCCGAGCTGACCGATACCGAGACGCTGATCGCCGGGCTCTAGGTGCCGCGGGGTTTGGCGCGCGTCGTCGGATCGGCCTCGCGCGGGTTCTCGGGCCAGGGGTGGCGCGGATAGCGGCCGCGCATCTCCTTGCGGACACCGGCGTAGGAGCCGTCCCAGAAGCCGGGCAGGTCCATCGTCACCTGAATCGGTTTCGAGCCGGGGCTGAGGAGCGCGATCCTGAGCGGATGGCGTTTCGGTCCGACGGTCGGATGGGTGCTCAGCCCATACATCTCGGGCAGTTTCACCTCGATCGTCGGCACATCGCCGCCGTAGTCGATCGGCACGCGGCGGCCGAGCGGTGTTTCGAAATGGGCAGGCGCCAGCCGGTCGAGCTCGGCCATCTGGCCCCAGTCGAGCTGGGCGCGCAGGGCTTCGAGCAGGTCGAGGTTACGCAGGTCCGCCTCGGTCCGCTTGCCGCGCAAGTAAGGTGATAACGCCTCACCCGAGAGCAGTGTGGCATCGGACAGATCGGGCAGGTCGGCACCATCGCCGCGCAAGAGGTCGATGCGCGCGCGGAACCGCTCTGCTGCGGGCGTGAGTGTCAGCCCGATCTGGCGCAGTCCCTCGAGCGCGCCGCGCGCCAAGGCTTCGGGTGGGGCCTCGGGCCAGTGGCGATCGTCGAGCACCAGTGCGCCGAAGCGCTCCTGCCGCCGGGCGATCACCCGGCCCTCGCGTTTCGACCATTCGCAGACATCGACCCAGCCGATCCGGTCACCATAGAGACGGCGCAGCGCGGCTTCGGTCAGGGCCATGCCCTGCCGCACGCGGGCCTCGCGCGGATCGCCGTCGAGATCGGTCGCGACGATCAGCCGCGCGGCGCCGAGCGCATCGCCCTCGGCCACCACGGCGCCCTTGCCGCCCGAAAGGACATAGCGCGGGGCATCGCCCTTGCGGCGCAGGCCGATCCGGTCGGGGTAGGCGAGCGCGGCCTGTTCGGGCAGGCCAAGCCCCGCGTCGGGCGTGCTGACGAGGCGGGCGAGGCGCTTGGCCTCGGCGCGGATGCGCTCGACGGTGCCGCGATGCACCTGCCACGGGTGATCGGCCTCGAACCGGCCGGGATTGGCGACGGCCGCGGCACGCAGGGCGAGATCGGCGGGCGCGCCGCGGATCGGGTCGCGTTCCTCCAGAAGGGCGGCCAGCGTGGCGGCGCCCGGGCCCGCCACGGTCAGCATATGCGCGAGCCGCGGATGCAGCGGCAGGGCGGCCAGCGCCCGGCCATGGGCGGTGATCCGGCCCCCCTCCAGCGCGCCGAGATCGGTCAGAAGCGCGCGCGCCTCCGCCAGCGCCGGGCCGGGCGGCGGGGTCAGGAAGGCGAGATCGGAGCCGTCCGAGCCCCAGAGCGCGAGTTCGAGCGCGAGGCCGGTGAGGTCGGCCACCGCGATCTCCGGCGGGGCGAAGCCGGGCAGCGCGCCTTCCTCGCCCTTGGTCCAGAGCCGGTAGCAGACCCCCGGCGCGACCCGCCCCGCACGGCCGCGACGCTGCTCGGCCTCGGCGCGGCTCACGCGTTCCGTCACCAGCCGCGCCATGCCCGAGGCGGGGTCGAACCGCAGCCGCCGCGCGCGGCCGGCATCGACCACCACGCGCACGTCGGGGATGGTGAGAGATGTCTCTGCGATCGCGGTTGCCAGCACCAACTTGCGCCCGGCTTTCGGCGGGGTCAGCGCCGCGCGTTGCGCCGCGAAATCCATCGCGCCGAACAAGGGCGCGAGCGTGACGCCTGCGGGCAGGCGGCCGAAGAGCAACCCCTCCACCCGACGGATTTCGCCCTCGCCGGGCAGGAAGACCAGCACGCCGCCCTCGGTGGTTTCTTCGAGCGCTTGTTCCACAAGCCCTGCCACCGCGGGCTCGAGCCGCATCCCCTGCGCGACCGGACGGCCAAGCCAGCGGGTCTCGACGGGAAAGGCGCGGCCCTCGGAGCTGACGACGGGCGCGTCGTCCAAGAGCGCAGCGACCGGTCCCGCATCGAGTGTGGCCGACATCACCAGCACCTGCAGATCGGGGCGGAGCGCGGCGCGCGCTTCCCAGACCAGAGCAAGGCCGAGATCGGCATTGAGCGAGCGTTCGTGGAATTCGTCGAAGATCACGAGGCCCACGCCGGCAAGTTCCGGGTCGGACTGGATCATCCGGGTCAGGATGCCTTCGGTGACCACCTCGACGCGGGTTGCGCGCGAGGTCTTGGCTTCGCCGCGGATCCGGTAGCCCACGCGGGCTCCGACCGCCTCGCCCAGAGTTTCGGCCATCCGCTCGGCACTGGCGCGGGCGGCGAGGCGGCGGGGTTCGAGCATCAGGATGCGGCCCTCAACCTGGTCCATGAGGGCCAGAGGCACCCGCGTCGTCTTGCCCGCGCCGGGCGGCGCCATCAGCACGGCGCGGCCCGTGCGAGAAAGCGCCGCGCAGAGTTCGGGGATCACATCGTCGATGGGCAGGCGGTCACTCATGTCGCCTTATCGCCGTTTCAGGTGCCCCTTGCCAAGGATCGTCTCGGTGGAAATCTCGACCACGCGCAGGCGGCCATCCTCGGTCGGCGCATAGGTCAGGGTGAAGGGAAAGCGGCTCTTCTCGGCCATCTCGCGCGCGGAAAACCCTTCGAGGCGGCGATATTCCCCCGCGCAGGTCACGCCCTTGCCCTTGGGGCGCGGCGCCGAGAGCTGCACCTGCGAGCGCCGCGCGCCGTCGAACATCTTCACGTCGAGCTGGCAGGCCCGATCCGGCGCCACATCGCGCAGCACGGCATAGAGCGCGGTCAGCGGGTCGATCGTTCCGCCCTGTTTCGCGGGATCGACATCGCGGTCCTTGGGCGTGCGGGGCGGGTTCGAGGCGACCGAGACCGGCGTGCCCGCGCGGTAGCGGATCTCGAAATCGCGCCGGGTGCCGTTGCCGCGCTCGGCAGTCTCGGTATAGCGGGCGGGGGTGAAGCGGGTCTCGCGCGCGGCGCCTTGCGCGGTGGCGGTGTAGCGGATCTTGCGCAGCGCGGCGGCAAGGCCCGTCGTCTCCATCACCCCTTGGGCGGCATAGCGTGCGCCCTCGATCTGTCCGTCGATGCGCAGCTCGCCCGCCTTGATCCCGTGCAGGATCACATCGAAGCGGATCGCATCCGCCTGATCGGCGCGCGCCACGCCGGGCAGAAGAAGCGCCGCGATCAGCGTCGCGCGCCGCGCCCAATGACAGATTGCCTTACCCATGGCCGTCTCCCTCAACTCACCTCGCTCTGGACTATACCGCCCCGAGCGGGCAGAAAACCCAAACGCATTCACGATCGCTGACGGATGTGTCAGGAGCCTGACGCCCGCAGCCCAGTTTTGGGAGCGCCGATGCCCGCTGCAGACCTGTCCACCGACCCCGCCACCGAGCTTGCCCCGCGTATCCTCGCCGGCGAGCGCCGCGCGCTTGCCCGGGCGATCACGCTCGTCGAATCGGGGCGCGCCGATCATCGGGCGCAGGCGGCGCGGCTGCTCGATGCGGTGAAGGTCTCGGGGCGGCAGGCGTTGCGTATCGGGCTCTCGGGGACGCCCGGGGTGGGCAAGTCCACCTTCGTCGAGGCCTTCGGGATGATGCTGGTGAGCCAGGGGCTCAAGGTCGCCGTGCTGGCCGTCGATCCCTCCTCGGCGCGCTCGGGCGGGTCGATTCTGGGTGACAAGACTCGGATGGAACGCCTCTCGCGTGAGCCCGCGGCCTTTATCCGGCCCTCGCCCTCTCAGGCGCAGCTTGGCGGGGTGGCGCGGCGCACGCGCGAGGCGGTCAGCCTGTGCGAGGCGGCGGGGTTCGATGTCGTGCTGATCGAGACGGTGGGGGTGGGCCAGTCCGAGACGCTCGTGGCCGAGATGACCGATCTCTTCATCCTCTTGATGGCGCCGGCGGGCGGCGACGAGTTGCAGGGGGTCAAGCGCGGCATCATGGAAATGGCCGATATGATCCTCGTGAACAAGGCCGATGGCGATCTGAAGCCGGCTGCGATGCGGACGGTGGCGGATTACGCCGGTGCGCTGCACCTCTTGCGGCGCCGGCCGCAGGACCCGGACGGGTTCCCCAAGGCGCTGCCGGTTTCGGCGCTCGAGGCGGCGGGGCTCGCCAAGGCCTGGGACGAGATGCGCACGCTCGCCGACTGGCGCCGGGCCGAGGGGCATTTCGACCGCCGCCGGGCGGAGCAGGCGCGGCACTGGTTCGAAACCGAGGTGCGCGAGGGGCTGCTCGCGCGGCTCGGGGCGGATCCCGAGATCAAGGCGCTGATGGCGCGGCTCGGCGGTGCGGTCGCGGCGGGGGAAACGGCGCCCGCGGCGGCGGCGGCCGAGGCGCTGGCGGCGCTTGGGGCCTGAGCCGACCGGGCAGGGTCAGATGAAAACGCCGCCCCGTGGGGCGGCGTTTCGCGTTCCGGTGTCAGTCGGCGCTCAGTTCGAGGCGCCGTGCATGGAATGGTCCATGCCCTGCATCGGCATCCCGCCCGAGGGCGTCATCGGCATCCCGTCATCGCCGCGCTTGGTGTCGACGGGGATCTCGACCGTCACTTCCCCGGCATGTTCGAAGGTCAGCGTCACCTCGACCACATCGCCGTCCCTGAGCGGCTGCTTGAGGCCGAGGAACATGACGTGATCGCCGCCGCGCTTGAGCGCGTGCATCCCATGGGCGGGGACGGGGAAGCCCTCTTTCACCTCGAGCATCTGCATCACGCCGTTGCCGTCGGCCTTGTGGGTATGCAGCTCGACACGCTCGGCCACGTCGGAGGTGGCCTTGATCAGGCGGTCGTCGGTGTCCGAGTGGTTCTCGATCACCAGAAAGGCCGCGCCGGATTTCGACATCGGCGTCGAGACGCGGGCATAGGCGTCGGTGACCATCAGGGCAGTTTCAGCAAGGGCTGGCCACGCGAAGGCCGAGCACGACAGGGTGACCGCCGCGGCGGCCAGAAGGGGTTTGAAACGGGTCATATCGGGTCCAGTCTGATCTTGAGAAAAACGAAGGGATCAGACGGTCTCCGGCGGATCGCGGGCGCGCGGCCGGGGCTCCGACTGGGGCGCGGGAATCGCTGTCTCGGTCGCCACGAGCTGCGTGACGCCCCCCTCGGGACGCAGGAGGGCAGGCGCTTGCAGCTCGAGCGCAGCCATCAGGCCGAGCACCATGTCGGGGCAGATATGCACCGGTCCGACCGGAGTGCCGGTCTCGTCCACGCTGATCGTGGTGATCCCGTATCCGGTGCAGATCACGATTTCGCCCGCAACGCGCGTCTGTCCGCGCGCAACGGCCATGGTCAGGCTCGTTGCGGCGAGGATCATGGCCATCAGGCCGATCAGGACAGGGCGCAGGTTCCGCAGGCTCATCGCGCGATCCTAGCCGCGAGGCGCGCGTCGCGCCAGCCCGTCGCGCCCGCGAGCCCGGAAAAGCAAAAGCCCCGCCAGAGCGGGGCTTTGGTCGTCTCGCAGCGCTCCGGCAAGCGGAGTGGCGGGGATCAGGCGGCGGCCTGAGCCTTGACGATGGCTTTCTTGATTTTCAGAGCGCCGGTCGAGAGTTCCTCGTCACGGGCTTTGAGCAGGTAGGCGTCGAGGCCACCGCGGTGGTCGACCGAGCGCAGGCCGGCGGCCGAGATGCGCAGTTTGAACGACTGGCCCAGAACGTCCGAGATCAGGGTGACTTCGTTCAGGTTCGGCAGAAACCGGCGACGCGTCTTGTTGTTCGCGTGGCTGATGTTGTTGCCCGACATCGGGCCTTTGCCGGTCAGTTCGCAGACGCGCGACATGGCGTTATCCTTCGTTTCCTCAGGGCGC
>QKJR01000071.1 GCA_003249215.1 Rhodobacterales bacterium
TTTGCCGCGCAGCTCCATCCCGGGCTCGTAGTTCGGGCCCGGCGTGCCGTCGCTTTCCAGCCCCATCTCGCCCGCAACCACACCGGCCACCCGATCGCCCTCCCAGACGATGGCGCTCGCCGCCATCCCCGGGAAGATCTCGACACCCAAGCCCTCGGCCTGCTCGGCCATCCAGCGGCAGACATTGCCCATCGAGACGATGTATTTGCCGTGGTTCGACATCAGGGGCGGCATCGGCCAGTTCGGAATGCGGATCTGACCGGCGGGCCCGAGGATGTAGAAATTGTCGTGCTTGACCTCGACCTCGATCGGCGCGCCCATGTTGCGCCAGTCGGGCAGGAGCGTGTCGAGCCCCACCGGATCGAGCACCGCGCCCGAGAGGATATGCGCGCCCACCTCCGAGCCCTTCTCCAGAACGACGACGTTCAGCTCGGGGTCGATCTGCTTGAGACGGATCGCCGCAGACAGACCCGCAGGACCCGCCCCCACGATCACCACATCATATTCCATCGACTCGCGGTCAATCGCGCTCATCTCTGCCCCTCCGGCTTGGCTCTCGCTTGCTCTCGCGCCCGTTGCTAACTTACCTGACGGAACGAAGCAATTGTGACGCAACGCCCCGGCGCAATATTCTTTCGCTTTCGCAGCATGTGAGACAGGCGACAGCGCGCCGAAAAACGACCCCCCGCCCTTGACACCCGACCCGCAAGACGGATTTACACTTCGGTTGGACAAGATCTCTGGTCGGCCGAGGGACGTGATGGAAAAGATACCGATGACGCGTGCGGGCTATGACGTGCTCGACGACGAATTGCGCAACCTGAAATCGGTGGAGCGCCCGGCGGTCATCAAGGCCATCGCCGAGGCGCGCGAGCATGGCGACCTGTCGGAAAATGCCGAATATCACGCCGCGCGCGAGCGTCAGAGCTTCGTCGAGGGTCGGATCAAGGAACTCGAATCGATCCTCGGCCGCGCCGAAGTGATCGACACGACCAAGCTCTCGGGCTCGGTCAAATTCGGTGCGACCGTGACGCTCGTCGACGAGGACAGCGAGGAAGAGCGCACCTATCAGATCGTCGGCGAGGCCGAGGCCGATCTGGAACGCGGCCTTCTGAACATCAAATCGCCGCTCGCGCGCGCGCTGATCGGCAAGGACGAGGGCGACAGCGTCGAGGTCCGCACCCCGGGCGGCGACAAGGCCTATGAAATCCTCGCGGTGCGCTATCTCTGAGGGGCAAGGCCCGGAAAGGTGAGCCCGGAATGAGCGCGGAGACGACGACCGGCGACCCGAAACCCGAACGCCCGCAAGGCGCACCCGGCCCGAACCTCTCGGGGATGGGTGGAACGACGCTCTCCGGCGCTGGTATTCCCGCCGCCGCGCAGGTCCGCCTCGCCCCGCGCAAGGCGCTCTCGCGCACCGAATGGATCGCGCTGTTCCTGAGCGGGTTCTGGCTCGGGCTCGTCGGCATCTTCTGGTGGGTGATGCCCGCGCGCACGGATGGCGCCCCGGATGGCGCCCCGGGGCTCAGCGCGACGGTGATGACGCTGGTCGCCACCTTCCTGCCGATCGTGATGATCTGGGTCGCCGCCGTGACCGCGCGCACCGCGCGCGAGATGCGCGCCGAGGCGCAGGCGCTGAAATCCGCGGTCGAGCAGATGCGCGCGGCCTGGCTCACGCAAAATCACGGGCGCTCGGGCCAGCTCGTCGAAAAGAAGCTCGACGAAATCGCCCAGGCCGCGCGGCAGGCCGAGACCGCGATCGCCACCTTCACCTCGCGGCGCGACAATGTGGCGGTGCAGCCCTCGGCCGACCGCAAGGCAGCCTTCGCCACCCCGCGCCCCGCCCCTCCGAGCGAGGATCAGCCCGCGCTGGCGCTCGGCACGCCCGCCGACGAGCTCGCCGCCCCGGTCTCGGTCGGCGAATTCATCCGCGCGCTCAATTTCCCCGACAATGCCGACGACCGCGAGGGCTTCCGCGCGTTGCGCCGGGCGCTCGAGGACCGGCAGATGGCCAAGCTGATCCGGGCGGCGCAGGATGTGCTCAACCTGCTCGCGCAGGACGGGATCTACATGGACGACCTGCGCCCCGACCGCGCACGTCCCGAAATCTGGCGCCGCTTCGCGCGTGGCGAGCGCGGGCGCGAGATCGCGGGCCTCGGCGGGGTGCGCGACCGTTCCTCGCTTGCGCTCAGCGCCGGGCGGATGCGCAATGACACGATCTTCCGCGATGCCGCGCACCATTTCCTGCGCCAGTTCGACCGCTCCTTCGCCGAATTCGAGAAAAACGCCTCGGATCAGGAGGTTGCCGAACTGGCCGAGACGCGCACGGCGCGGGCCTTCATGTTGCTCGGGCGGGTGACCGGCACCTTCGACTGAGCTGGTCAGAGATCGCGGATCATGATGAAGACGGTCTCGAAAGCGAAGAGCGTCTGGGTCATCCGGCTGTCGCGGCGGCGCGCGACGCGAAAGCCGAGCCGTTCATAAAGCGCGCGCGCCCGCAGGTTCTCGCCCACCACATCGAGGCGCAATTCGCGGTAACCGCGCCGCGAGGCCTCGAGCGCCAGCGCCTCGATCAGCGCCGCGCCAACCCCGGCCCCGCGCCACTCGGCCTCGACCGCGAGCCCGTCGATCAGGAGCGCGCTGCGTTCGTGATCGCGCGCGAGCACCGAGAGGCAGGCCATCCGCCAGAGCGCCCCGACCGGGCCATAGATCGCGACCATATCCTCGCGCCCGCCGCCGACGAAACTGCCCGAGCCGGTGCGATAGCCGATCACACCGACGACCCGCCCGGCCGGATCGCTGGCCGAGATCACATGGCGTTCGGAAATCACCCGCTCGACGAAGGCGAGCGCCTTGCGATCGGGCCCCATGACGCGGCCGAGTTTCGAGCCGAACGCCCCCCAATAGAGCCGCGCGGCGGCCCGGCGCTGCCCGGTGGGCAGGCCGTGGCGCAGGGTGATCTCGGGGCGCGCGGCGGCCGGCTCAGCCATCGCGCCCTCCGAGCCGCGCCTCGGCCGTGGCCAGATCCGCGGGCCTGTTGATATTGGCGAACGGGTCGGGCAGTTCGGCGAAGTCCGCCACACCCGGCGCCTCGAGCGCGGCCCGCAGCCGCCGCTCGCCGCCCGCGAAGCGCGCCGCGACGATCGCCCGCGCCGCCACCGGCCAGAGCGCGGCCGTCGGATGCAGACGCCCGCCCGAAGCGGCCATCACCGCCCGCCCCCCGGCCGCATCCGCCAACCGCTCCACCAGATCGGCTGGCAGGAAGGGCATGTCGCACGAGACGGTCGCGAGCCAGCTCGCCCCCTGCGCCGCGGCCCAGTCGAGCCCGGCGATCAGCCCGGCAAGCGGCCCCTCGCCCAGATGCGCGGGCGCATCGGCCAGAACCGGCAGGCCGAACTCGGCAAAGCGCGCCCCCGCACCATTGGCCGAGAGTGCGAGTGCCCCCACCTGCGGGGCAAAACGATCGAGCACATGCCCGAGCAGCGGCCGCCCCACGAGCGGCAAAAGTGCCTTGTCCACCCCGCCCATCCGGCGCCCTTGCCCCCCGGCCAGCACGAGGCCCGCGACCGTGCCCGCGCGCTCCTGCCCGTTCTCTGGCCCGATCCCTGCCGACGTCTTCACGGCAATTGCCTCCGATACAATCGCGCCCTTGGCGCCCCCCGACGAACCGCCTAGAACTGGCCTATTGCCCTCTCCCAGACAAGTCCGATCATGCGCGCCTCCGACCCTTCGCTCTCGACCGCCTTCTGGCGCGGGTTTCGCAATGCGATGCCCTTCCTGCTGGTGGTGGTGCCCTTCGGCGTGCTCTTCGGGGTGGCCGGCTCCGAGGGTGGCTTCAGTTTCTGGGAAGTGATGGGCTTTTCCGTGCTGGTGATCGCGGGCGCCTCGCAATTCACCGCCGTGCAGCTCATGGCCGATCACACGCCCACTGTGCTCGTGCTGGTGACCTCGCTTGCCGTCAATCTGCGGATGGCGATGTATTCGGCAAGCCTCGCGCCGCATCTGGGCGCGGCCCCCGCCTGGAAGAAATCGCTGGTGGCCTATTTCATGATCGACCAGAGCTTCGCGCTGGCCGATGCCGATTACACCCGCCGCCCCGAGCAGAGCCTCGCGCAGAAGCTCGCCTTCTATGCCGGAGCCTGCATTCCGACCTGCCCGACCTGGTATGTCGGCACGCTGATCGGGGTTCTGCTCGGCAAGTCAATCCCGGCCGCCTTCGCGCTCGATTTCGCGGTGCCGGTCACGTTTCTGGCGATGATCGCGCCGATGCTGCGCTCGGTGCCGCATCTGGTCGCGGCCTGCGTCTCGATCGTGGCGGCGCTCACGCTGGCCTTCCTGCCTGCGGGCACGGGCGTGCTTGCGGCCGCGGCGCTGGCCATGATCGCCGGGGCACAGACCGAGACCTGGCTCGCGCGGAGGGCCGCGGCATGAGAGACTTCTACGGCACGCCGACGATCTGGCTGATCATCGTGGCCCTCGGGATCGGCACCTTCGTGCTGCGCTATTCCTTCCTCGGCATGATCGGCGACCGGCCGCTGCCGGCCTGGGCCCTGCGCTATCTGCGCTATACGGCTGTGGCGGTGCTGCCCGCGCTGGTCGCGCCGCTCGTGCTCTGGCCGCAGGCAACCGGCGGGCAGATCGACCCCGCGCGCCTGATCGCGGCCGGGGTCACCGTCGCCGCGGGCCTGATCACGCGCAACACGCTCGCCGCGATCCTCGGCGGGCTCACCGCACTCTATCTCGGGCTGTGGTTGATCGGCTGACGCCCGGCCGATCTGGCCGGGCACGTCGGGGCACGCGCCTCGCTCAGTTCCGAATGCGCGCGAGTGCGGCGTTCGGATATTCGATCTGCGTCATCAGCACGCCGGTGTTATTCTCCGGATCGCCGTCGTGATAGAGCTTCTCGGTCTCGCCCGGCAGTTTGCGGAACGCCTTCGACAGCCGCAGCGGCGACATGGTGGCGGGGATCGACTCGAAGCCCGGAACACCGCGCAGGATCGACGAGGTCGAGCTCGAACAATACATCTTGCGCACCGCGCCATAGGACTCGGCCCGCGCGCGCAGCATCTCGGCCTGCTCGAGCGTCACCGGAATCTTCTGCTCCAGCACGTCCCAGGTCTCGCGCGCGTGGTAATCGATGTAGAACTTCCGCATCCGCTCGGTGATGCCGTAATGCACATCGTTCCGTTCGGGGACCGAGGGGTGATACCAGCTGCCCGCCGGGTCGAACATCACCCGCTGGGTGCCATCGATCAGCAGGCCGGAATGCCCGCCCGCCCCGGTGGCCTTGCGAATGACGGTGTAGAGCGTGACCGACGGCGCCTCGCCCGAGACGAAGGCGGCCTTCCGAACTTCATCGTCAGGGGCGTAGACGGATTTCGGGGCGCAGGCGGCAAGCGCAAGCGGGGCCAGCAGGCAGATGATCTTCAACAGGCGCATCTGCCTGATCTCCTCGAACTTGGGGGCGGCTTATCAGCCGTTCGCAAGTGCGAGAAACACCAGAAATATGACAATCGCAACCGCAGCATAGGTCACGAACCGGATAAATCCGGCGAATGTTTTCTCCTGGACACGGATATCCATGCTGCCCGGCTGATGCTCGGCCATCTGCGCCTCCCTTGGTCTCCCTGGATCAAGGCTAGCGCGGCGCGGCCGCCCTGTCACCTGTCCTGTTCAGGCAAGCCGCCAGATCCAGGCGCCGCCCTCCCCGATCTCGCGGGTGACCTCGCCCCGGTGCAGCAGGTGGTTGAGATGCGCCACCGCCTCGACCAGCGCAAGCCCGTATTCCGCATCGCCGATCGGGCGCTTGAAGAGCGCGGGGAAGCACTCGGCCGCGGTGCGCGGCGCCTCGGCCAGACGCGCGCGCAGACGATCGAGCGCGCCCTGATGGTTCTCGATCATCTGCCGCAGCCGCAGCGGCAGCCCGGTGAAGGGCAGCTTGTGGCCGGGCAACACGAGCTGCTCCTCGCGCGCGAAAGGTTGAAAGGCGCGGCAGCTCTCGAGCCAGTCCTCGACCGGATCGGCCATGGGCTCGGTCGCGTAGACGCCGAGATTGGCCGAGATCGAGGGCAGGAGCTGATCGCCGCCGAGGATCAGGTGATCGTCGAGCGACCAGAGCACCGCATGTTCGGGCGCATGGCCATGGCCGATCCGCACCCGCCAGCGCCGCCCGCCCGCGGTGACCTCGTCGCCTTCCTTGATCCGGCGATAGCCGAGCGGCAAGGGATGCACGCAATCGACGAAATTGAATGGCCGTTCCACCGCACGACGCGCGAGCAGACCCGGCTCCATCCCCGCCAGACGCCAGAACTCGACCGTCTGGCTCACCGGCACGGGATGCTCGTCGAGCGTGAGCATCCGCGCAAAAAGCCACGAGGTCTGGGTCGTCCAGAGCTCGGCCCCGCGCTCCTGCAAGAACCCCGCGAGCCCGATGTGATCGGGGTGGTAATGGGTGACCAGAACCCGGGTAACGGGCTTGGCCGCAAGCGGCCCGTCGAGCGCGGATTGCAGCGCGGCCCGACAGGCGGGCGTGTCGATCCCGGGATCGACCACGGTCCAGCCATCGCCGTCATCGAGCACGAAGGCATTGACGTGATCGAGCGCCATCGGCAGCGGCAGGCGCAGCCAATGCACGCCCTCCGCCACCTCGATCGGTTCGCCGAACGCGGGCGGCTCGGACCACGGATACCGCAGTCCGCCCCGCGTCATGCCGCTCATCCGGCCAGATCTTCGACCGAGAGCGCATAGAGCCCCTCGGCCCCCTCGCGCGCCTCGGCGAGCGCCGCCGCATATTGCGGCATCAGGCGCCGGATATAGACCGCCGCGAGCTTGGCGCGCGCACTGTCCACGCCCTCGGCCATCGCCGCACGCAGGTGGTAATGCCCGCCGAGCACCCGGGCGAAGGCCTTGAGATAGGCGACAGCGCCCGCGAACCGGTCCTGATTGCCCTGCCCGATCATCCATTCGGTATGCTCGCGCAGCGTCTCGGCCGCTTCCCAGACCGCCTCGGCCAGATCGGGCAGCGCCTCGCGCGCGGCCTTGGCGTCTTCCTCGACCTCCTGCAGCAGGCGGAAGGCGGCCTTGCCCTCATCCATCATCTTGCGGCCAACGAGGTCCATCGCCTGAATGCCGTTGGTGCCCTCGTAGATCGCGGTGACGCGCACGTCGCGGTAATATTGCGCGGCGCCGGTCTCCTCAATGAAGCCCATCCCGCCATGCACCTGCACGCCCTGATCGGCGACCCACATGCCGGTTTCGGTGCCATAGGCCTTGGCGATCGGCGTGAGCAGCGCGGCGCGCGCGCCATAAAGCGCCTCGCCCGTCGCCTTGTTCATGTCGATCGCCACCGCACAAGCGAGCGCGATCGAACGCGCGGCGAAGACCTCGGCCTTCATCTCCGCGAGCATCCGGCGCACATCGGCATGTTCGATGATCGGCGCGAATTGCACGCGGTCCTGCGCATATTCGAGCGCCTTCTGATAGGCGCCTTCGGCCACCCCGATCCCCTCGACACCCACATTGAGACGGGCGTTGTTCATCATCGTGAACATCGCCGCCATGCCCTTGCCGGGTCCGTCGACCATCCAGCCCTTGGCGCCCTCGAAGCTCATCACGCAGGTGGGCGAGCCGTGCAGACCCATCTTGTGCTCGAGCGAGACGACCTTGAGGCTGTTGGCCACGCCCGGGTTGCCGTTCTCGTCGGGCAGATATTTCGGCACCATGAACAGGCTGATCCCCTTGGTGCCGGGCACCGCATCGGGCAGGCGCGCCAGCACGAGGTGACAGACGTTCTCGGTCATGTCCGAATCACCCCAGCTGATGAAGATCTTCTGGCCCGTCACCGCATAGGTGCCATCGCCATTGGGTTCCGCCTTCGAACGCAACGCGCCCACGTCCGAGCCCGCCTGCGGCTCGGTCAGGTTCATCGTGCCCGACCATTCCCCCGAGATCAGCTTGGGCAGGTAGAGCTCCTTGATCTCGTCGCTGGCGTGATGCTCGAGCGCGTCGATCTGGCCCTGCGTCAGCAGCGGATTGAGCTGCAGCGCGAGGTTGGCGCCCGACATCATGTCGTTGACCGCGATAGACATGGTGAAGGGCAGGCCCATCCCGCCATGCTCGACGGGCGAGGAAATACCGACCCAGCCGCCCTCGGCGATCTGTTGATAGGCCTCCTTGAACCCGGGCGAGGAGCGCACGACCCCGTTTTCCAGCTTCGCGGGATGCAGGTCGCCATTGCGGATCAGCGGCGCCATCACCTCGTCGCAAAGCCGCCCGGCCTCGGTGAGGATAGCCTCGACCGTCTCGCCGGTGGCCTCGGCGAACATCTCGGTCGCGGCCACCGGCGCGAGCGGAACGACCTGATCGAGAATGAAGCGCAACTCCGAAACGGGCGAGCGGTAGGCCATGATTTCCTCCTTGGGCCGCGCGGCTTGGCAAAGGCCCTCCGCGCGCGTATGTCCTGACTTTTACGGGCGCCAAGTTACCGCAAGGGAAGGCGCCTTCAACCGCAACGCAGCGTCACCGAAGGCCCTATGGAGCAGAAAACCGAAGTGCTGGCCCCCGATGCCGGCGGCATTGCCCGTGCGGCCGCGCTCCTTGCCGAAGGGGGCCTCGTGGCCTTCCCGACCGAGACGGTCTACGGCCTTGGCGGCGACGCGCGCAACGGCACGGCGGTGGCGGGGATTTTCGCCGCCAAGGGCCGCCCGCAGTTCAATCCGCTGATCGTCCATGTCGCGGATCTGGCCGAGGCCGAACGGATCGCGGTTTTCGATGCACAGGCGCGCGCGCTGGCACAGGCCTTCTGGCCCGGACCGCTGACGCTCGTGCTGCCGCTGCGCGCCGAGGCCGGGATCTCCGATCTGGTCAGCGCCGGTCTCGACACGGTGGCAATCCGGATGCCCGCGCATCCCGTCGCCCGCGCGCTGCTCGCAGCCTTCGGCGGCCCGCTCGCCGCGCCCTCGGCCAACCCCTCGGGCAAGGTCAGCCCGACGACGGCCGCGCATGTGGTCGAGGGGCTCTCGGGCAAGATCGCGGCGGTGCTCGATGGCGGGGCCTGCGCGGTGGGCGTCGAATCGACGATCCTCGCGCTGGATCCGCCGCGGCTCCTGCGGCCCGGCGGGCTGCCGCTCGAGGCGCTCGAAGGCGCGCTCGGGCAGCAGGTGATCGCCCCCGAGATCGCGGCCGATGCGACGCATCGCCCGAATGCGCCGGGACAGCTCAGCTCGCATTACGCCCCCGGCGCCGCGGTGCGACTCGGCGCGACCGAGAAACGCCCCGGCGAGATCTGGATCGGCTTTGGCCCGAACTGCGCGGGCGCCGAGATCACCCTGTCCGCCACCGGCGATCTGACCGAAGCGGCCGCCCAGCTCTTCGGCGCGCTGCGCGCGGCCGACAGCCTTGCACAGGCGGCGGGGGCCGCGACGATCGCCGTCGCGCCCGTGCCCGAAACCGGGCTTGGCCGCGCGATCAACGACCGGCTGCGCCGCGCGGCAGCCCCCCGGGGTTGAAAAAAGGGGGGCTCTGCCCCCGTCTGCTACGCAGCCTCCCCCGGGATATTTTTGCACAGTTGATGAGGAAGCCCCCTCACCGGTGGCCCGGTGCAGCGCAGTCCCCTTCAACCTGATCGAAATATCCCGGGGGGTGAGGCGCGGAGCGCCGAGGGGGCGAGCAGCCCCCTGCGACCTCAGGCCCGGCCCGCTGCCGCCGAGAGACTGCGCGGGTCGATCCCCATCGTGCCGAGCGCGCGCGTCCATTTCGTCGCGTGATCGGGGTCGAGGGCGAGCGTCGCGTCGCCCTCGGCGATGAGCCAGCCGTTCTCGAGGATCTCGGCCTCGAGCTGCCCCGGCCCCCAGCCAGCATAACCGAGCGCCAGAAGTGCGTGATCAGGGCCGCAGCCCGCCGCCATATCCTCGAGAATATCGCGCGTCGCCGTCATCGAGAGCGCCGCGCTCACCTTCATCGGCTTCGAGCGTCCCCGCCATTCGGGACTGTGCAACACGAAGCCGCGCCCGGTCTCGACCGGACCGCCGAACAGGATCGGCGTGGTCTCGGGCCGGTCCGAGGCGGTCACCGGGATCCCGAGTTGCCCGAGCAGATCGCCGAAGCCCGGCGCCGGCAACGGCTTGTTCACGATCAGCCCCATCGCACCTTCGGGCGAATGGGCACAGACCGCGACCACCGAATGTTCGAATCGCGGATCGCCCATCCCGGGCATGGCGATCAAGAGTTTGCCGGTCAGATCCATCGCAGCCTCCGCCGGGGCGGATCGCCCCTCCGTTCAAGGTGGGCCGGTCGCCGCGCGCAATCAAGCCCCGCGACTGCGGCATCTGTGCCGCTCGCGCCGCGCTGGCGCGTTTGTGACTTTGCCCAAGGGCCAAGCGGCGCTATCGCAGGCATATGATGAAATTTCGCCAGTCCCTGATCCCCCTTGCCGTCGCCTTCGGCCTGACTGCGCCCCTCGCCGGGGCGCAGGAGGCAGCTCCCCTGCCGCCCGGCATGGCCGGGGCCGAGGTGCTCGCGGGCTGGCAACGGCCCGACGGTGCGCGGATCGCCGCGGTGCGGATCGCGCTGCGCGAGGGCTGGAAAACCTATTGGCGCAGCCCGGGCGATGCCGGCATCCCGCCGCAATTCGATTTCGCGCGCTCGGACAATGTCGCCGGCGTCACCGTGCACTGGCCGACGCCGGAGATTTTCGACCAGAACGGGATGCGCTCGGTCGGCTATGACGATGTCGTCGTGCTGCCGCTCGAGATCCATCCCGCCGATCCGAGCCGCCCGGTGCGGCTCAACACCGAGATGGATATCGGCATCTGCCATGACATCTGCGTTCCGGTGAGCGTCGGGCTGCAGGCCGATCTCGATGGCCCCGGCGCCCCCGATCCCGCGATCCGCGCCGCGCTGACCGAACAGCCGCCGATCCGGCGCGAGGGCGCGCGCTGCTCGCTCGAGCCGATCGCCGACGGGATGCGCGTCACCGCCCGCATCGACCTGCCGCCAGGCCCCGGCGAGATCGCGCTCTTCGAGCTCAAATCGACGCCGATGTGGGTGTCGGATGCGGTGATGCACCGCGAGGGCGGGGCGCTCGTCGCCTCGGCCGAATTCGTGCCGGAGAACGCCACGCCCTTCGCCCTCGACAAGCGCGATCTGCGGATCACCGTGCTGTCCGGGGCGGGCGCAGTCGAATTCGACGGCTGCCCCGACTGATCCTGTCTCCCTGCAGATTGCGCGGCCCGGCACCGGCCCCTCAGGGCCGCGAATGCGCCCCGATCCGCCCGCGCAGCAGCCGCGGCGCAAGCACCGCCGCACCGACCGCGATCGCCGCGGCCACCGGCACGAAGGCCGCGAGCGCCCCCGCCATCCCCTGCCCCGCGAAAAGCGCCCGCCCGACTGTGAGCGCGAGCGCGAGCGCCACGAGCCCGCCCGCAGCCCCGAGGACCCCGCGCACCCCCGGCACCCGCACCGCGCGCCGGGTCGCGCGCAGATAGCGCGTCACATCGAGCTGAATCGCGAGCACCGCGGGCACCACCAGCAGCACGATCACCATGCCGAAGCCGAGCCCGTAGACGAGCGTGATGACGGTGGGTTTCAGGAAGAGCGCGGCCGAGGATTTCTCGTAAAGGAGCGGCGCGAGGCCCAGAACCGTGGTCAGCGTGGTCAGCATCACCGGCCGCAACCGGTCGGCCACCGCATCGACGATGGCGGGCGTCAACCCCCGCTTCTCGGCATATTCGTCCACCGTCGAGATCAGCACGATCGCATCGTTGATGATGATCCCCGACATGCCGATCGCGCCCACCACGGCGAACATCGACATCGGCAGACCCCAGATGTAATGCCCCCAGATCGCACCGACGAGGCCGAAGGGAATGACCGACATCACCACGATCGGCCGCGTCCAGCTCGCGAAGATCCAGGCGAGCACGATATAGATCCCGATCAGACAGAGCGAGAGCCCGACCATCGCATCGGCCATGAACTCCTTCTCGTCCTGCGCCGCGCCCGAGAGGCGCCAGACGACGCCCTTCTCCTCGGCGATGCGCGGCAGGATCTCCTCCTCGATCTGGCGCATGATCTGATTGGCGCGTTCGGGGTTGTCCTCGGAAATGTCACCCGTGACCGAGACGAGCCGCAGCCCGTCCTCGCGCCGGATCGTCGAGAAGCCGGTCTCCTCGCGCATGGTGACGATATCGCCGAGCGGCACCCAGCCGCCGCCCGGCACCTGCATCTGCATCCGCTCGGTGAAATCGGCGGTCAGCTCGCTCTCGGGCAGCTCGACACGGATCGTGGCCGAACGCACGCCATCGGGGAAGCTCGCCGCCTCGGTGCCGTTCAGGCGCGCGCGCAGCTCACGGCTCAGCGTGTCGATGTCGAAGCCCAGCGCCTCGCCCTGGGGCGTGAGCGACAGGATCAGCTCGGCCTTGTCATAGGCCAGATTGTCCTCGAGCGCCGAAACCTCTGGGAAGACCGAAAGTTCGGTCTTCAGTGTCTCGGCAGCCTCCTTGAGCACCCGGCTCTCGGCGCCCGAGAACTGCACCGAGATCCCGTCCGAGCTCGACCCCATCCGGAAGCCGCGGAACGAGAGCTCCTCGAGGAGCGGATGACGCGGCGTTTCCTCCTGCAGGCGGGCGATGAAATCGAAACTCGAATAGGGCCGGAAATCGGGGTCGATCAGCTCGATCGAGATCGAACCCAGCAGGTCGGTATCCTTGCTGTCGGCCGAGGCGAGCGCGCGCCCCGAGGCACCACCGATTTGGCCGATCGCGTAATCGACCGGGTTGGTGCCATATTCGGCCTCGTATTCGCGCCCGACCTTTTCGACGGTCTGCTGCAGCACCTTCATCATCGCCGCCGTATCCTCGCGCGAGGCGCCGGCCACCATCGCGAAGGCCCCCGAGACCGTGGCCTGTTCGGGCGGGTTGAAGAAGCGCCACTGCACCTTGCCCGAGATCAGGAAGCCGATCTGCGTCGCCAGCAGGAAGATCGTGCCCGCAACCACCGGATAGCGGAAGCGCAGCACCGCCCGCGTCAGTGGCCGCATCAGGCGCACCCGCACCCATTCGAGGCCCCGGTTCACCTGCCGCGAAGGCCAGTCGTACCACGCGCCTTGCGCGGTATGGGCGAGCGCATGGCTCATGTGATTGGGCAGGATCAGGAAGCATTCGATGAGCGAGGCGGCGAGCACCGCGATCACCGTATAGGGAATGTCCATGATCGTATTGCCCATCGGCCCTCCGATCACGATGAGCCCGGCGAAGGCGATGATCGTGGTCAGCGTCGAGGCGAAGACCGGCGCCGCCATCCGCCGCGCGCCCTGCTCGGCCGCGAGCACCGGATGCTCGCCCAGTTCGCGGGCCCGGAAATCGGCGTGCTCGCCCACCACGATTGCATCGTCGACCACGATCCCCAGCGTCAGGATGAGCGCGAAGATCGAGATCATGTTGAGCGTCATGCCCGAGACATACATGACCGCAATCGCCGCCGCCATCGAGGTGGGAATGCCCATTGCCACCCAGAAAGCCGTGCGCGCATTGAGAAACAGAAAGAGCAGGAGCACGACGAGGATCAGCCCCTGCACCCCGTTGCCCATCAGCAGCTCAAGACGCTGGGTGATCAGTTCCGAGCGCGTCCGCACAAGCTGGATCGTCGTGCCCGCGGGCAGCGTCGGCTCCATCGTGGCGATGACCTTCTCGACCTCTTGCTGCAGCCCGATCGCGTCGCCCTGCGCCGAGCGCGAGACATTGACCACCATCGCGGGGTTCTCGCCCACGAAATAGGCCCGCGCGCGGTTCGCCCCCTCGACGCGAATATTCGCCACATCGCCGATGGTGAGCTGCGAGCCATCGGGGTTCGAGCGCAGCACGAGCCCCGCGATCTCGCGCGCGTCACGCCGTTCCTCGCCGGTGCGCACCCGCGCGGCCCCGCCCGCGACATCGCCCGCCGGGCTCGTCGCGGCCTCGGCGCCGATCACCGCGGCAATCTGGCTGAGCGTCACGTCATGCGCCATCATCCGCACGGTCGGCACCTCGACCAGGGTCCGTGGCGCGGCCATGCCCTGCACCGTGGTCCGCGTCACCCCCCCGGCATAAAGCCGCACGACGAGCTCGTCGGCGAGCCGCCCGAGCTGTTCGGGCGCGAGCGGCCCGGTGATCACTACATCGGTCACCGTATCGCGCCAGACGCCACGGGCCACGACCGGCTCCTCCGCCGCCTCGGGCAGATCGCCCGCCGCGGAAATCGCCTGCTCGACATCGTTGGTCGCGCGGGCCATGTCCCAGCCGCTCTCGAATTCAAGCGTGATCTTGGCCTTGCCCTCGGTCGCGCGGCTTTCGGAATTCTCGACCCCCTCGACCGCGATCAGCGAAGGTTCGAGAACCTGCACGATCGCCCGGTCGACATCCTCGGCCCCCGCGCCCTCCCAGTCGACGTTGACCGTGACCTCTTCCGAGACCGAATCCGGAAAGAATTGCGCGCGCATCTTGGGCAGCGTCGCCGCCCCCGCGCAGAGCATCACCACCAGAACGATATTGGCCAGCGTCCGGTGCCGGGTGAAGAGCCCGATCAGCCCGCGCGCCGGCGGCAGCGCCTCGCCCGGGCGCGCGAATTCACCCTCGGCCTCGACCGCGGCACGGGCGGCGGCATTGGCCTCGGCGGCCATTTCGGTCGCAGGCTGCCGTTCGGGTTCGTGCGCGGGCGTCTGCGGGGTGCCGGGCGGGGTTTCGGGCGGCTGGCTCATGTCAGCCCCCGATCCGCTCTTCGAGCCGCGCAACGACCGCGACGGGCACCGCTTCGGCCTGAAGCTGCGCCATGATCCGCGCCTTGGTCTCGGCCGGCATCCGGGTATTGCCCTCGACGAAAGCGATGAGCCGCGCGCGCCGCTCGGGGTCGAGCACGATCGTCTCGTCCGCCGCGGGCTGCGTGGTGGCCCCGGCCGGGCGCAGCGGACGCAGCTTGATCCCCTCACCCAGAAGCGGCGTGCGCTCGGCCACGATCTCGGTTCCCGTGGGCAGGGCCGCGCGAATGATCACCTGATCGCCCTGACGATGCAGCACCTCGGCCTGCGTCTCGCTCAACCGGTCCTCGGGGCCGAGCACGAGCACGCGCCCCGCCGCATCGACCGCCGCCGCGGGCACCAGCGCCACCTGATCGAGCGCGGGCTCGGCCAGACGCACGGTCACGAAATCACCCGGCTGCAGCACCGCCGCGCCCTCGGTCACCCGTGCAAACAAAAGGCGCCCGGTCAGTCCCGCCTCGACCGCCGCGCCGACCCGCACCAGCTCGGCGCGCGCCGCGAAACTGCGCCCCGAGGTGTCGAGCGCAAGATCGACCGACAGCGGCAAGAGCCGCCCCTGCGCATCCGCGAGCCGCGCGAATTGCGCGGTCGAGACGCGGAAGGCCACCTCGAGCGCGGTCGGGTCGAGCAGATCGCCGAGCTTTTCGTTATTGGCCACGAGCCCGCCGCGCACCGCCGCCACATTCGACAGACGGCCCGCGAATTCGGCCCGGATCTCTGTGTCGCGCAGTTTCCGTTCGGCCTCCGAAAGCGCGATCCCGGCCCGTGCCCGCGCGTTGCGCGCCTGATCGAGCGTGGCCTCGGCGGTCGAGAGCTGCGCACGCTTGGTCAGCACCGCCTGCTCGGCGGTCGAGACGGCGAGCTGCGCGGTCTCGGTATCGGCGGCGCGCCCGAGGCCGCGGTCGTCGATCGCGCGTTGCCGGTCGAGCGCCGAGCGGCGCAGCTCGGCCTGACGTTCGGCCGCGGCCAGATCGTCGCGGTTGATCTCCATCGAGCGCCCGGCAAGCGCCAGCGCCGCCTCGGCTTCGGCCAGCGAGGCGGCGGCACTGTCGCGCGCGGCCTCGGCCTCGGCCGGATCGAGCCGCACCAGAAGCTCACCCGCGGCCACCTCGGCGCCCTCTTCGAAATCGGGCGAGATCTCGGCCACGGTCCCGGCCGCCGCCGCGCGCAGCTCGAGCGAACGCGTGGCGCGGATCTCGCCATAGGCGGTCAGCTCGGGGGTGATACGGGTGAAATCGAGCGCGACGACATTGGCGGCAAAGACCCGCTCGCGCGCAGGCATCGGCCGGGCGGCGGCCGCGGCGCGTTCATCCATCGCCGATTTCATCGCATAGACGGCCGCCCCGATCAGCGCGAGCGTCAGCGCGAAGAGAAAGAGCCCCGTCAAACTGCGGGTCAGAAAGCGCATGTCACCGTCCTTGCTTGGGCGGGGGCAGCCCCCCGATCGCGTCGTGCTGGGTTCCCCTTCCGGGTAGACCGAGGATACAGCCCTTGCTACGTGGCGGAAGGCCGCGCCTGACGGAATTCACGAAAATTTCAGCGGAAGTGGCCACTTCCGCCCCGATTGCGGGCGCACGTGCCCCTCAGCCCGCATTCAGCCGCGCGCGCAGGCTCAGCAGATCGGCCCAGGCCTCGCGCTTGGCCTGCGGCTGACGCAGGAGGTAGGCGGGATGGGTCATCGGCAGAGCGGGGCGGCCGAAGGCCTCGGCCCAATTGCCACGCAGCCGCAGGATCCCGCGCTTGCCCAGCGCCGCGGCACAGGCGGCATTGCCCATCAACACGATGAGATCGG
Organism: Rhodobacterales bacterium; assembly: GCA_003249215.1. Taxonomy (GTDB): domain Bacteria; phylum Pseudomonadota; class Alphaproteobacteria; order Rhodobacterales; family Rhodobacteraceae; genus Rhodobacter. The sequence continues at coordinate 16,581 of QKJR01000071.1, forward strand.
GATCCACGAGCTCGACGTGCCGCGCGAGGAAGGGCAGCATCTGCGCGATCTCGGCGGGTTCCGGATCGCGGTTGCCCGGCGGGCGCCAGGGCAGGACATTGGTGATGTAGAAGGCGGCCTCGGCATCGGGCGTGGCGCGCGAAAGCCCGATCGCGGCGAACATCCGGTCGAGGAGTTGCCCCGCGCGGCCGACGAAGGGCTTGCCCTGCTGATCCTCGTCGCGCCCGGGCGCCTCACCGATGATCATCACCCGCGCCTTCGGATTACCATCGGCAAAGACGGTCGAGCGCGCGCCCTTCCTCAGATCGCACAGCTCATAGCCCTCGATCGCCGCGCGCAGCGCCTCAAGCGTGGCGGCCCCTGCCGCGGCCTGCTGCGCCACGAGCACCGGATCGGGCCCCTCAGGCGCCGGGGTCCGCGCCATCGCCGGCCGCGCGGCGGCGGGCGGCGCGGCCGGCTCGGGAACGCGCGGCTTCTCAAGGTGATCGGGCAGCGCATAGCAATCGAGCGGGTCATCCCCGATCGCGCAATCGGCGCCGAGCTCGATCTGCCATTCGAGAGCGGCGAGCGCGGCGTAATAATCGAGATCATGGCCCTGAGTCTGCATCGGCCCAAGCTAGGGCCCCGGCGGGCCGAGGTAAAGCGCCCGTCCCCCGGTGCGCGCACCGCTTCGCGCTGGACGCCGCCCGCCCCATTTGCGATAAGCGCACCGCAGACACAGGGAGGCAGCGAATGGCGTTTCGCGCAAGGCACCTTCTCGGGATCGAACATCTCGCCCCCGAGGATATCCGCACCGTCCTCGATCTCGCCGACCGCTATGTCGACCTGAACCGCCGCACGGTGAAACGCACCGATGCGCTCGCGGGGATGACGCAGATCAACATGTTCTTCGAGAATTCGACGCGCACGCAATCGAGCTTCGAGCTGGCGGGCAAGCGGCTCGGGGCGGATGTGATGAACATGTCGATGCAGACCTCGAGCGTGAAGAAGGGCGAGACGCTGATCGACACGGCGCTGACGCTCAACGCGATGCACCCCGATCTGCTGGTGGTGCGCCATCAGCATTCCGGCGCGGTCGATCTTCTGGCGCAGAAGGTCAATTGCGCGGTGATCAACGCGGGCGACGGCAAGCACGAGCACCCGACGCAGGCCCTGCTCGATGCGCTGACGATCCGCCGCGCCAAGGGCCGGATCCAGCGGCTGACGGTCGCGATCTGCGGCGATGTCGCGCATAGCCGCGTCGCGCGCTCGAACCTGATCCTGCTCGGCAAGATGGAAAACCGCGTGCGGCTGGTAGGGCCCCCGACGCTGATGCCCGCGGGCATCGGCGAGTTCGGCGTCGAGGTCTGCGACGACATGCGCGCGGGCCTTGAAGGGGCGGACGTCGTGATGATGCTGCGGCTTCAGAAGGAGCGGATGGACGGCGGCTTCATCCCCTCCGAGCGTGAATATTTCCACCGCTACGGGCTCGATGCCGAGAAGCTCGCCTTCGCCAAGCCCGATGCGATCGTCATGCACCCCGGCCCGATGAACCGCGGCGTCGAGATCGACGGCACCATCGCCGACGACATCAACCGCTCGGTCATTCAGGAACAGGTCGAGATGGGCGTCGCCGTGCGGATGGCGGTGATGGATCTTCTGGCCCAGAACCTGCGCGCCGAGCGTGGCCGCGCCCTGGTCGAGGGCACCTATGTCTGAGATCAAGCGCGACGAGGTTCTCAACTACCGCCCCGGCCCGGAAAGCGAGCAGCCGCTCGACGAAGGCGAGCGGGTCGAGGCCGAGTTTCTCGCCGATCATCGCCGCTACTGGTATGACCATGCCGTTCTGGGCGGGATCGGCGCGGTGCTCGTCGCTGTCGTTCTGATCTGGATGGGCAAGACCGATCAGATCGCGATCGCGGTGGCGGCGATCGCTTTGGGCATGATGGCGCGGGGCGTCTATTTCCGGTCGGAGGCCTTCGCACGGCGCTGGCGGCTGACGCAGAAGCGCCTTATCGGGCCGCAGGGGCGCGCGGTCATGCTGCTGGAAATCAAGGCGGTGCGGCGGCTGATGGGCGATGTGCAGATCGTCACCAAGATGGGCGACAAGCACCTGATCCGGCATCTCGCCGATGCCGAGACCGTGGTGCAGACCATCGAGACGGCGCGGGCGAAGCGCGCCAAGGTGGTGAAATGACCGCAGAGCGCTGGGAGGATTATTTCCAACCGGGCGAGAAGCTCCTGTGGGAAGGCGCCCCGGCGCCCGGCTTTCACGACTGGCCCCAGCTCGTGTTCATGACGATCTTCGGCATTCCCTTCCTCGCTGCGGGCGCCGGGCTCAGCTTCGGCGGGCTTTGGTTCGCGTTTCAGGCCGAGAGCGCGTCGCAGCTGGGCATGACGCTTCTGGCCACGGTCTTCGGGCTGCCGTTCCTTGGGGTCGGCCTGTTTCTGGTCTTCGGGCAATGGCTGCTGGCGCAGGCCGCGCCCCGGCGCATCCGCTATGCGCTGAGCACCCGCGCAGCCTATGTGGCCAAACGGTTCTGGTGGCGCGATCTGACGGTCTATCCGATCACCGCCGGCACCGCGCTCGAGCTGAAATCCCGGCGTGGCGTCGACAAGGTTATCTTCTACAGCCACCGCGAGAACGACAGCGACGGCACGACCCTGACCCAAGGGACCTTCGACAACATCGCCGATGGCGCGCAGGTGCTGCGTCTGCTGCGCGAACTGCAGGCGCAGAAATGACCGCGCCGCGCTGGGAAAATCACCTGCTTCCGGGCGAGCGCCTGCTGTGGCAGGGCCGCCCGCAGCCCTTTGCGCAAAGCCCCGTCTGGCGGGTGATCGTAACGCTGGCGGGGCTGGGCCTGTTGGTCTTCGCGGGCTTCGTCGGCTGGCTGGCCTCGGTGCTGTCCTCCGACGACGGGATCGCGGCCGCCGCGGGCACATCGGCGGGCATTGCCATGCGGCTGAGCGCGACGGGTCTTGGCCTCTGGCTGATCGCCCCGCAATGGATCGCGCGCCTCGACCGTGCAAGCTGGACGAGCTATGCGCTGAGCAATCGCGCGGCCTATATCCGCTATACCAACCTCTCGCCCAAGCTGGAAATCTACGAGATCCGCCCCGAAACCACGATCGAGCGTCTTCGCGGCCGCCGCGGTGACACGATTCTGTTCCACAGCCACCGCGTGGAGGGGTCCGACGGCCCCCTTACCGTGCACGCGGGCTTTCGCAACATTTCTGACGCGGATGCCGTTCTGGCGATGATCCGCGAAATCCAGACCGGCAAGGTCTGACCCGCTGACAGGAGTTCCGATGACCCTCTTCCTGCAAAACGCCCGCCTGATCGACCCCGAGGCGCTGACCGAGACGAGTGGCAATCTGGTGATCGACGCGGGCCAGATCGCCGCCATCGGCCCGATGCAGGCCCCCGCCGGCGCCGAGGTGATCGACTGCGCCGGCGCCTGCCTTGCGCCCGGGATCGTCGACTGGGGCGTCAAGATCGGCGAGCCGGGCGAGCGGCATGTGGAAAGCTTCCGCTCCGCCGGGATGGCGGCGGCGGCGGGTGGCGTCACCACGATCATCGCGCGCCCCGATACCGCACCGGCCATCGACACGCCCGAGACGCTCGAATTCGTCACCCGTCGCGCGGCCGAGTCGCCCGTGCGCATCCGCCATATGGCCGCGCTCACCAAATCCCGCGCGGGCCGCGAGATGACCGAGATCGGGTTCCTGATGGACGCGGGCGCCGTGGCCTTCACCGATGCCGATCACGTCACCGAGGATACCAAGGTTCTGAACCGCGCCTTCACCTATGCCCGCAGCCTCGGCGCCCTCGTCGTCGGCCATCCGCAGGAGCCGGTCCTGTCGAAAGGGGCCGCCGTCACCTCCGGCAAATTCGCGAGCCTGCGCGGCCTGCCGGGTGTCAGTCCGATGGCCGAGCGGATGGGCCTCGAGCGCGATCTGGCGCTCGTGGAGATGACCGGCGTCGCCTGGCACGCCGATCAGATCACCACCGCCCGCGCCCTGCCTGCGCTCGAACGCGCCCGCAAGGCGGGGCTCAATGTCACCGCGGGGATTTCGGTGCATCACCTGACGCTGAACGAGTTCGACGTCGGCGAATACCGCACTTTCTTCAAACTGACCCCGCCCCTGCGCTCGGAAGACGACCGTCTGGCGATGGTGCAGGCGGTGGCCGACGGTCTGATCGACGTGATCTGCAGTCAGCACACGCCCGCCGATGAGGAAAGCAAGCGCCTGCCCTACGAGGAGGCCGCTTCGGGCGCCGTGGGCCTCGAAACGCTGCTGCCTGCGGCACTGCGGCTTTACCATTCCGGCGCGCTCAGCCTGCCGCAGCTCTTCCGCGCGCTCTCGTTCAACCCCGCGCGCCGGCTTGGCCTGCCGCAGGGCCGGCTCGCCGAGGGGGCGCCGGCCGATCTCGTGCTCTTCGATCCCGAGGCGCCCTTTGTCCTCGACCGCTTCGCGCTGCGCTCGAAGGCGAAGAACACACCCTTCGACGGGGCCCGGATGCAGGGCCGGGTGCGCGCGACCTTTGTCGGCGGGCGCCAAGTGTTCGATGCCGCGGAGGTGCCCGCATGATCGGCCCGATCCTCGCCGCGGTGGGCGGTTATCTCCTCGGCTCGGTGCCCTTCGGCCTCGTGATCACGCGGATGCTGGGGCTGGGCGATCTGCGCGCGATCGGCTCGGGCAATATCGGCGCGACGAACGTGCTGCGCACTGGGCACAAGGGCGCGGCGCTCGCCACGCTGCTTCTGGACAGTGGCAAGGGCGCGATCGCGGTGCTGATCGCCCGCGCGCTCTGGGGCGAAGAGGCGGCCGCGCTCGCGGGTCTTGCCGCCTTCTTCGGCCATTGCTTCCCGGTCTGGCTCAATTTCAAGGGCGGCAAGGGGGTTGCGACCTTCCTCGGTACGCTTCTGGCGCTCGACTGGCGCGTCGGGCTCATCGCCTGCGCCACATGGGCGCTGACCGCCGCCGCCCTGCGGATCTCGTCGCTCTCGGCACTGGTCGCCTCGGTCGTGGCGGCCATCGCCGCCTTCGTCCTCGACGGCCCTGTCGTCGGCGGAGCCGCTGCGCTGATGACGGTGCTGATCTTCATCCGGCACCGCCCGAACATCGAACGCCTGATCGCGGGGACCGAACCGCGGATCGGCAAGAAGGGCTGAGCCCACTTGCCAATTCGCCGCACCGGGTGCCTGATGGGGCAAACTTAGGGGGAAGCGATGGACTTTCAAACCGCGATCCGCACCTGCCTGCGGAAATACGTGACCTTCTCGGGCCGCGCGAGCCGGCCGGAATACTGGTATTTCGTGCTCTTCATCTTTCTCGGGCAGATCCTGCTCGGGATCGCCGACAACATCCTGTTCAAGACCGGCCATGTCACCAGCGGTCCGGGCTTCATGGGATACGCCTCCGAAGGCGGGCCGCTCGGCGGGCTCTTCTCGCTCGCCGTGCTGCTGCCTGCGATCGCGGCAGGTGCGCGGCGCCTGCATGATCAGGACAAGTCCGCCTGGTGGCTGCTGATCGCCTTCATCCCGCTGATCGGTTCGCTCGTGCTGCTGTATTTCATGGTGCAGCCCTCCACGCCGGGGCCGAACCGCTTCGGCGGGCAACGCACCGACCCGGCCGATTATCCGGCGAACCCCGCGCAGCCCTGGGGGGCGCCGCAGCCTCCGGCACCACCGGCCCAGGACGACTACGCCCAGAGCAACCTGCCCAAGGTGCCACGCGACTGAACGCAGACCCCATTCCAGCTTTTTGTTGGTCCAAATACTCCGGGGTCCGGGGCAGAGCCCCGGTGCTCCATGAAGCCGGGCTCGCTCAGTAGCTGTATTCGCCGTAAAGCCGGCTCAAATCGCCCTGCCAGCGGCCGTGGTATTTCTCCAGCAGATCATCCGCCGGCACCCGGCCCGTCTCGACCGATTCCTCGAGCGCATTGAGGAAATGCGTCTCGTCCGGGATCAGGCCACCGGCGCCCGGACGCGCCCGCGCCGCCAGCCCCGATTTCGCGATCGCCACAACCTCGCGTGCGAGGTCATGCAGCTTGACGCCGCCCGCCTCGCCCGCCAGCGCATCGCGCGCCGCCGCCACGCGCAGCCCGTCGCGGGTCTCGGCATCCCAGTGCTTCACCAGATCCCACGCGGCATCCAGCGCGGATTGATCATACATCAGCCCGACCCAGAGCGCGGGCAGCGCGCAAAGCCGCCGCCACGGGCCACCATCGGCGCCGCGCATCTCGATATATTTCTTGACCCGCGCCTCGGGGAAGACGGTCGTCATATGGTCGGCCCAATCCGACAGCGTCGGCTTCTCGCCGGGCAGCGCGGGCAGCTCGCCTTTCAGGAAATCGCGGAACGACTGACCCAGGGCATTGATATATTTGCCGTCGCGATAGACGAAATACATCGGCACATCGAGGACGTAATCGACCCAGCGCTCGTATCCCGCGCCCTCTTCGAACATGAAGGGCAGCATGCCGGTCCGCGCCGGATCGAGGTTTTGCCAGACATTCGCGCGCCAGCTCTTCATCCCGTTGGGCTTGCCGTCGAGGAAGGGCGAATTGGCGAAAAGCGTGGTCGCCACCGGCTGTAGCGCCAGTGCCACGCGCATCTTCTGCACCATGTCGGCCTCGGTCGCGAAATCGAGGTTCACCTGCACCGTGCAGGTGCGGAACATCATGGTTTTCCCCATGGTTCCGACCTTGTCCATATAGCTCTTCATCAGCCGGTAGCGCCCCTTGGGCATCATCGGCATCTCGGACTCAAGCCATTCGGGCGCGGCCCCCAGACCGATGAATTTCGCCCCGATCCGGTCGGCGATGCGATGCACCTCGCTCAGGTGCTCGCCCACTTCCTCACAGGTCTGATGGAGGGTTTCCAAGGGCGCACCGGAGAGCTCAAGCTGCCCGCCGGGTTCGAGGCTCACGTTCGCGCCGTTGCGCGTGAGCCCGATGATATTGTCCTGCTCGTAGATCGGCTCCCAGCCGAATTCGTCGCGCAGCCCCTCGAGCATCGCCCGCACCGAACGCGGCCCCTCATAGGGCAGCGGCTTCAGCGCATCCTTGCAATAGCCAAACTTCTCATGCTCGGTCCCGATCCGCCAATCCTCGCGCGGCTTCTCGCCCGAGGCGATATATTCTGCGAGCTGCTCGAACCGCTCGATCGGGCCGCCGCCCTGCTGGGGAATGGACATGGGAGCGCCTTTCTCGTGGTCTGCCGGCGCAACAGGTGGCGCGCGCGGGCGCCCAAGTCAAGGTCGCGCATCGCGCGCGCGTGATCGGCTCAGGGTCGGGAAGCGGGCCGCGTCCAGAGGCTCTGGACCGTCACTTCGCGGTCGAGGGCGGCCGCAAGCGCGCCCATGTCGATGCCCGGCAGGGTGGCGAAAGCGTCGTGCAGCCCTTCGGCGCCGGCGGCGGCCACCGGGATCAGGATCGCCTGCGCATCCGCCGTGCGCAGCCGCCAGTGCGGATGACCATGCAGCCGCAAGAGCCGGATCTCGATCAGATCCGCGAGCGCGACATAACCGCCCAGCCCTCGCACCCCGGCGCCATAATAGCCGATCCGTCCCTCGTCGATCTCGACAAGCCCCGGATCGGTGACGGGGCGCGCAAAGCGCAAGCGCCGCAGCGCGAGGAAGGCCCATCCCGCCCCGAGCGCGACCGCGCCAAGCCCGACCGCACCCAGAAACCAGCCGCCGCGCGTGGCGATCCAGAGCCCGGCAAGCGCCACCGCCCCGGCCGCGAGCGCCTCGCGATGCCGCAACACGAGCGCCTGCAACTCGGGACGGATCACCGCCAATCCCCCAGCGCCGATTGCCAGAGCGTGATCGCCGCGCAGGCGGCGGTGTCGGCGCGCAGGATGCGCGGGCCGAGGCTGATCGGCGTCACGAAAGGCAGGCTGCGCAACCGCGTGCGCTCGGCCTCGGAAAACCCGCCCTCGGGCCCGATCAGGATCGCCCAGGGCCCGGGCGCGAGGCCCGCGAGCGTCTGCGCCGGGCCGATGAGGCTCTCGTCCGCCCAGAGGATGCGGCGCGCGGGGTCCCAGCCGTCGAGCAGCTTGCGCAGATGCTGCAGATCGCAGACCTCGGGCACCGAAGTGCCGAGACATTGCTCCGCCGCCTCGAGCGCATGCGCCTGCAGCCGGTCCTGCCGGATCCGCTCGGCATTGGTGAACTCGGTCTGCACCGGCAGGATGCGCGCACAGCCGAGCTCGGCCGCCTTCTCGACGATGAAATCGGTGCGCACCTTCTTGATCGGCGCGAAGAGAAGCCACAGGTCCGGCGGATCAAGCTGCGGCGCGGCCTGTTCGAGACAGGCCAGAATGCCGCGCTTCTTGCCCGCCTCGACCACCTCGGCCGTCCATTCGCCATCGCGCCCGTTGAAGAGCGCGACGCGCGCCCCCACGCCCTGCCGCATCACCGCGAAAAGGTAATGCGCCTGCGCCTCGGAGAGCGGCACGGCTTGCCCCGCACCCAAGGGGTGCTCTACATGAAGTCTGATCTTGGCACGTTCCATGAGGCGAAATCTATGACCGGCACCCGCGAAACGCCAGAGGCTCACGGCATGGTGGCGGATGCGCCGCCGGATAACTGGGTGGACCGCTACGCCCCCCTGCCCTGGCGCCCCTATCTGCGGCTGGCGCGCGCCGACCGGCCGATCGGCACCTGGCTCTTGCTGATCCCGTGCTGGTGGTCGCTCGCGCTTGCGGCCGCCCATGACGCGCCGCGGTGGTCCGATCTGTGGATCGCCATCGCCTGCGCGATCGGCGCCTTCCTGATGCGCGGCGCGGGCTGCACCTGGAACGACATCACCGACCGCAAGATCGACGCCGCCGTCGCGCGCACCCGTTCGCGGCCGATCCCCTCGGGGCAGGTCAGTGTGAAACAGGCGCTTGGCTTCCTGATCGCGCAGGTGGCGATTTCCGCCGCGATCCTGCTGACCTTCAACTGGGCCGCCATCCTGCTCGGCATCGCCGCGCTGATCCCCGTCGCGATCTATCCCTTCGCGAAACGCTTCACCTGGTGGCCGCAGGCCTTCCTCGGCATCGCCTTCAACTGGGGGGCGCTGATGGGCTGGGTCGCGCATAGCGGATCTCTGCATCCCGCGCCGGTGATCCTCTATCTCTCGGGCATCGTCTGGACGCTCTATTACGACACGATCTATGCCCATCAGGACAAGGAGGACGACGCGCTGATCGGGGTGAAATCCACCGCACGCCTCTTTGGCGAAAACAGCGCCCAATGGCTCGGCGGGTTCCTGATCGCCACCGTCAGCCTGATGACCATCGCGGTGCTCTGGGCGCTCCTGCCCGGCGCCTCGCCGCTCGTTCTCATCCTTGCGCTCTGCGCACCCTGGGCGATGGGGTGGCACATGCTCTGGCAGATGCGCGAGCTCGACATCGACGCGCCCGAGACCTGCCTGCGGCTCTTTCGCGCCAACCGCGATACCGGCCTGATCGCTGCGCTGTTTTTCGCCGCAGCCGCCATCGCCTGATTGATCCCGCGCGGGCGGGCGACTAGGAAAGGACGATTCCTTGCAAGGGAGGGCAGGGGCACCCATGCATCTGCGCCAGAAAATCCTGACCGCCGCGGCCTTCTCGGGCGCGCTCGTGCTCTCGGCGCTGATCGCCGGGGGCTCCGCAACGATCATCGAGAAGACCTCGCGCAAGGATGTGCAGATCGCGATGGAGGCCGCGGGCCATTCCTGGGTCGAGGTGCAGACCGACGGGTTGCAGGTGGTACTGCTCGGCACCGCGCCCTCCGAGGCCGAACGGTTTCGCGCGGTCAAGCTCGCCGGGTCGGTCGTCGAGGCCACGCGGATCGTCGACAACACCGATGTCGAGAGCACCGAGGCGATCCAGGCCCCCGATTTCTCGCTCGAGATCCTGCGCAACGACGAGGGGATCTCGCTCATCGGTCTCGTGCCCGCCACGACCGACCGCGAGAAACTGGTCGCCGATCTGAGCGCGCTCGCGACCGACGGGCAGGTCGCCGACATGCTCGAAAGCGCCGATTACCCGGTGCCCGCGGGCTGGCAACAGGCGGTCGATTTCGCGCTCACCTCGCTCAAGACCCTGCCGCGCGCCAAGATCTCGGTCGATCCGGGCGCGGTCTGGATTGCCGCGATCACCGACAGCCCGGCCGAGAAGGCCCGCATCGAGACCTCGCTCGCGCGCCGCCGCCCCGCCGATCTGAAACTGAAATTCGACATCTCGGCGCCGCGGCCGGTGATCACCCCCTTCACGCTGCGTTTCCTGATCGACGAGGTCGGTCCGCGGTTCGACGCCTGCTCGGCGGATACCGAACGCGGGCGCAACCGGATCCTCGCCGCCGCGCGCGGGGCGGGTGCCAAGGGCGATCTGGGCTGCACGATCGGGATGGGCACGCCCTCGCCCGACTGGGCGCGCGCGGTCGAGCTCTCGATTGCCACGCTTTCGAAAATGGGGGCGGGCACGGTTACCTTCTCGGATGCCGATATCGCGCTGGTGGCCAATGACACGGTGGATCCCGCAGTGTTCGACACCGCCGTGGGCGAACTCGAATCGAACCTGCCCGAGGTCTTCTCGCTGAAGGCCGAGCTGCAGAAAAAGCCCGAGGCCGTCAGCGCCGCGCCCGAGTTCACCGCAACCCGCGACGCCGAGGGGCAGGTGCAGTTGCGCGGCCGGGTCACCGACGATCTGCAGCGCGACACCGTCGAGAGCTATGCCCGCGCCCGCTTCGGAGCGACCCGCGTCTATGGCGCGACCCGCGTCGATGAGACCCTGCCCGCCGGCTGGCCGGTGCGCACGCTGGCAGGCATCGAAGCGCTCTCGCAACTGGCCGAGGGCAGCGTCCTCGTGCGCCCCGACCTGATCCGCGTGACCGGGGTGAGCGGCGACACGCAGGCCTCGGACAAGGTGGCGCGGATCCTGTCCGAACGGCTCGGCGAAGGCGCGCGGATGGATCTCAAGGTCAGCTACGACAAGCGACTCGACCCCACGCTCAACCTGCCGACCGGGCCGGAATGCGTGGCGCGGCTGAACGAAGTTCTGAACGCGCAGAAGATCACCTTCGAGCCGGGGGCCGCCACGATTGCCTCGGAGGGCGCGGCCCCGCTCGATGCACTCGCCAAGGTGCTCAAGGATTGCCAGGAGTTCCGCATGGAGCTCGGTGGCCATACCGACAGCCAGGGCGGCGAGGACATGAACCAGCGCCTGAGCCAGCAACGCGCCCAGGCGGTGTTGAGCGCGCTGCGCGATCGCCGGGTTCTGGTCGGCAATATCACCGCGCGCGGCTATGGCGAGAGCCAGCCGATTGCCGAGAACGACACCGAGGAGGGGCGCGAGGCGAACCGGCGGATCGAATTCGTGTTGCTCGACGAAAAGCCGATCGAGAGCGACGATGCCGCCGCCTCCACGCCCGCAGCCGAAGCAGCCGAGGCCGCGGCGCTTGCGGCCCCGGCGGAGGAAGGGGCGCTCGACGAGCCGACCGACGACACGGCGCCGATGGAGGATGCCGCGCCGATGGAAGACGACACCCCCGCCGCGGATCTGCCCGAGGATGAGGGCGCGGCCACGGCGGAGCCCGCCGGCGCGGATGCCACCCAAGCCGAAGGCGCCGCAGACCCCGCTGCTGCCGGGTCTGGCACGGATGAGCCCGCCGCCGATACTGCCGAGGCCGCAGCCCCCGACCAACCCGCATCCGATGCAGCCGACGCCGCCCTCAGCCCCGAGGCCGCGGCGCAGGACCCCGCAATCGAGATCCCCGTGGCCCCGGCCGCGCAATCGCCCGCCCGGCCCAAGGCCCGCCCCGCGGACCTTGCCGGCCCCGCCGAGAACTGAGGAGCCCCATGAACCGCTCGGAATTCATTTTCGCCACCGCGATCATCCTCTTCATCGCCTTCGCGCTCGGCTGGTTCGCCTCGTGGCTGATCCACCGGCTGACCAAGGTCTCGCAAGCCGATATGGGCGAGCTCGAGCAGATGGCGCAGGCGCTGCACGAGGCCGAGGAAACGCGCGATCAGGCGCTGATCTATATCGAGAATCGCGAGGCCGAGCTGAACAATCAGCTCAACCAGTCCGAGGCCGAGTTGCGCGCCGCGATGGACGGGCTGCGCGATGCGCGCCACGAGGCCGAAGAGCTGCGCCGCTATATCGAGCACAACAAGTCGAACGGCTGAGCCACGCCCCCCGAGGTGGACTTGCTGCGCAGCGCGGGCGCGTTAGCCCCAAGTCTTGGCCCTGAGTCTCAGCCCTGAGTTTCGGTGCAATGGCGCCGGAACGCGCTCTTGAGCAGGTCGAGTTCGGCGCGCAGAAGCACGATCTCGGCCATCAGATCCTCGGCCAGCGGCGCGCCCGCGGTGATCGCGAAACGGCCCAGAACCGCCTCCGAACCCGGCGCGCGCAGCACGAAGCCCTGCACCCCGTCGGACAGAACTTCGGCCGGGATCGGCAGCGAAAGCGCCCATTTCCCCTCGCCCGCCGGCGTCACCGTCAGTCCGGGCAGGGCCGCACCCAGATGCGTGACTTCGAGCGCGGGCTCGGCCTCGGCGGCGAAAATCCCTTCCCAGTGCCCGGCACGGATCCGTGACAATTCCAGCATGAGGCCTCCTCAGATCTCGGCGCGCGGATGCCGCGCGAGGGTCAGATCGCGGATCGTGACCCGGTTCATCTGCGGCGCGTCGAAGATCAGGTCGATCCAGGCCTTCTCGATCCGCTTCTCGTTCATCTTGGTATAGCCAAGGTCGAAATCGACGAAGGTCTCGTCCTTGTAGAGCGGCAGCTCGCGCACCAATTGCTCGGTATTGGGGCCATGCTGCACGTTGAAGCGACAGAAGACCCCGATCGGCCGCTCGAAGGCGATGTCGAGATCGAGGCGCAGCAGATGGCCGAGCCTCAGACCGCGCGCTCCCGCCTCGGGCAGGTCGAGCACGAGCGAGAGGAAAGAGCCGTCAAAGCGGAACACATCCATCTCGAGCCCGTAGGGCGCAGGTCCGGCCGGGTTGCGGATCTGGCGCAGGGTGAGCTCCGATTGCGCACAATCGTGAAACAATGTCAGGTCCTGACCGAAGGGCGCGCGCGTCGGCGCCGCGACGATCCCCTGCGGCACGACCGGCCCGGTCCAGAGCGCTGGCCGCCAAGCCCAGTCGCTCCCGAGCGGACGCGCGATCCCGTCCCCCGTCAGCGGCGCGTGGCGCCGCCCTTCGACCTTGTGCAGCACGTGATCGAGGCGCTGGCGCATGTCCTGCGCCTCGGCGGCGAGCGCCTGCGCCTCGGCCGAATCGAGCGTGGGCGCAAGCTCGGCCGCCCGGGCCCAGCGCGTGGCGAGCCGACCGCGCGCGAACCGGTCCAGAAATGTCGTGGGGAGCTTGCTCATCGACCTCAGCTTACCTGCCGAATGTTACCATAACAGAAACACTTACCTATTCCGATGTCCTAATACAGCCGTCAGCCCGAGGCAAATGGCGAAACGTCACGCGGCAGGCTGCCGCGCGGTCAACCGGCGGTGGGGCTGCCGCTCGCCACCTTCGCCGCGCTTGCCGCGCGCGAGGCACCGACGAAGGCCTTCAGCAGCCCGACCTGATCCGTGTCGGAGAGCCGCGCCCCTTCGAGCGGCAGCACCGAGAAGGCCGCGATCCGCCCGCCCAGCGCGGTGATCGCGCGCCAGTAGCTCGCGCCCTTCTGCAATCCGCCGCCCCCGGCCGAGGCATCGCGGATCTTGAGGAGCAGCAGATCGTCCACCCGCCGCACCGCGAGCAGCTCGACATCCCCGGCTTGCCCCGAGCGCGCGAGCACCGCGCGCCCTGCCTCCGAACGGAAGAAGCCCTCGACCGTCTCGGGGCGCAGCGCGGCCGGACCGCCCCCCGCGGGGCCGAGCGTCGCGCTCAGCAGCGCGGGGTAGGCCGGTTGCGCGCGCGAGGCATCGCGGGCGATGGCGGCGCAATTGCCAAAGAGGACGAAGCCGCCCTCGGCGCGGTCGCGCGTCGAGCCCGAATCGACGCAATAACCGCGCGGCGCGGCGAGCGTGACGCCGCCGGTCAGGGCGATCTGCGTCGCGGCGCGGCCGGTGCCGAATTCGGCCGGAACGCAGGCGGCCAAAAGGCCGGTCAGAACGAGAAGGGCGAGGCGGCACAGAACGGGCGGCATGGGGGTCTCGGGTTCGTCGGTGTCGGGCCAAGGGATAGACGCTCGAACCCCGTGGGGCAAGCGGTGGCGCGTACCGCGGGCCCACGCTCAGACGGCGCGCAGGCGTCGGCCGGGCAACAGCGCGAGGGCGAAGGCCGCGAGTGGCAGCACCGCCTGCAGGAGCCCCATCTGCGCCGCGAGCCGGCGATCTGCCCCCGAGGCAAGTGCCACCGCCTCGGTCGCGAGGCTGGGCACACGGCCCGCGCCGGGCAAGAGCACGGCGAGATATTGCGCGACCGAGACGGCGAAGGCGGTGGCGAGCGCGAGCGCGAGCGGGCGCGCCATCAGCGGCAGACGGATGCGCAGAAACACCCGCCCCGGCCCCGCCCCGAGCCCGGCCGCCGCCATCGGAAGCCCCGGATCGAGCCCGCGCCAGGGCCCCGCGAGCACGAGGAGCGCATAGGGAAAGCCGAGCACGAGGCCCGCCCAGATCACCGCGAGCGCTCCGGGCGGCAGACCGAGCCAGAGGAAGGCCGTGGTGAGCCCCTGCAGGAACCCGATCTGCGGCAGGATGAGAGGGGCGAGCAGAAGCGGCCCGAGGCCGAGGCGGTGGCGCGTGCGGCTCTCGACCTCGAGCACCAGAACCGCGAGGCCGAGCGACAGCAGGCTGACGGCCGCCCCGACGCCGAGCGAGCCGAGAAGCGGCGCAGCCCAGCCGCCACGTGCCCATTGGGCGAAGTCGATCCCCGTGGGCAAGGGCGCCGGAAAGGGCCAGCGCCGCGCAACCGACCAGAGCGCGAGGGCGAGAAGCGCCGCGCCGGTGAGCGTGGCCAGTCCCGTGAACACCGCCCCCCCGAGGGCCGATCCCTCGCGCCGGGCGCCGCGTAACGCCCGCCGCGCCAGCTCCCGCCCCGGTCCGGCGATACCACGCTCGGCGATCAGGCCGATGCCCATCGCGCCAGCCCAGAGCGCAAGGATCACGACCGAGAGCACCGCCCCCGGGCCGATCCCGCTCAGATCCGGCGCGGTATAGAGACGCAGCGCCTGCACGGCGAGGCTCGGCGGATGGCTCGGCCCGAGGATCAGCGCCATGTCGGTCACCGAGAGGCCATAGCCGAGCACGATGGCCATCGGCAGGCGCAGCGTGCGCCAGAGCTGCGGCCAGATCACGAGGCGCCAGACCTGCGCGGCACCGTAGCCACAGGCCCGCCCGGCCAGCATCTGCGCGCGCCAGTCGAGGGGCGCGAGCCCGGCCAGCACCATCAAAAGGAGGAAGGGCATTTCCTTGAGCGCGAGACCGCCGAGAAGCGCGAGGCCGTAGGGGTCGCCCAGCGTGACGATCGCGGGGGGCACGTCCCACCCCACGACGGGCGCGATCGCCCGCACGATCCAGCCCGAGGGAGCGATCAGGAAGGCGAGCCCGATGGCGAAGGCGGCATGGGGCAGCGCGAGCATCGGCGCGAGCCACCGCGCGGCCCCCGGGCGCGTCGCGATCCAGAAGCCGAGTGGCAGGGTCGCGGCGAGTGCCACGAGCGCCGCGCCAAGCCCGCTCAGCGCCGTGACGGCGAGCCCGCGCGCCACTCCGGGTGCGCCCAGCGTTGCAGTAAAGAGATCGAACCCGAGCGCCCCGCCCTGCCCCGGCTGCCAGCCGAGCGCGGCGAGCAGGGTCAGCCCCGCCCCCGCCGCGACCGGCGCACCGATCAGCGCAATGACGAGGGCGCGGATCAGGAGCATGAGTTCACTCGAGCGTCCGCGCGGTCCAATCTGCCACCAACCGCTCCATCCAGCTCGGATGCGGCTCGGGCAGGGTCGGGCCGAGCGCCTCGAGCGTCGGCAGAGCGGGCGCCGTGGGCAGTTCCGCGAAGGCCGCGCGCGCCTCCTCGTCGAGCCGCGCGGGGTCGAGCACCGAATAGCTGCCCAAAACGGTGATATCCTGCATATGCGCCTGCACCATCGGATCGAGCAGGAAATTCGCCACCACCTCGGCGCCTGCGCGATGCGCCGCGTTGAACGGGATCGCAACGAAGGAGACGTTGCCGATCGTGCCGCCCTCGGGCACGAAGACCCGCACGCTCTCGGGCAGAACGCCCTGCTCGATCAGCGCCGCCGGCGCGGCCGGGTCGAAGAACATCGCCACATCGACCTCGCCATCGGCCAGAAGCTGAGCCTGAACGCTCTCGTTTTCGGGAAAGGCCCGGCCCGCGCGCCAGAGGTTCGGGCGCAGCGCATCATACCACACCCAGAGGGGTGCCGTGGCCGCGGCATAGCTCTCCTCCGTCACCGGCTGGGCAAGAACGGCGGGATCAGGCGCGAGCTCGACCAGCGCCTGTTTGAGAAAGCTCGCCCCCATGAAATTCGCGGCCGTCGGATGAGTCATCCGGCCCGGATGCGCCGCGGCCCAGTCCGGGAAATCCACCATCCGGCGCGGCGGCGCAGGCGCACGTGCCGCCTCATGCGCGAAGACGAATTTCGCCAGCCGCCAGGGCGCCTCATACCCCTCGACCGGAACGGTGAAATCGGTGGCAGCCGGGGCACCGGGAGCCAGATCGAGGAACCGCGCATTGGGCAGATCGGCCACGAAAGGCCCGTGCAGCAACCCCGCCTCTTTCATCGCGAGGAAATTCGGCCCGTTGATCCAGATGAGATCGACCGCCCCCTCCGCCTCGATCCCGGCGGCCTGCTCGGCGCGCACCCGCGCCACCGCTTCGGCCGTGTCGCTCAGCTTGACCTGCTGCACCGAGACACCGAAGCGCGCCTCGGTCTCGGTATTGACCCACTCCATGAAGGCATTGGTGCGCGGATCGCCGCCCCAGGCGTTGAAATAGACGCGCTGCCCGCGCGCCTCGGCCAAGGTGTCGGACCAGTCGGCGAGCGCGGGGCCGGCGGCCAGGATCAGCAGAAGGGGCAGAAGACGCATTATTCACTCCGTCGCGAAGGCCCGCCAGCCCATCAGCCAGCGGGTCAGGGTGGTCACGCCGCAGGCCGCGGCGAAGATCAGGGCAAGGGCGGGGAAGGCCGCGGGCCAGAGGCAGATCGCGGCGAAGAAGGCGATGGTTTCGGCCCCCTCGGTCAGCCCGCCGAGGTAGTGCAGCCCCTTGGCGGGATAGGCCGCGGCCTGCATCCCCCGTTTGGCGGCGATGCTCGCAAAGGCCAGAAAGCTCGATCCGGTGCCGACGAAGGCGGTGATCAGGACGGCGGCGGCGAGCGCGTTCCGCCCGGGATCGGCGAGGGCGAAGCCCAAGGGAACGAGCGCATAGAAGAGGAAATCGAGCGCGATATCGAGGAAGGCGCCGCGGTCGGTCGGGCCGTTCAGCCGCGCGATCGCGCCGTCGAGCCCGTCGCAGATCCGGTTGAGCGCGATCAGCGCGAGCGCCGCCGAATAGGCCCCGGCCCAGAGCGCCCCGAAGGCCCCGATCCCGAGGGCAAAGCCCACAAGCGTCACCTGATCGGCGCGCAGGCCCCGCGCGGAGAGCCATTCGGCCGGAGGCGCGAGCAGCGCGCGCTGCAGCGGAAGGAGGGCCGCGTCGATCATCCGCGCCTCCAGTCGAAGATCCGTTCCGCGATCCGGAGCATGCGGGGGTTGATCCGCACCTGACGCCAGCGGCCCGCGGCGGATTTCGCGGCCTCGGACCAGCCCGGATAGGGATGCGGCGTGGACAGGATCTTGGAGAGACCCAGCCCGTTGCGCATCGCGAGCGCGAATTCCGTCACGATCTCCCCCGCCTGCGCCCCGACCACCGTGGCGCCCAGAATCCGGTCCCGCCCCGGCGCGGTCAGGATCTGCACGAAACCCTCGGGGCGCCCCTCGGCGATGGCGCGGTCGAGATCGTCGAAGCTCCAGTGCGTGACCTCATGCGGCAGGCCCGAGGCCTCGGCCTCGGCGCGGCTGAGACCCACGCGCGCAACCTCGGGATCGGTGTAGACGGTGTGCGGCATCGGTGCGGCGGCGCGGAACCGCCAGAGGGGCGCGGCCAGCGCATTGGCCGCAGCGATCCAGCCCTGATGCCCGGCGGCATTGGTGAGTTGCGCAGGCCCCGCCGCATCGCCCGCCACGAAGATATTGGGGTGCAATGTTTGCAGGTAATCGTCGGCCTCGATCACCGCGCCTGCGGGAATGCCGAGCCCCTCGAGCCCGAAGCCCGCGGTGCGCGCCCGCCGTCCGGTCGCCACTAGCAGCGTGTCGAAGCCGATCCGCGCCCCGCAATCGAGCACCGCCTCGCCCGCCTCGAACTGCGCGACCCGGCCGATGACGATCTGCACCCCGTCGCGCGCCAAAGCCTCGGCCACAAGCTGCCCGGCCTCGGGCGCCTCACGCGGCAAGAGCCGCTCGGCCTCGATCAGCGTGACCCCGGAGCCGAGGCGGGCCAAAGCCTGCGCAAGTTCGCAGCCGATCGGCCCGCCACCCAGCACGAGCATCCGCTCGGGCGGCGCGGCGAGGGTCGCCAGATGATCCCAGAGCGTGTCGGAGGTGAGCGCGCCCGCCGCCTCGATGCCCGGGATCGGCGGAATGACCGGGGCCGCGCCGGTCGCGAGCACCACGGCGCGCGTGGTGATCCGGCGATCGCCCACGGTGACGGTCCAGGGATCGACGAGCTCGGCGCGGCCACGGACCACCTCGACCCCAAGGGCGGTATAGCGCGCCTCGGAATCCTTGGGCTCGATCGCCGAAATCGTGGCGCGGACATGGGCCATGACGGCCGGAAAATCGACCTGCGGCGCGGCGCCGGTCACCCCCAGATGCGGAGCACCATGGGTGGCCTTGGCGGCCTTGGCTGCGGCGATCAGCGCCTTCGAGGGGACGCAGCCGGTGTTGAGGCAATCGCCCCCCATCGGCCCCTCGGTGATCAGCGTGACGCGCGCCCGCGCCGCCGCCGCGACATAGGCCGCAACGAGCCCCGCCGCCCCGCCGCCGATCACCACCAGATTGCGCTCGAACCGCCGCGGCCGGGGCCAGCCTGCCGCCCGCCTGCGCGCCGCGATCAGCCGCAAAAGCGCGCGCAGGATCCAGGGCATCAGCCCGAGCAGAACGAAGGCCCCGATCAGCCCGGGGCTGAGCACATCGGCGGGGCTCTCGATCCGGCCGAGCTGCGTGCCCGCGAGAATGAAGGCCGCAGTGCCCGGCGCCATGCCGAGAAAGCTCACCCAAAGGAAGCTCAGCGCCCGCATCGACGTCAGGCCGAAGGCGAGGTTGACCACAAAGAACGGCACCACCGGAATCAGCCGCAACGAGAAGAGATAGAAGGCCCCGTCGCGCGCGAGCCCGGCCTCGATCGCCGCGAGCCGACCGGCCAAACGCGCCCGCACCCAGTCGCGCAGCAGGAATCGCGCGGCGAGGAACGCCCCCGTCGCCCCGAGCGCCGCCGCCGGAAGCACGATCGCAAACCCGCCCCAGAAGCCAAAGAGCGCGCCTGCGCCCAGCGTCATCCAGACCGCGACCGGCAGTGAAAAGGCCGTGACCGCGACGTAGCCGAGGAAATAGAGCGCCGGCAGCAACCCCGGATGCGCCGCCCGCCACGCGCCAAGCTCCGCGACCGCCTCGCGCAGGCGCGCGGGATCGAGATCGCCGAGGCCCAAGGCCGCCAGAACGACGAGCGCCGCAAGGGCAAGAAACAGGATCGGTTTGCGCACGGTCTCCTCCTTGCGCCCATTATCCCGGCGCCGCCACGAAAGTCCAATTCGCAAACGTGGCCCGCATGTTACAGCCCCCGCCCCTGTGCGCCGCGCAGAGCGGCTTTGCGCTTCCGCCCGGCGCCGCGCTTTGGCATTCTGTCACAAATGCGGGGGACGTATGAACTATCTCGGAATTGACGGCGGCGGTAGCGGCTGCCGTGCGCGGCTGGTCGACGGCGCGGGGCAGGTGCTCGGCGAGGGTCAGGCTGGCCCCGCCAATATCGCGAGCGATTTTGCGGGCGCGCTGGCCAATATCCGGGCCGCGGCGCAGATGGCCTATGCCGGACGCTGCGCCCCCTCCGAGGTCCGCGCCGTGGCGGGGATTGCGGGGGCGAACCTCTCGGGCGCCGGTGCCGAACTGGCCGCGCAGCTCCCCTTCGCCGCGCGCATCGTGCAAGACATCGCCACCTCGCTGCGCGGCGCGCTCGGCGCGGGCGACGGGATCATCGCAGCGCTCGGCACCGGCTCGATCTTCGCCCGCCAGCAAGACGGCAAGGTGCGCAGCGCGGGCGGCTGGGGCCTGCGGATCGGCGACGAGGCCTCGGGCGCCTGGATCGGCCGCGCCGTGGTGATGCGGGCCACGCGAATGATCGACGGCTTCATCGCCCCGACGCCCCTGATCGCACGGATCGCGGGCGAGCTCGGCGGCGCGCCCGGCATCGTGCAATTCTCGCTCCGCGCGAGCCCGGCCGATTACGCCGCCTTCGTGCCGCGCATCCTCGAGGCCGAGACCGAGGGCGACGAGGCGGCGAGCGCGATCATCGCCGCCGCGCGGAGCGAGATCCGCGCCGCGATCCGGCTCCTGCAACCGCGCGACGCGACCTTGCCGGTGATCTGGATGGGCGGCTTGGGCCCGGCGCTTGCGCTCGACGACTGGCCACGCGCCGAGGCGCTCGGGACTGCGCTCGACGGCGCCGTCGCGCTGGCAAGGAGCACGCCATGGACCGCCTGATCCTGAGTGGCGCGCGCATTTTCGACGGCACGGCGCTGCGCCATGGCGTGCTCGTGCTCGAGGACGGACGGATCGCCGGCATCGCCGAGACGCCCCCCGCCGAGGGACGGCGGATCCGTCTGCCCGGCGGCACACTCGCGCCCGGGCTGATCGACCTGCAGGTCAATGGCGGCGGCGGCACGATGCTCGACGGCACCGCCACCGCCGATACGATCGCGCGGATCTGTGCCGCCCATGCGCCGACCGGCACGACGGGCCTCCTGCCCACGCTGATCAGCGACAGCGCCGCCGCGACGCGCTCGGTCCTTGCGGCGGGCATCGCCGCCGCGGCGCGGGTGCCGGGGTTCCTCGGGCTGCATCTCGAGGGGCCGCATCTCGATCCGCGGCGGCCCGGCTGTCACCCGCCCGAAGTGCTGCGCCCGCTCGACGAGGACGATATCGAGACGCTCTGCGAGGCCAAGACCGGCCTGCCCGCGCTGATCCTCACGCTTGCGCCATCGGCCGCCACGCCCGAACAGATCGCGCGGCTGGTGCGGGCGGGGATCCTCGTCTCGCTGGGACACGCCGACTGCACGCTGACCGAAGCCGAGGCCGCGATCGGTGCGGGCGCCAGCATGGTCACCCATCTCTTCAACGCGATGAGCCAGCTCGGCTCGCGCGAGCCGGGGCTCGTGGGTGCGGCGCTGACCCATCCGGTCGCCTGCGGGCTCATTGCCGACGGGGTGCATGTGCACCCCAGCACGATCCGCGCGGCGCTGGCGGCGAAACGCGAGGGGGCAGTTTTCCTCGTCTCGGATGCGATGGCCGTGGCGGGCACCGGGCTTGGCGAATTCACCCTCGCCGGGCGGCGGATCCTGCGCAGCGATGGCGCGCTCCGGCTCGAGGATGGCACGCTGGCCGGCGCCGATCTCAGCCTCGCGCAGGCGCTGCGCTTCATGATCCAGACGGTGGGGGTTGCGCCCGAGACCGCACTTGCGATGGCCTCGAGCACGCCGGCGAAGCTGATCGGGGCGCAGGCGGGGCGGATCGCGCCGGGCCTGCCCGCGGATCTGGTGCATTTCGATGATGACTGGCGCCTCGCCAAGGTCTGGCGCCGGGGGCTGCCGGTTTAGGCGAAATCCTCGACCGCATAGCCCTGAATATAGAGGAGCGCCGAAAGGTCGCCGTGGTTGATGCGGATATCGCATTGCGCGGCGACCGAGGGCTTGGCGTGCAGCGCAACGCCCGCGCCCGCCAGGTGCAACATCCCGAGATCGTTGGCGCCGTCGCCCACCGCCATCACCTGATCATGCGCGAGGCCGAGCCGCGCGGTGATTTCTTCCAGCGCCTGCACCTTAGCCTCGCGGCCAAGGATCGGACGGACCGGAATGCCGGTGAGGCGGCCGTTCTCGATGCCGAGCGTATTGGCGCGGTTCTCATCGAAACCCAGCGTTTCCGCGACATATCCGGTGAAAGCCGTGAAGCCCCCCGAGACCAGCGCGCAATAGGCGCCGTTCGCCTTCATCGTGCGGAGCAGATCGTGCCCTCCGGGCATGAAGGTGATGCGCTCGGCAATCACCTGCGCGATCACGCTGTCCGAAAGTCCGGTGAGCAGGCCGAGCCGCTCGGTCAGCGCGCCCTCGAAGTCGAGTTCGCCATTCATCGCCCGCGCGGTGATGGCCGCCACCTGCGCGCCCACGCCCGCCACATCGGCCAGCTCGTCGATGCATTCCTGCTGGATCATCGTGCTGTCCATGTCCGCGAGCAGCATCGCCTTGCGCCGCCCCTCGGCCGGCTGCACGACCAGATCGACGCCGATCCCCTGCAGGCCCGCCCAGGCCTCCCAACGGTTGTCGGGCATCTGGCCAAGTTCGAATTCCGCGGCCACCCCATAATTGAGCCAGCGCAGCGCACCCCCGCCCCAAGCACCGCGCAGCGCCTCAACGGTGGTCAGATCCAGTTTCGGGGCTTTCGGATCGGTGAGCAGGGTGGCGATGAACATGGTTTTCTCCGCAGGGTCGGCCCCGACGTCAGGGCAGCCCGCGCCTAGCGCAAATTTCACCGCGGTTCCAGAGCGGCCTTGCGCTGCACGGTGCAAAGACGCGGCTGTTCCCGATCGGAAACACGAACATGAGAGATCGCCTCGAATGCGACAAAACTTCCCCCGAAAGCGACAAAGGTCCGCTTGCTCGCGCCCCGAATCGCCTCTATACGCGGCGGCGGGACACCTCTCCCCAACGAGAGGCGTTTATCTGAAAGGATACCATAGATGGCACTGACTGCTCCGGCCGCGCGGCCGGCCAATGCGCGCTTTTCCTCGGGCCCCTGCTCGAAGATCCCCGGCTTCTCCCTCGACATGCTTGCAGACGCGCCGCTCGGCCGCTCGCACCGTGCCGCCGTTGGCAAGGCCAAGCTGAAAG
>QKJR01000076.1 GCA_003249215.1 Rhodobacterales bacterium
AAATCCGAGGTCGAGCGCCGTGATATCGGCGCCGATCTCGCGATAGAGCGCCGGCAGGATCGAGCCCCGCGCGGCCATCTCGGCGTCATAGTCGATCTCGCGCAGCTTGCCCAACGGCCGCCAGAAGGCGCGGATCGCGGCGAGGTCGAAATACCATTCGCCGTCCGGGCGCCGCGCGTCGGGCAAGCCTTGCAGCAATTGCCAGCTTGCGGGCGTCTTGCGAAGCTGGTTGTCCCAGCTCGCCCGCCAATCCGCCTCGCGCCGATGCACCAGCAGGATCACCGGCTTGCGCCGGGTCGCCGCGAGAAAGGCCCGCACGCGGGCCTGTTCCTCGACGGTGCGCAGAAAGCAGAAACTCTCGGCGGAGGCGACGACCGAACGCACCCGGCGGGCGGCGATGTCGGCGGCGACCTCGTCGGGCGTTTCGAGCTGTTCGCTGTCGGGGTCGATGCCGCGGCTCAGGCGGTTTAGCCGAAAGCCGGAGATCAGCTCCGGGCGCACCATCGGATTGACCGTCCCATGCAGCATCACCGAGTGACGCAGGCTGCCGTCGGGCCGGGTGAGCCGCTCTTTCTTCACGCCGATTCCCTGTTGCAGCAAGGCCGCGCGGTTGGCCGCGAGGCTGTGCTGAAACGAGGTCGTGCCGGTCTTGTGCGTGCCGATGTGAAGAAACAGGCGGCGGCGCCAGATCACGCGCTGACTTCGAGCGCCAGGGCGTGGATCGCCGTGGTCAGCTCGGGGCCCAGCGCCTCGTGAATCGCCCGGTGCCGGGCGACGCGGCTCATCGGGCCGAAGGCTTCGGCGGCGATCTTCACCCGATAATGGCTCTCGCCCGAGCCGTCATGGCCGCCATGATGGGCGTGGCGCGCGCTTTCGTTGATCACTTCCAGCTGATGCGGCGCGAATGCGGCCTCGAGCTTCTGGCGGATTTCGTCGTCTCGGGTCATTTTTTTCTCCGGCCCCTTCAAACCTGTGACAAATCATCTAAACTCTCGGGTCCGAGTCGGAAAGAGGCGCACCATGGAGAAGTTCGACCCCTTCGCTTTTGACATCTCGGTGTCGGCCGCCAAGAAGCGGCAGACCCGGGGCAAACGCGGTATGTCCGGGGCATTCGAGACATCAACACGCAAATGCGAGCATCCCGGCTGCACCCAGTCGGGCCAGTACCGGGCACCGAAGAACCCGGACAACCTCGATGAATACCTGTGGTTCTGTAAGGACCACGTTCGCGAATACAACCTCAAGTGGAACTTCTTCGACAGTGCCACGATGGAGGAGATCGAGGAACAGGAGCAGAAGGACCGGGTCTGGGAACGCGAGACCAAGCCTTTCAAGAAGAGCGCCGAGGAGCGCGCCTGGAGCCGGCTGGGGGTCGACGACCCGCATCAGGTGCTGGGCGAGAACGCCACCCGCAACCCGGGCAAGGCGGTGACCGGCAACCGCAAGCTGCCGCCAACCGAGCGCAAGGCGCTGGAAATCCTCGACGTGCGCGACAACGTCACCAAGGCCGAGCTGCGCAAGGCCTACAAGGCGCTGATCAAGGTGCTGCACCCCGACATGAACGGCGGGGACCGCAGCCAGGAAGAGCAGCTCCAGCAGGTGGTCTGGGCCTGGGAACAGGTCAAGGACAGCCGGAACTTCAAGTAAGGCCCGGCGCAACCGGCCCGGAAAGGCGAACAGAGATGCAATGGGTAACGCTGCTGGATCGCCACCGGCTGAACGACGAGGTCTATCGCGAACAGCCGAACCGGCCGACCTATGTGCAGGATGCCGACCGCATCCTGTTCTCGGCGCCGTTCCGGCGGCTCGCCAACAAGACCCAGGTCCATCCGCTCTATGAGCATGACCATCTGCACCACCGGCTGATCCATTCGGTCGAGACGGCGAGCGTCGGCCGCTCGCTGGGGATGGAGATCGGCCATTGGCTGGAGGAAGGCGGCGAGATCGCCGAGGGCGAACGCCATGCGGTCGCCGGCATCATCCATGCCGCCTGTCTGGCGCATGACATCGGCAACCCGCCCTTCGGCCATTCCGGCGAGGCGGCGATCGGCGATTGGTTCGCGGCGCGTTTCGCCGAGCCCAAAGGGCTGTTCGCCGAGATGGACAAGGGTCTGCGCGGCGAATTCGAAGCCTTCGAGGGCAATGCCCAGGGCTTTCGCCTGCTGACCCGGCTCGAGATGTATCGCAACGAGGGCGGTATGCGGCTCTCGCATGGGGTGCTCGGCGCGTTTTCGAAATATCCCGTCACCCAGCGGGTGCAGGCGGGGCTGGCCAAGGGCTATTGCGGCACCAAGAAATTCGGCGTCTTCGCGAGCGAACTCGATCTCTTTGCCGAAATGGCCGGGGCGGTCGGCCTGCCCGAAGAGACCAGCCCGGACGGCGGGCGCTGGTGGCGGCGTCATCCGCTGGTCTTCGTGGTCGAGGCGGCCGACGATATTTGCTATAATATCATCGACATGGAAGACGCCTTCACCGCCGGCGACGTCGGTTTCGAAGAGGCCAAGGGCTATCTCGAAGCGGTGCGCGGCCGCCCGGCCCCGCCCGGCGAGGGCCGCTCCGAGGAAGAGACCATCGCGCTCCTGCGCGCCCTCGCCATCGGCGAGGGCATCGCGGCCGCCGCCGAGGCCTTCAAGACGCATTACGCCGAGATCATGGCGGGCCGCTTTTCGAGCTCGCTGATCGAGGCATCCGACAAGGCCGAGGCCTTCGCCGCGATCAAGACCTTGATGAACACCAAGATCTTCCGCGCCCGGCGCAAGACCGAGCTGGAAGTCTCGGGCCGCAACATGCTCTGGTCGGTGCTCGACGGGATCATGCCGGTCTATCAGGAGCTGTCGGAAAAGGGCTGGGACGCAAGCCGGCTCACCGGCTATCGCGACCAGCTGGTGCGCGCGCTGGACCTCGACCTGCGCGATCTGCACGACGCCTATGGCGCCTTCCATTCGCTGGCCGATTTCGCCTCGGGGATGACCGACCGGGCGGCGGTCAAGACGGCCGGGCTACTCGGTGGCAATCTGCCCCTCGCCGGGGCGCGCTAATCACTTCACCCGGCTCA
>QKJR01000047.1 GCA_003249215.1 Rhodobacterales bacterium
CCGCATCCGCTGCAACGCCGCGAGGGGCGCGCTCTGATCGAGCGGCTGCGCGCCGAAGGGCTCGTCTTTCACGTGACCGAGGCCAATGTCCATGACGTGCTCGCGCGCGCGGCGGTGACGGTTTCGGTCAATTCGGCCTGCGCGATCGAGGGCTTCGTGCAGCGCGTGCCCGCGATCCTGTTCGGCCGGGCGGATTTCGCGCGGATCGCCGAAACCGTGCGCCGCCCCGAGGATTTCGCCCCGGCGCTCGCGCGCGCGCTCGGCGGGCGCAGGCCCTATGCGGCCTTTCTCTACTGGTATTTCGGCCAGTGCCTCTGGCTGGACGATCCCGATCTGGACGACAAGATCCTCGCGCGCTTTGCCGCCGCGGGCTTCGATGCGGCGCGTCTGGGGCTCACGCCGCCCGAGAGCGATTGCCAAATCCCCGCAATCGGTTAGCTTGACGCCCGGATATTCCGCCCGCATCCCAGAGGTCATCTTGCGCGAACTGCTCTATCGTAGCCTTCCCCATTTCGCCGATTTCGACCCGAGCGACCTTGCGATTCTGCGGGCCTCCCTGCGCAACAATGCGCGCGCGGGGATCACCGGCTATCTGATCCGGGCCAGCGGGCAGTTCTTTCAGGCACTGCATGGCCCGGCGGAGGCGATCGGGGCGCTGGTCGCGCGGCTGGACGATGATCCGCGCCATCGGGGCCTCGAGATCCTGATCGACCGCGAGACGGAGGCGCCTTCCCCCTTCGAGGACTGGTCGATGGGCTATGATCATTTCCTGCCGCTCGAGGCGGGTCTCGATTTCACCGAGACGGGGGCGCGTCCGGTGTTGAGCGAGGCCGAGGCCGGTCTCGCCTGGGACCGGCTCGTGGCAGCGGCGCGCAGTCAGGGCGAATTCGGCTCGGTCTTTCCCTATGCGCGGCTGCCCGGCGAAGAGGCCGAGCCCTATCTCGCACGGATCGCGGACGCGCTTTGATCGAGGCCGGGGCCGGGCCGCCGATCATTTTGCCTCTCCACGGCCGCCGAGGCCACTTGTTCCGCGGCACGCGCGGCCCCATCTTGGGCTCATGCGCCGTCTTCTCGCCCTGATCGTCCTCATCTGCCTGCTGCCGCTCGCGGCGCTGGCCGAGGATCGTCCGCGCGGGCTTCTGTGGTCGCGCACCGATCTGCCGCGCACCTTCCCGCTGCAGGTGAAATCGAACCCCGGCACCGATTATCTGGTCACCCTGACCGATACCGAGACCGGCGAGGCGGTGCTCGCGGCCTATATCCGCGGCGGCGAGTTCTTTCGCGTTCTGGTGCCGCCGGGGCGTTTCCTCCTCGACTTCGCGAGTGGCCCGCACTGGCAGGGCGACGAGAGCCTCTTCGGCCCCGAGACGAAGCATTTCACCCTTGAGACACCGCTGACCTTCGAGGTGACGGGCACGGCGCGCAAGGGTGGGCAGATCGTCGATCTGCGCGGGCCGCTGACGATTGCGACGAAGACGATCGGGATCTGTCAGCGCTTTGCGCTCGATCCCGAGAGCCTGCGCAAGCAGCAGCCCCCGTCTCTGCGCCCCCCGTCGCTGCTGCCCGCCAAGACCTCGGCCAGTGACCGGAGCCGGACCCATCCGGCGCGCGACCTGCCGGCCTTCGTCGTGCCCTATTACGATCTGAGCAGCCGCATCTGCGATTGAATCGACCCGCGCCGCAGCGGGCGGAGGCCGTAAAATAAGGGGTTTTCTGCGTCTGCGGGGGGAATTTGCGCTTGCCGCATGGGAGATTCGCGCCTATATGGGCGCGATCCGAAAGGGACCGGTCCGTCCGGCGCCCCGATGGATTTTGCAACGAAAGACCGGCGGAGCCAACCGTTTGGCCAGTGAAACACACGCAAAGGAAACTGAACCGCATGTGCGCTAAAGCGACTATGGAAGAATTCGAGGCCCTTCTCAACGAGAGCCTGGAAATCGACACCCCGAACGAAGGGTCTGTCGTCAAAGGCAAGGTCATCGCCATCGAGGCGGGCCAGGCCATCATCGATGTCGGCTACAAAATGGAAGGCCGCGTCGATCTGAAAGAATTCGCCAACCCGGGCGAGGCCCCGACCATCGCCGTGGGCGATGAAGTCGAAGTCTACCTCGACCGCGTTGAAAACGCCCGTGGCGAAGCCGTGATCTCGCGCGAGAAAGCGCGTCGCGAAGAAGCCTGGGATCGTCTGGAAAAAGCCTACGCTTCGGAAGAGCGCGTCGACGGCGCGATCTTCGGCCGCGTCAAGGGCGGCTTCACCGTCGATCTCGGCGGCGCCGTGGCCTTCCTGCCCGGCAGCCAAGTCGACGTGCGCCCCGTGCGCGATGCTGGCCCGCTGATGGGTCTGAAACAGCCGTTCCAGATCCTCAAGATGGACCGTCGCCGTGGTAACATCGTTGTCTCGCGCCGCGCGATCCTCGAAGAGAGCCGCGCCGAACAGCGCGCCGAAGTCATCGGCAACCTGACCGAAGGCCAAGTGGTCGACGGCGTGGTCAAGAACATCACCGAATACGGTGCGTTCGTTGATCTGGGTGGCGTTGACGGCCTGCTGCACGTCACCGACATGGCCTGGCGCCGCGTCAACCACCCGTCGGAAATCCTGTCGATCGGCGAGACCGTCAAGGTTCAGGTCGTCAAGATCAACAAAGAAACCCACCGCATCAGCCTGGGCATGAAACAGCTCCAGTCGGATCCGTGGGATTCGGTCGAAAGCAAGTTCCCGATCGGTTCGGTCCACAAGGGCCGCGTGACCAACATCACCGACTACGGCGCGTTCGTCGAGCTGGAAGCCGGTGTCGAAGGTCTGGTCCACGTGTCGGAAATGTCCTGGACCAAGAAGAACGTGCACCCCGGCAAGATCGTTTCGACCTCGCAGGAAGTGGACGTCATGGTCCTCGAGATCGACACCGCGAAGCGCCGCGTCTCGCTTGGTCTCAAGCAGTGCATGCGCAACCCGTGGGAAGTCTTCGCCGAGACCCACCCGGTCGGCAGCATGATCGAAGGCGAAGTCAAGAACATCACCGAATTCGGTCTGTTC
>QKJR01000078.1 GCA_003249215.1 Rhodobacterales bacterium
GATCGTTCACGCAGGGCGGCGTCTCGGTCACCGGGTTGAGCCCGAGACCGGAAAAGGCGAGCTCCGACATATGGGTCTTGCCCAGCCCGACAAGCCCCTGGAATGTCGCGTTTTTCACCACCTCGGCGTCGCTCGGCGGAATCCGTCCGCGCAGCATCGCCGAGCCCGCCTCGGTGGCAATGCCGGCGGTGTCGAAAAGGTCTTTCCAGCTTACCGGCACCCCGTCGAGCGGGCCGAGCCGCTGGCCGGCGCGGGCGCGCAGAGCGGCCGCCTTGGCCTCTTCCATGCCGCGCTCGGTGGTGACGCGAGCATAGATCCGGTCGCGCAGGGGATGGGCGTTGATCGCCTCGAAATAGGCGCTGGCCAGATCCACCGGGTCGATCTCACCCGACCCGATCGCCCGGCCCAGATCACCCGCCGACATCCACAGCCATTCTTGCGCCATCGCATCCTCCATCGCTGGCGCGACGGTAGCGGGCGGGCGGGCGCGGAGCAATGCCCCCGCGCCGCGTCAAAAGCTCAGCGCTTGCCGCAGAGCCTCAGCTGCTGGTCATACATCACCGCGCGCGCCTCGACCTCGTCGGCGATCCTGAGCAGCCAGGTCTTGGAATTATGCGTGCCACGCAGATAGCCGCTGCGGCCCTCGTGATAGGCGAGATATTGGTTGCGCGCATCGGTCCGCAGCACGCCGGTGATCTCTTCGGTCTGGGACATGTACCAGCCAATGAAATCGGTCGCGTCCTTGATGTCGTCGCGTTCGGCGAAACGGCCGCCCTCTTCACGCTGATACTCGTCCCAGGTGCCGTCGAGCGCCTGGGCATAGCCATAGGCCGAGCTCTGCCGCCCCATCGGGATCACGCCGAGGGCATATTGCACCGGGGTGCGGTTGTTGCCGATGAATTTCGATTCCTGATAGATCACCGCCATCTGCACGGGGACAGGCACCTCCCATTCCCGCTCGGTGGACTTCATCGCCTTCAGATATTCGGGTCTTTCGCGCACGATCGAACAGGCGTCGTCGAGGTTCTTCGGCGCCCGGTAGTTCCCCCCGCTGCATGACGCCAGCAGGAGAAATATGAGAATCGTGCGAAGATGTCTGCTCATCTGCCCCTCGCAACGTTTATGTCTTTTTCCGGCTAATATACCGAAACCGGCCGCTGACGCAAAGGTATCGCGCCCCGCCAGGGCCGAACCCGCGAAAACGTGAGATCACGTTGACGCAAGGTCACCGCACTGTCGGACGA
Source organism: Rhodobacterales bacterium (assembly GCA_003249215.1). Taxonomy (GTDB): domain Bacteria; phylum Pseudomonadota; class Alphaproteobacteria; order Rhodobacterales; family Rhodobacteraceae; genus Rhodobacter. The sequence goes on from QKJR01000078.1 coordinate 1,245, forward strand.
AGGTTCACAATCTGTTTCCCATGAATCATGGCCCCGGCGATGGACAAGCTCGCGACCGAAGCATTACAAATTGTCCCCGGGGACTGTTACATGATGCTCAAGACAACTGCGAAATATCATCTGGGTCAGATTGTTCGCCACCGCACGCATCCGTTTCGCGGGGTGATCTTCGACGTGGACGCCATGTTTTCCAACACCGAGGAATGGTATGAAGCCATCCCCGAGGAAAGCCGGCCGCCGAAAAACCAGCCGTTCTATCATCTGCTCGCGGAAAACGACGAAAGCTATTACGTCGCCTATGTCTCCGAGCAGAACCTTGTTGCCGATTACTCGGGCGAGCCGGTGAGCCACCCCGATCTCGGCGATCTGTTCGGCGATTTCGAAGACGGGCAATACCCGCTGCACTTCCAGATGAACTAATGCTCCGGCCGGTCCGGCCCGCCGATTCCTTCAAGAATCGGGCAATCGGGGCGCTGGTTGCCGTGGCAGGCGTGCACGAGATGCGAGAGCGTGTCGCGCATCGCGGTGAGGTCCGCGATCTTTTCCTCGATCTGGTCGAGATGCGCCTGGGCGATGCGCTTCACATCCGCGCTGGCGCGTGACTTGTCCCGATAGAGCGCGAGCAGAGCCCGGCAATCCTCGATCGAAAAACCCAGCGCCCGGGCCCGGGCGAGGAAGGTCAGATTGTGGATGTCTGTGTCCGAAAAGGCGCGATAGCCATTCGGATCGCGCGCCGGGCGGATCAGCTCGATCTCTTCGTAATAGCGGATCGTCTTGGCCGGCAGGCCCGAGGCGATCGCCGCCTCCGAGATGTTCATTTCGGCGCCTCCACGAATCGCAGCCGCAGGGCGTTGGTCAGCACGAAGGTCGACGACAGCCCCATGGCCAGCGCCCCCAGCATCGGCGAAAGCTGGAGCCCGGTAAAGGGATAGAGCGCGCCGGCGGCGACCGGGATCAGGACGACGTTATAACCGAAGGCCCAGAACAGGTTCTGCTTGATGTTGCCCATCACCCGGCGCGACAGGTTCAGCGCGGTGCTCACCCCGGTCAGCTCGCCCGAGACCAGCACCACATCCGCCGCCCCGATGGCGACATCGGTGCCGGTGCCGATGGCGATCCCGACATCGGCCGCCGCCAGCGCCGGCGCGTCATTGATGCCGTCGCCGACGAAGGCGGTGAGTCCGTGAGTGGATTTCAGTTCCTCGACCGCCTTCACCTTGCCCCTCGGCAAGACCTCGGCAACGACCTCGTCGATCCCCAGCCGGCGGGCGATGGCATCGGCCGTCGCCCGGGTGTCGCCGGTGATCATCGCGATCTTCAGCCCCATCCGGTGCAGCGCGGCGATCGCCTCGGGCGTGCTGTCCTTGATCGGGTCCTCGACCGCGAGCACCGCCGCCGGCACGCCGTCGATCGCGACAAACAGCGGCGTCTTGCCCTGTTGGGCAAGGTTAGACCCTGTTTCGGCCAGCGCACCCGGCTCGATCTTCTCGCGTACAAGCAACCGTTCGGCCCCGATCAGAAGCGCATGGCCCTCGACCTCGGCCTTGATGCCAAAGCCCGGGAGGGCGCGGAACGAGGCCACTTCGGCCAGCGTTAGACCCTGTTTTTCGGCCGCCCGCGTGATCGCGGCAGCAATCGGATGTTCGGATTGATGCTCGGCCGAGGCGACGAGGCGCAGGATCTCGTCGCGCGCGAAACCGGGCGCCAGCTCGACATCGGTCAGCTCC
>QKJR01000093.1 GCA_003249215.1 Rhodobacterales bacterium
GTGGATTTCACCGAATTCAACTTCACCCGCCATCTGCTGAGCACGCTCGAGGCGGCGGGGGCGGAGAAATTCGAGATGGTGAAGCAGGAGCTGCGCGAGGCCTGGGTCGCCCGGATGAAGATGCTGGTGGCGCAGATCGACTCGCCGGTCGTGCTGCTCTGGCTGTCCGATCACAGCCCCGAGGAATGCACGACCTGCAGCTCCGAGGCGGGCGATCCGCTGTTCGTCGATCGCGCCATGCTGCGCGAGGTCGAGCCCTTCATCGCCGATCTGGTCGAGGTGGTGGTCGATCCGGGCGACCGCGCCGAGGGGCTGAGCCAGATGATCTTCGCCGATCTCGATGAACCGGCCGCGCGCGGCATGCTGGGCGCGGTGGCCCATGCCAGGGCGGCGGCGGCGCTGACGCCGGCGCTCGAACGTCTGCTCTGAGCAACGAAAAAGGCCCGCCGTGTGGCGGGCCTTTCCTTGCGGATGATCCGGCGCTCAGAGCGCGTCGATCAGCTTCGGCACGGCGTCGAAGAGATCGGCGACCAGGCCGAAATCGGCGACCTGGAAGATCGGCGCCTCTTCGTCCTTGTTGATCGCGACGATGATCTTCGAATCCTTCATGCCGGCGAGGTGCTGGATCGCACCCGAGATGCCGACGGCGACATAGAGCGCGGGGGCGACGACCTTGCCGGTCTGACCGACCTGCCAATCGTTCGGGGCAAAGCCCGAATCGACCGCCGCGCGCGAGGCGCCGACCGCCGCGCCGAGCTTGTCGGCGAGCTGTTCGATGATCGCGAAGTTTTCTTCCGAACCGACGCCACGGCCACCCGACACGACGATGCCGGCCGAGGTGAGCTCGGGGCGATCGGAGGTGGCGACCTTGTCCTCGACCCAGGCCGAGAGGCCCTTGTCGCCGGCGCTCGCCACGGCCTCGACCGGGGCGGCCCCGCCGGTGGCGGCGGCTTCGAAGGTCGAGGTGCGCACGGTGGCGACCTTCACCGGGTCTTTCGACTTCACGGTCTGCACCGCGTTGCCGGCATAGACCGGGCGTTCGAAGGTCTCGGCATCGACGACGCCGGAGATGTCCGAGATCACCATCACGTCGAGCAGCGCGGCGACGCGCGGCAGCGTGTTCTTCATCGTGGCGGTCGCGGGCGCCACGATGTGGCTGTAATCGCCGGCGAGCGAGACGATGAGATCGGCCAGCGGCTCGGCCAGCGCATGGCCATAGGCGGCATCATCGGCGACCAGCACCTTGGCGACGCCGGCCAGCGTCGCGGCGCTGTCGGCGGCGGCTTTCGGCCCGGCGACCAGCACGGTCACCTCGCCCATCGCCTTGGCGGCGGTGAGCGCCTTGGCGGTGGCATCGAGCGCCAGTTCGGCGCCATTCACTTCGGCAATGAGAAGAACGGCCATCAGATCGCCCCCGCTTCCTTGAGTTTCGCCACCAGCTCGGCCACGTCGGCCACCTTGATCCCGGCCTGACGGCTCGCGGGCTCGGTCGTCTTGACGACTTCGAGACGCGGGCTCACGTCGACGCCGTAATCCGCCGCGGTCTTTTCATCGAGCGGCTTCTTCTTGGCTTTCATGATGTTGGGCAGCGAGGCGTAGCGCGGTTCGTTGAGCCGCAGGTCGGCGGTCACGATCGCGGGCAGCTTGACCGAGATCGTCTGCAGGCCGCCGTCGACTTCGCGCGTCACCTGGGCGGTGTCGCCCTCGATCGCGATCTCGGAGGCGAAGGTCGCCTGACCCCAGCCGAGCAGCGCCGCCAGCATCTGGCCGGTGGCGTTCATGTCGTTGTCGATCGCCTGCTTGCCGGCGATGACCAGGCCCGGGGCCTCTTCGGCCACGACCTTGGCGAGGATCTTCGCCACGGCGAGCGGCTCGATGTCGGTATGCTGGTCGTCGGCGGCCACCACGAGGATCGCCCGGTCGGCGCCCATCGCGAGCGCGGTCCGCAGCGTCTCCTGCGCCTGTTTCACGCCGATCGACACCACGACCACCTCATCGGCCTTGCCGGCCTCTTTCAGGCGGATCGCCTCTTCGACGGCAATTTCGTCGAAGGGGTTCATCGACATTTTCACGTTGGCCAGATCGACGCCCGATCCGTCCGCCTTCACGCGGACCTTCACGTTGTAGTCGATCACCCGCTTCACAGGCACAAGTACCTTCATCGGCGTGTCTCTCCCTTGGTCAGCCCTGATGGGCAGTGAATACGGGAGGTGTTTAGCGGTTTGCGCCGCCCTGTCACAATGGTTTTGCGGGGGAAATCTTTGGTTGGACGCCGCGTTCTTTGCGGATTCCGGCACCGGAGGGGTATCCGGCGGCACCGAAGCGCCGCCGGTCACGGGTCATTCGTCGGCGAAGAAGTAATAGGTGTCGACGCAGGGGTCGACCGCCGGGCGGTCCTGGATGCTGCCGTCGGGCTTGGTGATCTGGAAGTCGAAGAGGCATTCGTCGCCCGGCGCGCTGAGCGCCAGATCGAGGAAATCGCCCGAGCCCAGCTCGCCGTTCGGCAGCTCGACCACGGTCCAGTCTTCGGTGCCGGCCACGCGCCAGGAGAAGCCGGCGATCGGATCCCAGCTGTTGTTGCCGAAGGGGATGGTGATGTCCTTGGCCGAGGCGGCCAGCGGAAGCGTCACGGCGATGGCCGCGACGATGGTGAAAATACGAGACATAATAGCTCCTGAAAATGCGGTGCGGGATTTGCGCCGGGCCTCAGATTGCGGCCTTTTTCAGGAGCTTGGAAGGGGGAATTTTTCCCCGACGCCCGCAGAGTTCAGCGATTGGCGCCGGGCACCCAGAGAATATCGGCGCGGCCCGAATCATTGGCCATGCGCGCGGCGGTAAAGCACCAGTCGGAAAGCCGGTTGAGATAGCGGATCGCCACCGGATTGGCGTCTTCACCGGCCGCCAGCGTCACTGCCAGCCGTTCGGCGCGGCGCGCCACGGTGC
>QKJR01000039.1 GCA_003249215.1 Rhodobacterales bacterium
TCTCCGAATTCGGCCTCGAGCTTCTCCTCGTCGAGATCGGCGCACATCACGCGCACCCCGCGATCGAGGAAATGCCGCGTGATGGCGAGGCCGATGCCATGAGCGGCGCCGGTGACGATGGCGGTTTTGCCACTGATAACGAGGGTCATGCGGGCTCCTTTCGGGACCAGACGGGATCAGCGCCGCGGGCGGGGGGCCCGGCGGCGTGCGGGTTTGGCGGCCGGGGGGACCGCAGAGGAGACGGCCGAGGAGGCCATGGCGGCCTTGGCCGCGCCGACGATGGGTTTATGCGCACGGGTGAGCCGGAAGGCGCCGTCGCCACCGATGTCCTCGACCTCGTGAAAGAGCGACTTCAGCGCCTCGGCATAGGGCAGATGGCGGTTCGCCACCATCCAGAGCGTGCCCGAAAGCGAGAGCATCCCCGCCGCCGCGCGGATGAAGGCAACCCCGAGATTGGGATCGCCCTCGCGCTGGCCGGCGTGGAAGGGCGGGTTCATCACGATCCCGCCATAGCGCGCCTCGGGGGCGAAACGCGTGGCATCGGCCCAGTGGAAAGCCGCACGCGGATCGGTGACGTTGCGCCGCGCACAGGCCAGCGCCGCGTGATCGGCCTCGATCAGATCGAGACTCGTGACGCCCTCGCGCGCCAGAACCTGCGCCGAGAGCCAGCCCCAGCCCGCGCCGAGATCGGCCATCCGCCCGGGCAGATGCGCGGGCAGCGCGGCGGCAAGCAGCGCCGAACCGCGGTCGACCCCGTCGGCCGAGAACACCCCCGGCCGGGTGACGAAACCGGGCGCCGGGGTGATGTCCTCGGCACTCCAGTCGGCGAGCAGGCCGCCGTCCGCGCGGAAGGAGAAGATCTTGCCATGCGCCTTGGCGATCGGCTCGGAGACATCGGCCCGGCCGCGCATCTCGCGCAGGATCGAATCGATCCCGTCGATCTTGGCGCCATCGACCCAGATCCGCCCGCCCGGCACGGTGCGCGCCGCCGCCTCGGCCAGGATCGCGCGCGCCTCGGCCTTGGCGCGGGGCAGGAAGATGATCGAAGCGGCATAGGGCCCCTCGGGCTCGGGGCGGGTGTCGATGCCGCGCGCGCTCAAAGCGGCGTGATCGGGGGCAAAGCCCTGCACCGCCTGCACCCGGGCGCGCGGCAGATCGCCGAGATCGGTGGCGGCGGCGGGGTTCCAGAGTGCAATCGTGCCCGCATCGGGCAGGGCATCGGGCGCATCGAGCGCAAGCGACAGACGGGGATGGCTCATTGACGGTCGCGCGAGGCAGGCCCTCGCGTCATTCCTTTTCCATGGTGCATTGCAGCGGATGCTGATGGCGGCGGGCGAAATCCATCACCTGCGCGACCTTGGTCTCGGCCACTTCGAAGCTGAAGACGCCGACGACGGCAAGCCCCTTCTTGTGCACGGTCAGCATGATCTCGAACGCCTGCGCATGATTGAGACCGAAGAACCGCTCGAGGATATGCACGACGAATTCCATCGGCGTGTAATCATCGTTGAGCAGCAACACCTTGTACATCGGCGGGCGCTGCGTCTTCGGGCGCGTCTTGAGGGCGACCCCGAGATCGTTCTCGGCATCGTCCTTCCGGTCGGCCATCATCTGCAACGGCTGCGTCAAGGCTCTCTCTTCGGCGGTTGGGTCAGGATTCGGCTGTTCGGGGAATATAAGCGGATTGTGCCACATGAAAAGCCCATCGCGAAAGGGAATTGCCCCCGGCCCACACCCGCGCCACTCTGGACAGGACCTCCGGTCCAGCCTAGCGCAGGAAGATTAACGAGATGCCCCGCCTGACCACGATCGGCTTCGACGCCGATGACACGCTCTGGCACAACGAGCGCTTCTTTCAGCTCACCCAGAGCCGGTTCACCGATCTGCTCGCCGCCCATGCCGAGGCCGATCACCTGAGCGAGCGCCTGCTCGCGGCCGAGCGGCGCAACATCGGGCAGTATGGCTTCGGGGTGAAGGGCTTTACGCTCTCGATGATCGAGACCGCGATCGAGGTGAGCGCGGGCCGCGTGCCCGCGAGCGTGATCGCCGAGATCATGGCCGCCGGGCGCGAGATGCTCGCCCATCCGATCGAGCTGCTGCCGGCCGCACGCGGCGCGATCGAGGCGCTCGCCGGGCGCTACCGGATCGTGCTGGTGACCAAGGGCGACCTGCTCGATCAGGAACGCAAGCTCGCGCAATCGGGCCTTGGCGATCTCTTCGACGCGGTCGAGATCGTCTCGGACAAGCGCGCAGGCGTCTATCGCACCGTGTTTCAGCGCCACGGCACCGGCGCCGAAGAGGCGCTGATGGTCGGCAATTCGCTCAAATCCGATGTGATCCCGATGCTCGAGGCCGGCGGCTGGGGCGTGCATGTGCCGCATGATCTGACCTGGGCGCTCGAGGCGGCCGAGGCGCCGCAGGATCATCCGCGCTTCGCCACGCTTGACGGGCTTGGCGCCCTGCCCGATCTGGTCGCGGCGATCGACTGAGCCCCACGACGAGCCATTGAATTCTATTGAGTATTTGAACCAAGAAAAAGCCCAAGGCCCGCAACGCCCCCGCCCCTGCGCAGAAATCTGCCGCTTTTTTCCTGGCGCAAATACTCCCGCCGGAGGCAAGCCCGCCATATGCCCCAGCATCTGGACCGGGCGCCTCTCTGCGCCACGACATCTAGCGGTGCTGCATGAATGTCGCACTCAAAGCGTTTGAATTTGGGCGGTTTTCTCCCACCAAAACCCGTGCTACGCTGCCCTCAAGCCCCACCCAATAATCGGGGCACCGAGAGGCAGTTGAAGGGTTGAAACCGTGACCACGCTTGCGCGCTGGGTCCGTTACGGGCTGTTTGCACTTGCTTTGATCGTTGCACCGGTGGCGGGCTTTGCGGCCCCCTTCGCCGCCATGGTGATGGACGCGCGCACCGGCGAGGTGCTCTATGCCAAGAACGCCGACACCCGCCTGCATCCGGCCTCGCTGACCAAGATGATGACGCTCTACATCACCTTCGACGCGATCGAACGCGGCGAGATCAGCCTCGATTCGATGGTCACGGTCAGCGCCAATGCCGCGAGCCAGCCGCCCTCGCGTCTGGGCCTGCGCGCCGGTCAGAAGATCGCCGTGCGTTATCTGATCCGCGCCGCCGCGATCAAATCGGCGAATGATGCGGCCGCCGCACTCGGCGATTACATCGGCGGCGACGAGGCGCGCTTTGCCGCGCGGATGAACCGCACCGCGCGCGCGCTCGGGATGACCTCGACCACCTTCAAGAACGCGAATGGTCTGACCCGCGAGGGGCATCTGTCGACCGCGCGCGACATGACCCTGCTCGGGCGTCACGTGCTCTATGACTTCCCGCAATATTACAACCTGTTCTCGCGCCGCTCGGCCGATGCCGGCATCGCCCAGGTCGCCAACACCAACCGCCGCTTCCTCGACGCCTATGACGGCGCCGACGGGATCAAGACCGGCTATACGGTCGCGGCGGGTTTCAACCTCGTGGCCTCGGCGCAGCGCGGCAACAAGCGCGTGATCGCCACCGTCTTCGGCGGCACCTCGACCGCGCAGCGCAACGCCAAGGTGGCGGAACTGCTCGACATGGGCTTTGCCCGCGCGCCCGGGGGCAGCCGGATCTCGAAACCCACGGCCCCCGATCTGGTCGCCGCGGCAGCCGCCCCTGCGGCCGGCGCGCCCGCTCCGGTTCCGGTGCCCGGCCCCGGCGCCAAGACGATCCGCGTGGCCGCTGCCCCCGTCACCTCGCCGCGCCCCGCCGCGCGGCCCGGAGTCGTGAGCCATGATGCCGACGCCATCGCCCTCGCGCTGGCCAAGGCGGTGGCTCCGGCAGCCCCCGCAGCGCCCGTCGAGGCGCAACCCGATCTGATCGCCGCGACCGAAACCGCGGCACCGGTCGTGGCCGCCCCCGAACCCGCGCCCGCCGCGCCGGTTCAGCTCGCCCAGGCGCTTGCGGGTTCGCCCCGCCCGGTGCCCGCGCCGCGCGCCGCCTTCGTGCAGGCCAGCGCCCCGCAGCCCGAGACGCTCGAAATGGCCGCAATCGAGACCGCAAGCTTCAACGAGACCGAGGCCGAGGGCGATGCCGCCCCCGACGACCTGCCGCCGGGCTTCGGTTTCGTGCAGACGACGACCGCGCAACCCGAGACGCTGGCGATGATGAACGCCCCCGAAGCGAGCCGGAACGACACGATGATCCTCGCCGCGCTGAGCCCGCCAGCCCCCGCGCCCAAGGCGCAACAAAAGGTGGTGGCGCGGGCCTCGAGCTCGGGCGGGCGTAACTGGGGCGTGAGCCTCGGCAAATTCGCGAGCCAATATGCCGCCGAGCGCGCGCTGCTCAATACTGCGCTCAAGGAGAGCGAGACGCTGGGCGATGCCCTGCGCAAGGTGGCCACGCGCAAGACCGGCTATGAGGCGAATTTCGTGGGGCTGACCGAGGATGGCGCGGCGCTCGCCTGTGCCCGGCTGCAGGCACGCGCGACCGATTGCTCGGTGATCGGGCCGGGCTGAGCCCCCTCCCCTCCGAAGATACGAAAACCCCGCCGGTTGCGCGGGGTTTTTCATGTCGTATGCCTCCGGCGGGGATATTTGTTCACAGATGATAGAGGCGATCTGACCATCATCTGTGCGCAAATATCCCCCGCGGAGCGTCCTTGCGCTTCACGGGAACCGCAGGTCAGGATTTGGGGTGATCGTCGTAATCGCTCGACAGGATCCGCTCGCTGTCGCCCTTCGGGTCGTCATATTGCCGCGCGCGCAGCGACCAGAAGAAGGCCACGAGGCCCACACCGCCGAGGAAGAGCGAAATCGGGATCAGGAAGACCAGAACGTCCATCGGGGGTCACTTCTTCAGCCGCAGCGAGTTGAGCGAGACGGTAATCGAAGAGGCCGACATCGCCAAGGCCGCCCAGAGCGGGGTTGCGAGACCAATCAGCGCGAGCGGCACAGCGACGATGTTGTAGAGGATCGAGATCGCGAAATTCTGCTTGATCCGGCGGCGCGCGCTGCGCGAGACGGCGATGGCCTCGGCGACCGGTTCGAGATCCTGACCAAGGAGCACGATATCCGACGCGGTCCGCGCGGCATCGAGGGCCGAGGCCGGTGAGATCGAGGCATGGGCCGAGGCGAGCGCGGCGGTATCGTTGAGCCCGTCGCCCACCATCAGGACATGCCCCCCCTGCCCCGTCAGTTCGGCCACGAGCGCGGCCTTTTCCGCGGGGCGCACGCCGGCGCGCCAATCCGCGATCCCGAGACGATGGGCGAGCGCTGCAACCGCGCCCTCGACATCGCCCGAGACGAGCCAGACCGCCATCCCCTGCGCGCGCAGCCCCGCAATCGCGGCTTCGGCGCCCGGGCGCAGGTTGTCGGCAAAGCGCAGGGTGATCGGCGCGCGAGCCCCGATCTTGAGGTGGGTCGCGGTGGTCTCGCCCGCTTCGGCGCCGACCCAATCGGCGCGCCCGAGGCTCAGGATCTCATCGCCCAGCCGTCCCTCGACGCCATAGCCCGGCACTTCGCGCAGATCGTCGAGCCGGGCGGGCGTGATGCCACGCGCCTCGGCCGCGAGATGGATCGCGCGCGCGAGCGGATGGCTCGAGGCGGCGGCGAGCGCCGCGGCCAGCGCGAAATCCCCGGCCGTCAGATCGCCGAGATTTTCAGGCTCGGGCGTGCCCATGGTCAGCGTGCCGGTCTTGTCGAAGACCACGGTATCGACCTCGGCCAGACGTTCGAGCGCGGTGCCGTCCTTGATCAGGAGCCCCTTGCGGAAGAGCCGCCCCGAGGCCGCGGTGACCACCGCAGGCACGGCAAGGCCGAGCGCGCAGGGGCAGGTGATGATCAGCACCGCGGCCGAGATATTAACCGCCACCCGCAGATCGCCGCCGGTCAGCCAGAGCCAGAAGCCGAAGGCGGTGAAACTGAGCAGATGGACGAGCGGCGCATAGGCCCGCGCGGCGCGTTCGGCAAGCGAGGTATATTTCGTCTTGGCACTCTCGGCCATCGCGACGAGATCGGCCATCCGGTGCAGCGAGCTGTCCTTGCCCGCCGCGGTCACGCGCAGCGTGAGGGGCCCGGTCAGGTTCACTTCACCCGCCGACAGAAGGACGCCGGGCCCGACCCAGACCGGCAGCGATTCCCCCGTCAGGAGCGAGCGATCGGATTCCGATTGCCCCTCGGTCACCTCGCCATCCGCGGGCACCCGCGCGCCGGGGCGGATGCGGACGAGATCGCCGGGTTTCAGATCGCCCACCGGCACCACGACCTCGACGCCGTCGCGCAGAAGCGTCGCACGCGGCACTTCGAGCGCGGCGAGTTCTTCGGCCGCCGAGCGCGCGACCGCGCGGGTGCGGTAATCGAGATAGCGCCCGACGAGGAGGAAGAAGGTGAGCATCACCGCCGCGTCGAAATAGGCGTGATGGCCGTGGTTCGCGGTCTCGAAGACCGAGATCGCCGAGGCGAGGATGATCGCGAGCGAGATCGGCACATCCATCCCGAGCCGCCCGCCGCGCAGCGCGCCCCAGGCGGAGATGAAGAAGGGCTGACCCGCGAAAGCCACGGTGGGCAGGGCGATGGCGGCGGAAATCCAGTGGAAGAGATCGCGGGTCGAGGCTTCGGCCCCGGACCAGACCGCGATCGACAGGAGCATGATGTTCATCATCGCGAAACCGGCAACGCCGATCCGCATCAGCAGATCCCGGCCCCGCTTGTCGGTCTCGGTCGCCGAGAGCAGCCCCGGGTCGAGCTCATGCGCCTCATAGCCGATCCGGTCGAGCGCCGCGATCAGCGCGGCGGGCTCCACGCCCGCATCGGCATCGACCGAGACGCGCTTCAAAGTGAGGTTGACGCGCGAGGAGCGCACGCCCGGCTGCTGATCGAGTTCACGCTCGACGTCCGAGATGCAGACCGCGCAATGGGCCGTGGGCAGCGAGAGCATGATCCGCGCGCCCTTGATGTCGCCCGATTTCGCCATCTGCTCGGCCGAAGGCGCCGCGAGGCAGGCCGGGCAGGCCGAAGCCGAGACATGTTCGTCCCAAGTCTCGGCTTCGGGCAGATCGGTGAGAGGGGCGGCGGCGAGCCGCCCGGTGGCGGGGGCGACGCTCATCGCCCTAGCCTTTCACGAAGAGATCGAGCCGTTGCCGGAAGGCGGTGCCATCGGTGGCCGTCGCCTCGAGATGGATCAGCCAGGCCCCGGGTTCGAGCGTCACCGGCGCGGTGAAGATCCCGCCCTTGTAGGCAAATTCCGGCACCTTGTCGTCGGCCGCCATGGTGGTTCGCCCAACAAGCGCGTGGAGATCGCCCACCCGCGCGGGCAGGCCCTGCGCGTCGCGGATCACGAGCGAGAGCACGCCATCCTCATAGGCGGGCTCGACGCTCCAGCCGAGCTTCTCCTGCGCGGCGCGGTCCTTGTCGAAGCTCTGCGAGGCGACATAGGAATTCGACACCTCGAGCCCCGGGAAGGTGCCGATCGCGCGCGAGGCCATGATCACATTGACCACGATCACCACGCCGAAGAAGGCCACGGCAATGGCAAGCACCTTGCGCCCGGTGAGCTTGCCGCGGGCGAAGATCGCGCCCGCGATCAACACGAGGGCGACCATTCCGAAGGGGAACCAGACTTCCGGCCTGTTCAACACGCTGAAGGGTCCCGCAAAACCGGCCATCCGCCGACCTCCTACTTGCCCGTTCCGTTGAAGACGGTCTCGACCGCAACCCGCGCGGGTGCGCCGACCTCTTCAACCCATACACGCAGATCGGTCCGCTCCGCCAGAGCCAGCGGCGATTTCGGCGCGGCTTCGAGATAGACCCGCTGCGTCAGCGTCGAGTCGGCAGGCGCCTTGACCTCATCGGCCTTCTCGCCTTCGAGGAGCAGCGTGACATCGGGCAGCGGCTCGCCATGCTCGCCCGTCACCGTGATGCGGAAGGCGGTTTCCTCGCCGTTCTTGTTGCGCAGGCGCATCGTGTAGATGTTGCGCACCGTGCCATCGCCCTGGATCACATAGAGCGGGTCGCGGTTCGGCGTCAGGTTGAAGTCGATCGGCGAGCGCATGAAGAGCGCCGCAATGAGCGCGATGCCGACCCCCGACCAGAGCGTGAAATAGAGGATCGTGCGCGGCCGGAAGATATGTTTCCACACGTTCTTCGGATGCTCGCCGGCGCGTTCACGGTTCTCGTCCTTGAGCGCGATATAACCGATCAGGCCCCGCGGCTTGCCGATCTTGTCCATCATCTCGTTGCAGGCGTCGATGCAGAGCCCGCAGGTGATGCATTCGAGCTGCTGGCCGTTGCGGATGTCGATCCCCATCGGGCAGACGTTGAAGCAGGCCATGCAGTCGATGCAATCGCCCTGCCCCTCGGGGGTCACGCCCTTGTGCAGCTTGCCCCGCGGCTCGCCGCGCCATTCGCGATAGGCGATGGTGATCGTGTCCTCATCCATCATCGCGGCCTGAATCCGCGGCCAGGGGCAGGCATAGACGCAGATCTGTTCGCGCGCGAAGCCGCCAAAGGCGAAGGTCGTCGCGGTCATCACGCCGATCGTCGTATAGGCGACCATGCTGGCCTGACCGGTCACGAGGTTGCGCAGCAGCGTCGGCGCATCGGTGAAATAGAAGACCCAGGCGCCGCCCGTCGCCAGACCGATCAGCAGCCATGCGGTCCATTTGATCGCGCGCTTGCGGATCTTCTCGGCGTTCCATTTCTGCCGGTGCAGACGGATACGGTTGTTGCGGTCGCCCTCGACCCAGCGCTCGACAAGCACGAAGAGATCGGTCCAGACCGTCTGCGGGCAGGCATAGCCGCACCAGACGCGGCCGGCGGCCGAGGTGAAGAGAAAGAGACCGAGACCGGCCATGATCAGCAGGCCCGCGACGAAGTAGAATTCGTGCGGCCAGATCTCGATCATGAAGAAGAAGAAGCGCCGGTTGGCGAGGTCGATCAGCACCGCCTGATCGGGCAGTGCGGGCCCGCGCTCCCAGCGGATCCAGGGCGTGATGTAGTAGATGCCGAGCATCACCGCCATGAGCACCCATTTCAGGGTCCGGAAACTGCCCTTCACCCGGCGCGGAAAGACCGGCTCTCGGGCGGCATAGAGGGGGGTATCACTGGGATCGGTGGCGCTCACGGCTAGGTCTCCGTTGGCTGAAGCGGCGAATTTCGCCTCTTTTCATATGGCGGATGCCAAAAGACTTTGACATGCGTCAAAAAGACGGATTTCTGATACAGCTATTCGGAGCAGCCTGCCAGTGCCGGTTTCGGCAGCTTTCGCCCGGTCGCGAACCCGGGCCAAAAACGGCAGATGTCGGGAGATTTGGCCCTCGGGCCTGCGTTTCCCGGATCACTCCGAAAAATCACACCGGCGCCCCCAGGAAACGCGCGAACAGGACGGGGCGCCGGTGCTACCCGAGGGGCCGAAGCCCCCCGGATTCTGATGTCAGGCCTTATTCGCCACCGCCGAGACGGTGCACGTAGGAGGCCACCGAGCGGATCTCGGCTTCCGACAGACGCGGCTCGCCGCCTTCCGGAGCGAAGCTCCAGGAGGGCATCACGCCGAACCGCGCATTGGTGACGGTCTCGGTCAGCGTCTTGACATCGCCGCCATAGAGCCAGATCGCGTCGGTCAGGTTCGGCGCGCCCTGGGCGCGGTCGCCGGTGCCATCCTCGGCGTGGCAGGCGGTGCAGTTGTCGGCAAAGACAACGGCGCCTTCGGCCTCGAGGGCGGCATCGTATTCCTGACCCGAGATCTTGCGGACGTGCTGGACGACCTGGGCGATCTGCTCGGGCTCGAGCAGCTCGTCACGGCCGAAGGCGGGCATCTGCGAGTAACGGGCTTCGCCGTCCTCGGTGTTGCGGATGCCGTGCTGCACGGTCGTGTAGATGTCCTCGATCGTGCCGCCCCAGAGCCAGTCGGTATCGAGCAGGTTGGGATAGCCCAGACCCTGCTTGCCGCTGGCGCCCGAACCGTGGCACTGCGCGCACCAGGTGCGGAACACGGCCGCGCCGGCGTTCTGGGTGTAGTTCACCAGCTCGGGATCGCTGTCGATCGCGGTCAGATCCGCGGCCACCAGCTTCGCCTCGATGCCTTCGTTCGCCGCCGCATAGCGGTCGATCTCGGCCTGGACGTTGGCGCGCGTCGAGGAGCCCATCAGCCCCGGGGTTGCCCCATCCTTGAAGATCGGCCACGCCGGCATGGCGATCGAATAGGCGATCCCCCAGGCGATGCAGATATAGAAGGTGATCAACCACCAGCGCGGAAGCGGGTTGTTGTATTCCTCGATGCCGTCCCACGAATGGCCCGTGGTGGCGACATCCTGTTTCTTGGTCGGTTTTTTGCTCATTTGGTCCACGCCTCCTTACAACGTGGCGCCGTCTTCGGAGCAGCGACCGCCACAGCATTGCTGCTGCGCATCACCACTCCGACAGGCGGGTTTGTCCTCATGCCGGAAGGGGATGTTGGCCGTATCCTCATGGGTCTTGCGCGAGCCCGGGCGGAACGCCCAGATCACCACACCGATGAAGGTCGCAAACAGCGCGAGCATTGCCCAGCTATCCGCGAATTCCCGGAAGATATGATAGTCCATCCCCAACCTCCTCAGCGACTTGCCACGGGTTCGAAGGTCGAGAAGTCGACCATCGTGCCGAGAACCTGCAGATAGGCAACCAGCGCATCCATTTCCGAAATGCCGGGTTTACCGTCGAAGTTGCGCACGTTGACCTTGTCGCCGTAACGCTCCATCAGCCCGTCCGTATCGCCGTCAGGATCGACCTGCGCGGCGAAGTCGGCTTTGGCCGCTTCGATCATCTCCGAGGTATAGGGCACCCCAACGAAGGCGTCGGTCTTCAGACGGTCTTCGATGTAGGTGGGCTCGATCATGCGGTTCA
>QKJR01000008.1 GCA_003249215.1 Rhodobacterales bacterium
GGAGTTCCGGAGTTCCGGAGTTCCGGAGTTCCGGAGTTCCGGAGTTCCGGAGTTCCGGAGTTCCGGAGTTCCGGAGTTCCGGAGTTCCGGAGTTCCGGAGAAATGGCGCCTGGCAAGCGGCTGAAATCAAGTGGAATTTCACGCGACCCGGCGCGATCTTCATCTTTCGTTCAGCCGTTTCGCCCGGCGCGGCGCCAGCCCCCACAGCCAGCGGACAAAGCAAAACCGGCGGCTCGCGCCGCCGGTTTCGAAATCCGTCCGTTCGCCGGGCTCAGCTTTCGGCTTCGGCGAATTGCGTCCCGGCCTCGCCATCGGGCTTCGACCAGTCGCGCTTGACGCCCAGCCGCAGCAGGAATTCCGAGGCGATGAAGACCGAGGAATAGGTGCCGACCACGATGCCGAAGGTCATCGCGAAGACGAAGCCCCGGATCACGTCGCCACCCAGCGCCAGAAGCGCGATCAGCGCGATCAGCGTGGTGAAGCTGGTCATGAAGGTCCGGCTCAGGGTCTCGTTGATCGAGAGGTTCAGCACCTCCTTGAGCTCCATCACCTTGTAACGCCTCAGGTTTTCGCGCACCCGGTCGAACACGACCACGGTGTCGTTGAGCGAATAACCGACGATGGTCAGCAATGCGGCAATTATTGTGAGGTCGAATTTGAGCTGGAAGACCACGAAGACGCCGATGGTGATCGTGACGTCATGGACCAGCGCCAGCACCGCGCCCAGCGCGAATTGCCATTCGAAGCGCAGCCAGATGTAGACCAGCACCGCCGCGATCGCGGCCAGCACGCTCTCGACCGCGGTCCAGATCAGCTCCTGGCTGACCTTCGGGCCGACGCTCTCGACCGAGACGAAGGTCACCGCCGGATCGACCGCCGACAGGGCGTCTTCGACCTGCTGGATCGTCTCGGGGGTGATGCTTTCCTCGTCGCCCTGGGCCTGGATGCGGATCGAGGCCACATGCTGGTCGGCGCGGAAATTCGGGTCGAAGACCTCGGTGATCGCCACATCGCCCAGCGCCAGCGGCGCCATCGCGTCGCGATAGGCGGCGACATCGACGGCCTGGGTCGATTCGGTGCGGATCGTCGTGCCGCCACGGAAGTCGATGCCGAAGTTGAGCCCCATCAGGAAGAAGCTCACCACGGAGATCACGATCAGCGTGCCGGAAAAGCCGAGGCTCAGCCAGGACCGGCGGAAGAAGTCGATATTGGTCTGGTCGGGGACGAGTTTCAGACGCATGTCACACCTCGATCGTCTTGGGCCGGCGGCGTTCGAACCAGAACACGATCATCAGGCGGGTCACGAAGATCGCCGCGAAGACCGAGGTCACGATGCCGAAGAACAGGGTGACGGCGAAGCCCTTGACCGGACCCGAGCCCATCACGAACAGGATGGCCGCGGTGATGATCGTGGTCAGGTTGCCGTCGATGATCGCCGAAAGCGCCTTTTCATAGCCGAGCTCGATGGCCCGTGCCGGCCCCCTGCCCGCGCGCAATTCCTCGCGGATCCGTTCATAGACCAGCACGTTGGCGTCGACCGCCATGCCGATGGTCAGCACGATGCCGGCGATGCCCGGCAGCGTCAGCGTCGCGCCGATCGCCGAGAGCAGGCCGAAGAGCATGCCGACGTTAAGGATCAGCGCCACGTTGGCGATGATGAAGATCAGCACCGCCGCGAAGGCGACCGCCGAGGCCACCTTGCCGGCCGAGATCGAATCGGCGCCGAGCTCGGGGCCGATGGTGCGTTCTTCGAGGAAGGTCATCTTGGCGGGCAGCGCGCCGGCGCGCAGCAGCACGGCGAGATTGGTGGATTCCTCCACCGTGAAATTGCCGGTGATGATGCCCGAGCCGCCCGGGATCGCCTCGTTGATGCGCGGCGCCGAGATCACCTCTTCGTCGAGCACGATGGCGAAGGGCGCGCCGACATTGGCCGCCGTGTAATCGCCGAACTTGCGCGCGCCGGAGGCGTTGAACTGGAAGTTCACCGCCGGCCGGCCGTTCTGGTCGAAGGTCGGCTGGGCGTTCTTGAGCTCTTCGCCGGTGACCACGGCGGTCTTTTCCAGCACGTAATAGATGCCCGGCTCGTCCATCGACGGATAGAGCACCTGGCCCGAGGCGACCTGAGCGTTGCTGTCGGACGTGCGGCTGACCACCGGGTTGAAGGTGAGCTGCGCGGTGGTGCCGATCAGCGCCTTGAGCTCTTCGGCCGAGCCGAGACCCGGCACCTGGATCAGGATGCGCTTTTCGCCCTGACGGGTGATCGTCGGCTCGCGGGTGCCGACCTCGTCGACCCGGCGGCGCACGATCTCGAGCGATTGCTGGATGGTGCGATCGTCGGTGGCGAGCTTCTCGGCCTCCGACAGCGCCACCGTCAGCACCTGGCCATCGGCGGTCACGACGATGTCGTTCTGCCCCATCGAGGTGAGCGAGACCACCGGCTGGGCCAGCTTGCCGACCACGTCGAGCGCCGTCTGCATCGCATCGGCATTCTCGATCCGCACCTTGAGCTCGCCCTGCGGCGCGTCGACCCGGCGGATCGCGCCGACCGTGTCGCGCTCGGCGCGCAGCGCGTCGCGGACTTCCGGCCAGAGGCTGTCCATCCGCTGGGCATAGACGTCTTCGACATGCACTTCGGCGAGCAATTGCGCGCCGCCGCGCAGGTCGAGCCCGAGGTTGACCAGCGAGCTCGGCAGCCAGTCGGGCCAGGCCGATTTGTTGGCTTCGAGCTCGGCGGTCGATCCGGTCTTGGCGATCTGGGTGATCGCGTCGTTATGCTGTTCGACACGCGGATAGAAGAGATTGGGCGTCGCATAGGCGAGGCCCAGCGCCGTGATCGCGATCACGACGATGCGTTTCCAGAGGGAATAGTGCAGCATTGCGCCCCGCCCTGTTGATGAGACTTCAGCTCTCGGAGGCCGGTTCGGTCTTCGACATCACCTGCAGCACGGCGGCACGGGTCATGCGGACCTTGACGCCGGTGGCGATCTCGACTTCGAGCTCGCCGTCGTCCTTCACCTTGGCGACCTTGCCGATCATCCCGCCCTGGGTCAGGATCTGGTCGCCCCGACGCAGCGCGTTGCGCATCGCTTCATCGGCCTTGAGCTTTTTCTGCTGCGGACGGATCAGGAAGAACCACATGATGCCGAAGACGAGGATCATCGGGATCAGCATCGAGTTCATCAGGCTCCCGACCGGGGCGCCACCAGCGGCCTGCGCGAAAGCGGGCGTAACGAGCATTTGGTATTCCTTTTTTATCGGGGCCTCTGCCCGGTTTGGCGCGCACCCTAGTGCCCGACCGGATCGAAGGCAAGCAAGGCGGCGCGATTTCCCGGGCACGGGCTTCCGGCCCCATATGGGGCGCTTTGCCCCGGGCGAAAAGGCCTCCGCCCCCTTGCGGCGCCACAAATTGGCGTTAGCACGGGGGCGGAGGTGCACCATGTCCGATCTTTTCCTGCCGATCCTGCCCGAAGGCCCGGGCGAATCCGAACGTCCCGATCCGGCCAAGCGGATCGAGGGCAATCCGCTGTTCACCACCTGGAACATGGAAGAGCGCGACGGGCTATTCGCCGGGCGCTGGCGCTCGACCCCGGGCAAATGGCGGGTGAGCTATGACGAATGGGAATATTGCCGCATCCTGCAGGGCCATTCGGTGCTGACCGAAGAAGGCGGCGCGGCGGTGGATCTGGTGGCCGGCATGAGCTTCGTCATCCGCCCCGGCTTCAAGGGCACCTGGGAGGTGCGCGACACCACGGTGAAGGATTACGTGATCCTGACCTGAGGCCCGGCTTGCCCGAACCCGCGCACCGGTGTTTCATGGCGGCGTCTGGTGGAGGGTGACGCGGTGCTGACGACGATCTGGAGCTGGCTCTGGGGCAACAGCCCCCTCGCCCCGCTCGCTCTCTTTGCCCTGGCCTTCCTCGCCATCGCCCTGATCCTCCAGCTTGTCGGCGCGACATGGGAGCGGGCGCGCTTTGTCGAAAGGCTCGACGGGCTGCGCCAAGCGCTCGGCGTGACCGGCCTGCCGCGCGGGGTCTTCCTCGCCGCCGCCGCGATATGGCTGATCCTACTGGGGTTGTTTCTGGCCGGCGTGGTCTTCGTGCTCTGGTTCGTGCTGATAAGCCCCCAGCCGCATGCAGATGAAGCGACGCGCGATTTCCGCTTCCTCCTCGCCCAACTCGCCGCCGTCACCACCGTGCTCGGCGCGGTGATCGCCTTGCCCGTCACGCTGAACCGGCTGCGGCTGACCAGCGAGGACAACGCGACCAAGGCGGCCGCGCTCTATAACGAAAAGATCAATGCCGCGACGACGGACCTGCACGCCCAGCGGCAGGTGACCATCGTC
>QKJR01000043.1 GCA_003249215.1 Rhodobacterales bacterium
GCTCCTTCGCGCACAGCCCGGCCTGATGCTCCTTCAGGATGCCAATGATCTGCTCTTCGCTGAACCGACTTCTCTTCATCGTCTGTCTCCTCGTCTGGAGAACAGGCTAACCTCAAAACGAGGACATTTCAGGGGAGCAGGTCACCGAGCCGCTTCATCGTGTTCACAGTCTTGAGAACGCTGCCCAAGTGGCTCAGGTCTTTGTTTGCGCTGTTCGGCGTCAGATCTTCCTCGTCTAGCCGTTCCATCCACCAGTTGCGAAAGTCGAGCATGTCGTCGCCTGTGATTTCACTGATCGGCTTGTCGCCTATGACCGCGATCAGGTTCTTGACCGCCTTGATGCGCGGATTTCTCCACCGCCGAAGCTGATCCTCGGATTTACCAATGGTCTTGTCCTTGGCGAGCGTCCAATACAGTTCAAGCGCCTTGCTGATCGTCAGGGATGGCTCTTTCGCGCCACCGAGAATCGCAGCGGCTTCCACCATATCGGGATTGTTCGGCTGATCCTTGAAGCCGGTGACGGCTGCGAACCGGTCGCGCAGTTCCTCAATCGGTAGTCTCGCAACCTGTTCGGCGTGCATGTAGCGGAAGCCACGGGCCTCAGCGAGATCGCGCGCGGCTGCGAAGCGTTGTTCGGCGTCACCAGTGTCACCGGCTAGCTTTGCCTCCCATGCCGCTACCATCTGTTCCCAAGCCGCAGCCTCTTTCGTCTTGGCTACAGCCTGCGAGTCGGTGTGCAGGCTCAGCCATACGAAGGTTCGCGGTTCAATGGATGCGTAACGCTTCGGAACCCGTTTGTAGAGGTGGAGGATGCCGTTCTTCGAGTCGCCGCGCGTCGTGATTGCCATGATTGCCCCCGGTTGCCCCCGGTTGCCCAAGTCAATGTATCGCAGATTGTAACGCGGAATGTATAGCAAATTCTTGCCAATCTAGGGCCAACCCAAGCGAAAACCGCTTATTTCGCTGGGTATTTTATCGAATTTGACAGGAAAACTGGCGGACGGGAAGGGATTCGAACCCTCGAGACGGTTCCCCGCCTACACACTTTCCAGGCGTGCGCCTTCGACCACTCGGCCACCCGTCCGGCGCCGGGTGTAGCCGCAAAGCGGGGCGGGATGCAAGAGCCGGAATTGTGGCCCGCCAAGAGGCCCGCCCGCGGGCCCGTTCCCCACGCGCTTCGCCGCCCGCCCCCTGCTCGCTCGCTCCCCCGTTGCCGCCTCGTCCTGACACGGCGCCTCACATCCCGGGGATCACGGTGCCGCATCCGGGGGGCCGCATCCGGGGGGCCGCATCCGGGGGGCCGCATCCGGGGCGCCTTGTCTCCGGCCCGGTCACCCTCTAGGCTGGTGCGGGCCCGGCCGCGGGCCGCCGCACTCAGGGGTCCCCGAAACATGAAAGACAATGGCCAGTCCGAGGCCCAGAAAAGCCACGCCGGCCTCACCACCGACGAGGCCGCAACCGAGCCGCGGCGGCTGACCAACCTGCTCCTGGGCATCATCGCCTTCGCGCTCGTGTTGTTCCTGCTCGTTCAGGCGCGCTTCATCCTGATCTCGCTCGCGATCGCGATTATCCTCTTTTCGCTGACCTCGCAGGCGATCAGCGCCATCGCGCGGTTGCAGATCGGCCCGGTGCGGGTGCCGAACTGGCTCGCCTCGCTGGTCGCGCTCGCGCTCATCGCCTCGGGGCTGTTGACCGCCACGGCGGTGCTGCTCGCGCAGGTCAACACGGTCGTCACGATGATCCTGAGTTACGCGGGCCCCGCGCAGCGCGCCATCGCACAGCTCTTTCGCTGGATGGGCGCCGATGTCGAGGCCGCCGTGCTCGCCTCGATCCAGAAGATCGAGGTGGCGGGCTACCTGAGCACGCTCGCGGGTCAGGCCTCGAGCCTGCTGTCGGCGACGATCCTGATCATCCTCTTCGTGGGCTTCCTCTTCGCCGAGCGGATCTGGTTTCAGGCCAAGCTCGAAAGCCTGACCGGCGAGCCCGCCCGCGCCGCACATGTCTCGGAAACGGTCGGGCGGATCATGCGGCGGGTCAACCATTACCTGCTCGTGAAGGCCGCCGTCTCGGTGGTCACGGCAAGTGCGGTCTATGCGGTCTTCACGCTGGGCGGTTACGAACTCGCCCTGCCAGTCGCGGTGCTGACCTTCGCGCTCAACTTCATCCCCTCGATCGGCTCGATCATCGCCACCGTCATCGCGGGCCTTGCCGTCTATATCCTGACCCAGGACGCGCCCTCGGCGCTCGGCGTCTTCGCGATCTGTGGCGGGCTGCAATTCGTAATCGGCAATGTCATCGACCCGATGCTGATGGGGCACGCGTTGCGGCTCTCGTCCTTCGGGATCATCATCTCGCTGGCGTTCTGGGGCGCAGTCTGGGGCCTGCCGGGGATGTTCCTTGCGGTGCCGATCATGGTCGCGCTGATGATCGCCTGCGCACAAAGCACGACGCTGCGCCCGCTCGCGGTGATGCTCTCGCGCGAGGGGCTGCCGGATTTCGAGGACTGAGGCAGGTTCAGCCGTCGGATTTCGAGTATTTGAACCAAGAAAAAGCAAATGCCTGCGCCCCCGGCCCTGCTTTTTCTTGGCGAAAATACTCAAACCCCAGGTCAACGCCGCAGCACCGCCGGGCTGAGGCGCCCTCAGGCCAGGTGCAGGTGAACGCGGCGGTTGATCCGGCCCTTCTTTTCGATCTTGCCGAGCCGCACCGGCCCGATCTCGCCGGTGCGCGCGACATGGGTGCCGCCGCAGGGCTGCAGATCGACCGTCTCATCCCCCTGCCCGATCCGCACGAGCCGCACCCAGCCCCGCCCGACCGGCGGCTTGACCGAGAGCGTCTTCACCAGCCCCGGACTGGCGGCGAGTTCGTCATCGGTGATCCACTCGCTCGTGACCGGCAGATCGCGCGCGATCAGCGCGTTCAGCTCGGCCTCGAGCGCCGCCAGATCCTCGGGCGCCTCGGGCATGTCGAAATCGAGCCGGCCCTTGTCGGGGCCGATCTGCCCGCCGGTCACCGGCAGCGGGATCACCACCGACAGAAGGTGCAGCGCGGTATGCACCCGCATATGGCGGTGGCGCCGCTCCCAGTCGAGCACCTGACGCGCCGCAATCCCTGCGGGCGGCAGCGGCAGCGGCTCGGCCGGCACCAGGATCACCTGACCGCCCTCGCCCTTGACCGTGGTCGCGATCTCGATCTCGCCCCCCTCCCAGGCGAGCCGCCCGCTGTCGCCGGGCTGGCCGCCGCCGGTCGGGTAGAAAATCGAGGCCTCGCAAAGAATGCCGCCCTCGGGGGTAAGCCCGGTAACGAGCGTGTCGAGCTCGCGCCGGTAGGGCTCGAGGCGGAAGAGCTCTTCGCTGATCACCGGTCGTCGCCCTCCTCGGCGCCGTCATTGTCCGACAGATGCGCGGCCTCAATCGCCTCGCCGGCCTGCGGCGCGCCGAGCGGGGCGGGTGCAGCGGCAGGCGCCACGGCCGGGGGAGCCACCGCGGGGGCGGGCTCGGCCTCCGGGCGCAGCACCTCGGGGTTGCGCAGCCAGACGTCGCGCTGCGCGAAGGGGATCTCGATCCCCTCGGCGGCGAAGCGCGCGGCGATCTGGTGGTTGATCTCGGTCTTGACCCGGAGCCCGAAATTGATGTCCGACAGGAAGGCGCGCAACTCGAAATCGAGGCTGTCGGCACCGAAGCCCGCAAAGACCACGAAGGGCGCGGGCGCCATCATCACCAGCGGCTGCGCCTCGGCGATCTCGGCGAGGATCTGCGAGACGCGGCGGGTATCGGTGCCATAGGCCACGCCTACGGGAACGATGATCCGCCCGGTCTTGTTGCCGCGCGTCCAGTTCGTGACCTGCCCCGCCACCAGATCGCCATTGGGCACAATGACGTCGGTGCGGTCGAAGGTCTCGATGATCGTCGAGCGCACCGAGATCGCCTTGACCGTGCCCTGCTGGCCGCCGACCTCGATCCAGTCGCCCTCGGAAATCGGCCGCTCGATCAAGAGGATGATCCCCGAAACGAAGTTCTGCACGATATTCTGCAGGCCAAAGCCGATGCCGACCGAAAGGGCGCCTGCGACGATCGCAAGGCTGCTCAGGTCGATCCCCGCCATCGAGATAGCCACCACCGCGGCAAGGAAGATGCCGACATAGCCGATCCCCGAGATGATCGCATTCTGGCCGCCCTTGTCGATCGAGGTCTTGGGCA
This sequence comes from Rhodobacterales bacterium, assembly GCA_003249215.1. Taxonomy (GTDB): domain Bacteria; phylum Pseudomonadota; class Alphaproteobacteria; order Rhodobacterales; family Rhodobacteraceae; genus Rhodobacter. Next base: position 4,200 of record QKJR01000043.1, read on the forward strand.
GGATCGTCGATTTGAGCGCCCCCTGCAGCAGCCGCGTGGCCGTATAGCCGATCGCGAAGATCACCGCGAAGGTCAGGAAGACCGCAGGCGAGATCCGCACGTCGCCCACCGAGATCCCGCTGCGAAAGCGCGTCCAGAGCTCGGCCAGATCCTCTGGGCGCGCGCCCCAGATCAGCGCGAGGATCGGCAGCGCCGCGAGCACCAGAAGGAACCCTGCGATCACCGGCACCAGCGCCTCTCCCGCGCCCCCCTCGCGCCGGGTCACAACGTCATAGAGCTCCGAGACGAAGCCCTGCAGGATCACCACCAGCGCGAGCACGGCCAGCGTGGCAATCGTCGGCCAGGTCAGCGCATCGGCGGCCATCACATAACCGATCAGCGCCAGAACCGGCGCCACCACCGAAATCACGATCACCGCATTCGAGAGCCAGTGCAGCAGCTTGAAGCGGAAGGCCGTCTCGGCATCGGCCTCGGTCAGCGCGCGCGCATGGCGGCGCATCAGTTGTGCGAGCCGAAAGAGCGTGAGGGCTGCGAAGATGACGAGCGGCGCCGAGAGGACCGCATAGGCCGCATCCGCCCGTTCGGCCACGGCCGCGGCCTTGTCGGCGCCGACATTGCCCGAGCCGCCCAGATAATCTTGCGCCCGTGGAACGATCCAGTCCACGAGCAGATATTGCAGCGCCACCGCAAAGCCGAGCGTGATCGCGTGAACGCGCGCCTCGGCGCGTTGCTCCTCGGGCAGGCCGAAGATGCCATGCGCCGCGCCCGCCCGCGGGAAGACCCGCCCGCCGAGCCAGCCCGCAATCAGCACGATCAGGAGCGCACCGGGCAGAAGCGTGAAGAGCGCGGTCATGATCGGCCCAAAGAAGCCCGTCTGCTGCGCCGCCACCACGAGCAGGAGCGCGCCCCCGAAGGGCACGATGACCTGGCCGAGCGTCACGATCCCGGAAACAAGCCCCCGCGCCCGCATCTGCGTCTTGACCCGGAGCCAGTCGGCAAGCCGCCCGATCCAGCGCGGCCCGCGCAGAAGCATCACGCCCGCCATCAGCACGAGCATCGCGATCAGCGGCGCATTGTTGCGCAGCGTCTCCCAATTGATCGGCCGGGTGAAGCGCCAATGCGTCTCGTCATAGATCCAGGCGCCCATCCAGCGAAAGAGCGACAGACCCGCCCCCCAGTTCACCGGATTGGCGGGCGAGGGCGAGAGCCGCAGGAGCTTGTCGGCCTGACGTTCGCGCACCAGCTTGTCGATGTTGCGGATGATCCCGTCGGCCCGGCTCGCGGCCTCGGTCGCGCTGAGCACCGGGGCCTGCAACTTGGCGAGCGTGTCATTGAGCTCGGAACGGCGCTTGGCGATCGTCGGATCCTCGCTCGCCCCCTCGGCGGGGGCCGGGCCGAGGGCCGCGATCTGATCCTTGACGGTCGCGATCTGATCGGCGTTGGTCGATTGCGCCGCGGTGAAATCGGCGCGCCATTTCACCATGTCGGCGCGCAACTCCGACAGTTTCTCGCTGGTGACCGTGCCCTCGTCGACGATCTTCTGCACCTCGGCCGCCGCCGCTTCCCAGCTCTTGTAATCCGGGTCCTCGGCCAGAGCCGCCAGCGGCAGCGCCAGCCACAGCAGCAGCGCGAAAACCGCAGGCAGAAGACGCGGCAGCAGGGTCCTCATCCGGTGAAAACCTCCGGCACCGCGCGCCCCGGCCCGTCGAGCCAGGCCGGCACCGGCAGGCTGCGCGCTTTCAGGAATTCGGGGTTGAAGAGCTTGGACTGATAGCGCGTGCCGTAATCGCAAAGCACGGTGACGATCGTATGCCCCGGCCCCATCTCGCGCGCCATGCGGATCGCGCCGGCCACGTTGATCCCCGAGGACCCGCCAAGGCAGAGCCCCTCTTCGGCGAGGAGATCAAAGACCACGGGCAGCGCCTCGGCATCGGGGATGTTGAAGCTCATGTCGGGGGTGAAGCCCTCGAGGTTGGCGGTGATGCGGCCCTGCCCGATGCCCTCGGTGATCGAGCTGCCCTCGGATTTCAGCGCGCCGGTGGTGTAGAAACTGTGCAGCGCCGCGCCATCGGGATCGGCCAGACCGATCTTGACGCCCTTGGGCTGCAGCGCCATGCCGGTGCCCGCGAACGTGCCGCCCGAGCCCACCGAGCAGATGAACCCATCGACATTGCCGCCGGTCTGGGCCCAGATCTCGGGGCCGGTCCCCTCGATATGGGACTGTCGGTTGGCGGTATTGTCGAACTGATTGGCCCAGATCACGCCGTTCGGATCGGTCTTGGCGAGCTCTTCGGCCAGACGCCCGGAATAGCGCACATAGTTGTTGGGGTTGGAATAGGGCGCGGCCGGCACCTGGACGAGCTCGGCGCCCGCAAGGCGCAGCATGTCCTTCTTCTCCTGACTTTGCGTTTCCGGGATCACGATCACCGTGCGAAAGCCCATCGAGGCGCCGACGAGCGCGAGCCCGATGCCGGTATTGCCAGCCGTCCCCTCAACGATCGTGCCACCGGGCTTGAGATCGCCGCGCGCGATCGCATCGCGGATGATGAAGAGCGCGGCGCGGTCCTTGATCGACTGACCGGGGTTCATGAACTCGGCCTTGCCGAGGATCTCGCAGCCGGTGAGTTCCGAGGCCTTCTTCAGCCGGATCAGCGGCGTGTTGCCCACGGCCGCGGCCAGATCGGTGCAGATCGTCATGATGCTCTCCCTCGCGTCAGAGGCCCGGGGCCCCGTGCCAAGACTTAGGGCCAGATGGGCGAGGCCTCAAGCCCCGTCACTCAGCACGCCCCCGCCTCGGCGCGAAGTCCCGGACGCAATCGCGCGAGCCAGAGCGCCAGAACCAAAAGCGGCCCGTTATCCGCCTCGCCCGTGTCGACGAGCGCCATCAGATCGTCGAAGGAGATCAGATGCGGACGGATGTCCTCGCCCTCGGCCTCGACCCCGCCGGGGCGCGCGGCATCGTCGGTGAGATCGGCCAGCCCGACATAGCAATAGGTATATTCGGATTTCGCGCCCGGCGAGGGATAGAAACTCGGCCCTGCGATCAGCCGGCCGAGCGTCAGACCCGCCTCCTCGCCCGCCTCGCGATAGGCGCAGTCCTCGGGGCTCTCGCCCGGATCGACGCGCCCCGCGATCGGCTCGAGCATCCAGGGGTTGAGATCGCCGCGCGCCAAGGGTCCGGTGCGGAACTGCTCGACCAGAAGCACCCGGTCGCGGATCGGATCATAGGGCAGCACCACCGCTGCATCGCCCGACACGAAGGCCGCACGATCGAGCGGCGCGCTCATGCCGCCGGAAAAGAGCCGGTGACGAATCGTGTAATCCTCGACCGCGAAGAACCGCGCATAGCCGGTGCCGAGCGCGGTGATCTCGACATCGCCGGGCGCGGTGGCGCGGCGCAGGCGGGCCGGCTTCGTCTGCTCTCCCGCGCGCAGCCGCGAGGCGGCACGCACCTTGATCTGACCGTAGCGCGCCAGCGCCTGTTCCGCCGGGATCTGGCCGCGCAGGGCCATGAATTCGCGCGCGGCCTCTGGGGCGATCGCGCCCCAGCGCGCGGCCCAGTCGGCCAGAGTCCAGGGCGCACCCGCGCCCCAGCGCCCCGGCGCCGGCAGATAGACATGCGCCGGCTGAACCACTCCCACCGCATCGCGCGCCGCGATCACTTCGGTGACATAGCCGGTTTCATAGAAATCGAGCCGCGCCTGATCCTCGGGCGTGATCCGCACGAGAAAACCCGGCGCCCCATCGCCGCCCGGCACCAGCAGCGGAAAGCCGAGATCCTGCCCCTCGACGCTCTGCGCCTCGCGGACCTGATAGCCTTCGACGACGGCGGGACTGACCTCGGGCAGATGCCCCAGAACCGCCTGCAACAGCGGCGGATAGCACAGGGTGCCATAGAAGAAATAGAGCAATGTCAATGTCCTGCGCGCTGTTCCTGAGACAGCGGATCAGCGCCAGCGACGCCCCGCCCAGGACGAGAGTATAGCCGTGACTGCGCCGCCGAGGAAGAGCATGGCGATCACATCCACCTGCAGAACCATGTAGCCGACCGCAACCCCCTGCGACACGACATCGCCGAGCGCCTCGATCGGCCCGTCATAGCGCATCCGCAAGGCTTTGAGCAGCATCTGCACCCCACCGAGGAACAGGAGCGTCCAGATCCCGAGATAGAAGGCTGCACGGAACCCCGTCGCCGCCGTCTTGCCGGGCCGCCCGCCGCCATCGGTGCCGATCACGCGCCAGCCGAGCAGCATCCCGAAGGAGATCGCCACGAGCTGCAGCCCGTCGGTCTTCACCTCGGCATTGAGATAGGGCTCGAGCAGGGCGACCGTCATCACTCCGGTCAGCGCGAGACCGATCGCCCCGACCAGTTTCGGCATCGTCGGCATCATCGCCGAATCGTTGCGCATGATGACGCGCTGCATGGAGAACCTCTTCCGTAACGGTAACTATAGTCTTCATGCGCTTGAAATATGGCAATTTTGTGGTCTCAGCGCGTGAGGCCCGCATAGGCCTCGAGCGCGCGGGCGCGGCCGGTTTCGAGGGCGAGATGCCGGGCGGGCACAGACTTCGTCGGATCGAGCCCCCAGGCGCGCGGCACCGCCTCGAAAAAGGCCTCCGCCTCGGGCGCCCGCGAGCCGCGCCATCCATAGATGAACTTCGACCTGTATCCCCCTGACTTATCGAATTTTTCTGCCTGCGTTTCGGGATTGAAAATGCGGAAATAGGGCGCGGCATCGGGCCCCGATCCCGCCACCCATTGCCAGCCCATCGCATTGGCCGCCGGGTCCCAGTCGGTCAGGCAATCGGCAAACCAGGCAAGCCCCACCCGCCAGTCGGTCAGCAGATGTTTCGTGAGATAGGAGGCCGCGATCATCCGCGCACGGTTGTGCATCGTGCCGGTCACATACATCTCGCGCATCGCCGCATCGACGAAGGGCTCGCCGGTCATGCCGCGGCGCCAGAGCTCGGCCTCGGGGCTGTCGCCGCGCCAGGGGAACTCCTCCCAGCCCGCGCGCCAGTTTTCCCGGTCAAGCCTCGGAAAATGAAAGAAAAGATGCCAGGCGAATTCGCGCCAGACGATCTCCTTGAGGAATTGCTCGGCCCCGGCCGCGCCCTCGTCCCACCGCCGAAGCGCGGCGTGCCAGATCCGGCGCGGGCCGATCTCGCCAAGGCTCAGATGCTCGGACAGTCCTGAGGTTCCGGCCGCGCCCGGCAGATCGCGCCGCTCGGCATAGGCGTCGATGCCTGCATCGAGAAAGCTCGCGAGCCGGTCGAGCGCCGCCGCTTCGCCCGCGGGCCGGGCAAAGCGCGCGAGCACCGCCGCGCCCCGGTTCATCGCCGCTCCGAGCCCAAAACCCTCAAGGTTATCGCTTGCAGGCCAATATGTTACCGGTCGAAGTTCATCTGGCATCCGCACCGCGGCTGACACCGGACGGCTGCGCAGGGCGCGCCAGAACGGCGTGTAGACGCGATAGGGCCCGCCGCTCTGGGTCTCGATGTCCCAAGGCTCGAAGAGCAGGTGCCCGGCGAAGGAGCGCGCCTCGATCCCGGCCTCGCGCAGCGCGGTCTTGACCGCAGAATCGCGGGCCTGTGCCGCCGGATCGTAGAGCCGCGACCAATAGATCGCAGCGGCGCCGGTCTCGGTCACGAGGGCGCGCAGGACCTCAAGGGCCGGCCCACGGCGCAGGATCAACCGCGCGCCGCGCGCCGCCAGCGCCTGCGCGAAGACCGCGAGCCCCTCGCCCAGCCGCCATTTCGCCGCAGCCCCGAGCGCCTCGGTTTCGGGGTCGAGCACGAAGACCGGAATGACCGGGCGCCCGCTCGCCAGCGCCGCGGCAAGCGCGGGATGGTCGTCGAGCCGCAGATCGCGACGGAACCAGAGCAGAACAGGCGAGTGCGGCATCGGAATCTCGGGTTCGGGACAGGAGAGGGTCGCGCAAAGATAGTGCCGCGCCCCGCGAAATCAAAGCACCCGAAGATCCCCCTTCAACCCTTTGCGCTGCATTCATTTTCCGGAAAGGTCCGCGGCGATTTCCGGGCAGGTCGATTTTACCGAAAATGCCGCGTTTTCGTTTAAGTCCGCATTGACCAGCCCTGCGCAAAAGGCTTTGGAAACGCCCCCGCCGGGCGTAGGTTCGGCACGCATCTGCTGCGCCGGTCGAGAAGCGACCCGGCTCCGGTCCGGAAGCGACCCCCTGTCTCGTGCAACCTCATCGCCCGGAAATCCCGGGTCACGTCCGGAGTCTGCCATGTGCCTGATCTGTGCCAGTCTGAGCCAGCCGCCCTCGGCCACCGAGGCCGCCGCGATCCACGCCGCCGCCACCCGTGCGCCCGCCATCGCCTATGAAACCGGCGACATGAGCTTCGGCGAGGGGCTCGGGACGACCGCACTGAACCGCCTCGCGGCGCAGCTCACCACCGGTTATTGGGAAAGCACCGGGCAGACGCCGCGGCATTTCGACATCCGCGCGGGCGGCACGCTGAACGTCGATCTCTCGGCGCTGACCGCCGAGGGGCAGGCCCTCGCCCGCGCCGCCCTCGACAGCTGGACCGCGGTGAGCGGGATCGTCTTCGACAGCGCCCCGGCCGAGGGCGCGCCGATCCACATCAGCTTCGACGACAGCCAGAGCGGCGCCTATGCAAGCTCGGTCGTCTCGAACGGGATCATCACCTCGAGCCATGTGAACATCTCGACCGACTGGATCGCCGCCTATGGTACCGGCGCCGGCACCTATTCGCTGCAGACCTATATCCATGAGATCGGCCATGCGCTCGGGCTCGGCCATGCGGGCGATTACAACGGGTCGGCCCGGCTCTCCGACAGGGTCTTCACCTACGACAGCTGGCAGGCCTCGGTGATGAGCTATTTCAGCCAGACCCAGAACCGCTCGGTCACGGCCTCCTATGCCTATACGATGGGACCGATGGCCGCCGATATCGTCGCGATCCAGTCGCTCTATGGCCGCTACACGCGAATGGAATCGGGCAATACCACCTATGGCGTGAATGCGACCGCGGGGGGCCTGCATCAGACGATCGGCGCGATGATGGCCGATGGCGTGCTCGACCAGCCGATCACCTTCATGATCGCGGATTCGAACGGCAAGGATACGCTCGATGTCTCGACCGACACGCTCTCCCAGGCGATCAACATGAACGGCGGCACGATCTCGAGCCTCTACGGCCTCGTCGGCAACATGCTGATCGAACAGGCCACGGTGATTGAGAACTTGCGCGCCGGATCGGGCAGCGACCGGATCCTCGGCAATGCGGCCGCCAACCTGATCGAAGCCGGCGCGGGGGACGACAACGTCGATGGCGGGCGCGGCCGCGACACGATCAACGGCGGCGCGGGCTCGGACACGCTGCTCGGCGGCAACGACGACGATTCGATCCTCGGCGGCAGCGGCGACGACTGGCTCTCGGGCGAGAATGGCGCGGACCGGATCTATGGCGAGGACGGCAACGACACGATCCGGGGCGGGATCGGCAACGATCAGATCTGGGGTGGTGCGGGCAATGACCTGATCGACAGCGGGGTGGGCTCGGACCGGGTCTGGGCGGGCGACGGCAACGATACGGTGACCGGCGGCACCGGCGCCAAGATGATCTATGGCGAGGCCGGCGACGATTACCTCGAGGGCGGCATCTCGGCCGATCGGCTCTATGGCGGCGATGGCAATGACACGCTGATCGGCGGCCGGGGCGCGGACCTGATCGACGGTGGCGAGGGCTTCGACCTGATCGACGGCGGCGATGGCGCCGACCGGATCAGCGCGGGCGGCGGCTTCGACACGGTGATCGCGGGCCTCGGCAACGATACGGTGATGGCCGGCGAGGGCTTCGACCTGGTCGAGGGCGGCGAGGGCGACGACCGGATCTGGGGCGGCGCGGGCTTCGACACGCTGATCGGCGGGGCCGGCAACGACCTGCTGAACGGCGAGGCGGATTACGACGAGCTGACCGGCGGGGCCGGCAACGACACGCTGATCGGCGGCGAGGGCTATGACACGCTGCTCGGGGGCGAGGGCAACGATCTGCTCCGCGGCGACGGCGGCTATGACATCCTGAACGGCGGGGCGGGCTATGACGTCATGACCGGCGGCAGCGGCTATGACAGCTTCGTCTTCGAGGCGATCACCGACAGCGCCGCCTCGGGGCGCTATATCGACGTGATCAGCGATTTCGAGGCGAGCGGATTCGACGTGATCGACCTCTCCGCGATCGACGCGAATCTCTCGGTCGCGGGGGATCAGGCCTTCGCCTTCATCGGCACCGATGCCTTCTCGGGCAGCGGCGGCGAGCTGCGCTACACCGCGGCCCGCAGCAGCGCGCTGGTCGAGATCGACCTCGACGGCGACGGGGTGGCCGATTTCCAGCTCTCGGTGCGCGGCACCGATACGCTGACCGAGGATCACTTCCTGCTCTGAAGGCCGGGCGCCCCCCTTTCGGGGGTTGCCTCCGGCGGGAGTATTTGGACCAGGAAAATCCGGAACCGCCGGCGCCCGGGCCCGCGATCGCGGATGCAATCGCCGCGCCTGCCGGTCACGCGATGCGCGGGCCGTCTTGCGGTGAAGGGGCGGCCGCCCTCCTCCCGCGCGCCATCCGCCAGCCCGACGCGCGCCACCTTGCAACGCCCCGCCCCCGCCCCTATATTCGCGCTGTTCGGGTTCGCCCGGACTATGGGCATAAACGCGCACGTAATAAGCGGATCGGACCCGGGGGCGGTACCCGGCGGCTCCACCAAACTTCCCTCGTTGGGGGCGAATGGGGCCGAAATAGGATCGACGAACGTCTAAAGGTGATTGCTTTGTCTCGGTGAGCTACCACCGTTATCGGTGCAAAATGTACAGTTGCCAACGACAACCGTGCTCCGGTCGCTCTGGCTGCGTAAGCAGCTCGGGTAACCGAAACTTAAGTCCTTACGCTTAGCCGCTTAAGGCGGGGCCCGCAGGAGCCTGGCAACAGAATCCTGCACCTTTCCCCTCCCCGGCAGACCCCGAGGCCCGGCCCGGGCGATCCCTCTTGCCAGAGCGCGCGCGGCCCGCGCAGAGTGGCGCATCAATCACCGGAGTTCTCCCATGCGCCCGATCCTGCGCCCGCTTCCCGCGGTGCTTCTCGCCGCCGCCCTGCCCCTTCTCGCAATCCCCGCACTTGCCGAAGAGCCGCTGCCCAAGCTCGGCCCGAATGCCGTGCCGCTGACCGCCGATCACGGCTATCTCGCCAAGGCCCCGGCGCCCGATTACTGGGCCTTTTCCCCCTTCGTGAAGCCGCAATTCACCACCTCGGCTTGCGGCGTGGCCTCGGTCACCGCGGCGGTGAACGGGCTTGCGGGCCTGCCCGCGCTCGCCGAGGAAACGGTGATGAGCCAGCCCGAACTTCTCGATCTCGTGGCCTCCGAGGAGTGGAAGACGATTTCGGCCGAAGGCGGCGACGGGGTGAAATTCTCCCAGCTCGTCGATTTCGCCGGTCAGGCGATGAAAGCCCGCGGAATCGAGGGCAAGGTCGAGGTCTTCCACCCCGCCGAAATGGCAGCCGAGCCGACCCCCGAAATGGGCGCGAAACTGCGCGAGATCCTTGCCGCGAACGAGGCCTCGGCCGATGACGTCGCTCTGATCTATTTCAATCAGGGCGTGGTGACGGGCGATTGGGACGGCCCGCATGTCTCGCTGATCGGCGCCTATGATGCAGCGGCCGACCGGGTGCTGATCCTCGAGGTCGATCAGGAATGGTATGTGCCCTACTGGACCCCGGTCGATGTGGCCCTCGCCGCGATGCTCAAGCCCACCTCGGACGAACATGGCGTGCTCGAGGGCGAGACCGGCGGGATCGTGCGGCTGATCCGCTGATCCGATGCAGGCCCCGAGGGCGGCGCGCCTGCCCTCGGGTCATCCCGCCTCCCCGACGGGCGTTAACCACAAGACAACCTCTTCGTCGCATTCTGCAACAGACGCGCGGCAGGCGAAGAGGATGACGATGAGCAAGATCGAGGTATTGAACGACTGGTTCCAGCGGGTCTGGATCGCGGGTGAAATCGAGGCGATTCCCGGATTCTTCAGCGGCGGCGGTCGCGCAAGCGGGGTGATGAGCGGCTTGCAGATGGGCCCCGAGGATTTCGCCGCCCTGATTCCGGCGATGCGCGCCCGGGTCCGCGATCTCTCGGTCGAGGTGGTGCGGGCCCTCGAACAGGATGACTGGCTCTGGACCTTGCAGATCGTGCGCGGCACCTCGGCCGCCGACGGCCACGCGCTCGAATTCAGCGGTCAGCTCGCGTTGCGCTTCGAGGGCGAAAAATTCGCCGAAGCCTTCAATCATTACGACATGATCGCGGTGTTCGAACAGCTCGGGCAGATGCCGCCGGAAACGCTCGCGCTGTGCCTGAGCGGCGAGAGCCTGGGGTGAGCGGCGCGCCGCGCCCGGCCCGCGTTCAGCACGTCCGCGCGACCCCCTTTCCTTGCGCCGCGAATCCCCTATGCTGAGCGTAACGGCACGGAAAGGCATGTGATGACCCGCTCGATCGATTATGGCAATCTCATGCATCGCGCGATGCGCGGCCTGATCCAGTCGGTTCTGACCGATGTGGCGCAGAACGGCCTGCCCGGCGCGCATCACTTCTTCATCACCTTCTCGACCCACCACCCCGAGGCCGAGCTCGCCGACTGGCTGCGCGAGCGCTATCCCGACGAGATGACGGTGGTGATCCAGCATTGGTTCGAGAATCTCGAGGTCACCGATCAGGGCTTCTCGATCACGCTCAACTTCGGCAACAACCCCGAGCCGCTCTACATCCCCTTCGACGCGATCCATACCTTCGTCGATCCGTCGGTCGAATTCGGCCTGCGCTTCGAGACGCAGGAGTTCGACGAGGACGACGAGGAGGACGAGGTCGAGGACGAGGACGACGAACCCGCGCCCCGCACCGAGGCCGAGGTCGTGAGCCTCGATCAGTGGCGTAAGTGACCGCGGGGCTTCCGCTTCTCGCAATTCTCGGCGCAATCGCACTCGGCGCGGTCAGTCCTGGCCCGAGCTTCGTTCTGGTCTCACGCATTGCCGTGGCCCGCAGCCGCCGCGACGGGCTGGCAGCCGCCTTGGGGATGGGTCTCGGGGGCGCCATTTTCGCGGCGCTTGCCGTGCTCGGCTTCATCGCGATGCTCACGCAGGTCCCGGTGCTCTATGACGCTCTACGCCTTCTGGGCGGGTTCTATCTGGCCCGACTCGCCTGGCGGATCTGGCGCGGGGCGCGCGAACCTCTGGCCATGCCTGACACTGAGGGCACGACCGAGCCGAGATCGGGCGCGCCGAAATCGGGACAGGCTTTCCGGCTCGGGCTGCTGACCCAGATCAGCAACCCGAAGACGGCGGTGGTCTATGCGGGTATCTTCGCGGCGCTCCTGCCCGCCGCGCCCCCGGGGTGGGTTGTGCTCGCGCTGCCGCCGCTGGTGTTTGTGGTCGAGGCGGGCTGGTATGCGGTGGTCGCTCTCGCCTTTTCGGCGCGCCGCCCGCGTGCGGCCTATCTGCACACCAAAACGGCGCTCGATCGCGGCGCGGCTCTGGTGCTCGGGGTGCTCGGCGCCCGGCTGCTGCTCGATGCCGCGCGCCATGCGTCAGGCGCGCGCTAGTCAGGTATACCTTCGCATACCGATTGCAAAATCCGCCCCGTCGTCCTATGACGCCGGGGACAGGTTCAGCGCATTGACGGAGGCCCACGATGACCGCGACCCGCACCGAGACCGACAGCTTCGGTCCTCTCGAAGTTCCCGCCGACAAATATTGGGGCGCGCAGACGCAGCGCTCGATCATCAACTTCCCGATCGGCTGGGAGCGTCAGCCGGTGCCGATCATCCGCGCGCTCGGCACGATCAAGAAGGCCGCCGCCATCGTGAACGCCGCGCAGGGTGACCTCGACGCCGAGCTCTCGAAGGCGATTCAGGCCGCGGCGCAAGAGGTGATCGAGGGCAAATTCGACGACAACTTCCCGCTGGTCGTGTGGCAGACCGGTTCCGGCACCCAGTCGAACATGAACGCGAACGAGGTGATCTCGAACCGCGCAATCGAGATGCTGGGCGGCACGATGGGCTCGAAGAAACCCGTCCACCCGAACGACCACGTCAACATGGGCCAGTCGTCGAACGACACCTTCCCGACCGCGATGCATGTCGCCATCGGCACCCATACCCGTGACGTGCTGCTGCCGGGCCTCGAGAAGCTCTCGGCCGCGCTCTGGGCCAAGGTCGAAGAATTCAAGGACATCATCAAGATCGGCCGGACGCATACGCAGGATGCGACGCCGCTGACGCTCGGCCAGGAATTCTCGGGCTATGCGACGCAGGTTGACCGCGGCATCGAACGGGTGAAGCTCGCGCTGACCCATATCTATGAACTGGCGCAGGGCGGCACCGCTGTCGGCACCGGGCTCAACACCCGCAAGGGCTATGACGCGGCGGTGGCCGCCGAGATCGCCAAGATCACCGGCCTGCCCTTCATCACCGCGCCGAACAAGTTCGAGGCGCTCGCCGCCCATGACGCGATGGTGTTCTACTCGGGCGCGCTGAAGACCATCGCGGCCTCGCTCTTCAAGATCGCCAACGACATGCGTCTTCTGGGGTCGGGCCCGCGCTCGGGTCTGGGCGAGCTGATCCTGCCGGAAAACGAGCCGGGCTCGTCGATCATGCCGGGCAAGGTCAACCCGACGCAGGCCGAGGCGCTGACCATGGTCTGCGCCCATGTCATGGGCAATGACGCTGCCATCGGCTTTGCCGGCAGCCAGGGCCATTTCGAGCTAAACGTCTACAACCCGATGATGAGCTACAACGTGCTGCAGTCGATCCAGCTCTTGGGCGACTCGGCCAGCGCCTTCACCGACAACATGGTCGTGGGCACCAAGGCCAACACCGCGCGCATCGACAAGCTGATGAAGGAGAGCCTGATGCTGGTCACCGCGCTCGCCCCGACCATCGGCTATGACAACGCGACCAAGGTCGCCAAGACCGCGCACAAGAACGGCACCACGCTGAAGGAAGAGGCGATCGCGCTCGGTCTCGTGGACGAAGAGACCTTCGACCGCGTTGTCCGCCCCGAGGACATGATCGGCCCGAAAGGCTGATCGGTCCGGCGGTGATGCATCCATGACAGGGCGGTCTTCGGGCCGCCCTTTCGCTTTGGGGGCCAGCCCCAAATCAGATTGGGGGCCAGCCCCCAAACCCCCGGGATATTTCGGCACAGATGATGAGAAGAGTTTTTCTGCTTATCATCTGTGTCCAAATATCCCGGGGTGAATGGGCCGCAAGGCCCAGAGGGGCAGAGCCCCTTCCCCGGCCGCGAAACCCGTGCGACATTGCGCCCATGTCCAACGTCACCAATCTGAACCAGTTCCGCAAGGCCAAGGCCCGCGCCGAGAAGCGCGCGACCGCGGATGAGAATGCCGCGAAATTCGGACGGACCAAGGCGCAGAAGCGTTTGGAGGCGGCCGAGGCCGAGAAGGCGCGCGCGGCGCTCGAGGCGCATCGTCGGGAAGATGACACGCCGGAGGGGCCATGAGCCGCCCCGTCAAACGCTCGCTGACGCTTGGCCGGCACCGCACTTCGGTCACGCTTGAGGATGAATTCTGGGCCGCCTTCCGCGAAATTGCGGCCGCCGAGGGCAAGGGGCTCAACGCGCTTGCGGCCGAGATCGACGCGGCCCGCGGGCTCGAGACCGGGCTTGCAACCGCGATCCGGCTTTATGTGCTGCGCAGCTTGCGGTCGCGGCTTCAGCCCTGAGCGATCCCCGCGCGCACCGCAGCCTCGGCCGCGGCCGCAAGTTCCTTGCGCGAGGGGAAATCGCGCACGGCAAGCGGCGCGAGAAACACGATTTCGACCGAGCCCTGCCGGCGCTGCGCCAGCACCTTCACCAGATGCGGGCCAAAGCCCATATCGCCCCACCAGCCGTAGAAGCGCGGATCCTCGCCCGCGGGTGCGCGATAGATCACCGTGACCGGCTGGATCCGCATCACCTTGTCGAGGTCATGGGCATAGAAGGCCTGAAACAGCGTCGTCTTGAAGGGCAGGACGCGGCGGCTATCGGTCGAGGTGCCCTCGGGGAAGAAGAGGAGGTGATGGCCCGCCCGGATCCGCGCCTCGAAGAGTGCGGTCTGTGCGCGGGCCTCGCGCGGGTCGCGGCGGATGAAGACGGTGCCTGTCGCGCGCGCGAGCCAGCCGATGCCGGGCCACCCGGCGACCTCGGCCTTGGACACGAAATAGACCCGCTGGCAGGCGTTGAGCGAGAAGATGTCGAGCCACGAGCCGTGGTTCGCCACCACCGCGCCGATCTCGGCCATCGGCCGGCCGGTGACTCGATAGCCGATTCCTAGGAGCGTGAAGGCCGCGCGGCAGACGCCTTGGGTGATATGCGGCGTCCAGGGACGGCGCGCGCCATAGAGTGGCCATTCCACCCCCCGCACGAGCAAAAGGAACGCAAGCCCGCCGTAGGTCACAAGGCCGAGGCCGAGCCCGCGCCGCAGCACCCGCAGCCAGTCGCGCGGCCCGAGGCGCCGGTCAGGCGGCGGTGGATCGCCCTCCCAGGTCGGCCCCCCGCGGCTGGTTCCCTCCCGGATCGGGCCGCTTTGAGTCACGGGCGCCCCTCGGAGCGGCGGGTGTAGAAGGCGCGGTGCTTGTCGCTCATCGCCTTGGTATCCATCAGCAAAAGCACATCGGTGGTGTTGAAGGGCGCGTCGATATAGGCGCCCTCGCCGACGAAGCCGCCGAGCCGCAGATAGGCCTTGATCAGGTTCGGCATCTCGGCCATCGCGCGGGCCCGGTCGAGCGCCTCGGGCGCGATCAGATCCATCCGCTGGAAGTGTTCGGCGCGCGCGCGCGGGCGCAGCGCCTCGGGCGCGAGATGGTGATGGTGCAGCCAGGAGAGCGGCATCGCCAGCCGTTCGGCATCGGTGCCATGGAAGCTCGCCACGCCGAACAGGATCTCGATGTCATGCTCGAGCACATAGTCGGCCAGCGCGTTCCACAGAACGAGCATCCCTGATCCGCCGCGATGTTCGGGCGCGACGCAGGACCGCCCGAGTTCCAGGAGCTTGCGCCCCGAGGCCCGCAGCCGGCTCAGATCGTATTCCGCATCGCAATAGAAGCGTCCCGCCGCCGCCGCCCGGTCCGAGGGCAGGAGCCGATAGGCCCCTACGACGTGATCGAGACTGTCAGGGTCGCGGCTCGGATCGACAAGAATCAGATGGTCATAGATCGGGTCGAACTCGTCCGCCTCGAGCCGGCGCGCGTGATCGACGAGCGGGCCGGTGCCGCCGAGCTCCTCGACGAAAACCTCGTAGCGCAACCGTTGCGAGGCGAGCAGATCCCGCTCTTCGGTCGCGAGCCGCACCGCGTAGCTTGCCGTTTCCGCTGCCATTTTTCCCGCCCATTCCCTGCGGATATTTACGTCAGCTCGGCGCGGGAATGCAACCGCGACGCGGCAGGCGGCCCGCGCGTCACCCCCCGACACCGCGGAGACCCGGCGCGCGCCGCAGCCCGAACCGGACCCGACAGTCCCCCCAAAGCTGCATAACATTCAGGCATTTTGCGCCTGAAACCGGGCGCGGCGGCAACTTTCTGCGCGCCAACGTGGCTTTCTCGCAGGTTTTCCGCGGGCGTTAACCCTTCGCTAACTCTGATCCGCAATAACGAGGAAGAGCTGAACCCGGCGCCCGTCGATGACCTGTTTGCCCGCATGTTCGAAATTGACCGTGATCCGGTCGCCGATCCGCGACTGCACCTGTCCGATGCCCCAATCGGGCGCCTGCGGATTACGCACGATCATGCCGGGTTCGAGGAATTCGTTCATTGCGCAACCTTTGGATTGACCGATGCTGATTGACCCGAGCGACGCCCCTTCCCCCTGCCCCCCCGACGCAGAGGGCGCACGCGGCCCGCGATCTGCGGAGGAGATGACGGCGGATATCGTGGCCCTCGTCGGATCGCGACTCTGTCACGATCTTATCAGCCCTTTGGGCGCGATCGGCAACGGGGTCGAATTGCTGGCGATGACCGGCGCAGGCACCTCACCCGAGGTGCAACTGATTGCAGAGGCGGTGGCCGCCGCCAACGCGCGCATCAAGTTCTTCCGCGTCGCCTTCGGGCAGGCGGGCGATCAGCGGGTCGGCCGCGCCGAGATCGCGGCGCTGCTCGCCGAGATGAGCCAGAGCGGGCGGCTGAAATATGACTGGCAGATCGCGGGCGATCAGCCGCGGCGGATGGCGAAGCTCGCCTTTCTCGCGCTCCTGTGCCTCGAAACGGCGCTGCCCTGGGGCGGCGAGGTGGTGATTTCCGAAGCCGGCGGCATCTGGCGGATCACCGCCCAAGCCCGGCGCACCAAAGCCGATTCGGCGCTCTGGTCACGGCTCGACGGCGGCCCGGGCGCGAGCGAGGGGGCCGATCTCGCGGCGGCACAGGTGCAATTCGCGCTGTTGCCGCGTGAGGCACGGGCGCTCGGGCGCAAGCTCTCGTGGCGGATCGACGAGACCGGCGCCGCGATCGGCTTCTGAGCGGGCCCTCGCCCCGCGTCGCCCACTGCGGAGCCCCGCTCCGCCCGCGGATCGCCCGCCAGATCCTGCGCCGCTTTCAGAGCAGATGGCGCAGCCGCGTGGTGATGAAGGGGATGATGCCCCAGACCATCGAGACAACGACAATCGGCACCACGACCAGCGTCGTGACATAGAGCGGCTGGCCCTGCATCAGCGGCAGGATCAGATAGAGAAGCCCCGTCACCAGCGGATAGACGAAGAGAAAGACGAACCCGGCCAGGCGCGGGCGCGACGGCGGCCCCGCAGGGCGCGCGGCGGGTTGCGAACTGGCCTGCGGGGCGGCGGCAAGCGGCCCCGGTCGGTGATGGCCATGCGATTGATGCTCGCTCGTGTGATGGAGCGGTGCCGGGGGCGCCTCGGATGTCACTTCGGGCGTGACTTGGAGATCCGCGCTGCGGGAGGCCAGAGTAGCTTGATGCATCTCGGTCATCGGGATACCTTTCGGAACGGAGCGTCTTGATGAAGGGACGCATAGGAACGATGCGTATCGTTTATATGAACGATGCGTTCCGTTTTGTCAATGTCCGTTTAGTCGAGGAAGACCACGTGCCATCTGACCACCCCGCCCCAATGGCATCGCGCCCCGCCGAAGCCCCGCGCGCCTCGATCGGGGCGCGCCGCAACCCCGCGACCGAAGAGGCGGTTCTGGCCGCCGCGGCCGAGCTTCTGGCCGAGGGGGGGCCGGCCGCGCTCACGATGGAGGCGGTGGCGAAACGCGCCCGCGCCGGCAAGGCCACGCTCTACCGCTGGTGGCCCAATCGCGGGCGGCTGTTGCTTGCGGTCTATGCCGCATCGAAGGCGGGCTTCGTGATCCCCGACACCGGGCGCCTGCGCGACGATCTGATCGCCTATGTCGGCCAGATGCTGCACCACTGGCGCGACGTGCCGCAGGGCCGCGCGATGCGCCATCTGATCGCCGAGGCGCAGAGCGATGCCGATGTGATGGCGGCGCTGACCGAGATGCGCAACGAACGCTGGCAGCAGATCCGCGACCTGTTTCGCCGGGCCTCGGCGCGCGGCGAGCTCGCCGCCGGGGTCGATATCGAGATGGCCGAGGAGCGGATCGCAGCGCAGGCCTGGTATTGGTTGCTGACCGATCAGATGCCCGTGCCCGAGGCCCTTCCCGGCCGGATCGACCAGCTCATGCTCGGCCTCACCGCGTGAAAAAGGCCCCGCAATCGCTTGCGGGGGCCTGATTTTTCGCGCCGTTCACTTGCGGCAGGTGCCGTCGCCCACCACGAGATATTTGAAGCTCGTGAGTTGCTCGGCGCCGACCGGGCCGCGCGCATGCAGCTTGCCGGTGGCGATGCCGATCTCGGCGCCCATGCCGAACTCGCCGCCATCGGCGAATTGCGTCGAGGCGTTGCGCATCAGGATCGCCGAATCGAGCCGCTCGAAGAAACGCGCGGCGGCGGCATCATCTTCGGTCAGGATCGATTCGGTGTGTTGGCTGCCATAGCGCCGGATATGGGCGATCGCCCCATCCACCCCGTCGACGATCTTCGCGGCGCAGATCATGTCGAGGAACTCGCGGCCGAAATCCTCCGGCGCGGCCTGCACCGTGCCCACGACCGACAGCAAATCACCCTCGGTGCGCACCTCGACACCCGCCTTGACCAGATCCTCCACCAGCACCGCGCCGTGACGCTCATAAAACGCGCGGTCGATCAGCAGGCATTCCATCGCCCCGCAAATCCCCGTGCGCCGGGTCTTGGCGTTGAGAACGACCTTGCGCGCCTTCTCGAGATCGGCCGCGCCATCGGCATAGGTGTGACAGATCCCCTCGAGATGGGCGAAGACCGGCACCCGCGCCTCGGCCTGCACGAGACCGACGAGCCCCTTGCCGCCGCGCGGCACGATCACGTCGATATGGGCCACCGCGTGCAACATCTCGGTGACCGCGGCGCGGTCGCGCGTCGGCACGAGCTGGATCGCGGCTTCCGGCAATCCGGCGGCGCGCAGCCCCTCGACCATGCAGGCATGGATCGCGCGGCTCGAATGGAAGCTCTCCGAGCCGCCACGCAGGATCACCGCATTCCCCGCCTTGAGGCAGAGCGCGCCGGCATCCGCGGTCACGTTCGGACGCGATTCATAGATCACCCCGATCACACCGAGCGGCGTGCGCACCCGGCGGATGTTGAGCCCGCTCGGCCGGTCCCAGTCGGCCATCACCTGCCCCACGGGATCGGCCTGAGCAGCGACCGCCCGCAGCCCCTCGCAGATCGCGCCGATCCGCCCCTCGTCAAGCGCGAGGCGGTCCATCATCGCGGGCGTCAGCCCCTTCGAGGCACCATAGGCCATGTCCTCGCCATTGGCGGCCATGATCTCGACCCGGCGCGCCCAGACGGCGTCGGCCGCGGCCATCAGCGCCGCCTCCTTGGCGGCGGATGGCGCGAAAGCAAGCTCCGCCGCGGCGGTCCGCGCCGCCGATCCCATCTGATCGATGAGCATCTTCGCGTCGAGCTGGTCTTTCATGGCACTCTCCTTGGGTTCGGCCCTTCTATAAAGGCCGAAACCCGTCTCAGGCAAGGCTTGGACGCTCAGCCGCGGGTGAGCCCCGCGCGGATCACCTTGGCGATGAGCAGGAGCCAGGGCGCGGCATGGAGCACGAAGTCGAACCAGTCGATCGGCCGCACCAAAGTGCCGGCCGCAAGCATCTTGAGCTTTTCCCAGATATGCGGTTCGGGGACGAAAGGCGCGAGCCCCAAGGTCAGCGCCGCGATCACCGCCAGCGACCAGTCGATCCGGTCGAGGAAAACACCGATCTGTTCCATCACAGCCTCCCGTTGCTCCGCGCGAGATAGCCGCGCCAACGGCCGGGTGCAATGCGTCACGACGCATCGCCCAACCGGATCGGAAGAAGGGGCGGATAACGAAGGGGGAAAGTGGCGCGGTTGACGGGGCTCGAACCCGCGACCCCCGGCGTGACAGGCCGGTACTCTAACCAACTGAGCTACAACCGCGCAACGCGCTCGGGGCGATCCGGGTGGAGGTGGCGCGGTTGACGGGGCTCGAACCCGCGACCCCCGGCGTGACAGGCCGGTACTCTAACCAACTGAGCTACAACCGCCCATTCTCCACTCCGGATCGCCATCCGGGCGTGGGGTGCGTATTACGGGCGCCGCGCGGCGCCGTCAAGCGGGGTGGTGAGAAAAGTTTCGGAATTTCCGGATGGGGCCGCCGCCCCTGCCCCGCGCCGGCGCAGAGGCCCGATGCGGGAGCCTCCGGCGGGAGTATTTTTACCAAGAAAAAGCAGCGGGTTAGAAAACATTGCTTGGCTTTTCCTGGTGCAAATACTCCCGCCGGAGGCAAGATCTCAATGCTCGGGCGCGGGAATGAATTCCGCATTGTCATTGGGCGGCAGCTTGAAGCGGCCATGCGCCCAGTCGCCCGCGCGCCAGGCCTCTTTCGCGGCCTCGATCTTCTCGCGCGAGGAGGCGACGAAATTCCACCAGATATAGCGCGGCCCGCTGAGCGTGGCGCCGCCGAGCACCATCACCCGCGCCCCCGCCGCCCCGGCATGGATCGAGACCCGGTCGCCCGGGCGGAAGACCAGAAGCCGCCCCGCCTCGAAGACCTGGCCCGCCACGGTGATCTCGCCCTTGAGAACATAGACCGCGCGATCCTCGTGGTTGTCGGGCAGCGGCAGGCCGGCGCCCGGCTCGAGCAGCGCATCGGCCGCCACCATTTCCGAGGGCAGCGCCAGCGGCGCACGTTCGCCCCAGGCCTCCCCGAGGATCAGGCGCACCTGCTTGCCCTCGCCCTCGAGCACCGGTTGATCTGCGGCCTCGGAATGGGTGAAGCCGGGCAGCCCCTCTTCCACCGCCTCGGGCAGCGCCGCCCAGAGCTGCACCCCCGAGAGCCGGTGGCCGGTCGCGCGTTCGGGGCCGTCGGTGCGCTCCGAATGGGTGATGCCA
Source organism: Rhodobacterales bacterium (assembly GCA_003249215.1). Classification (GTDB taxonomy): domain Bacteria; phylum Pseudomonadota; class Alphaproteobacteria; order Rhodobacterales; family Rhodobacteraceae; genus Rhodobacter. Next base: position 24,681 of record QKJR01000043.1, read on the forward strand.
TGGCCCGCGGTCATCCAGTTCACCGCGCCCGGGGTGATCCATTGATCCGAGCCGAGGCTGTCGCGGTGATGCAGGCGACCGTCGAAGAGATAGGTGATCGTGGCGAGCCCGATATGCGGGTGCGGGCGCACGTCGATACCGTGGCCGGACAGAAATTCGACCGGGCCCATCTGATCGAAGAAGATGAAGGGGCCGACCATCTGGCGTTTCGCGGCGGGCAGCGCGCGGCGCACCTCGAAGCCGCCCAGATCGCGGGCGCGGGGCACAATGACGGTTTCAATGGCATCGACATCGTCCCCGATCGGGATCGTCGCGTCGAGAAGCGGGTTCCAGCTCATGGCATCCTCCGGGATTCTGTTGCCCGCAAGATAGCACCGAATCCGTGCACAGAAACCGGAACGGACCCACAGTGACTGTGCGCAGATGGGGGATGGTGGGCGGTGAGGGACTCGAACCCCCGACATTCTCGGTGTAAACGAGACGCTCTACCAACTGAGCTAACCGCCCCTGCTCGCGCATTTAGCGTAGCTCGCGCGGTGGGGCAAGCCCGTGCAGCCCCCCTCCCCCCGAGCAGCGACGGCAGGGCGGGACCGCACAATATCTCATGACATGGCATGAGCGGGAGGCGCCTTGCAAAATACGGAGAGATCAACGGACAACCGTTATGCCGAAGAGATCGAGAAATGCCGCGCAGCGATCGCGCTCCCAGAGGAAAACCCGGGGATGCGGGGGACGAATGGCATGATCACCGGCGACCAGCGGGCCGAAGAGGCCAGCTGGCTGAATGGCGATGACCTCATCGCGGTCGCGCGGCGCAAGATTGCCAGGTTCCAGCATCATGCAGCGCTGAGGGCCTGAGCGGCCCGGAGCCGCGCCGAAGGCCCATGTAGCGCATTAAAAAAGCGCGCCCCATTGGGACGCGCTTTCGGAATGATGGTGGGCGATAACGGATTTGAACCGCTGACATCTTCGATGTGAACGAAGCGCTCTACCGCTGAGCTAATCGCCCGGTGGAGCGGCTTTTAGACTCAGTCCGCGTCCTCTGCAAGGGGGGCTTTCGCGGTTTTTTCCGTGCCATTCCCCGGGCCGCTTTCGCCGCGCCGGATCTTGACGACGAGCATCTCGCCGCCCTGCTTGTCGAGCTGACGCGCGACGCGCAGCTTGCCCAGTGGCGGCAGCGCGAGGCTCTCGCCCGCGGCCAGCGCCTCGCCCAGAACCTTGAGCACCGCCTCGGTCACCTCGCGCGCGACCGGCTTCTTGGCCCCGCTCGCGGCCACGACGCGCTCGAGGAACTCCTTTTTCCGGATCACGAGGCTCGAGTCGGGGGGCTGCGCGGGCGCGACCGGCGCGCCGAGCGCCTCGCCCACCAGCGCGAGCTTGACCGGCGCGGCCTTGGCGGCGGGTTTCGCGCCGGTTTTCGGCGCGGCGGGCTTGCGGACCGATCCGGCCGCGCCCTTGCCCGCGGCGGCCTTGGCCGCCGGTTTGCCCGCGGCGGCCTTGGCCGCCGGTTTGCCCGGTGCGGCCTTGGCCGCAGGCTTGCGCGGTGCCTTCACCGCCTTGTCTTCAGGGTCTTTTCCGGTCCCGGCCATGATCCGCCTCGATGGTTACGCTGCGCGCCAGACTACGGCGGCAGGGGTAAACAATCCATGGGCATCATCGCCCCAATACGCCCCCAAACCGCCCGCCGAAACGACAAGACCCCCGAGGCAAACGCCCGGGGGTCCTGATTGGCCTCACGCTCAACCGCGCGGATCAGTGGGCGACCGCCCCCTGCCCTTCGCGGGCCGCAGCGGCGGCCGCGGCGGCGGCGGCCTCTTCGGCGGCTTCGTCCCATTCGACGGGCTCAGGCTGACGCACCAGCGCCCGAGCCAGAACCTCACGGACATGGGTGACCGGCACGATCTCGAGCCCTTGCTTCACATTGTCCGGGATCTCGGCGAGGTCCTTCTCGTTCTCCTCGGGGATGAAGACGGTCTTGATGCCGCCACGCAGGGCCGCGAGCAGCTTCTCCTTTAGGCCGCCGATCGGCATGGCGTTGCCGCGCAAGCTGACCTCACCGGTCATCGCGATATCCTTGCGCACCGGGATGCCGGTCAGCACCGAGACGATCGAGGTGACCATGGCGAGACCCGCCGAGGGGCCATCCTTGGGCGTCGCGCCATCGGGCACGTGGACGTGGATGTCGATCTTGTCGAAGACCGGGGGCTTCACCCCGATCTGCGGCGCGACCGAGCGGACATAGCTCGCCGCCGCCTCGATCGATTCCTTCATCACATCGCCGAGCTTGCCGGTGGTCTTCATCCGCCCCTTGCCGGGCAGTTTCAGCGCCTCGATATGCAGCAGATCGCCGCCCACCGAGGTCCAGGCAAGGCCGGTCACGACCCCCACCTGATCCTCCTGCTCGGCCAGACCGTAGCGGAAGCGCTTGACGCCGAGATAGGCCTCGACCTTGGCCTCGTCGACCGTGACCGATTTCACTGCGCCCTTGCCCTTGAGGATCTCGGTCACCGCCTTACGCGCGACCTTGGCGATCTCGCGCTCGAGGTTCCGCACCCCGGCCTCGCGGGTGTAATAGCGGATGATGTCGGTCAGCCCGCCATCGGTCAGCGTGAACTCGGATTTGCGCAGGCCATGCGCCTTGACCTGTTTCGGGATCAGGTGCTGCTTGGCGATCTCGCGCTTCTCGTCCTCGGTGTAGCCGGCCAGAGAAATGATCTCCATCCGGTCCAGAAGCGGCCCCGGCATGTTGTAGCTGTTGGCCGTGGTGAGGAACATCACGTTCGAGAGGTCATATTCCACCTCGAGGTAGTGATCGACGAAGGTCGCGTTCTGTTCCGGGTCGAGCACCTCGAGCATGGCCGAGGCGGGATCGCCGCGGAAATCCTGCCCCATCTTGTCGATTTCATCGAGCAGGATCAGCGGATTGGTGGTTTTCGCCTTTTTCAGCGCCTGAATGATCTTGCCGGGCATCGAGCCGATATAGGTGCGCCGGTGGCCGCGGATCTCGCTTTCGTCGCGCACGCCACCGAGGCTGATGCGGATGAACTCGCGCCCCGTGGCCTTGGCGACAGAGCGGCCGAGCGAGGTCTTGCCCACGCCGGGGGGGCCAACGAGGCACAGGATCGGCCCCTTGAGCTTGGTCGAGCGCGCCTGAACGGCGAGATATTCGACGATCCGCTCCTTGACCTTCTCGAGGCCGTAGTGATCGGTGTCGAGCACCTTCTCGGCCGCGATCAGATCCTTCTTCACGCGGCTTTTCGTGCCCCAGGGCAGCGACAGCAGCCAGTCGAGATAGTTGCGCACGACGGTCGCCTCGGCGCTCATCGGGCTCATGGATTTCAGCTTCTTCAGCTCGCCCTCGGCCTTGTCGCGGGCCTCCTTCGAGAATTTCGTCTTCTCGATACGCTCCTCGAGCTCGGCGATCTCGTTGGCGCCCTCTTCGCCATCGCCCAGTTCCTTCTGGATCGCCTTCATCTGCTCGTTGAGGTAATATTCGCGCTGCGTCTTCTCCATCTGGGATTTGACGCGGGACTTGATCTTCTTCTCGACCTGCAGAACCGAAACCTCGCCCTGCATCAGGCCATAGACCTTCTCGAGCCGCGCCGAAACTTCGAGCGTTTCGAGCAGTTCCTGCTTGTCCTTGACCTCGAGGCCCAGATGACCGGACACCAGATCGGCGAGCTTGTCGGCCTCATGCGTCTCGGCCACGGCGGCGAGCGCCTCCTCGGGGACGTTCTTCTTGATCTTGGCGTAACGCTCGAATTCCTCGGCGACCGAACGCAGAAGCGCGCGGATCGTGTCGCGGTCGCCCTCGGTCTCGTCGAGGGTTTCGGCATGGGCCTCGAAATAGGCGTCATTGGGCACGAAATCGGTGATCTGGACGCGCGCCTTGCCCTCGACCAGCACCTTCACGGTGCCATCGGGCAGTTTCAGCAGTTGCAGCACATTGGCGAGCACGCCCACGCGGTAGATGCCATCGGTATCGGGATCGTCCTGCCCGGGGTCACGCTGCGAGGCGAGCAGGATCTGACGATCCTCGGCCATCACCTCCTCGAGCGCGCGCACCGATTTTTCGCGCCCGACGAAGAGCGGCACGATCATATGGGGGAAGACCACGATGTCGCGCAGCGGCAGCACCGCAAAGGTCGTCGGCAGGGTCTGGGTCATCATCTCTCCTCATCGGCGAAGGGTGCCGGCCCCGGTTTCGGCGGCCTCGCCCCTTCCCATCGGATCATAATTAGGCATCCGACCCCGAGGCTGCAACCTGACATTCGTTTCACGGTTGCTTGACGCTTGACGGCGGTCGCGGGCGGCCGGCGCGACGTCTGTCTCCGAAATTAACAAAATTTAAGGTGGAATGGTCTTTCTTGCCACGAAATTGACACAAATCAACGCCGCTCCCGCCTATGATATGTTAAGGAATTGGGGCGAGGCTTCCCTTGTGGAGGTCCCGATGACTGAGCCGATCAAATCCCCCGTCCCCCGTGACGCCCCCCAAGACCCAAGTCCGCACAGACCGCGCCCCACCGCCCTCGATCGCCCCCCCGCGACCTGGGACGAGGCGGTCGAACTGGCCGACTGGGCCGAGAGAGAAGGACCGCCCCCCCCGGCGGAAGACGACATGACGACGTTGACCGATCTCGATTACGACTGGATCTTCCCCGCGCCCCTGAACGAGCGGCGCGAGTTGCTTGCGGGTTGGTGGATCCTGCCCGCCGCGGCCCTCGGCGCACTGTTCTGGTGGAACCTGCTCGGCTGGCTCTTCGGCTGAGCGAGCGCGACTGCCCGCACGCCCCTCTGCATCTCCCGCTCCCTCCGGCCCGGGTTCGCTCCGGTGCCCGTGACGAAACAGTCAGGACCGGAAGGTTCGTGCCGCCCCGTCGCGCCCGCACGCTGCGCCGCCCCCCCCGGCGCACCTCGCCCGATCAGCGCGGCAAGATCAGCTCTGCCATCAAGCCACCCATCCGCGCGCTCGCCCCGAGCCGCAGGCTGCCGCCATGGCTGCGCAGGATATCGGCCGCGATCGACAGGCCAAGCCCCACCCCCTGCCCGCGGTCCTGATTGCGTGCGGGATCGAGCCGGGTGAAGGGTTTGAGCGCCTCCTCGCGCCGCTCGGGCGGAATGCCGGGGCCGTCATCCTCGACCACGATCCGCACCGCCTTGGGCGAGAGCGCGACCGAGACCTCGGCGCGCCGGCCATAGCGCACCGCATTGCCGATGAGATTGCCGAGCGCGCGACGCATCGCATCGGGGCGAAACAGGATCTGGGCCTGCCCGGGGCCCGGGCAATCGGTGAGTGTCACCGCCTGCCCCATCCGCCGGGCATCCTCGACCACCTCGGCCACGAACCGGCAGGGATCGAGGCGCTCGGGATCGCCCCCGGTCGCCTCGGAGCGCGCGAAATCGAGGAAGGCATCGACGAGCGCCCCCATCTCGGTCACATCCCGCTCCATCGCGGCGATGTCGTCCTTGGTGTCCTTGGTCTCGGGCAGCATCGAGAGCCCGAGCCGCAGCCGCGTGAGCGGCGTGCGCAGGTCGTGGCTGATGCCGGACAGCATCAACGTGCGCTGCTCGATCTGACGCTCGATGCGCGCGCGCATGTCGAGAAACGCCGCCCCCGCCGAGCGCACCTCGATCGCGCCGGCGGGCTTGTAGGGGATCGTGCGGCCCTTGCCGAAGGCCTCGGCCGCGCGCGCCATCCGCCGGATCGGCCGCAACTGGTTGCGCAGAAAGAGATAGGCGATCACCGTCATCAACAGGCTGACCGCGAGCATCAGCACCAGCAATTGATGCGGGTTCGAGGCCGAGACCCGCGCCCGGTCGAAAGTGATCTCCATCGCGCCCTTGTGCGACATCAGCACGATGCGCACCCGCGAGCCGGTGAGCAGGTCGATCGCGCGCACCTGCGGCAGGTCACGGCGCAAGACCGCGATCACCTCGCGCCCGGTCAGATCATAGAAATAGCGCCGGTCGGTCGTCTCGCCCGCGACCGAGGGGCTCGCCGGCAGGTCGATCGTCAGCCCGAGCGGATCGGCCAGCCGCCCGATCTCGAGCCGCGCGGCACCGATATCGGCGGCCTCCTCGACCGTGTCGAGCACCAGCACGATCTCGCGCCGCATCGTCTCGGTCATCTGCTGGGTGACGCGTTCGAAATGGCGCTGGATGAACACGACCGAGACCACGATCTGGATCGTGACCACGGGCAGGATCAGGATCAGCGCGGCCCGCCCATAGAGCCCGCGCGGCAAGATCTGTTTGAGCCAACCGAAATCCATGGCTAAACCTAGCCGGGGTCGAGAGGGAGGAAAAGGGCGATGGAGACATTGGAACCGGGCATCCGGCGAATCGTGGCGCCGAACCCCTCGCCGATGACCCTGCGCGGCACGAACAGCTATGTGCTCGGCACCGGCGCGGTGGCGGTGGTCGATCCGGGACCGGCCGACCCGGGCCATCTCGCGGCGATTCTGGCGGGGCTCGCACCGGGCGAGCGGGTCAGCCACATCCTCGTGACCCATGCGCATCTCGACCATTCCCCGGGCGCGCGGCTCTTGGCCGAGGCCACCGGCGCCCCGGTTCTGGCCTTCGGGCCGCCGCAAGCCGGGCGCTCGGCGGTGATGGCCGATCTCGCCGCGCGCGGGATTGCGGGCGGTGGCGAGGGGGTCGATCGCGCCTTTGCCCCCGATGCGGTGATCGGCGACGGCGAGGCGCTGGCCCACGGCGACTGGGCGGTCACTGCGCTGCACACGCCCGGGCATTTCTGCAACCACCTGTGCTTTGCCGTGGGCGATGCGGTGCTCAGCGGCGATCACGTGATGGGCTGGGCCTCGACGCTGATCTCGCCGCCCGATGGCGATCTGGGCGATTATTTCCGCTCGCTCGACCGGCTCGATGCGCTCGCCGCGCGGGTGCTCTATCCGGGCCACGGCGATCCGGTCACCGCCCCCGCCCCGCGCATCGCCGAGCTTGCCGCGCATCGCCGCGACCGCTCGGCCCAGATCCGCGCGGCGCTGGCCCAAGCGCCTGCCACCGTGCCCGAGCTGACCGCACGCATCTACACCGACACGCCGCCCGCGCTGATGGGTGCCGCCGCCCGCAACGTCTTCGCGCATCTCATTGAAATGACGACGCAAAACGAGGTGTCGCCCGAGGACGTCCTGCACCCCGAGGCGCGGTTTTCGCTCCTGTGACGGATCGGTGAAAAAACGCCCCCTCCCCCCTTGCGCGACGCAGCCCCCGCCTTTATAGAACCGCTCGTGTTCCGGCGTAGCTCAGCGGTAGAGCAGTTGACTGTTAATCAATTGGTCGTAGGTTCGATCCCTACCGCCGGAGCCAGATCCCCCTGACAGGGATGCACGAATGTCAGACCCCGGTTCCGGCGTAGCTCAGCGGTAGAGCAGTTGACTGTTAATCAATTGGTCGTAGGTTCGATCCCTACCGCCGGAGCCAAAAATCCGCGCTAAAGAAAGTACTTAGCACCAAGCCAGCGATAACTTGGCCGGTTCTGTTGTGCCACCCATAAGCAATTCGTAAGCGCAAGTGGGTCGCTCCCCACTCAGTAAAAGGCACGCCCCCGAGAGAGCGTGCCCCGTTCCACGACCTTACAGGCCGAAGAACTTAGTCATGACTGCGATTAGCCCGATTAGGGAAATCGACAGTGTCAGTTCGACCATCATACGATCGTGAGATCGTTCGAATTTGAACTTAATCATGAATCTGCCTCCTCTGAAATTGGCGAGGAGACGCCATTTCCACCGCTTAATGAGCAGCTTGTGGCCATAGACCCAGCGTCTTCCGCGCCGTTGTTTTGTGGCCATCCGAAGCAGTCGCGACTGTTGCCCCAGACGGCGGTGAGGCAACCTGCGCCTACTGGACTACCCGAAAAGGAAGAGGAAGCGAAGGCATTGATGCAGGCCCCACGCATGCTCCAATCCGCCTCAAGTCGGCGTCAATGTCGCACGCCTCACACGATACACCATCGTAGTACGGCACGAATAATGCCGCTTTAGCCCCGCGGCACCAGTATGAACCATAGCGAAACTTGAACAAAGAAGGAACGCCATCTAAGATACGTTCCAAGATCTCTTCGGGAAACAAGTCATGGAATTCTATGATCGCAATGGACGGGCGACCTGTTACTCGCCGGACGGTGAGAACCTTTACCTTTGGAGCGGAGAGCCCGTGGGTTATTTCTCTGACGACAAGGTCTATTCGTTTACAGGGCGCTTGCTCGGATGGATAGCAAACGGCTGGCTCTACGACAGATCCAACCGACCCGCATTATTCTCTACCGAGGCCGCCGGAGGTCCACTCCACCCGATGCGTCAAATTGCGCCAGTCAAGTCGGTGCGGAAAGTTCGCCCGGTGAAGTCGGTGCAGCAAGTGCCTCATGTCATGCCTTTGCGAAGCATGGGCTGGTCTGCCTGCGCAAACGCGCTGTACTTTCGACAGTAGCTATACGTGCGCGCCATTCAGAGCTTGAAGATGTTCACTGGTTCAGTGTGAGCCATACCACCTTCAAGGTCCAATACAATCAGTTGCCCGACACGTACCAAAAACTTGGTGGAAAAGGCCAAACTGCATCCTTCCGAAAATGCAATTGATTACGTGTTTTGGGGTTGTTCAAAACTCGCGGCGGCCTCGAGATCCCCCCACCTTGCCCCCCCGCCCCTTTTCTGATTGGGTCGCCGCGTTCCACCCCGTCCCCCGAGGCCCCTCATGACCCAAGCCCCCGCCCGCACCGCTCTCGTCACCGGCTCCTCGGGCTTCATCGGCTTCCACCTCTGCCAGCGGCTCCTCGCCGACGGGTTCCGGGTCATCGGCATCGACAATCTCTCGGATTATTATGAGGTCTCGCTCAAGGAACGCCGTCAGGCGATGCTGTGCCAGCCCCCGGGCTTCACCGTCGTCAACGACAGTATCGAGACCCCCGGCCTGATGATGCGCCTCTTCGCCGAGCACCGCCCCGATGTGGTGATCCACCTCGCCGCGCAGGCGGGCGTGCGCTATTCGATCGAGAACCCGCGCAGCTACCTCGAGAGCAATATCGTGGGCACTTTCGAGATCCTCGAGGCCGCGCGCGCCCATCCGCCCGCGCACATGCTTCTGGCCTCGACCAGTTCGGTCTTCGGCGCCAATACCAAGATGCCCTATGCCGAGACCGACCGCGCCGACCATCAGATGAGCTTCTACGCCGCCACCAAGAAGGCGACCGAGGCGATGTCGCACAGCTATGCCCATCTCTTCGGCCTGCCGGTCACGATGTTTCGCTTCTTCACGGTCTACGGGCCCTGGGGGCGGCCGGATATGGCGCTCTTCAAATTCACCAAGGCGATCCTCGCGGGCGAGGCGATCGACGTCTACAACTTCGGCGACATGAAGCGCGACTTCACCTATGTCACCGATCTCGTGGAGGCGATCCGGTTGTTGATCGACGCAGCCCCGGTGCGCCCCGAAGATGGCGTGGTGCCCGAGGGTGACAGCCTCTCGCCGGTGGCGCCCTGGCGGGTGGTGAATATCGGCAATTCGGATGCGGTGCAGCTCACCGATTTCATCGCGGCGATCGAGGCCGCGACCGGGCGCACCGCCACGCGCAACCTGATGCCGATGCAGGCCGGCGACGTGCCCGCGACCTGGGCCGATGCCTCGCTCCTGCGCTCGCTTACCGGCTATGCGCCCAAAACCCGGGTGCCCGAGGGGGTGAAGGCCTTCGTCGACTGGTATCGCGACTATTACGGCGTCTGACCTCCGCCCCCCCTGCACCCGCCCCCTTGCACCGCCGCGCGCGATCCTCTAGCAGAGCCGTCTTTCCGGCGGAGGCATCATGGACAGGCTCGCGATCGACTTCGGCACCTCGAATTCCGCCGCGGCCCTGCCCTATCCGGGCGGCGTCTTCCGCATTCCGATTGAGCGCGGCGAGGATACCCTGCCCACCGCGGTCTTCTTCCCGGCGGGCGGCGGCGCGATGCGGATCGGGGCGGCGGCGGCCGATGCGCTGATCGGCGGCGAGGACGGGCGCTACATGCGCGCGCTCAAAAGCGTGCTCGGCCTGCCGCTTTTGCACGAAAGCCGCCTCATCGGCGGGCGCCGCCGCAGCCTTGCCGAGATCATCACGGCATTCCTCGCCGAGCTGCGCACCCGCGCCGAGACCACCACCGGCCAGCGCCTGCGCCGCGCGCTCTCGGGCCGGCCGGTGCATTTCCACACCAACGACCCGGCGCGGGACGCGCAGGCCGAGGCCGATCTGCGCGCCTGCTATCTCGCCGCCGGGTTCGACGCCGTCGATTTCCTGCCCGAGCCCGAGGCGGCGGCGCTGGCCAGTCACCAACTCGGCGGCACCGCCCGGCGCGGCCTCATCGTCGACATCGGCGGCGGCACCTCGGATTTCTCGGTCTTCGAGACGACGAACGGCCTGCCCCGCATCCTCGCGAGCCACGGCATCCGTCTGGGTGGCACCGACTTCGACCATGCGGTTTCCATGACCCACGCGATGCCGCTCCTCGGCCTCGATGGCGAATTGCGCCGCGAGATGGGGCCGGGCCTCCTGCCGGTGCCGCGCGCGCCCTTCGTCGATCTGGCGAGCTGGCCGCGCATCCCCTTCCTCTACACGCCCGAAACCCGCCGCCTCGCCGCCGAGATGGAGAAATTCGCGGTCGAGCCCGCGCGGCTCGGCCGCTTCCGCCGGGTGATCGAGGACGAGCTCGGCCATGAGCTCGCCTTCGCGGTCGAGCGCGGCAAGATCGGCGCGAACAACCCCGACGGCGCGGGTCGCATCGCGCTCGGGATGATCGAGCCGGGGCTGGCGGTGCCGGTCACCCCCGACAGCCTCGACGCCGCCCTCGCGGCCCACCGCGGCGCCCTGCGCGAGGCCGCGGCCGAGACGCTGAGCCTCGCCGGGCTCGGCGCCGCGGAGATCGAAGCGGTAATCCTCGTCGGCGGCTCGAGCCTGATGCGGCTCGTGTCGGAGGAGACGCGCGCGCTCTGCCCCGGGGCCGCGATCCGCAGCGCCGAGGCCTTCACCGCGGTGGTCGACGGGCTCGCCATCGCGGTGCGGGACGGGTTTGCGCAGGGCTGAGCGCCGCTCTCACAACCCCGGCTTGGCCTTGACCTGCGCCTCGAGCGCCAGAAGCCGGTGCCAGACCATCTGCGCCAGCACTTCGGCCAGCCGGTCATAGGCGTCATCCTTGGAGCTCTCGACCGAGCGCGCCGTGGTCAGGTTGTCGAAATCCGAATAGGAGACGAAATTCTGCACCGAGCCGCGCAGGGCCGCGCCGCCGTCCGCGCGTTCGGCCACGAAATCGACGCGGCCGACGACGTTGATCCGGGTGTCGGTCGTCCCCGCCTCCCAGATCGCGAGCTGATAGCTCAATGCCGGCCCCTCGCGCCCGTCGCCCGGCAGATGCGCGCGCAAGGCCCGGGCAAAGCGGAATTCGTTGCCATTGGTCGGATCGGCGACGGTGTAGGTGCCCGCGATGCGGCCCGAGGCATCGGGCGCGAGCGCGGGCGAGAAGCCGCAGCCCGCCGCGCCAAGCGCAAGCGTCAGGAGCAGCGAAAGACGGCGGAGCATCGGCACACCTCGGATCACGTTTGTCTCTCTATAGCGCCGCCCGCCCGTGGCGACCAGCCCGGCCCGCGGGCGGGGTCTCCGTTGCGGCGCTCAGTCCTGCCCCCCCGGCGCGGCGAACCCCGCCACCCCGGCCGATCCGCCGAATTGCTGATCGAAGAGCCCCTTGAAGGCGCCGCCCGCCGCGAGCAGTTCGCGCGCGGTGCCGCCCTCGACCACACGCCCGCGGTCGAGCACATAGATCCGGTCGGCCTCGAGAATCGTCGAGAGCCGGTGCGCGATGACGATCGTCGTCACCCCCTCGGTCACCTTGGCCAGCGCATCCTTGATCAGCGCCTCGGAGGTGGCGTCGAGCGCGCTCGTCGCCTCGTCGAGGAGCAGGATCTCGGCGCGGCGCAGGAAGGCCCGCGCGATCGACAGACGTTGACGCTGACCGCCCGAGAGGAAGGCGCCATTCTCGCCCACCTGCGTTTCGTAGCCCTGCGGCAACGCCTCGATGAACTCATGCGCATGGGCGGCGCGGGCGGCCTCGAAGACCTCCTCGTCGCTCGCGTCGGGGCGCGAGACGCGGATATTCTCCATCACCGAGGTCGAGAACAGAAAGGTGTCCTGACCGACGAAGGACATCTTCGAGCGCAGGCTCTCGAAGGTCACGCCGCGGATGTCCTGGCCATCGACCTCGACCGTGCCCGCGCTCGGATCGTAGAGCCGCATCGCGAGATTGAGCAGCGTCGACTTGCCCGAGCCCGAAGGCCCGACCAGCGCGGTGGTCTGCCCGGCCGGGAAGGTAAGCTCGATATCGTCGAGCACATGCGCCCCGTCGCGATAGGCAAACCGCAGCCCCTTCATCTCGACGAGACCCGGGCCCGGGCGCAGGTCGACCGCATCCTCGGCCTCGGTGATCGTCTCGGCCTGATCGAGCAGCTCGAACATCATCCGCACCCCGACCGAGAGCGCCTCGATGCTCACCCGCATCCGCGAGAGGCGCTTGGCCGGCTCATAGGCCATCAGGAGCGCGGTGACGAAGGACATGAGCTGCCCGGGCGTCGTGACCTCGCCGCCGAAGGTGCCGAAGGCGCTCAGCCAGACGACGCCGGCGATGGCAAAGCCCGAAAGCGTCTCCATCAGCGGAGAGGTGATCGCCTCGAGCCGCGAGATCGCATTGGCGCGGGTCTCAACCTGCTTGACCGCGGCCTCCATCCGGCCGTTCATCCGCCCCTCGAGCGAGAAGATCTTGATGATCCGGATCCCGTTCGAGGTCTCCTGCATCACCTTGATGATCTCGGCGAGCGAGGCCATTTCCTTTTGCATGATCTCGCGCACGCGGCGCAGGATCAGCCGCAGCCCGAACATCGCCGCCGGCCCCACGATCAGCGACACCATCGAGAGCACCGGCTGCTGATAGACCATCACCGCGATCAGCCCGACGAGCGTGAGCAGGTCGCGCACCATCGAGGTGACGATCAGGTCGATCAGCCCGCGTGCCGCCTGCGCCGATTGCGTGACCCGCATCAGCAGGTCCGAGCTCTCGGTGAGGTTGAAGAACGACACCCCCTGCCGCATCAGCTTGCGATAGAGCTTGAGCTGCTGGCGCGCCACGATCCGGTTGCCCGCGCGCGACATGAAGACGACCTGGGTATAGTTGGCGATGCCCTTGGCGACGAAGATCGCCATCACCAGAAGCGCGACCCCGGTGACCCGCATCCGGTCCGAGGAATTCAGCGCGTCGATGATCTTTTCCATCACCCAGGCGGTGGCGGCCGACGTGCCCGCAACCGCGAACATCGCGGTGACCGCGATCGCATAGAGCCCGCCCTGTTCGCGCAGCCCCTCGAGCAGGAGCCGCCCGATCAGGCTCGCGCGGAAGCCGCCAAGGCGCCGCCCCAGCCAGGAGGGTTTCGGATCGGCGATCGGTTGGGTCATGCGGTCTTTCCATGCTGCGGCCCGGGCGGGACCGGCCGGGCCTTCCTAGCAATCTTGGCCCCCGAGATAAAGCGTCGCGCAGGCTCCGACAAGGGCGCGGGCCGCGGAGCCCCGGGGCAGCGGCCGCAAAGCGCCGGTGAGGTCGCGCCCCGCAACGCCCGGCTCCACGCGCCCCGCGCCCTTGTCGGTTGGGGCAAAGGGGGCCCTGCCCCCTCGCCCGTGCCGGGCTCACCCCCGGGATATTTGGATCAGGTTGAAGGCAAGACGCGGTGGCGATGACCCGGCCGCAGTGACAGGCGCGGGGCGGCGCGGGCGATCTCGGGGCCGGTCGAGGGGCAGCAGGGCGGCGCCCAAAAAACGGGCGGTTGCCTGATTTTATCTCCAAATTTTTGCGTTTGCCGCAGGTTTAGGGGTGAAGCCCCGGCAAGCGCCCCCTAATCTGCCCCAAAGCAGCAGCGAGCGGGCGACATGGCGATCTACGCATCCATCCACCATCTGACCCATTACATCTATGACCGGCCGGTGACGCTCGGCCCGCAGATCATCCGTCTGCGCCCCGCGCCGCATTCGCGCACCCGGGTCATCTCGCATTCGCTCAAGGTCTCGCCCGGCGGGCATTTCGTGAACCACCAGCAGGACCCCTATGGCAACTGGCTGGCGCGCTTCGTCTTTCCGGAGCCGGTGACCGAGCTCAAGATCGAGGTCGATCTGGTCGCCGACATGACGGTCTACAACCCGTTCGATTTCTTCGTCGAGGAAAGCGCCGAGCACTGGCCCTTCGAGTATCCGGCCGAGCTGCGCGACGATCTGGTGATCTATCGCACGCCCGAACCCGAGGGCCCGCTTCTGGCGCAATTCGTGGGCTCGATCGACTTCGCCCGCACCCGCACGGTCGATTTCCTTGTCGGCCTCAATGCCCGCATTGCGCAGGAAATCAACTATACGATCCGGATGGAGCCCGGGGTGCAAACGCCCGACGAGACGCTGGAAAAGCGGATCGGCTCGTGCCGCGATTCGAGCTGGCTTCTGGTGCAGGTGCTGCGCCATCTGGGCTTTGCCGCGCGCTTCGTGTCAGGCTATCTCATTCAGCTCGCCCCGGACGTCAAATCGCTCGACGGCCCCTCGGGGACCGATCACGATTTCACCGATCTGCACGCCTGGTGCGAGGTGTTCCTGCCCGGCGCGGGCTGGATCGGGCTCGATCCGACCTCGGGCCTGCTGACCGGCGAGAGTCATATCCCGCTTTCGGCCACGCCGCATTACCGCAACGCCGCGCCGATCACCGGCGGCTTCACCGCGGCCGGTGCGCCCGAGGTCAGCTTCGAATTCGACATGCAGGTCAAGCGCGTGGCCGAGCATCCGCGGATCACCAAGCCCTTCTCGGATGAGGCCTGGGACCGGCTCAACGCGCTCGGCCAGAAGGTCGACGAGGAACTGGCCAAGGGCGATGTGCGGCTGACGATGGGCGGCGAGCCGACCTTCGTCTCGATCGACGATTTCGAAACCGCCGAATGGAACACCGCCGCGGTGGGGCCGCAGAAACGCGGGCTCGCCGATGCGCTGATCCGGCGGCTGCAGACGCGCTTCGCGCCCGGTGGCTTCCTGCATTACGGTCAGGGCAAGTGGTATCCGGGCGAGAGCCTGCCGCGCTGGACCTTCTCGCTCTACTGGCGGCGCGACGGGGCGCCGGTCTGGAAAAACCCCGATCTGATCGCCAAGGAAGACACGCCGCAGCCTGCGGGCCCGAAAGAGGCCGGCCGCTTCATGGCGCGCTTCGCCACCCGCCTCGGGCTCGATGCGGCCTATGCCCAGCCCGCCTTCGAGGATCCGGCCGAATGGATCCTCAAGGAGGCCAACCTGCCCTCGAACGTGAGCCCGGAAAATTCCAAGCTCAAGAACCCCGAGGACCGGGCGCGCTATGCCCGGGTCTTCAACCGCGGCCTGACCGAGCCCGCGGGCTATGTGCTGCCCTTGCAACGCTGGTGGCAGGCGGCCGACAAGCCGGCGAACTGGCGCTCGGAGCTGTGGAAGCCGCGGCGCGGGCATATCTTCCTCATTCCGGGTGACAGCCCGGTGGGCTTCCGCCTGCCGCTCAACGCCCTGCCCTATATCCCGCCCGCACAATATCCCTACAGCTATCCGGCCGATCCGACGATCCCGATGGCGCCCCTGCCCGATTTCCACGCCCGCCTCGAGGCCCGCCGCCGTGCCGTGCAGGCCGAAATCGACCGCCTCGCCGCCGAGGAGGCCGAGCGCGCCGCGCTGCTGCCCCCGGTCACGCCCGGCCATGCGCAGGGCTCGGTCGCCGGCGCCCCGCCCGACCCCGACGCGCAGGAACGCCAGAGCTTCGTGCCGCAGGATACCCATCTGGGCGATGGCGTCGATCCGGCCGGCGGCTGGGTGCGCACCGCGATCACGCTCGAGCCCCGCGACGGGCGGCTCAACCTCTTCATGCCGCCCTGTGACACGCTCGAGGATTATCTCGAACTGATCGCCGCGGCCGAGGAAACCGCCGCCGATCTGAACATGCCGATCCATATCGAGGGCTATTCGCCGCCGAACGATCCGCGCCTCAATGTGATCCGCGTCGCCCCCGATCCGGGCGTGATCGAGGTCAATATCCACCCCGCCCATAGCTGGGAGGATTGCGTCGCCACCACCGAGGCGATCTATGAAGAGGCGCGGTTTGCCCGCCTCGGCGCCGACAAGTTCATGATCGACGGGCGCCATACCGGCACCGGCGGCGGCAACCACGTGGTGGTCGGCGGCGCCACCCCGAACGACAGCCCCTTCCTGCGCCGCCCCGATGTGCTCAAATCGCTGATCCTGATCTGGCAGCGCCATCCCTGCCTGAGTTACCTGTTCTCGGGCCTCTTCATCGGCCCGACCAGCCAGGCGCCGCGCATCGACGAGGCACGCCACGACACGCTCTATGAGCTCGAGATCGCGCTGGCGCAGATCGGCGATCCGGTGATGGGCGGCCCGCTGCCGCCCGCCTGGCTCGTCGACCGGCTCTTGCGCAACATGCTGACCGATGTCACCGGCAACACCCACCGCGCCGAGATCTGCATCGACAAGCTCTATTCGCCCGATGGCCCCACCGGCCGCCTCGGCCTTGTCGAATTCCGCGGCTTCGAGATGCCGCCGCATCCGCGGATGAGCCTTGCCCAGCAACTCCTCCTGCGCGGGATCATCGCGCGGGCCTGGAACGCGCCGGTGCATGGCAAGCCGGTGCGTTGGGGCACGGT
Organism: Rhodobacterales bacterium; assembly: GCA_003249215.1. Classification (GTDB taxonomy): domain Bacteria; phylum Pseudomonadota; class Alphaproteobacteria; order Rhodobacterales; family Rhodobacteraceae; genus Rhodobacter. The sequence continues at coordinate 41,412 of QKJR01000043.1, forward strand.
GCTGCATGACCGCTTCATGCTGCCGCATTTCCTGTGGGAGGATCTGCTGAGCCTGCTCGCCGATCTGCGCGATCATGGCTTCGACTTCGACCCGGTCTGGTTCGAGGCGCAGGCCGAGTTTCGCTTCCCGTTCTGCGGGCAGATCCAGGCCGAGGGCGTGCATCTCGAGGTGCGGCAGGCGCTCGAACCCTGGCACGTGCTGGGCGAGACCGGGGCGATCGGCGGCACGGTGCGCTATACCGACAGCTCGGTCGAGCGGCTGCAGGTCAAGATGACCACGCTGCATCAGGACCGCTACAAGATCATGTGCAACCGCCGCCCGGTGCCGCTTGCGCGCGCGCAGACCGCGGGCGTCTCGGTCGGCGGTGTGCGGTTCAAGGCCTGGCAGCCGCCCGAGTCGTTGCATCCGACGCTGCCGGTCAACACGCCGCTCACCTTCGACATCTACGACACCTGGACGGGACGCGCGCTCGCGGGCTGCACCTATCACGTGGCCCATCCCGGCGGGCGCAACTACGACACCTTCCCGGTCAATGCCTATGAGGCCGAGGCGCGGCGCCTTGCACGGTTCGAACCCTATGGCCATGCGCCCGGGGCTTACGTTCCGGCAACCGAGATTCCGCACCCCGAATTCCCGTTGACCCTTGACCTGCGCCGTCCGATAGGGCTCGTCTGAGACGACTGCAGGAGCCGAGATGGCCAAGACCGAGCGCCAGACCGCACCGGACCTGTTCGCGGATTACCGGCTGACGACCGGTGTCGCGGATGAGCTTTTCGATGCCCAGGGACAGATGCGCCCTGTCTGGCGCCGGTTCGTGGACCGCTTCGCCCGGCTTTCGGCCGCCGAGGTGACGGCCCGTTTCGAGCGCGGCAACCAGTATCTGCGCGATGCGGGCGTGTTCTTCCGGCAATATTCGAACGATCCGCTGACCGAACGGGAATGGCCGCTCAGCCATATCCCCGTGATCCTGCACGAGGACGAATGGGAGCAGATCTGCGAAGGTCTGTCGCAACGCGCCGATCTGCTCGAGGCGGTGATGGCCGACCTCTACGGCGAGGGCAAACTGGTGAGTGGCGGGCACCTGCCCGCCGAGCTCGTGGCCGGATCGAAGCAATGGCTGCGCCCAATGGTGGGCGTGACCCCGCGCGGCGGCCATTACCTGCATTTCCTCGCCTTCGAGATCGGCCGCTCGCCCGATGGCTCGTGGCTCGTGCTGGGCGACCGCACGCAGGCGCCCTCGGGCGCGGGCTTCGCGCTCGAGAACCGGATGGCGACGGGGCGCATTTTCCCCGAACGCTTCCCGCGCGCCCATATCCACCGGCTGGCGGGCTTCTTTCAGGGCTATCGTCAGGCGCTCGAACGGCTCTCACGCGGGCCGGGCGGCGAAATACGCACCCCCGCGATCCTGACCCCGGGCCCCTCGAACGACACCTATTACGAACATACCTATATCGCGCGCTATCTCGGGCTCGCGCTGCTCGAAGGCGAGGATCTGCTGGTCGAGAACGCGCAGGCCATGGTGCGCACGATCGAAGGGCCGAAACCCTTGGGCGCGCTCTGGCGCCGGATCGACGCGATCTTCGCCGATCCGCTCGAATTCGACGCGGGCTCGGAGATCGGCACGCCGGGGCTGATGGAGGCGGTGCGCGGCGGTAACCTCGCCATGGTCAACGCGCTCGGCTCGGGCGTTCTCGAGATGCGGGCGCTGATGGCCTTCCTGCCGCGGATCTCGCAGGTTCTGACCGGCAAGCCGCTCGCGCTGCCGAATATCGCGACCTGGTGGTGCGGCGGCACGCGCGAGCGCAAATATGTCGAAGCCAATGCCGAGCGGATGATGATCGGTTCGGCCCATGCGGTCGATCTGCCCTTCGATCTGGGCGCCACCACCGCGCTCGGCGGGCGCTTCCGCGGGGCTGCGCGCGAGAGCATTGCCGAATGGCTCGCGACCGAGGGCACCCATCTCGTCGGGCAGGAGGCGGTCACCCTCTCGACGACCCCGGCCTGGGTCGAGACCGAGGGCCCGACGCCCGAGGGCGAGCCCACCGGCCGTGTCCTGCCCTGCCCGATGACGGTGCGGGTCTTCGCGGCGCGCACCGCGCAGGGCTGGACCTTCATGAAGGGCGGCTATGCGCGGATCGGCCGTTCGGGCGATGCGACGGCGCTTGCGATGCAGCGCGGCGGCGCGGTCTCGGATGTCTGGATCGTCTCGGATCGCCCGGTGCCGGCTCATTCGCTCGCCCCCGAGGGCGATTTCCGCCGTGCCGCCCCCGGCATCCTGCCCGCGCGCTCGGCCGACAACCTGTTCTGGCTTGGCCGCTATGTCGAGCGCACCGAGGATGCGATCCGCCTCATCCGTGCCTATCACCTGCGCCTCGCGGCGACCGACAACCCCGGCGACCCGCGTCTGCGGCTCTTGCGCGCCTTCCTCGGCGGCTATGGTTTCGACGTCACTCAGGCGGTGCCCGACACGCTGATCGGGCGCATCGAGACGGCACGCGCCTGCGCCGCCAAGGTGCGCGACCGCTTCTCGACCGATGGCTGGGCGGCGCTCAAGGACCTCGACAAGACCGCGCGGCAGATGACCCGCACCGCGAAACCGGGCGACGATGCGGCGCGTGCGATGTCGGTTCTGGTGCGCAAGATCACCGGCTTTTCCGGCCTCGTGCATGAAAACATGTATCGCTTCGAGGGCTGGCGGTTCCTCTCGCTCGGGCGCAAGCTCGAACGCGCGGACGCGCTCGCGGCACTCCTGCGCGCCTTTGCCGATCCGGCCGCACCACCCGGCTCGCTCGATCTGGCCGTCGAGGTGGGCGACAGCGTGATCACGCATCAACGCCGCTACCGGGTCGAGACCTCGCGCGATACGGTCGTCGATCTTCTGGCGCTCGATGCCGACAACCCGCGCGCGATCCTGTTCCAGTTGCGCGAGATGCGCAAACTGGTCGAAAACCTGCCCAATGCCTATGAAAACGGCCGCCTCGGTCCGCTCCTGCGCGCAATCTCGCCGCTGGAAAGTGCGCTCTCGGTCGCCGAGCCCGCCGAGATCACTAGCGAGCGGCTGATCGAACTACGTGGCGCGATCGCGGGGCTCTCCGACATCATCGCCACGTCCTATCTGCGCTAGGGAGGCGTCATGCTCTACGACATCACGCTGCAGATCGACTACAGTTACGCCGCGCCCTCGGACCGGCTGCGCAACCTGTTGCGCCTGATGCCGCCCGACATTCCGGGCGTTCAGCGGGTGATCCGGCGCAAGCTCACGATCGACCCCGCGCCGGACGAGCGCCGCGACACCCTCGATTTCTTCGGCAATGCGATGACCTCGGTCGTCTGGCATCGCCCGGTCGAGGCGGTGGGCCTCAATCTGACCGCGCGGATCGAGCGGTTTCCGGCGCCGCCGCTCCTCGATCTCTCGCCGCCGCATGAGACGCTCGGCGCCGAGATCATCGCCCATGACAGCATCGGTCCCGAGGCGCCGCAGCATTTCCTCGGCGCTTCGCCGCGTGTCGCCCCCCTGCCCGAGATCACCGCCTTCGCGCGCGACTGCCTCACGCCGCGGATGACCGTTCTGGCCGCGATCGAGGCGGTGGGCCGCGCGCTGCACCGCGCGATGCGCTTCGATGCCGAGGCGACGACCGTCGACACCACCCCTGCCGAGGCCTTCGCCGCGCGCCACGGCGTGTGCCAAGATTTCGCCCATGTGATGATCGCGGCGCTGCGCGGGGTGGGCATCCCCGCGGGCTATGTCTCGGGGTTTCTGCGCACCTTCCCGCCGCCCGGTCAGCCGCGGCTCGAAGGGGCGGATGCGATGCATGCCTGGGTGCGTGCCTGGGCCGGGCCCGACAATGGCTGGGTTGAGTTCGATCCTACCAACGATCAGCGCGCGGGCACCGATTACGTGACCGTCGCGATCGGGCGCGATTATGCCGATGTCGCGCCGGTTCTGGGCGTCATGCGCTCCTCGGGCGGGCAAGAGAGCCGGCAGGCCGTCGATGTCCTGCCGCTCGACACCCTGCGCGCCGAGCCCCTGCGCCAGCCGTGACCCGCGCAACCCGACCCGAACCTCAATCCCGGCCGCAATGACACGATGACCGAGCTGCCACCCCCCGACACCGCCGCCCGCCCCGAGATCGTTGCAATGGGGCTCGATGCGCTCGTCGTGCGCTTTGCCGAGCGTTTCACCCCCGAGGCCAATGCCGCCGCCCGCGCGCTCGCCCGCGATCTCATGGCCGCGCCCCTGCCCGGCCAGACCGAGATCGCGCCGATGCTTGCCTCGGTGCTGATCCGCTTCGCGCGCGGGCAGACCACGGCCGCCGCTCTGGGTGCGGCGCTCGGCGCCCGCCTCGCCGCGCCGCTGCAGGCCACCGCCACCGCGGGCCGGATCTGGCATCTGCCCGCGGCCTTCGACCCCGCGAACGCGCCGCAACTGGCCGAGGTCGCGACGCTGGCCGGCCGCAGCCCCGGGCAGATCGTCGAGGAATTCTGTGCGACCGAGCTCACCGTCCTCGCCCTCGGCTTCGCTCCCGGCCAACCCTATCTCGGTTTGTTGCCCGAGCATTGGCAGATGCCGCGCATGGAAGCGCTCAACCAGCGGGTGCCGCCCGGCGCGATCGCCACCGCGATCCGGCAGGTCGTGCTCTTCGCCAATGCCTCACCGACCGGCTGGCGGATGATCGGGCGCACCGCCTTCCGCCCGTTTCAGCCCGCGAGCGCGCATCCCTTCCCGCTCGCTTCGGGCGACCGACTGCGCTTTCACGCCATTGCCCCGGCCGAGCTCGCGGCGCTGATCGGCGCGGGCGATCCGATGGGCGGCGCGCGGCACGAGGCGGCGCCATGAGCGGCGCGATCACGCTCCTCTCCTGCGGTCCCGGGCTCACGGTGCAGGACCTCGGCCGCCCGGGCCTTGCCTCCGTCGGCCTCTCGCAGGGCGGCGCGGCCGATCCGCTGGCGCTTTTTGAGGCGGCGGCGCTTCTTGGCCTGCCCGCGCCCGCTGCCTGTCTCGAACTCGCGGGCAGCGGCGCGCGGCTGCGGCTCTCGCAGGACCACCGCATCGCGCTCACCGGCGCGCCGCGCGAGGCGCGCAGCGACGGGCGCGCCCTGCGCTGGAACGCCGCGCATGAGCTGCCCGCGGGCGCCGTGATCGAGATCGGCGCCGCCGTGGCCGGGGTCTATGCCTATCTCAGCGTCGCCGGCGGTATCGCCACCGAGCCCGAGCTCGGCGGGCGCGGCGCGCATCTGGCCGGGGGCATCGGCGGAATGCTGGGCCCCGGCACCGCCCTGCCGCTCGGCCCCGATCCCGCGCCCGGCACGGCCGCGCTCGCCCTGCCCCTGCCCGATCGCTTCGCGGGCGGCACCGTGCGGCTGATCCCCGGCCCGCAGAGCCGCTATTTCGACGCCGAGACGCGCGCGCGCTTCGCCGCCACCCCCTTCGTCATCGCCCGCGCCAACCGGCAGGGCGCGACGCTCGACCAAGACCCGCCCGGCGCCCCCTTCGAGGCCGCGCTGGCCCCCGCCGGCCTCGTGTCCGAACCAATCCTGCCCGGTGACATCCAGATCACCGGCGGCGGTCAGGCGATGGTTCTGCTCGCCGAATGCCAGACCACGGGCGGCTATCCGCGGATCGGCTCGGTGATCCCGGCCGATCTGCCGCGGGTGGCGCAGGCGGGGCCCGGCACGGCGCTCCAGTTCCGCTGGATCACCGCTGACGAGGCCGATTTGGCAAGCCCGCCCGAGGCCCAGATCCTGCGCGCCCTGCGCACCGCCGCCCGGCCCGCGATCCGCGATCCGCATGACATCGCCGACCTGCTCGGCTATCAACTGATCTCGGGCATGGTCCGGGGCGACGAGCAGGAGGACGCATGATCAGGGTCGATCTGAATTCCGATCTGGGCGAGGGCTGCGGCCAGGATGCCGCGCTGCTCGGCATCGTCAGTTCCGCCAATGTCGCCTGTGCGCTCCATGCCGGATCGGTGGCCGAGATGGCCCAGGCGATGCGCACGGCTGCGGCGGCGGGGGTGGGCATCGGCGCGCATCCGGGCTTTGACGACCGTGCCGGGTTTGGGCGCAAGCGGGTCACGCTCTCGGCCACCGAGATCACCGATCTGATCGCCTATCAGACCGGTGCAGCACGCGCCGTGGCCTCCGCCAACGGATTGAAACTGCGACATTTCAAGCTGCATGGGGCGCTGGCCAACATGGCCAGCGAAGATACCGGTCTTGCGCGCGCCTGCTATGCGGCGGCGCGCGCGGTCGCGCCCGATCTGGTGCTCATGGTGCTCGCCGCGACCGCGCAGGAGGCGGCCGCGCGAGAGATCGGCGGCGAGATCGCCTGCGAGATCTTCGCCGACCGGGCCTATAACGCGGATGCGACGCTCGTCGACCGGTCGCTGCCGGGCGCGGTGCTACACGACGCCGAGACCGCGGCCGAGCGGATCCTGAACATGCTGCGCGCGGGCGCGATCATCGCGCGCGATGGCACCCACATCCCGACCCGGATCGACACGATTTGCCTGCATGGCGACACGCCCGAGGCGGTCGAGATGGCGCGCGCGCTGCGCGCCCGTCTGAGCGCGGCGGGCATCACCATCGCGCCCCTCTGATCCCTAGCGCGCGATCGCTCCGAGGACAGAGCGCGCCGCGCGCAGGCCGGGCGCCTCGCCCCCCTCGCCGAGCCGCTCCATCGTCAGCTCCATCGCCGCGATCTGCTCGGCGCGGGCAGTGTCATTCTCGAGCAGACGCGAGAGCATCGCCGCGATCGGCCCGGGCCGACAGGCAGGGCCGAGGAATTCGGGCACCGCGCGCGTCTCGGAAATCAGATTGACCAGCGTGACCGTATCGACCTGCAACATCCGCGAGACCAGATGCCAGGTCAGGAAATTCGCGTCATAAGCGATCACCATCGGCGTGCGGCTCGCGGCGAGCTCGAGGCTGACCGTGCCACTCGCGGCGAGCGCCAGATCGGCCGCGGCAAAGGCCGCGCGCTTGGTCGCGGCCTCCTCCACCACGATCGGCGGATGCGGCCAGCGTGCGGTCATCTCGCGCACGAGGGGCGCCACGCCCCGCACCGTGGGCAGCACGACGCGCAGCCCCGGCTCGCGGTCGCGCAGGCGCATCAGCGCCTCGTCGAACCGCGGCCCGAGGCGCTTGACCTCGCCTGCGCGCGAGCCGGGCAGGCACAGGACGAGCGGTTGATCCGGGCCGATCATATGGGTTTCGCGAAACTCCGCCGCCTCCTCGTCCGTCGCCCGCGGCTCGGCCACGACCGGATGCCCGACAAAATCGCAACTCATGCCGGCGGCGGTCATATAGGGCGGCTCGAAAGGCAAAAGGGCGAGGACATGGTCGATCACCTCGGCCATCTTCGCCGCCCGCCCCGGCCGCCAGGCCCAGACCGAGGGCGCCACATAATGGATGGTGCGCAGATCGGGGCGCTCAGCGCGCGCGGCCCGCGCCACCCGCAGGCAGAAATCGGGGCTGTCGATGGTGATCAGCGCATCGGGGGCAAGGTCGACCACCGCCGCCGCCGTCTCGGCGATCCGGCGTTTCAGATGGCGATATTTCGGCAGGACCTCCATGATCCCCATCACCGAGAGCTCTTCCATCGAAAAGCGGCTTTCCAGCCCCTCGGCCGCCATCAGCGGCCCGCCGATCCCGTGAAACTCGACCGCGGGGACGAGGCTTTTGAGCCCCGCCATCAGCGCGGCACCGAGCTTGTCGCCCGAGGCCTCGCCCGCGATCAGGAAAAGCCTCATCGCTCCCGGCCCCAGAGAAACAGGCCCTCGGCCTCGGCCGCGGCCACGGTGGCGGCCCGGTCCAGAAGCAGCACGCCCCCGGCCTCGAAGGCGATGCCGGCAAGGCCCGCTTGCGCCGCGCGCGCGACCGTCTGAGGCCCGAGCGCCGGCAGGTCGATGCGCCGGTCCTGGCCGGGCTTCGGCGCCTTGTAGAAGACGCCTTTCGCCCCCACCGGATTGGGCCGCAGACCGGCATGAAGCGCCGCGAAATCGAGCATCGCATCGGTGCCGGGCAGGGCCTCGACCGCAAGGCAGAGCCCCTGCGCCACAACCGCGCCCTGCCCCACGTCGGCCGCGCCGAGCGCCGCGACGATCTCGGCCGCGCGCGCGGCGTCCAAGGCATCGGCCTCGGTCGGCGCGCCGCACAGCACCCCTTCGCCGGGCACCAGATCGGGCGCGATCGCATCGGCGCCGATCACCTCAAGATCCCATTCCTCGAAAAGCTCGATCACCGCGCGCAGCGTCGCATCATCGCCCGCCTGCATCGCGCCAATGAGCCGCGGCACGATCTGCGCGGTGCGCGCGTCGAACATCTCGGCCTCGAGCCGGGGCCGGCGCATGGCGCCTGCAAAACAGACGCGGGTCACGCCCCGCTCGACCAGCCCGTCGAGAAAGGGCACCAACCGCTCGATGCGGAACCGCACCGGCTCCGCCCCGGGCACCGCCGAAGGGAAACCATCGAGCTCACAGATCAGAAGATCGGGCGCAGCCGCCGCCAGAAGCGCGGGCAGCGCGCCTTGCCCCGCGATCAGCGCCGTCAGCCCCGTCATCTGGGCGTCAGGAAGCTGCGGTCCGAGGGACCGAGGATGAAATCGAGCACTTCCTGCGCCATCTCGCTTTTCACGCCCTCGTCGTTCAATTTGCGCGCCTGTTCGCGGAAATTGCCCTCGGAGAGCGCCATGTAGAGCTCGCGCAGCGCCCCGATTTCGGCCCGCGGCACCCCGCGGCGCTTGAGCCCCACGAGGTTGAGCCCCTCGAGCCCCGCCCGCGGCCCCGCGACGAGCGCATGCGGGATCACGTCGGCGGTCACCATCGAGAGCGCGCCGATGATCGCGCCGCGGCCGATGCGCACCCATTGGTGAACACCGGACAGGCCGCCGACGATCACGTCATCCTCGAGGTGGCAATGACCGGCAATGGCGACCGAATTGACCAGGATCACCCGATCGCCGATCTGCGCATCATGCGCCACGTGGCACGACGACATGAAGAGCCCGTCATCGCCGACCTTGGTCACGCCACCGCCGCCCTCGGTGCCCGAATTCATCGTCACATATTCGCGGATCCGGTTGCGCGCGCCGATGATCAGCTGCGTCCGCTCGCCCTTGAACTTGAGATCCTGCGGGATCTGACCGAGCGAGGCGAAGGGAAAGACCACCGTTTCGGCGCCGATCTCGGTCCAGCCGGTGACGACGACGTGCGATTTCAGCTCGACGCCTTCGGCCAGCGTGACCTCGGGGCCGACATGGCAGAAGGGACCGATCTTGACGTCCGCACCGATCGTGGCGCCCGGCTCGACCACGGCGGCGGGGTGGATCTCGGCGCTCGGATCGATCGTGCCCGGCTGAATGCTCATCGGCTCAGCCCTTCAGATCCATCATCGCGGTGAATTCCGCCTGCGCCGCAAGCTGCCCCTCGACGAAGGCCTGCCCCTCGAATTTCCAGATCTTGCCGCCGCCACGCTTGACGATGACCTTCATTTCCAGAACGTCGCCCGGCACCACCTTGCGGCGGAACTTGCAGGCGTCGATCCCCATGAAATAGGTGCCGAGCGGCTTGTCGATCACGTTGAGCGAGATGCCGACGACCACGGCCGAGGTCTGCGCCATCGCCTCGACGATCATCACGCCGGGCATGATCGGTTCCTCGGGGAAATGGCCGGTGAAATGCGGCTCGTTGTTGGTCACGCATTTGATGCCGACCGCGCTCTCGAAGGGAACGATGTCGCGCACCTTGTCGATGAGCAGGAAGGGATAGCGATGCGGGATGATCCGCTTGATCAGGCTCAGATCGGCAGAGGTATAGGGCGCAGGCTCGGTCATGGAACTTCCTTGGCAGGCGGGCACGCGGCCCGTCCGGGGATGGTCGGGGCGGAGGACCGCCCGGGCTTGAGACTTGCTAGCAACCGCAAGCCGCGATGGCAAGCTGACAGGTCGCGCGCTCAGTTCGCGGGCGCCTCGGGGGGCGCGGTCGGTTCGGGCAACGGGGTTTCGGGCGTGCTCTCGGGCGGTAACGTCCCGGCCTCCGTTTCCGACACGCCCCCCGGAGTGATATCGGGCGCGACCTCGGGCGCGGTCTGCGGTGCCTCGTCGCCCCCGTCCCCAAGCTCGGCATCGACGAGCGTCGCCATCTCGTCGGTGATATCGGCCTGAGCAAGGCCGCGGATCACCGTGCGCCGGTCGATCACCAGCGCCGCGCCACGCTCGGCGAGGATCCGGTCCAGAAGCGGCACCGCCGCCTCGACGAAGCCCTGCCGCTCGTCCTCGAAGCGCCGCGAGAGCGCCTGGGCCTTGGCCTTCTGCGCCGCGCGGATGCCGGTGGCGCGCTGATCGAAGGCATCGGCCTCGGTGCGGAACTCGGCGGGTGCCATCGTCGCGCGCCGCTCGGTCAGCGACTTCTCCTCGGCGATCAGATCGTCGGCGATGCGGTTGTTCTCGGCATTGAGCGCGGAGGATTCCTGCGCGATCTCGCGCGCGACGCGCCGCCCCCAGGCGGACCGCTCGTAAAGCCGCTCCCAGTCGAGCATCAGAATGCCCGAAACCGCCTGCGGCACGCCCGGCGCGGCGGCCTGCTGCGCCGGGGCCAACCCCGGAAAGGCAACGAGCGCGGCCAGCAGAACTGCCAGAACCGCGCCCGTCGAATATGCCCCGCCCTTCGGCGTCATGAGCTCAGAACCGGCTCGAGATCGTCAGGTCGAAAGACTGCTCCTTGTCGTAGTCTTCCTTCATCAGCGCCTTCGAGAAGTTCAGCCGCAAGGGACCGATCGGCGTGGTCCAGAACAGCGATACCCCCACCGACGAACGCCAGTTCAGCCCGTCGTCGACGGTCGCGGCGCCCGCGACATCGTCGAGCCCCCAGACCGAGCCCACGTCGAAGAAAACACCGCCATGCATGTTGTATTCTTCGGGCAGGCCGAGCGGGAATTCGCTTTCCAGACGCAGCGCGGCGAAATACTTGCCGCCAAGCGCGTCCTGATTGGTCGCGCCGAGATCGCGCGGACCAAAGCCGTTCGATTCGAAGCCGCGGATCGCCCCATTGCCCGAGAAGCGCGACATCACCGTCGTCTGGCTGTCGCCGCGGGCATGAACCGCACCGCCCTCGAGCTCGGCGCGCAGCGTCACCTCTTCCTGCATCACCTTGCGCTCGACACGCGCGAGCGCGGTGGTGGTGATCGCCTCGACATCGCCGCCGAAGCCCTCGAAATCCTGACCGAAGCGCAGGGTCACGCCCCAGCGCGGGTCGAGCCCGGTGTTCCGGGTGTCGTAGGTATAGGTGTAGCCGACCGCCGAGGAGTTCAGCTTGCCAGCCTCGGCCTGCAGGATCGGCGAGGAGTTGGCATCGACGTCATAAAGCTCGTTCTGACCATAGCTGTAGCGCAGCTCGAGCCGGGCATTGCGCGACACCGGGAATTCGAGCGCCGGCGAGATGCCGATCTCGCGGGTCGAGTAATCGGCGTTGTCATATTCCGAGGTGTTGTACCAGACCCGGAACTTGCCCTTGAGATCGCGCCCGAGCAGCGCCGGTTCGATGAAGGTGACCGAGTTCTGCTGGTTGTCCGAGGTGGTGGCGATCGAGAAGCCGAGATATTGCCCGCGCCCGAGGAAGTTCGATTCCTGCAGGTTGAGCGAGAGCCCGAAGCCCGCCGACTTGCCATAGCTCGCGCCGATCGAGAACGAGCCGGTGGGCTGTTCCTCGACGTTCACATCGACCACGACCTGATCGGGGGCCGAGCCCTGACGCGAGTTCACATCGGCCTTGGTGAAGAACCCGAGCGCGCGGATGCGTTCGGCCGAGTTGCGGATCTCGCGCGGGTTGAAGGGGTCGCCTTCGACCGTGTTGAACTGGCGCCGGATCACCTGATCAAGGGTGGTGTTGTTGCCCTCGATGTCGATGCGTTCCACGAAGATCCGCGGCCCGCGCACCAGCGCGAATTCCACATCGAGCGTGCCGTCGGCCGGGTTGCGGGTCACCCGCGGATCGACGCGGACGAATTGCGCCCCGTGACGCAGCGCGAGCTCTTCCATCCGGGTGATCGCCAGATCGACGGCATTCGGCGAATAGACCACGCCGGGGCGGATCTTGGTCTGTTTCTGGAATTCCGCGGCGTCGAGTTCGGCCACTTCCGAGACGGTGGTGATCTTGCCGAAGCGGAACTGCTGACCTTCGCGGACGTTGAAGGTCATGAAGAAGCCGTCGCGCTCGCGGGTCATTTCCGAGGAAACGCCGGTCACCTGCACATCGACATAGCCGCGCGAGCGGTAGAAATCGGTCAGCAGCTGGCGGTCATAATCGACGCGGCCCTCGACGAAAGTGTCGCGCTGCACGAGCTGGCGCAGCAGGCCGGCCTGTTTCGTGGCGAGCACGTTGCGCAGGCGGCGGTCGGAATAGGCGCGGTTGCCGGTGAAGGAGATCCGCTCGATCTCGGTGTTCTTGCCTTCCTTGATCTCGAAGGCGATGTCGACGCGGTTGCCGTCGCGGCGGATCACCTTGGGATCGACGCGCGCGGCCATCCGGCCGATCTCGGCATAGGCCTGGGTGATCTTGGCGGCATCGGCCTCGACGGTGGCGGGCGAATAGACCTTGCGCGACTGGGTGGCGATGATCCCGGCGAGCTGATCGTCCTTGAGCTTCTTGTTGCCCTCGAAGTTCACCACCGAGATCGTCGGATATTCCTGCACCTTGATCACAAGGGTGCCACCCTGCGGCACGATCTCGACGCTTTCGAACAGGCCCGAGCCCTGCAGCCGCTGATAGGCGTCGTTCAGCGCCCCGGCCGAGACCGTCTTGCCCTTGGCGATTCCGGCATAGGTCAGGATCGTCTGCGGCTCGATCCGCTCGTTGCCCTCGATCTTGACCGAACTGAAGGCATAGTTCTGCGCCGAGGCGAGTTGCGGAACGGCAAGGGAAGCCATTGACGCCACGAGGAAAACCGCCGCCGAGCCGCGCAGGTTCCGGCTCAGGGCGACAGACCCCGCCCGCTCAAGCCATTTGCTCATTGCCCACTCCCCGCCTCAAGAATTCTGCTTTGCACAGGAAGTAACTTGAAAGCCGGTCCTTGTCAAAAGCCCAAGGGCCCGCAAGGCCCTGTTTGGCGCAAGTTGTTGCGTCCCGGCACGCCCCGGATACGAAGGAGAGCGCCCTGCCCCTCTCGCGCGGGGGGCGAGAGGCAGAGGTATGCAGGGAGATCAACGCCCTGAGACAGCGAAAAAGCGGCAGGATCGGAGGACCCGAGGGGCTCAGAGGACGTAGGGCGCGCCCATCTGCGGGCCGAACATCTCGGCCAGTTGCAGGCCGATCAGCGCCGCGCCGGTGAGTGCCACGACGACCGCCGCCGGAACCAGAATCCGGTCGAGCATGACATCTGCCATCAGCGACAGGCCACGATAGCCTTCGGTCAGAACGAGTTGCATTTTCCGACCCTCCTTGCGGTCCATGGGCCTTTGCGGTCCACGGTTCGAGGTCTACCGCGCCATTATGGCCGAATTGGGGCGGGAATGCGGGGAAATCGGCGTTTGTGGTTACCCGCGCCCCGGTGTCTCGGGGCTCCCAGAGCTCAGGGACAGAAGATGTCGTTCGACAGCCCGAAGAGCATCAGCGTGAGCACGAGCGAGAGCCCGAGCGCCATCAGCAGGTTCATCACCTTGTCCGACGGCGGCTTGCCCGCGATCCCTTCCCACAGGTGGAACATCAGATGGCCCCCGTCGAGCACCGGGATCGGGAAGAGGTTGAGGAAGCCCACCGCCGTCGACAGCACCGCGATGAACCAGATGAAATCCGGAATGCCCGATTTCGCCGCCGCCGCCGAATTCTCGGCAATGCCGATCGCGCCATGCAGGTTGCAGGTCGAGATATTGCCCAAAATCATGTGCTTGAAGGCCGAGACCGAGGTGGTGACGATGCCCCAGACCTGCCCAGCCGCGCCAGAGACCGCCTCCCAGGGCGTGGTCATCCGGGTTTCGGGCGCGAAGACGAAACTGCCCACCGCGCCGATCAGCCAGCGGGTCTCGAAGCCGCCCTCTGGCGCGGGCGTATCGGTGCGCCGCGCCTCGAGCGTGACGTCGAAGGCCTCCGGATCGGCACCCTCGCGCCAGATCCCGAGGGTGAGCGGGCTGCCCTCGGCCGCCTTCACCTTCGCCTGCAGATCGGCAAAGCGCCAGATCGGCGCGCCGTCGATCGTTGTGATCACGTCTCCCGCCTCGAGCCCCGCCGCATAGGCCGCCGATTGCGGGGTCACCGCCGCGAGCCGCGCGGGGTAAAGTTGCGGGCCGTCCACCGTCGCCTCGGCCCCATCGCGCAGCACGCGATAGCTCAGCCATTCGGTCGAGGGCAGATCTTCGACCAGCGCATTCAGCGCCGCATAATCCGGCGTGTCATGGCCCTCGACGCCGAGGATCAGATCGCCCTGACGCAGCTCGCCCGCGCCACCGGGCAGCGCCACGACGCGGCCCACGGTCGGCGCATCGACCGCGGTGCCGGTCCACATCATAAGACCCGCAAAGACCGCAATCGACAGGATGAAGTTGAAGACCGGGCCCGCGGCCACGGTCGCCGCCCGCGCCCAGAGCGGCGCGCCATGCATCGTGTGGCGGCGCTCCTCGGCGCTGAGCTCGGCCATCGCCTCGGTATCGGCGCCCGCCGAGGCGGCATTGGCATCGCCCAGAAATTTCACATAGCCACCGAGCGGAAAGGCCGCGACCTGCCAGCGGGTGCCGCGCTTGTCGACCCGGCTGAAGAGCTTGGGCCCGAAGCCCAGCGAGAAGACCTCGGCCTTGATCCCCGACCAGCGCCCGACGATGTAATGACCGTATTCATGCACCGTCACGATGATCGACAGCGCGATGATGAAGACGACGACGGTATAGATGGCCGTGCCGAAACCGGCGAGAATCTCCAAGGTCAAATCCTTCCCTGCGCAATGCGATCGGTGGCGAGGCGGCGCGTCTCGGCATCCGCGCCCAGCACGTTATCGAGGCTGATCGCGGCATTTCCAAGGCCTTGGCGCGATGACATCTCCGAGAGCACGCCCTCGACCAGACGGCCCATGTCGAGAAAACCGATCCGCCCGGCGATGAAGCCGTCGAGCGCAGCCTCCTTGGCGGCGTTGAAGACCGCGCCCGCAAGGCCGCCGATCGCCATCACCTCGCGCGCGAGCCGCAGCGCGGGGAAGCGGTCCTCGTCGGGGGCGCGGAAGGTCAGGCGGCCGATCTGCGCCAGATCGAGCCGCGCGACGGGCAGATCGCGGCGCTCTGGCCAGTTCAGCGCATAGCCGATCGCGTGACGCATGTCGGGTGCGCCCAGATGCGCCATCAGCGCGCCATCGGCAAAGCCCACCAGCGCATGGACAAGGCTCTCGGGGTGCACGAGCACCTCGATCTTCTCCGGCGCGATGCCGAAGAATTCCCGGGTTTCAATGACTTCCAGCGCCTTGTTGAACATCGAGGCAGAATCGATCGTGATCCGCTGACCCATCGCCCAGTTCGGATGGGTCGAGGCCTCGGCCACGGTGGCGAGCGCCAGTTTCTCGCGCGGCCAGTCGCGGAAGGCGCCCCCGGACGCGGTGATGATCACCCGTTCGACCGCCGAGATATCCTCGCCGACGAGCGCCTGAAACACCGCCGAATGCTCGCTGTCGACGGGCAGGATGCGCGCGCCATGCCGCGCCGCCTCGGCCATCAACAAGGGCCCAGCGGTCACGAGCGATTCCTTGTTGGCGAGCGCCAGCGTCGTGCCCTGCGCCAGCGCCGCGAACCCGGGCGCGAGCCCCGCGGCGCCCACGATCGCGCTCATGATCCAGTCGGCCGGACGTCCGGCCGCCTCGATCAGCGCCGCGGCCCCCGCCGCCGCCTCGATCCCCGAACCGTGGAGTGCGGCACGCAGCGCGGCCAGGCAGTCGTCATGCGCGGTCACCGCAATCTCGGCACGATGCGCGCGCGCCTGAGAAGCCAGCAGATCGACATTGCGACCACCGGTCAGTGCCACGACCTCGAACTCCCCGGGCCGCCGCGCGATCAGATCGAGCGTATTGACCCCGATGGAGCCGGTGGAGCCGAAAACCGTAACCTTGCGCATTCCGCCCGTCCGTTCAGAGGCCGCCAAACGGCAGCCGCATCAGTTTCATCACGACGAGCAGGAAGACCACCGCGCCGATCAGCGCATCGAACCGGTCGAGCACGCCGCCATGGCCCGGGATCAGGTTCGAGCTGTCCTTGACGCCCATCCGCCGCTTGATCGCGCTTTCGGCGATGTCGCCCATCTGCCCGGCGAAGGCCACGAGCGGCGAGAGCCAGACGAGATCCCAGCCGCCCCAGCCGAGCGCGGCAAAGCCCGCGCCGATCCCCACCGCGCCGATCCAGCCGGCAACCGTGCCCGACCATGTCTTCTTCGGGCTGATCGCGGGCCAGAATTTCGGACCGCCGATCGCGCGGCCGGCAAAATAGCCCGCCACATCCGAAACGACGACGATCGAGACGATCCAGAGGATCACCATCGCGCTCGCGTCAAGCCGCAGCAGGATCAGCCCATAGCCCGAGGCCATCACCGCAAAGGCATAGGCGGCAAAGACACCGCGGTCGCGCCGCGGCAGGGCCGCGCCGATCACCACCGGGATCAGCAGTGCCCAGCGGGCCGGCGCCGAGGGCGCGACGAGCGCCCCCGCCGTGACCAGCGCCGCGAGTGCCCCGAGCCAGAGCGCATGGCGCCGCCCCGTGGCATCGACCGCGGTCATCACCGCCAGTTCCCAGATCATCAGCCCCGAAACCACGACCGCGAGCAGGCCAAAAGCCATGCCGCCCCACCAGATGGTGAAGGCACCAACCGCGACCATCGCGAGCCCCGAGAGCACCCGCGCCCGCAGATCGCCCCAGCGCGCGCCCTGAGCGCCACTCGCACTCATTTCGCGCCGCCAAAGCGGCGTTCGCGTCGCCCGAACCGGTTCAGGATCGTGGCAAGCTCCTCGGGCGAGAAATCGGGCCAAAGGGTCGGCGTGAATTCATATTCGGCATAGGCCGCCTGCCAGGCGAGGAAATTCGAGGTCCGCGTCTCTCCGCTGGTGCGGATCACCAGATCGGGATCGGGCAGACCCGCGGTGTCGAGCCGATCGGCGAGCCCGGCCTCGGTCAGATCCGCCTCGGTCGCGCGCCCTTCGGCAAAGTCGCGCGCCAGCCGCGCCGCGGCCCGCGCCAGCTCGTTGCGGCCGCCGTAATTGATCGCCACCGTGAGGTTGAGACGGGTGTTGACCGCGGTACGTTCCTCGATCCCCGACATCAGCCGCGCGAGCCGCCCGTCGAGCCGCCCGCGTTCACCGATGAAGCGCATCCGCACCCCGAGCGAGGCCAGCTCATCGGCCTCCTTCTCGATATAGCGCGCAAAAATGCCCATCAGACCAAGGACTTCCTCGGTCGAACGTTTCCAGTTCTCGGTCGAGAAAGCATAGACGGTGAGATGGGTCACGCCCATTTCCGGTGCGGCGCGGACGATCTCCTTGATCCGCTCGGCGCCCTTGCGATGCCCCGCAAGCCTCGGCCAGCCGCGATTGGTCGCCCAGCGGCCGTTGCCGTCCATGATGATGGCAACATGGCCCACGCCGTAATCGACACCCGAGACGGGGGCCGGTTCGGTGGGGTCGGACGGGCTCATCACCATGGGCTGCCTTTCGTTCGGCGCGGGATCGGAACGGCCCCGGGGGGCCGAACCGCTCAGACCTGCATGATCTCGGCTTGCTTGGCCTCGAGCGCCTTGTCGACGACGCCGATATGCTTCTTGGTCAGATCCTCGATCTCGGATTCCCAGAATTTCACATCGTCCTCGGACATGCCATTGCCCTTGGCCTTCTTGACCTGATCCATCCCGTCGCGGCGCACGTTGCGGATCGCCACGCGGGCGCTCTCGGCATATTGCGCGGCGACCTTGGTCAGTTCGCGGCGGCGCTCTTCGTTCAGTTCCGGGATCGGCAGCATGATGATCGGCCCGTTGGTCTGCGGATTGATCCCGAGACCCGACTCGCGGATCGCCTTTTCCACCTTGTTGATCAGGCCCTTGTCCCAGACGTTGACGGTCACCATCCGCGGCTCGGGCACGTTGATCGTGCCCACCTGGTTGATCGGCACGAGCGAGCCATAGGCGTCGACCATGATCGGCTCGACCATGCTGGCCGAGGCACGACCGGTGCGCAAAGTGCCGAATTCATGCTTGAGCGAGGCCATCGCGCCGTCCATGCGGCGTTCGAGGTCGTCGGTGTCGATTTCGATATCGTCGGACATGGGTGTTCCCCCGGGGTCTTGAAGTCAGGTTTCTCTTTAGCGACCCGCGGCCGCCTTGGGTAGGGCTTTCGCCGGAAAGTCGGGGGCCAGCCCCCGAACCCCCGGCGTATTTTCGCCAAGAAGAAGGCCTGCGGCCCTCAGCCGGTGACCTTGGTATAGGTGCCCTGCCCCGCGAGGATGCCGCGGAAGCCGCCGGGCTCGTCGAGCGAGAAGACGATGATCGGCAGGGCGTTGTCGCGGGCGAGCGCGATCGCGCTTGCATCCATCACGCCGAGGTTCTTCTGCAGGCATTCGTCATAGCTGACGGTGTCATAGCGCTTGGCATCGGCGAATTTCTTCGGGTCCTTGTCATAGACGCCATCGACCTTGGTGCCCTTGAAGATCGCCTCGCAGTTCATCTCGTTGGCGCGCAGCGTGGCGGCCGTGTCGGTCGTGAAATAGGGGTTGCCGGTGCCCGCGGCGAAGATGCAGATCCGCTGCTTTTCGAGGTGGCGCACGGCGCGGCGGCGGATATAGGGCTCGCAGACCTGATCCATCGGGATCGCGCTGATCACGCGGGTGTGGAGGCCAAGCGCCTCGAGCTGTGCCTGCATGCCGAGCGCGTTCATCACCGTCGCCAGCATCCCCATGTAATCGGCCGTGGTGCGTTCCATCCCCTGCGCCGAGCCGGCAAGCCCGCGGAAGATATTGCCGCCGCCGATCACCATGCAGATCTCGACGCCGAGATCGTGCACCGATTTCACTTCCTTGGCGATCCGCGCCACGGTCGGCGGGTGCAGGCCGTAGCCCTGATCGCCCATCAGCGCCTCGCCCGAGATCTTGAGAAGCACGCGCTTGTATTTCACCACCGGTTCATTTGCCGCCGTCATCGCATGTCCCCAATCTGCAGGTTGTCTTCGCGCCGCAAAATGTCGCAAATGGCGGCCGGGTTCAACCTGGGGATTTCCGTCACGGCGCGGCGTCGCGACGCGGGCGCAAGCGGATCGGACAAATGGATGAGATCGTTGAGAAAATAGATCCGAGCCTGCCGGTGCTGATCGCCGGGCCCACGGCGAGCGGAAAATCGGCGCTGGCGCTGGCCATTGCGCAGGCGCAGGGCGGGGTCGTGGTCAATGCCGATGCGCTGCAGGTCTGGTCCTGCTGGCGGCTCCTCTCGGCGCGGCCCTCGGCCGAGGAAGAGGCGCGCGCGCCCCATGCGCTTTACGGCCATCTCGCCCCCGGGGCGGACTATTCCGTCGGCCACTGGCTGCGTGAGATCGCCCCGATTCTCGCGGCCCATCGCGCGGGCTCCGGGCCGCGGCCGATCATCGTGGGCGGCACCGGGCTTTATTTCACCGCACTGACCGAGGGTCTGGCCGAGATCCCCGCAACCCCGCCCGAGATCCGCGCCGAGGCCGATGCCCGGCGCGCCGCCGAGGGCCATGAAGGGATGCTCTCCGAGCTCGACCCCGCGACGGCGGCCCGCGTCGATCCGCTCAACCCGATGCGCGTCCAACGTGCCTGGGAGGTTGCGCGCGCCACCGGTCGTGGCCTCGCCGCCTGGCAGGACGCGACGCCCGCGCCGCTCCTGCCCCTGACCGCGGCGCAGCCGCTAATTATCGAGGCCGGGCGCGACTGGCTCGCGGAGCGGATCGACCGGCGCTTCGATCTGATGCTGGCGGGCGGCGCGCTCGAGGAGGTCCGCGCGGTGCTGCCGATCTGGGAATCGGGGGCGCTCTGGGCGAAGGCGATCGGGGCCCCGGAGCTCGTCGCCCATCTGCGCGGCACCTGCGATCTGGCCACCGCGACCGCCCAAGCCCAGGCCGCCTCGCGGCAATATGCCAAGCGCCAGCGCACATGGTTTCGTAGCCGGATGGGGGCCTGGCACAAGATCATGCGGGGCTGAGGCGGGGCCGGACCCTTTCCGCCGAGATCAGAAAAAGCTGTTGGATATAAAGGGCTTCGCCCCTATTCTTCACGCGGCCCGACCGCCGGTGCCGCCCCGGGTCCCCGTGACCGTCCTGCCGCTGCCACCGACTGCCCATACCGACTGCCAACTCCGACCGCCCCCACCGAAAGCCCCCTCACGTGAAGCTTTTCACCACTCCGCCGCTGTCGCAATTCGCCAAGCCCAAGGCCGCCGCCCCGGGCACTGCACCGGGCACTGCGCCGCGCGCGGCCCTGCTGCCCGAGCCGCCGACCGCGGTGCGCATCATCCAGATTGCGCGGCTGGCGCAGGCCGGGCGCTGGCGGGTCGAGGCGATGCGCGCCCTGTCCGAGCCCTGCCTTTTGTGGTTCACCCGCGGTCAGGGGCGGATCACGATCGGCGGCGTTACCCGCGGTTACGGCCCCCATAACGCCGTCTTCATCCCGGCGGGGGTGATGCATGGCTTCGAAGTCGGCCCGCAGACCCATGGCATGGCGATCTTCTTCGGCCGCGGCTCGGACGTCACCCTGCCCCATGCCGCTCAACACCTGCGGATCCGCGATGCCGCGGTGCAGGCCGAGCTCTCGGGCATCATCGAGGCGGTGCAGCGCGAGCTCGAGAGCACCCGGCCAGGCGCCGAACGCGCCGCGCGCCATCACGTCGGCCTGCTCGGGGTCTGGCTCGAGCGTCAGGTCGGTCAACTCGCCGCGGCCGAGCCCCCGCGCCCCAATGCCGCGCGCCGTCTGGTCGCGCGCTACACCGCCGCGCTCGAACGCGATTTCCGCACCGATCAGCGGGTGGCCGATTACGCCGCCACCCTCGGCGTGACGCCGACGCATCTCACCCGCGCCTGCCGCGAATCCTGTGGGCGCGCGGCCTCGGATCTGCTGTCGGATCGGCGCATGTTCGAAGCCCGGCGCCTCCTGGCCGAGACCCGCGTCCCGGTCAAGGAGATCGCAACCTCGCTCGGCTTTGCGAGCCCGGCCTATTTCACCCGCGCCTTCCAGGCCAAGACCGGGCGCACCCCCTCGGCCTTCCGCCGCACCGGCGCCTGAGCCCCCGCGACCATTCGCGCCGCCGCGCCGCTTGGCGGCCTGCGCGTCTGCTGCTATGCAGCGGCGCAGATCTGGTGACGGAGTGATCATGGAAAAGGCGATCGAACGGGTGCTTTTCGCGAGCCGCTGGCTGATGGCGCCGATGTATCTCGGGCTCGTGGGGGCGCTCTTCATCCTGCTCTGGGCCTTCCTGCTCGAGCTGTGGCATTTCGCGCTCGCGCTGCCCACGATCACCGTCGATGAGGCGGTAATGGGGGCGCTTGCGCTGATCGACCTCAGCCTCGCCGCCAATCTCCTCGTGATCGTGATCTTCTCGGGCTATGAGAATTTCGTCTCGCGCATGGATACCGACGACCACGTCGACCGCCCCGACTGGCAGGGCGAGGTCGATTTCTCGACCCTGAAACTGAAACTCGTGGCCTCGATCGTCGCAATCTCAGGGATCCATCTGCTCAAGGTCTTCATGAATCTCTCGGCCTATCCGGCCGAAAAGATCCGCTGGATGGTGATCATCCATCTGGTCTTCGTGATCTCCGGCGTGCTGCTCGCGGCGATGGACTGGATCTCCAACCATGCGAAAAGCCTCAAGAAAAGCGCCAAGTATACCAAGCCAGAGCTCTGAGAGCCGCAGGGTGCCCCTGCGGGCGGAGTGTCACAAAGCTCTTGCCAGAGCACGCAGTTTGCGGCGTCATGAGCGCGTCATTTGACCGTCCGATAAAGGACCGGTCCCGTCGCGCTTTCAGAAGGATGCCACCATGACCGAGCTTTCCCGCCGCCACTTCCTCTTGTCGGGCTCTGCCCTGTCGGGCCTCGTGCTCCTGCATCCGTTCTCGGCGCGCGCCCAGGCGGGTCAGGCGCATCTGCGGCTTCTGGCCACGACCGACCTGCATTGCCACGTCCAGCCCTATGATTATTACGCCGACAAGCCGGTCGATACCGTCGGGCTCGCGCGCACCGGCTCGATCGTCGAGACGATCCGCGCAGAGGCCGTCAATGCGCTCCTGTTCGACAATGGCGATTATCTGCAGGGCAACCCGATGGGCGATTACATCGCCTATTCCAAGGGTATGGCCGAGGGCGACGTGCATCCGGTGATCGCCGGGATGAACACGCTCGACTATGCCGCGGGCACGCTCGGAAACCATGAATTCAACTACGGGATCGACTTCCTTGAGAAGGTGAATGCCGGGGCGAATTTCCCGATCGTCTGCGCGAACTTCGCCAAATCTTTGGGCGCGAGCCCGCGCGAGGACGTGCTCTTCGCCAAACCCTATGTGATCGTCGAGACCGAGCTGACCGATGGCGCGGGCGTTGTGCATCCGCTGCGCCTCGGCGTGATCGGCTTCGTGCCGCCGCAGATCATGCAATGGGATCGCGCCCATCTCGAAGGGTCGTTCTTCACCCGTGATATCCTCGAGGCGGCGCGCGCCTGGGTGCCGGCGCTGCGCGAGGAAGGCGTCGATCTGGTGGTCGCGCTCGCCCATACCGGGATCGACGCCGCCCCCGAGAGCGAGATGATGGAGAACGCGGCCTTCCACCTGACCACGGTCGAGGGGATCGACGCGGTGATCTCGGGCCATCAGCACAAGGTCTGGCCGGGCAAGGATTTCGCGGGCGAGGCCTTCGTGCCCGAAACCGGGCTCGTGAACGGCAAGCCGGTGGTGATGGCGGGCTTCTGGGGCTCGCATCTGGGGGTGATCGACCTGATGCTCGAACGCGAGGGCGCGGGCTGGCGGCTCGGCACGGCGCAAAGCACGGTGCGGCCGATCTACGAGCGGATGGAGGATCGCTCGATCAAGGCGCTGGTCAGCGATTTTGCACCGGCGATCGCGGCGACGGCGGCGGCCCATGAGGCGACGCTCGCCTATGTCCGCGCCGAGGTCGGGAAGACCGCCGCCCCGCTCTATTCCTATTTCGCGCTCGTTGCGGATGACCCTTCGGTGCAGATCGTGAGTCTTGCGCAGATCTGGTATGTCGCCGATCAGCTCAAGGGCACCGAGCACGAGGGCCTGCCGATCCTGTCGGCGGCGGCGCCCTTCAAGGCCGGTGGCCGCGGCGGGCCGGATTACTATACCGATGTCGCGGTTGGTCCGATCGCGATCAAGAACGTGGCCGATCTTTATCTTTACCCGAACACGTTGCAGGCGGTGCGGATCACCGGGGCCGAGGTGCGCGAGTGGCTCGAGCGCTCGGCAGGCGCCTTCAACCAGATCGCGCCGGGCAAGGCCGATCAGGTGCTGCTCAACCCCGATTTCCCGTCCTACAATTTCGACACGATCGACGGGGTCACCTATCGCATCGACCTGACCCAGCCCGCGCGCTACGACAATGACGGTCAGGTGGTCGCGCCGGACGCGCATCGGATCGTCGATCTGATGTTCGAAGGCAAACCGATCGACCCGGCGCAGGAATTCGTCGTCGCCTCAAACAATTACCGCGCCTCGGGCGGCGGGCATTTCCCGGGGGCCGATGGCTCGACGGTGATCCTGCGAGCGCCCGATACGAACCGGGACGTGCTCGTGCGCTATATCGTCGAGAAGGGCACGATCGCCCCCGCGGCCGATGCCAACTGGGGCTTCGCCCCGGTCGCGGGCGCCAGCGTCCTCTATGATACCGGCCCGAAGGCCAGCGCCTATCTCGAGGATATCCGCGCGCGCGGCCTCGCCATCGAGGCGGCTGGCGACGGCCCCGACGGCTTCGCGCGGTTCCGCATCACGCTCTGAGACCGGAGCCAGACACCGACGTCAGTTCAACAGCCTGACCTCGGCAGAACGCATTGCCGGAGCGCGTTCGCGCGCTTCGGTCAATCCCTTGCGGGGCAGCCTCTTTGCCTTCGCGAGAGGAAATTGCTTCCGCGCGGCGGACCTTCCCGCTCAGACCGACTGCCAATCGCCTCCGCCCCCAAGACCGGAGGCGGTTCCGAGGCTCTGACGCCGGTCATTCCGCGGCAAAGGATTCGGCGGAAAACCCGGCTTCGGCCTCCTCCCCCACATCGGCGCCGCGCATCTCTGAAAGCCGGAAGATCCGCACCGCGTCGATCAGCTCCGCACTTTCCTGCGCGAGCGCCCGGCTCGATTCGGCGGTGCGGTCGAACATCGCCGCGGTCTGTTGCGTGGTGCGATCGAGCTGGTTGACGGCCGAGTTGATCTCGGCGATGCCACCCGCTTGTTCCCCGGCCGAAACGGCGATCTCGCTGACCCGGTCGGAAATGTCGCGCACCGAGGTCACGATCTTGCTGAGCGCCGCCCCCGTCTGGCTCACCAGCGCAACACCCGAGCGCACCTGCTGATCCGAGGAAGAAATCAGCGAGGAGATTTCCTTGGCGGCTTCGGACGAGCGCTGCGCGAGCGCCCGCACCTCGGAGGCAACGACGGCGAAACCGCGCCCCGCCTCGCCGGCCCGCGCGGCCTCGACACCGGCGTTGAGCGCCAGAAGGTTGGTCTGGAACGCGATATCGTCGATCACCGAGGTGATCCGCGAGATTGCCTGAGCCGAGGTCTCGATCTGCGACATTGCCTCAACCGCCTGATTGACGACGTCGACGCCGCTTTCGGCATCCGTGCGCGCGGCCCCGGCGAGATCGCGTGCAGCACTCGCCCCCTCGGCCGCCGAGCGCACGGCCACGGTGAGTTCGTTCAGCGCCGCGGCGGTCTCTTCGAGCGTCGCCGCGTTGCGTTCGGTATTCTGGCTCAGATCCTCGTTCGATCGCGCGATGCTCACCGCCTCGCCGTCGATCCGCGCCGCGCTGTCGTTGATCGTGCCGAGCGCGGCACCGAGCCGGTCGATGGCGGCGTTGAAATTGCTGCGCAACCGGTCGTATTCGCCCGGCAGCGCCTCGCGGATCGCATGAGAGAGATCGCCCTGCGACAACGCCTCGAGCCCTTTGGCGAGCACCTCGACGATCCGAGCCTGCTCGGCGAGGCGCGCCTGCGCCTCCTCGGCCCGAAGGCGCTGCAATTCGTGCTCCTCAGCCTCGATCTGCTTGCGGCGTGCCTCCGCCTCGGCCTCGGCGGCGCGGCGGATCCGCTCGGCTTCGGCCTCCTGGGCCAGACGGGCCGCCTCGGCCCGGCGCGCGTTTTCCTCTTCCTCGCGCAGCGCGGCCTGCATCCGCTCCGCCTCGAGCTGATTGGCGGCGAAGACCTTGAGGGCGCGCGCCATGTCGCCGATCGCGTCCTTGCGTTCGGCCCCCGCGATCGCCACATCGCGCGCGCCTTCGGCAAGTGCCACGGTGCTGCGTGCAAGTGCCGTGACCTGAGCGACGATCCCGCGCCCGAAGATCCAGGCGATCGCCGCACCGAGCACCAGGGCGAGCACGCTCGCCCCGATCGCCATCAACCGGCTTGTGGCATTGATCGCGTCATAGATCGCGGTCGGCACGGCCACGGTGATCACCGCAACGGGCGCCCCCGAATAATCGCTGAGCGCAATCGACCGCATCATGTGATGCTCGTCCAGAATATCGACCTCGCTGTCGCGCACCCCGCCACCGCGCAGCGCCTCGAGCTCCGCCGCGGAAAGCAGCGGCGCGACATTCTGCGTCGTGGCCTTGCGGGCCCCTGCCACATCCTCCGCCGAAAGGGCCGGAGCGTCATCGGTCGGCAGCGTATAGAATTCGAAATCATAGCCGCTGCGCGCGGCCAGATCGCTGAGGAAATCCCCGCCGACCGCGAGGCCGACCTCGACCGTCCCGACCGGCTTGCCGCCGGATTTGACGATCGCGACACCGCGCGCGCCGACACCGGCGCGCCCCGCCTCGAGCCCCTTGAGCGAGATCCCGCGCGCATTGGCATCGACCACCATCTTGCGGAACGCCGACAGATCGTCGCCCCGCTTCTTGAGATCGTGAATCCGGATCAGCGAGGTGGCCGGGGGAATATGAAACTGCAACTGCTCGACCCCGGTCTGATCGCGCATCGCGGCCCAGGCAGGTGCCAGCAACGCCTCGAGCGCCGCATCGTCGCGCGCCGCCATCGCCGCTTGCACGGGGGGCAGCGCGGCAAGCGACTCGGCCCGGTCGAGCGCGTCGCTCAGCTTCTGCGCGATGGCGTCGCGCAGTTGAGTCTCCGCGATCTCGAGTTCGCGCGCGCGCGTCACGGCGTCTGTCTTGGCCCCGATGACATACATCCCCGCCCCCATCAGCCCACAGGCGATGACGACGACGGCAAGTGGCAACAAAAGGATCTGACGCCGGATGTTCATGTTTTGCTCCATGAGGATTGCCCTTCGGAGCTAGCGCAAATTTCCTAATCCAAGGTTCACGGCGTCAACCATTTCACGCGAAAAGGCCGCCCCCCGAGGGGAGCGGCCGCTCAAGCCGGACTGGGGAGGGTTCAGAAGAAGCCCAGCTTGTTGGGGTTGTAGCTGACCAGCATGTTCTTGGTCTGCTGATAGTGGTCGAGCATCATCTTGTGGGTCTCGCGACCGATGCCGGACTGCTTGTAGCCACCGAAGGCCGCATGCGCCGGATAGGCGTGGTAGTTGTTGACCCAGACGCGACCGGCCTGGATGTGGCGGCCGAAGCGGTAGCAGGTGTTGATGTCGCGCGACCAGACGCCGGCGCCGAGGCCATACATCGTGTCGTTGGCGATGGCGAGCGCCTCTTCCTCGTCCTTGAAGGTGGTGACCGAAACCACCGGCCCGAAGATTTCCTCCTGGAAGACCCGCATCTTGTTGTGGCCCTTGAGGATCGTCGGCTGGATGTAGAAGCCCTTGGCCAGATCGCCGTTGAAGCGCGCAGCATCGCCGCCGACCAGAACCTCGGCCCCCTCTTCGCGGCCGATCTTCAGGTAGGACATGATCTTGTCCTGCTGTTCCTGGCTCGCCTGGGCGCCGACCATCGTCTCCATCAGGCGCGGGTCGCCCTGCTTGATCGCCTTGACGCGAGCGATGCAGCGCTCGATGAAGGCCTCGTAGATGTCTTCCTGCACGAGCGCCCGCGACGGGCAGGTGCAGACTTCGCCCTGGTTGAAGGCGAAGAGCACGAAGCCCTCGACCGCCTTGTCGAGGAAGGCGTCGTCCTTGGCCATCACATCCGAGAAGAAGATGTTGGGCGACTTGCCGCCGAGTTCGAGCGTGACCGGGATCAGGTTCTCGGTCGCGGCCTGCATGATCTTGCGGCCGGTCTCGGTCGAACCGGTGAAGGCGATCTTGGCGATGCGGGGGCTGCGTGCGAGCGGCGCGCCGACCTCGGCACCAAAGCCGTTGACGAGGTTCAGAACGCCCGCGGGCAGCAGATCCTGGATCAGCTCGGCCAGAACCATGATCGCGGCCGGGGTCTGTTCGGCGGGTTTCATCACGATGCAGTTGCCCGCGGCCAGCGCCGGCGCGAGTTTCCACGCCGCCATCAGGATCGAGAAGTTCCACGGGATGATCTGGCCGACGACGCCGAGCGGCTCGTGATAGTGATAGGCGACGGTGTCATTGTCGATTTCCGACATCGAGCCTTCCTGCGAGCGCAGGACACCGGCGAAATAGCGGAAATGGTCGACCGAGAGCGGAATGTCGGCGGCCGTCGTCTCGCGGATCGGCTTGCCGTTGTCCCAGGTTTCGGCGGCGGCGAGCAGGTCGAGGTTCGCCTCGAGCCGGTCGGCGATGGCGAGCAGCACGTTCGAGCGATGCGCGGCCGAGGTGGTGCCCCATGCGTCCTTGGCGGCATGGGCCGCGTCGAGCGCGAGCTCGATATCGGTGGCGTCGGACCGCGCCACTTCGCAGACCACCTCACCGGTGATCGGGGTGATGTTGTCGAAATAGCGGCCGGCGGCCGGAGCGACCCATTTGCCGCCGATGAAGTTGTCGTAGCGCGATTTGAACGGCGAGACCATCACGCCTTTGAAATCTGCGGGCATATCGTTTGCCATGGTTTCCTCCCTTGAATGGCCGGCCCCACAGATCCTCGGCAGCGGGGCCTTCGATACATCCATCCTGCGCGGCACGGCAGCATATGCATAGCCGGGCTGCGCGGCTGGAATGGCTGGACTGTCTCAACACTGAGACAGGTGCAGGTGCAGCATCGGGCGCGGCAAGGGGGCTCTGCCCCCGTCCTGCGGACTCCCCCGGGATATTTCGACACTGTTGAAGAGGGGGCGTCTCAACAGTGTCGAAATATCCCGAGGGGTGAATTCGGCGCAGCCGAAGAGGGGGCGAGCAGCCCCCTGCCCGGCCCGTCACCTGCGCAACGTGAAACGTGTCAGGCGCTCAGGGTGTCAGCCCGAGCGCCTTGGCCTTGCGATAGAAGGTCGCCCGCCCGATCCCGAGATCGCGCGCCGCAGCCGAGACATTGCCGCCCGAGCGGGCAAGCGCGCGCGCCATTTCGGCGCGCTGCGCCTCGTCGAGGCTGCCGCCGCGGCCGGCGTCGAAGAGGTCATTGGCCGCGAGGCGCCCGATCTGCGCGGCATCGAGCCCGAGATGGCGGCGCGCGGCGCGGGTGGCGCCGATCACCAGATCGTCACGGTCGAGCGCGAGCAGCATCACGCCTTGCGGCGCGCTTTCGCCCGCGCCGGTCGAGAGGATCCGCGCGCCCTCGAAGCTTGCGCGGAACAGATCCGCCTCGATCCGCTGCGCGGCATCCTGCACGGTGAGCGCCACGAGCCGCGCATAGCCCTCGGTCATGTCCGAGCGTGCGGAGCTCACGTCGATCACGCCGGCCAGTTCCCCCATCGCGCCGAAGACCGGTGCGCCGGTACAGGTGAGCCCGGTGTTCGTCGCGCGGAAATGCTGATCGCGCCAGACGATGACCGGGCGCGCCTCGGCCAGACAGGTGCCGATGCCATTGGTGCCCTCGGTCCCTTCGGACCAGTTCGAGCCCGAGGTGAGATTGTTGGCCTGAAAATCGAGCTTGTCGCCCTCGCGCATCCGCTCGTCCAGAACCAGCCCCTCGGCATCCGACAGGAACACCGCGCAGCCCGCATCGCCCGCCGCCCGCGCCAGCCGGTCGAGCACCGGCCCCGCGATCTGCACCAGAAGCCCGGCATCCTCGCGCCGGGCGCGCATCTCGGCGGCGCTCAGGCGCTCCAGCGGGCGCGGCTTGGCGGGGTCGAGCTTGTGATGGATCATCGAGCGGCGCCAGCTTGCGGCATAGCCCGCGCGCCCCGCGGCATTCGAGGACACGACAGACTGCACGATCTCGGCATGGTTGCGGGAGCCAGGCGCCCGACCAATCTGCGGCATCGAAAAGCCTCCCCTCTTTCCGTTGCGGTCGAGGGGAAGGATAGGCCGATTCTGCCCCCGTGCAACAGGGGGGCCGGAAAGATGGTTACGACTTTGGTCGTAGAGGGCGGCCTAGTGCCGATAGCGCAAGCGACAGGGCAGCAACTCAAACGCCCGATCCACCTGCGCCCGGGTCAGCGCCGCCTTGAGACGGGGGCTAAGGAAGAAGACCCGCACCAGCTCGGGATCCGTCCACAGGTCAGCCCCCTCCATCGCCTCGTGAAACAGCGCAATATCATCGGCCTTGACCGTCAGCTTGGGCGTAGACTTCCCCGTCGGAACTTTCCGCAGTTGGCGGCTCTCCGTTTCATTCAACACCCGCTTCTCGGCGCCGAAATTCAACGCCCAGAACGGACCGGGAAAGGGCATGATCCCATCGACCTGCATCAGCTCGATCGGATAAAGCCCGCCCGGCCCCAGGTCATGGTCCCGCAAGACCGCGGCGACCTTTTCGCTGACACAGAGAAAGCCGGCAATCGAGAACACATGGGGTAGCTTGCTCACCTTCTGATAGGGCTGATTGATCGCCCGCTGTGGCAGCAAATTCGGATCAAGATGGGCGCCGTTGCGATGCTTTTGCGAATTTTGTGCGCGTTCGAGCGCGGGCACGACGCGATCCTCCACCGCGAAAGGCAAGGGTGCTTCCCTCAAGGCCCCACTCATCCAGATCGTTTCGCTCATCTCACCCCTCCGACGCAGGCGGCGTGGCGTAGAAATGTGGGGAGGCGCAACTCGGCCATGCCCCCCGGCTAAAATCGCTTTTGCCCCAAATACCGCGGGGCGCGCGCGGGCCGGGAAATGACCGGCCCGATGCGTTCATTCGTCCGTGTCGGCCTCAGCCTCCGCCTCGCCCTCATGGCGCTTGCCACGGAAGCCGGTCGCCACCACGAATTTCTCCGAACTGTCCTTGCGGCTCGAGGGGGGCTTCACGTTCACCACCTTCTCGAAGTTTTTCTTCAGAACCGTCATCAGCCCCTGCTCGGCGCCGCCCGCCAGCACTTTGGCGACAAAGGTCCCGCCCTCTTCCAGAACGTCGAAGGCGAAATAGGCCGCGTGCTCGCAGAGCGTGATGATCCGCAGGTGATCGACCTGCTGGTTGCCCGAGGCCGCCGCCGCCATGTCCGACATCACCACATCGGCCTGACCGCCGAGCCAGCCTTTGACCTTGGCGTCCGCCTCATCCTCGAGGAAATCGAGCACATGGATCTCGGCGCCCGCAATCGGCGCGACCTCCTGCAGATCGACACCCAGAACCGTGCCGACCTTCTTGCCGCCCTTCTCGCCAAGCGCATTGACGCGTTTCACCGCCACCTGACACCAGCCACCCGGAGCACAGCCAAGGTCCACCACCCGCGCCCCCGGCACGAGGAAGCGGAACTTGTCGTCAAGCTCGAGGATCTTGAAGGCCGCACGGCCGCGATAGCCCTCTTTCTTGGCGCGCACGACATAGGGGTCGTTGAGCTGGCGCTCGAGCCAGAGGGTCGAGCTGAGCTTGCGCCCCTTGGCGGTCTTCACCCGCACCCGCAGATCGCGCTGACCGCGGCCCGAGGTGTTCTTGGTGCCGCCGCCAACCCCCTTGCCGCCACCTTTTCCGGTCGGAGTTTTCACCATCAGATCGGTCCCATCTCTTCGAGCACGCCATCGGCGGCCATTTGTGCATAAAGCAGCCCCTCGCGCAGACCGCGGTCGGCGACCGACATTTTGTCGGTGGGCCAGACCCGCATCAGCGCCTGCAGGATCGCCGCGCCCGACATGATCAGCGTGTGCCGGTCGCGTCCGATCCGCGGGTCCGAGCGCCGCCCCTCGGGGCCGAGCGCGAGGAAGCTGCGAATGACCGAGTCGATCTGTTCGGAACTCATGGTGAGCCCGTCGACCCGGGTCCGGTCATAGCGTTTCAGCCCCAGATGACAGGCGGCGACCGTGGTCACCGTGCCCGAGGTGCCGATGATCTGAAACCCCGCCTGGGGCGAGCCCGAGGAATAGGGGGTGAAATCGGCCAGTTTCTCCTCGAAGAACCACGACATCAGCGCGAACCGCGCGGCATCGTCCTCGACATCGGCGAACTGGTCCTTGAGGGTGGCCACGCCCAGCGGCACCGAGATCCAGTCGACGACGCGTGCGGCGGGCTCCTCGGTCTCGGGCTGATTGAACCCGCCCGAGAGGCGCATGATCGCGCGGGCGCGGTCCGGCCCCGGCACCCGGGTCACGTCGATCCAGACAAGCTCGGTCGAGCCCCCGCCGATATCGACGACCAGCACCTGATCCGTCTTCGGGCTGACCAGCGAGGCGCAGGAGATGACGGCGAGGCGCGCCTCTTCCTCGGCCGGGATGATCTCGAGCGGCAGGCCGGTCTCGCGGCGCACATAGCGGATGAAGTCGCGCGCATTGCCCGCCCGGCGGCAGGCCTCGGTCGCCACGAGCCGCATCCGTTTCACGCCATGCGCCTCGATCTTGCGGCGGCAGATCTGCAGGGCCTGAACGGTGCGCGCCATCGAGGAACGCGACAACCGGCCAGAGGCTTCGAGCCCCTGCCCCAATTGGACCGCCTTGGAGAAGCTGTCCACCACCTGAAACTGATTGCCCTTCGGTCGGGCGATCAGCATCCGGCAACTGTTGGTGCCAAGATCGAGCGCAGCATAAAGCTCGCCCGTCTCGGCGTTTGGGGTCGCGGTCGGCTCTACCGTTTTCGGGAACGCGCCCGCGGACCGGGGACGCCTGGGCGCCATACTCACGCCCTCCGATTTCAAGTTATCCCCAAAGTAGCGCGGGGGGCGCCCGGGTTCAAGGCGCTGATCGCCCGGGCGTGGGGCCGGTGGAGAGCGCCGGGGGTCCCCCCCCCCCCGGACCCCGGGAGTATTTCAACCAGGAAAAGGCCAGGGGTGTCTGTCCCCTCGGGGGAGGCGAACCGCGGACGCAATCCCGGCAGAAGATTGCGCGGCCCCGCACCCGGTCAGGTCCCAAAATATACGTTTTCAACGCATCTTTTACCATCGGCGCCTGCCCTGCCCGCCGCGGCCCGAGGTCGCAAGGCCGCTCCCGAATGTCGAAATTGCCACGCGGCGGCGGAGTGCGAACGCGTATGCAGGAGAGAGGAGGACGCGCGATGCCCGAGCTGACCATCATCTTCTGGCGCGACATCCCGGCGCAGGTAATCGCCGGATCGGGGCGGCGCGCGGTCAAACGCCTTCTGCCCGAGCGATTCGAACAGGCGATCGACCGCTGTGCGATGAAGGTCGGCGCGAAGGACAGCGACGCCTATCTCGCCGATTGGCGGCGCGTGGTGATCGGGCTGCGCGAGGGCACGGATACCGAGGCGGCCGAGGCCGAGCTGGCCCGGATCCTCAGCGACTACGACGCGGCGAAACTCGCCCAGCTGATCGAGGCCGGGGGGTGGGACCACCCCGGCGCGCAAGACCGGACCCGCCCGCAAAACCAGACCCAATGAGGAGAGAGGCATGGCGCTCTTGACCTTCCGCCGCGACCGAGACCTGCCCGAGCCCGGCGCCCTGCCCGCCTTTCTCGCGGGGGCCTCGATCGAGGTGATGCCGCGCACTGCCGCCGCGATCGAGGACTTCCGTCCGCTGCTGCCGCCCGGCACCCGGGTCTATATCGCCCATATCGAGGGCACGCCGATCGACGAGATGGTGGCGACCGCGCGGCGCCTGAGCGACGAGGGCTTCGAGCCGATGCCGCATATCCCTGCGCGGATCATCCGGGACGCCGATCAGTTGCGGGGCTGGATCGCGCGCTACAAGGGCGAGGCCGGGGTCACCCAGGCGCTGCTTCTGGGCGGGGGGCCGCGCAAGCCGCTGGGATCGCTCGATGCCACGATGCAGATGATCGAGACCGGCGCCTTCAATGGTTTTGCGCGGCTGCACGTGGCCGGCCACCCCGAGGGCAGCCGCGACATCGACCCCGACGGCGGCGACCGCGCGGTCATGGCGGCGCTGCGGCTGAAACAGGATTTCGCCAACCGCACCGATGCCGATATGGCGATCGTGACGCAATTCGCCTTCGAGGCGGCGCCGCTCATCGCCTGGGCCGACCGGCTCGCGGCCGAGGGGATCACCCTGCCCGTGCATATCGGCGTGGCGGGGCCCGGCAAGCTGCAGACGCTCCTGAAATTCGCCATCTCCTGCGGCGTCGGGCCCTCGCTCAAGGTGCTGCAGAAGCGTGCGAAAGACGTGACCAAGCTGCTGCTGCCCTTCGAGCCGACCGAGCTCGTGGCCGAGCTTGCCGCGCACAAGGCCGCCAACCCGGCCTTCGGGATCGAGGCACTGCATATCTTCCCGCTCGGCGGGATCAAACCTGCGGCCGCCTGGCTCGCGGATCATTCGAAAGGCTGAGCCATGACGCGCACCGTTCTGGAATCGAAGACGAAAACCGTGGTCATCGGGTTTGACGAGCCGTTCTGCGTGATCGGCGAGCGGATCAACCCCACAGGCCGCAAGAAGCTCGCGGCCGAGCTGGAGCTCGGCGATTTCACCACCGTCGAGCGTGACGCGCTCGAACAGGTGGCCTGTGGCGCGCGCGTGCTCGACATCAATTCGGGCGCGGTCTTCTCGAACAAGATGGCCGAGGACCCGCGCTATGCCGACAACAACTTCGTCGAACCGCCCTTGATGGCGGAACTCGTGGCCCGCGTGCAGGCAGTGACCGATGCGCCGCTTTGCATCGACAGCTCGGTGCCCGCGGCGCTCGAGGCGGGCCTTGCCGCGGCCGAGGGGCGGCCCCTGGTGAACAGCGTCACCGGCGAGGAGGAGCGGCTCGAGCGCGTCCTGCCGCTCGTCAAGAAATACAACGTGCCGGTGGTGGCGATCTCGAACGATGACACGGGCATTTCCGAAGACCCGGATGTGCGCTTCGAGGTGGCGCGCAAGATCGTGCAGCGCGCCGCCGATTTCGGCATTCCCGCCCATGATATCGTGGTCGATCCGCTGGTGATGCCGGTCGGCGCCATGGCCACGGCGGGGCGACAGGTGTTCACGCTGGTGAGCCGGCTGCGCACGGAACTGGGCGTCAACACCACCTGCGGCGCCTCGAACATCTCCTTCGGCCTACCCGAACGGCACGGGATCAACGCGGCCTTCCTGCCGATGGCGATCGGCGCGGGGATGACGAGCGCGATCATGAACCCGGTGCGTGCGCAGGAAATGGCGGCGATCCGGGCGGCGAACCTGCTGATGGATCACGATGCGAATGGCGCGGACTGGATCCGCCTTGCGCGGGTGATCGAGGCGATGAAGGAGGGCGCAAGCTTTGCCGAGGCCTCGGCCGCCGCCAGCTCCGCCGGACGGGGCCGCCGCCGCGCCCGCGGCTGAGCCCCCACGCGCGTGCCGCACGTCCCGCCCGGGCGTTCACATCCTCGAACCAATACAAGGGGGAAACCGGCCGCGGCTTTCCCCCGAAACCGTCATTTGCCGGCTCAGCCGGGGGTTGCAGCGCGGCCTTCCGCTAGGGCACCCGGCCTCTAGGCAGATTTACGGAGGGTGCCGCGAAACTTTCCGAGGTCCGCATCGGAAACAATCCGTCTTCAAATCGGCGCGAGTGGCGCGTGATTCGACGATCTTCGCACCAAACTGTTTCCAGATCCTTCCCAACCGCCCCGGCGGCCCTCAATTGTGGCAACAATAAGGCGTGGGGGTGACGGCCTCTGGCCACTATATCTGGCTTCGCCACAAATTAATCTCATTAATTCTGAATGATTTACTGGTCGAAGTTAAAGTGATGTGCCTAATCTGAGGCACCAACCTGGGATACGCACTGCCATGCGTGACACTTGTCTGCCGCCTCAGGCGGTCTCCGCTGCCACGGAGACCGCCGGCCTCGAATTTTTGCCTGCACGTCCGCGTGGCCGTGCCCTGAGCCGCCTTGTCGCGCGGCTCGGCCTGCTGGCCTGCGCCGGGGCTCTGGCCGCCTGCGTGGCCCCGACCCCGCCCGAGAGCCCCACCGCGCGGGCCTCCTCGGCGGCGATCGACCTGCCGCTCGCCGATCCGACGATCGCGACCTCGGATCCGGTCCCGGCCGCGCGCCTGCCCTCGAACGCGGCCCTTGCCCGCGACTTCCTCGAGTTGAGCTTCTCTCTCGAATCCGGCCGCCCGCTGCCGCGCTTCACGCGCTTCGAGGGGCCGGTGACGATCTCGCTCTCGGGCAATGCCCCCGCCGTCGCCCAGACCGAACTCGCGCGCCTGATCGGCCGCCTCACCCGCGAGGCGGGCCTGCCGGTCAGCGCCGGGCAATCGGCCACGAACCACATCAACGTGCAATTCGTGCCGAAATCGGAGATGCGCGCTCAGGTGCCCAACGTCGCCTGTTTCGTCGTGCCAAACATCGCGGACTGGTCGGACTACAAGCAGAACCGCCGCTCCGCCCGCGCCGACTGGGCGCTCTTGCAGAGCCGCACCGCGGCTTCGGTCTTCATCCCGCAGGACGCGACGCCGCAAGAGGTGCGCGACTGCCTGCATGAGGAAATCAGTCAGGCGCTCGGGCCCGTCAACGACCTCTATCGCCTGCCCGACACGGTCTGGAACGACGACAACTTCCACACCGTCCTGACCCGCTTCGACATGGCCGTTCTGCGCGCGACCTATGCGCCCGAGCTGCATTCGGGGATGAGCCAGCCCGAGGTGATGGCGGCCCTGCCCGGCATTCTGGGCCGGATCAACCCGGCGGGCGGCGCGGTGACCCATCTGCGCGAGGATCCGACGCCGCGCACCTATGTCAACGCGATCAACGAGGCGCTTGGCGCGCGCTCGAACACCGCCCGGCGCAAGGCCGCCGCCCAGCAGGCGGTGCAGATCGCGGCGGCTCAGGGCTGGACCGACACCCGCGCGGGCTTTGCCTGGTTCGCGCTCGGCCGGCTGAGCATGAACGACGATCCGAACCTCGCGCTGCGGGCCTTCCTCAATGCGGGCGCGATCTATCGTGCGACGCCCGGCGCGGGCATTCAGGCCGCCCATGTCGACATGCAGCTTGCCGCCTTCGCGCTTGGCTCGGGGCGCGCGCAGGACGCCATCGCGCTCGTCAACCGCTCGCTCGGTGCCGCGATCGAAGAGCAGAACGCCGCGCTCATGGCCACGCTCTATCTGATCCGCGCCGAAGCCTATGAAGCGCTTGGCGCCAGGCCGCAGGCCGCGCAGGCGCGGCTCGACTCGGCCCATTGGGCGCGCTATGGCTTTGGTTCGGATGCCGCGGTGCGGGCCCGGGCCGCCGAAGTGGCGGCGCTGGCGCGGGCCGGTGCGCGGGTGAACTGAGGCGGGCGGCGGGTATCGACCCGGCGCCGCAAGGAGGCGCCATGCTGATCATCGCCGGAGCCCTCATCGGCGCCGTCATCGGAGACCGCCGCGCGGCGAAGCGCGGCGGCAGTGTCGCCGACCGGGTGCAATATGCCGTGGTCCACGCCATCCTTCTCGCGCTCGTCGCCCTCATCGCGACGATCGCGATCGGCCGGATGGTCTGAGGGGGCGGGCCGATGTTCCTGCCCTTCTTCGATCATCTGCGGCGCGGCGGGGTTCCGGTCAGCTTGCGCGAATATCTGGCCTTTCTCGAAGGGCTCTCGGCCGGGCTTTGCACCTATGACCTCGAGGGGTTCTATTATTTCGCTCGCGCTGCGATGGTGAAGGACGAGCGCTATCTCGACCGCTTCGACCGCGCCTTTTCGGCGGCGTTTCAAGGGCTTGAGAGCATTTCTTCAGATGACGTCCTCAACGCCGTCGACCTGCCCGAAGAGTGGCTGCGCAAGATGGTGGAAAAGCACCTGAGCGAGGAGGAAAAGGCCGCGATCGAGGCCTTGGGCGGGTTCGACAAGCTGATGGAGACGCTAAAACAGCGCCTCGAGGAGCAGAAGGGCCGCCATCAGGGTGGCAACAAATGGATCGGCACGGGTGGCACCTCGCCCTTCGGCGCCTATGGCTACAACCCCGAAGGGGTGCGCATCGGGCAGGACAAATCACGTCATCAACGCGCCGTAAAAGTCTGGGATAAAAGGGAATTCCAGGATTTCGACGACAATGTCGAGCTTGGCACCCGCAACATCAAGGTGGCGCTGAAACGGCTGCGGCAATGGGCCCGGCATGGCGCGCATGACGAGCTAGACCTGCCCGGTACGATCCGCGCCTCGGCCGAGGCCGGCTATATCGACGTGAAAACCCGTCCCGAGCGGCGCAATGCGGTCAAGGTCGTGCTCTTCCTCGATGTCGGCGGCTCGATGGATGCGCATGTGAAGCTGGTCGAGGAGCTTTTCTCGGCCGCCCGCGCCGAGTTCAAGCATCTCGAACACTACTATTTCCACAACTGCCTCTACGAAGGCGTCTGGACCTCGAACCGCCGCCGCTGGGACGAGGTGACGCCGACCTGGGACGTGCTGCACCGCTTCGGGCCGGATTACAAATGCATCTTCGTGGGCGATGCCTCGATGTCGCCCTATGAGATCACCCATCCGGGCGGCGCGAACGAGCATTGGAACCCCGAGGCGGGCGCCGTCTGGCTTGCGCGGGCGCGCGAGCAATGGCCCGATCACGTCTGGCTCAACCCGGTGGCCGAGCGGCTCTGGCATTACACCTCCTCGATCGCGATGATCGACGAGATCTTCGAGGGCCGGATGACGCCGCTGACGCTCGAGGGGATCACCCGCGCGATGAAGGTGCTCGGATGAGGCTGATCGGCCGGCTCTGGCGCGAGCAGCGCGTGGCGTTCATCGCCTTTTGCGTGGCGCTCTCGCTCACGCTCTTTTTCGGCGGGCGGATCGTGCTGCGCGCCGTCTATTGGGCCAACCCCGAGCATCACCGCCAAGACCCTGCGCCCTGGATGACGCCCGGCTACCTCGCGCGGAGCTGGCATCTGCCGAATGCGGCGGTGGATGGCGCGCTCGGGCTCGATGCGCAGGGCTTCACCGGCCCGGGGCGCCCGACGCTCGAGCGGATCGCAGCGGTGCGCGGTGTGCCGGTCCAGACGCTGATCGAGGATCTGCGCAAGGCCTTGCCTGCCTTGCGCGAACTGCCCCCCGGCGCCGATCCCGACGCCCCGCCCGCTGCGGCCTCGCCCTCGGCTGCGCCGTCCGCGGCGGCACCCTCAGCGACCACCCCCGCCACCTCCGCAGCCCCCGGACCCGCCCGCCCATGAGCCTCGCCGCGCTGACCGACTGGGCGCTCGGGGTCCTGCCCCTCTGGGGGCCGTGGCTTCTCGGGCTCACCACCTTCCTGAGCTGCCTCGCCCTGCCGGTGCCCTCCTCGCTGATGATGATCGCGGGCGGCGCCTTCGTGGCCTCGGGCGATCTTGCCCTCGCCCCGGTCGCGGGCGCGGCGCTCGGCGGCGCCATCGCGGGCGATCAGGCGGGCTTCTGGCTCGGCCGCCGTCTCGGGGAGCTTCTTCCGGGGCCGGAAACGAAACGCGGCCGCCTCATCGCCCAGGCGCTGGCCGCGCTCGAGGCCCGGGGCGCGATTTCGGTCTTCCTCAGCCGCTGGATG
This sequence comes from Rhodobacterales bacterium, assembly GCA_003249215.1. Classification (GTDB taxonomy): domain Bacteria; phylum Pseudomonadota; class Alphaproteobacteria; order Rhodobacterales; family Rhodobacteraceae; genus Rhodobacter. Next base: position 80,311 of record QKJR01000043.1, read on the forward strand.
TTTTCCGCCCTCGGCCCCTGGGTCAATCTCGCGGCCGGCGCCTCGGGCTTCGCGAGGGGGCATTTCACCGTGGCAGGCATCGCGGGCGAGCTGGTCTGGGTTGCCCTCTACATCGGCCTCGGCGCGGCCTTCGGCGCCAATCTGCAGGCCGCGGCCGATCTCGCCTCGAACGCGCTGGGGCTGATGGCGGCGGGCGCCGTCGCCCTCGCGAGCGGCTGGTGGCTCTGGCGTGCGGCGCGGGCCCGCGGCCCCCGCGAGCGCGCCACCGATCCGCGTTGAACCGCGCCGCCCCCGGCCCCATATTCCCCCCATGATCCGCTTTCTGCCCTTTCTGCTGATGATCGGCTACGGCCTCGTGCTGTGGCATTTCTCGGCGCGCGCGCTCAAGCGCCAGCTCGATGCCAATTCGCGCCGCCTGAACGACACCCGCCTCGCGCCGCTCCTTGACCGGCTCGCCGCGGCGATGGGCGTGGGGGAGATCGCCGTCCATGTCTATGAGGTCGAGCCGATCAACGGCCTTGCCGCGCCCGACGGGCGGGTCTTCATCACCGAAGGCTTCATGAAGAAATACCGTGCGGGCGAGGTGACGCCCGAAGAGCTCACCTCGGTGATCGCGCATGAGCTTGGGCACGTCGCGCGCGGCCATGCCCGGCGGCGGATGATCGACTTTTCCGGGCAGAACGCGCTGCGGGTCGTTCTCGCCTCGCTGCTCGGGCGCTTCGTACCCTTCATCGGCATCTGGCTCGCGAATATCCTCGCCACCGCTCTGGCCGCGAGGCTCAGCCAGCGCGACGAATTCGAGGCCGATGAATTTGCCTCGGCGCTCCTGATCAAGGCGGGCATCGGCACCGCGCCGCAGATCTCGCTCTTTCGCAAGCTCGACGCGCTGTCGGGGGCGCCGGGCGCGAGCGTGCCGGCCTGGCTGCTCACCCATCCGAAAACCCCGCGCCGGATTGCCGCAATCGAGGCCAACGCCGCGCGCTGGGGCGCATAACCCCTTACGCGGGCGCGGGAATTCCCCTAGTCTGCGGGCAGCGAGGGGTCATGAGCGCCAGCAGTTTCCAATCCGTTCGGCGGCGCCGGGTGTTCTACATCCCCGGCTATGACCCGATTCACCCCCGCCGCTATCGCGAGCTCTACCGCAAGGAAGGCGCCGCGCAGGCGGCGATCTCGGGCTATGAGATCGCGCTCGCGCCCAAACGCGCGGGCGGCCCCTATGGCTGGCATGTCACCGCCACGCAGGACGGGCAAAGCACCGAGGCCGATGTCGAGGTGCTCGTCTGGTCCGATATCGTGCGCGAGAGCATGGGCGCGGGGATCGCCGCCACCTACGGGCAGCTTGTGCGCACCGCCTGGACCTATATCGCCTCGGGCGCGCTCTTCCGGCTGATGCGGCTGCGCAAGGGGCCGATCATCGCAGCCCTCTACCCGATCTTCGCGCTGATCCTTCAGGCCCTGCTTGGCGCGCTTGTCGGCTGGGCGCTGGCGGCGCTCGCCCTCGCACTCCTGCCCGATTTCCCCTTCGACGGACTTCTTGGCCTCGCCCTCGGCGCGTTTGTCCTCGCCCTCACGCTCCGCTGGTTCCGCCGCCACGACGGGCGCTTCTACGCCTATTACCTGATGCATGATTACGCCTTCACCGCGCGCTGGGGCGGCGCCAACCCGCCCGCGCTCGAGGCCCGGATGGCCGAGTTTCGCGCCACGATCGCGCAGGCCCTGACCGAGGACTGGGACGAGGTTCTGGTGGTCGGCCATAGCTCTGGCGCGCATCTCGCCGTCTCGATCCTCGCCGATCTGATCCGCGACCCCGCCCCCTCATCTGTGCCGAAATATCCCGGGGAGTCATGGCGCAGCCATGACGGGGCAGAGCCCCCCGCGACACCGGCCACAGGCCCCGCCCTGTCGTTCCTCTCGCTCGGCCAGGTCGTGCCGATGGTCAGCTACCTGCCCCGCGCCACCCGCCTGCGCGCCGATCTGCACTTCCTCTCTGCCCGCCCCGAACTGACCTGGGTCGATGTCACCGCCCCGGGCGATGGCTGCGCCTTCGCGCTCTGCGATCCGGTCGCGGTCTCGGGCGTCGCCCCCGAGGACCAGCGCCATCCCCTGATCCTCTCGGCCGCCTTCACCCAGACGCTCGCTCCCGAAACCTGGGCCAAGCTGCGCTGGCGCTTCTTCCGGCTGCATTTCCAATATCTCTGCGCCTTCGACCGGCCCGGCGATTACGATTACTTCCGGATCACCGCCGGGCCCCTGACGCTGGCCGCGCGCTACGCGGGCCGGGCGCATTCGAAAAGCCGGATCACCCGCGCCGCCAACCGGTTCACCGACACATGACCGAGCTGCCCCCGAAACCTCCCGCGCGCCCCGACCGCGTCAGCCTCTGGCGCTATTTCCGGCTCTTCCGGCAGGATATTCTCTCGGCCCAGCCCGCCCGCCTTTACCGTGCCTGGATGGCCGAGTTCCGCACCCCCTTCTTCCGCTCCTATCTGTGCAACGACCCCGATCTGATCGACACGGTTCTGCGCGCGCGGCCGATGGATTTCCCGAAATCCAGCCGCATCCGCGAAGGCCTTGCGCCGCTCCTGCGCGAGAGCGTCTTTCTCACCAATGGTGAGACCTGGGCACGCCAGCGCCGGATCATCGACCCCGCCTTCGAAGGCGGCCGCCTGCGCGACACCTTCCCCGCGATGTGGGCGGCGGGGCAGGAATGTGTGGCGCGCCTAAACATAAAGATCGACGCGAAACCAATTGAAATCGAGGCAGAAACCTCCCACGCGACGGCCGATGTGATCTTCCGCACCCTGTTCTCGATCCCGATCGCGGATGCCACCGCCTCGGCGGTCTTTGCCGAATTCAAGGCGCATCAGCGGTCTTCGCCGGTGGTCAATCTCGGCGCGCTTCTTCCCTTGCCGCGCTGGTTTCCACGCTTCCGTTCCCGCGCCACGAAGCGCACCGCCGCCCGCATCCGCGCCCTGATCGAGCACCTGACCGCCGCCCGCGCGGCCGAGATCGAAGCCGGCACCGCGCCCGATGATCTCGCGACCAAGATCATGACCACGCCGGACCCGGAAACCGGGGCGACCTTCGGCACCGAGGAAATGGTCGATCAGGTCGCAATCTTCTTTCTGGCCGGGCACGAAACCTCGGCCTCGGCGCTGGCCTGGGCGCTTTATCTGCTCGCGACCCACCCGGACTGGCAGGAGAAAATCGCCGCAGAGGCCCGCAAGGAGATTCCAGAAAATCCCGACTTCTCAATACTCAGCAAGCTGAAGTTAAGTCGCGCTGCGTTCCGCGAGGCGATGCGCCTCTACCCGCCGGTGCCGATGATGGTGCGCGAGGCGAGCCAGCCCGAGAGCTTCCGCGGCCGTGACATCTGCCCGCACGCGCAGATCGTGCTCAGCCCCTGGCACCTGCACCGCCACGAACGGATCTGGGACAACCCCGACGCTTTTGACCCCGGCCGCTGGGAGACGGAGAACGGCCGCGCGGGCCTGCGCCGCGCCTATTTCCCGTTCTCGGCCGGGCCGCGCGTCTGCCCCGGGGCGGGCTTTGCCATGGCCGAGGGGCCGCTTCTGCTGTCGATGATCGCGCGCGCCTTCCGCATTGCGCCGGTCCCCGGCCGCGTGCCGGTGCCGGTCGCGCATCTGACGGTGCGCGGCCGCGACGGGATCTGGCTGACCCTGACGCTGCGCTGAGGGCAGACCGCCGGGGCTCTGCCCCGGACCCCGGGGTATTTCGATCAGGTTGAAGGAAAGGGCTCTGGCTTCAACCTGATCGAAATATCCCGGGGGGAGCGAAGCGGGGGGCAGCGCCCCCCTCGCCCTCAAAGCCCGTAGATCGCGCCGAATTTCGCCTCGAGATAATCCAGCAAGGGCCCTTCGTTCGGCGCAAACCCGCAAGCATGTTCGATCGTCGCGCGGGGCGCACGCAGACCCCCGAAGCGTTGCAGTTTCTCGTGCAGCCAATCGGTCGCGGGCTTGGCCGAGCCGCCCGCCAGCGCCGCATCGAGCCCCGGCAAATCGGACCGCAGCGCCTGATGCAGGCAACCGGCATAGACATTGCCAAGCGCATAGGTCGGAAAATAACCGAACAGCCCCACCGGCCAATGCACATCCTGCAGGAAGCCATGCGAGGGGCGATCGACCGCGACGCCAAAATCCGCGGCAAAGCGCGCGTTCCACGCCTCTTCGAGGTCGGCCACCTCGAGCCGCCCGGCGATCAGATCGCGTTCGAGATCGAAGCGCATCATGATATGCAGGTTGTAATGCAGCTCGTCGGCCTCGGTGCGGATATAGCCGGGCGCGACCCGGTTCACCGCGGCGAAGAAGTCCTCGGGGGAGGCTATCCCGAAATCGCCGAACGTGTCGGTCATCCGGGTATAGAGCCAGCCCGTGAAGGCGGCCGAGCGGCCGAGCTGGTTTTCATAGATCCGGCTCTGGCTTTCATGCACCCCCATCGACACGCCGCGGCCGAGCGGCGTGAAGGCGTGCTCGGCGTCGATCCCGAGCTCGTAACAGGCGTGTCCGGTCTCGTGGATCGTCGAATAGAGGCAGTTGAAGGGCTCGCGCTCGACCACGCGGGTGGTGATACGCACATCCGACCCGGACCCCGAGCTGAACGGATGCACCGCGAGATCCATCCGTCCGCGGGTCCAGTCATAGCCGAAGGCCGAGGCCGCGATCCGCGCCAGCCGCAGTTGCGCGGCCTCGGGGAAGGTGTGATCGAGCACCGGCACCTTGCGCTCCGATCCGAGCACCCGCTCGCGCAAAGCGACCAGCCGCGGCCGCATTCGATCGAACATGGCGCCGAGTTCCTTTGCCGTGGCGCCGGGCTCGTAATCATCCAGAAGCGCATCGTAGAGATCGCCGTCCGAGAGGCATTCCGCCTCTTCGCGTTTCAATCGTACGACCTCTTCCAGCGTCGGCAGGAAGGCGGACGGGTCCTCGGCGGCGCGCGCCTCGGCCCAGATGCCTTGGGAAAGCGAGGTCAGCCGCGCGAGTTCCGCCGCCAGCCGCGCCGGGATGCGGGTGTTGCGGTTGTAGCTGCGCGCGATCAGGTCCAGCGCCCGGGCGCCCGCCTCGGTGGTGGCCTCGGCGCGCGCGAGCCAATCCTCGATCCGCGGATCGGTGCGCCGCGCGTGCAAGACGCTTTCAAGTGCGCCGATTTCCTCGGCGCGCTGATCGGCGGCACCGCGCGGCATCACCGTCTCCTGATCCCAACCCAGACGCTCGGCGATATGGCTGAGCGCCTCGGTATCGCGTTGAAAGCTCATGAGTTCCTGGAACGCAGTCATTTCGACCCCCGGATGGATTGGATGATGGGATAGCGCGCATAGTGGCGCGCGCGGAGGATCAGCACGAAAAGGACGATCGCGCCGATCTGATGGGCGAGGCCGAGGCCGAGGGGGGCTGCGTGCATCACCGTGACAATGCCGAGCGCCACCTGCATCAGCGCCGCGGCGCCCATCCAGGCGAAGGCGGTCTGGGTGACGGGCTGCGCCGAGCGGCGGCCGCGCAGAGCCACGAAGATCGCGAAGGCCACCACCAGATAGCCGACCATCCGGTGAATGAACTGCACCAGCGCCGGGTTCTCGAAGAAATTCGTCCAGAGCGGCGTGAGATCGAAGGCCTCTGAGGGGAAAAATGCGCCCGCCATAAAGGGCCAGTCGATATAGCTGCGCCCGGCATCAATGCCCGCGACGAGCGCGCCGAGCAGGATCTGCACGAAGGCCAGATGCATGACGCCGGTGGCGAGCCCGAAGAGCCGCGGCTCGGCCAGACGGCGCGCCTGCAGGAGCTGCGCCTCGCTCCGCGAGAGCGCGAGCGCATACCAGGTGATGAGCCCGAGGATGGCAAAGCCAAGGCCGAGATGCACGGCGAGCCGGTAGGAGGCGACCGAGGTCATCTCACCCGAGAGCCCCGAGGCGACCATCCACCAGCCGATCGCGCCCTGGGCCCCGCCCAGCACCCCGAGCCCCAGCAACCGCCCGGTCCAGCCCGGCGGAATGCGCCGCGTGAGCGCGAAGAACAAAAAGCCTGCGGCCCAGACGAGGCCGATCACCCGGCCGAGCTGCCGATGCCCCCATTCCCACCAATAGATCCCCTTGAACTCGGCAAGGCTCATGTTCGGGTTCATCAGCCGCGCCTGCGGGCTGGCCTGATATTTGGTGAATTCCTCTTGCCAGGCAGCCTCGGACCCGGGCGGCAATGCGCCGGTGACCGGGCGCCATTCGGTGATCGAGAGCCCCGCATCCGAGAGCCGCGTGGCGCCGCCGACCGCGATCATCGCTGCCACGAGAACGAAAAGCGCGATCAGCCAAGCCCGGATCGCACCGCGCGCGCCCTTGGGACGGGTGTCGATGAGGCCACCTGCGGGGCTCGTCTGCCGCTGCGGCTGGCTGCTGCCGACCTCTTCGAAAATGCTGCGCTTCTGGCTCATCGGGCCCTCCCTCTCGGGCCCCGACACTAGGCGCGCGGGCGGCGGGGGGCAAGGGGCGGCGGGGAGGTGGCGGCGCGCCACGGGCGGGGCCTAGGGGGGCTGCGCGCCCCCCGCCCGTTCCGGGCTCCCCCTCGGGATATTTGGGCACAGATGATGAGAGGGCCGGGCTTGGGGGGAAAGCGCCCCGTGCGGAGCCCTGCGGGGACCTTGTGTTCATCAGCTGTGTCCAAATATCCCGGGGTGAGGGTCGCAAGGCCCGAGGGGCAGAGCCCCTGTGCCCCTCAGGGCAGCGCCACGCCCCGATCGAGCGCACGCGCGATCGCATCGACCCCGCCCCTCGCTTCGGCCCAGTCGAGCACCGCACAGGCCGCTTCGGCATAAATCCTCCGGTCGGCGGCGGCCTGCGGTGCCCAGTCGAAGGGGCTCACCGGCAGATCCGGCCGCGGCGGGCGCAAACAGCCGGGCCGCGGACCCGCAAGGGCGAGATAGCGCGCATCGCCCGAGATCACGACCGACAGCCCCTCATCGAACCAGGCGGGCATCCGGCCCGTGATCTGCCCCCAGAAGCCGAGACGGGCATGGGTTTCGGTATGGGCCAGCTCATGCGTCAGGATCACCGGATCGAGGCCGCGCGGCGCGAGCCGCACCACCGAGAGCGCCCCCGCCGAATAGGTCACCGCCGCAGCGCCCCGCCCGCCCAGCGCGCGGTCGCAGGCCGCGGTTTCACATGCAAGGAGGATCAGATGCGCCCGCGTGGGCCCGTAAAACGCGGCGATCCGGGCGCGGGCCGCGGCGATCTCGGAGACGAGGGCCGCGCGCGCGCCGGGCGTCATCGCGGCCTCGACCCAGACCCCGGGCGCGGCCGGCTCGAGCCCGAAGGCGCGCGGCATCACCGCGCCCCGCAGCGCCGGCAGAACCCAAGGCAGAGCCGCCGCGCCCAGAAACGCGCCGGTCAGGATGGCGAGGAAGGACAGTCGCAAGGCCCGCATCGCGCCAGACTGGCGCGGCGGGCCGGGGCCTGCAAGGCTCAGCGCTGCGACCGGGTGATTTGCCGCAGCATCCCGTGCAGGGTCTGCACGTCGGCGCGGGTAAAGGGCATCCGCGACCACAGGTTGCGCAGGTTCAGCTTCATGCTCGGGCCCTTGTCCGGCGGGAAGAAGAAGCCTGCGGTCTCGAGTTTCTCCTCGAAATGATCGCCGAGCTTCTCGATCTCGATCCGGGTCGCGGGATCGGCGCCGGCAAGGCCCGGATCGACGGGCAGGGCGCCGAGCTCTTGCCGCTTCATCTCGTAGCCGAGCAGCAAGACCGCCTGCGCGAGGTTGAGCGAGGGGAAATCCGGGTTCACCGGCACGGTGATGATCGCATTCGCCCGGCTCACATCGTCATTCTCAAGGCCGGTCCGCTCGGGGCCAAAGAGCACACCGACCCTCTGCCCCGCCGCGATCCGCGCGCGCGCCTCGGCCACCGCCGTTTCGGGGGTATAGACGGGCTTCGTGAGCTCGCGCGAGCGCGCCGTGGTGGCAAAGACGAAATCGCAATCGCCGATGGCCGCGGGCACATCGGCAAAGAGCCCCGCCCGGTCGAGCACCGCCCCCGCCGCCCCGGAGGCCATCGCCACCGCCTTGGGGTTCGGCCAGCCATCGCGCGGATCGACCACCCGCATCCGGTCGAGCCCGAAGTTCAGCATCGCCCGCGCCGCCGCCCCGATATTCTCGCCCATCTGGGGACGCACGAGGGTGAAGACGAGATTTTCGGTCATTTTGGGCTCCTTTGCCCCCCGATAGCCTCGCCCGCGCCCTCTGGCAAGGCCGCGCGGCTTGCGCTAGAAGGCGCGAAACCCCAAGGAGGCATCATGTCCGAGGATCGCCCGCAGCTTTACCTGCTCACCCCGCCGACGTTCGAACTCGACGTTTTCCCCGAGGTGCTGAGCCGCGTGCTCGGCGCGGTCGAGGTGGCCTGTATCCGCCTGGCGCTCGCCTCGCGCGACGAGGATGCGGTGATGCGGGCGGCCGATGCGGTGCGTCAGGTCGCGCATGAACATGACGTGGCTCTGGTGATCGAGAACCACATCCAGCTGGTGGAGCGTCAGGGCCTCGATGGCGTGCATCTGACCGATGGCGCGCGCTCGGTGCGGGCGGCGAGGAAGGCGCTGGGCGCCGATGCGATCGTCGGCGCCTTCTGCGGCGCCTCGCGCCATGACGGGATGAATGCGGGCGAGGCCGGCGCCGATTACGTCTGCTTCGGGCCGGTGGGCGAGAGCGGCCTTGGCACCGGCACCCGGGCCGAGCGCGATCTCTTCGCCTGGTGGTCGGAGATGATCGAGGTGCCGGTGGTGGCCGAAGGCGCGCTCACCGAAGCCGCGATCCGCGATCTGGCGCCGGTCACCGATTTCTTCGCGCTCGGCGAGGAGATCTGGCGCAGCGAAGACCCGGCGGCAGAGCTCAAGCGCCTCGTCGCGGCGATGGGCTGAGGCCGATGGCGGAGATCTGGCTTGGCGACAGCGACGGCCCGATGGGCGATGTCGGCGCCTTCATGGACAGCGAGCTGCGCGTCGATCGCGCCGATCTCGCCGGCCATATCCGCCAGATCGAGGGGGATCGGGTGCTGGTCGCGATCACCGGCGCGCCCGGCGCGGGCAAGTCGCATCTGGCGGCCGAACTGGCGGCCACGCTCGGATCGGCCGCCGTGGTGCCGATGGACGGCTTTCATCGCGATAACGACTGGCTCGAGGCGCAGGGGCTGCGCGCGCGCAAGGGGGCGCCCGAGACATTCGACGCCGAGGCGCTGGTGGCGGCGGTGCAGGCGGTGAAGGCAGGTGGGCAGGATCTGGCGCTGCCCGGCTTCGATCGGGCGGCCGATGCGGTGATCCCCGGGGCGGTTGCGGTACCCGCAGACACGCGCGTGGTGCTGATCGAGGGGAATTATCTGCTTCTGACGCGGCCGCTCTGGCGCGATCTGGCGCCGATGTTCGATCTGACGATCCGCATCGCCGTGCCCGAGGCGACCCTGCGCGCCCGTCTGGCCGAGCGCTGGTCGGCCCTGCCCGCGGCCGAGGCCGCGGCCCGGATCGAGGGCAACGACCTGCCCAATGTGCGCCTGATCCGCGCCGAGGGCCGCGCCGCCGATCTGGTGATCCGCGACTGAGCTCCCGGCTCCCGGCCTTGGAGCCCCGCCCCCGCCCCGCGCGCTTTGCGCAGGTTCCGGGTGGCGCGCAAGGCCCCCGCCCCGCACTCTGGGCCCCAGAGCACAGGAGCCCCAGATGAGTTTTCAGATCGACGCCCTCGACCCCGCCCGTTTCGCCGATCTCTTCGCGCTGCCCCCCGAAGAGCAGGAGGCCCGCGGCATCCGCCGTGTGCTGGTGAGCGCCAAGCCCGGCACACCCTGCCGGATCAGCCTTGCCGATGCCGAGATCGGCGAGACCGTGCTGCTGCTGCATTACGAGCATCAGCCCGCCGACACGCCCTTTCGCGCGAGCCATGCGATTTTCCTGCGGCCCGGCGCCGCGCAGGCACGCCCCGCCCCGGGCGAGGTGCCGCAGGTGTTTCACACCCGGCTGATCTCGGTCCGGGCCTTCGACGCGGGCGACATGATGATCGAGGCCGATGTGGTTGCGGGCACCGATCTTGGCCCCGCGATCGAGGCGGCCTTCGCCGATCCGGCGGTTGCCTATCTGCATCTGCATTACGCCAAGCCGGGCTGTTTCGCGGCCACCGTGCGCCGCGCCGGGGCGCCTCACGCAGCGTCGTGATTGGCGCGGGGGCGGTGCCCCTGTTAGGCTGACGGCGCAACCCCGGAGGCCGCATGACCCGTATCCAACTGCCCCATTCCTTCGCCGAGCATTTTGCCGATGGCGTGATGCATGTTCTGGGCGTGATCGCCGCGGTGGCCGGGGTTTCGGCGCTGATGGTCTGGGCCGCGCTGCAGGCGCCTGCGGGGGCGATCTGGCCCTTGGTGATCTATGGTGCGGGGCTGCTGGCCTCGTTCGGGTTTTCGGCGGCCTATAACATGACGCTGCATGCGCGCACCCGCGCGGTGCTGCGCAGGCTCGACCACGCGGCGATTTACCTCCTGATTGCGGGCACCTATACGCCGATGGCGCTCTTGGGCCTTGGCGGGGCCGCCGGCGCGTGGCTTTGCGCCGCGATCTGGGCCTTGGCCACGCTGGGCATGGTGATGAAGCTCGGGTTCTTCCACCGCTTCGAGCGGGCGGGCTTCTGGCTTTACCTCGCCATGGGCTGGCTCGGGGTTGCCGCGCTCTGGCCGCTGATCGCGGCGCTGCCCACGGCGCCGCTGGTGCTGCTGGGTGCGGGCGGGCTGATCTATACGCTGGGCTCGGTCTTCTACAGCCTCAAGCGGCTGCCGTTCCAGCGCGCGATCTGGCATGGCCATGTGATCGCGGCGGCGGCGACGCATTATGCCGCCGTTGTGCTGGTGAGTACGCACTGAGGGGGGCTCCGCCCCCGCTGCGCTCCCCCGGGATATTTGGGTCAGGTTGAAGGCAAAGCCGGCTTTCCCCTCAACTGTGCGGAAAATATCCCGAGGTGAATTTGCGCGTCAGCGCAAAGAGGGGCAGAGCCCCTGCGCGCTCAGAGCGGCTCGATATCCCCTTGGGCGCGCTGCGCGTGGAACTCGGCCACGAAGGCCGAGAGCCGCCCCGCGGCGATCGCCTCGCGCATCCCCTGCATCAATTCCTGGAAGTAATGCAGGTTGTGCCAGGTCAGCAGCATCCCCGAGATCATCTCCTGCGCCTTGAAGACATGGTGCAGATAGGCGCGCGAATAGTTGCGGCAGGCCGGGCAGGTGCAGGCCTCATCGAGCGGACGCGGGTCGTCCATGTGGCGGGCGTTCTTGATGTTGACCTGACCGCGCCGGGTCCAGGCCTGACCGGTGCGCCCCGAGCGCGAGGGCAGCACGCAATCCATCATGTCGATGCCACGCTCGACGGCGCCGACGATATCGTCGGGCTTGCCGACCCCCATCAGATAGCGCGGCTTGTCCTCGGGCAGCATTCCGGGGGCATAGTCGAGCACGCCGAACATCGCCTCCTGCCCCTCGCCGACCGCAAGACCGCCCAGCGCATAGCCATCGAAGCCGATCGCCTTGAGCGCCTCGGCGCTTTCCTCGCGCAGCTCGCGTGTCACCCCGCCCTGCACGATGCCGAAGAGCGCGTGGCCGGGCCGGTCTCCGAAGGCATCGCGGCTCCGCTCAGCCCACCGCATCGAGAGCCGCATCGCCTCGGCCACGCGCTCGTCCGTCGCGGGCAGCGCCGGGCATTCGTCGAAGGCCATGACGATATCCGAGCCGAGCAGCCGCTGGATCTCCATCGAGCGCTCGGGGCTGAGGAAATGTTTCGAGCCGTCGATATGGCTGGAAAACGTGACGCCCTCTTCGGTCATCTTGCGAAGCGCCGCGAGGCTCATCACCTGAAACCCGCCGGAATCGGTCAGGATCGGCCGCTCCCAGTTCATGAACTTGTGCAGCCCCCCAAGCCGCGCGATCCGCTCGGCCGTGGGGCGCAGCATCAGGTGATAGGTGTTGCCCAGAAGGATATCGGCCCCGGTCGCGCGCACGCTTTCGGGCATCATCGCCTTCACCGTGGCCGCGGTGCCCACCGGCATGAAGGCCGGGGTGCGGATCTCGCCACGCGGGGTCGAGATCACGCCGGTGCGCGCGGCGCCGTCGGTGGCGTTCAGGGTAAAGGCGAAGGTCTGGGGCATGAGGGCGGCTCCTTTGGGCCGCGTCATAGGCGCAATTGCCCTGCTTGAAAAGGCTGCGCCGCGGGTGGCGGGGGCGGCGTTTCACAGGCTTGTGACCCTGCCCGCGCGATGAACGGGTGACAGGGGCGCGCGATTGCCGGACGCTTGGGACACGTCCGCCGCCCATCCCGGTCCCCTGACACAGGAGCCCCGATGCCGACCGCCCTCGCCTGCCGCCAGCCCCTGCGCACCGCCGCCCTTGCCCTGATCGCGGGACTCACTGCCCTGCCCGCCGCGGCACAGAGCCGCCGGATCAGCCATTGCATCGCCATCGCCGATGCGGCGCCGGGCATCGAGTTTCTGCACAAGGCCGCCTGGGAGGACCCGGCCCCCGAGGGCGGCGTGCGGATCCATTATGTGGGCCATGCGACCTTCCTGCTCCGCTCGCCCGAGGGGGTGACCGTGGCCACCGATTACAACGGCCGCCTCGGCGCAACCGCCTTCCTGCCCGACGTGATCACGATGAATCATGCGCACGAGACGCATTGGACCCCGGAGCCGCCCGCCGCCATTCCCCATGTGCTGCGCGGCTGGGCCCCGGAATGGGGCTTGCCCGCCGAGCATCACGAAGAAATCGGCGACATGCTGATCCGCAATGTGCCGACCGATATCCGGTCCTGGGGCACGGTCGAGGAGAACGGCAATTCGATCTTCGTCTTCGAGGTCGACGGGCTTTGCATCGGCCATCTCGGCCACCTGCACCACCAGCCCAATGACGCGCAATATGCGGCGCTGGGGCGGCTCGATGTGGTGATGGCGGCGGTCGACGGGTCGATGACGATCAATCAGGACGAGATGGTCGAGATCTTGCAGCGGCTGCGCAGCTCGGTGGTGATCCCGATGCACTGGTTCCAGCCCTCGACGCTGGAGCGCTTCCTCGACCGCATGGCGCAGGATTTCGCGATCGAGCGGCCGGGCACGGCGGATTACGCGGTCAGCCTAAGGACCCTGCCGCGGCAACCGACGGTGCTGGTGCTGGAGCCGCGGCTCCTGCGCGACTAATCAGCTTTCCGCCTTCTTCTCCCAGCGACCACCCTCTTCGCTCCAATACTGCGCCTTCGCGCCCGCCCCGGTCAGCGCCTTCCATTGCACGCGCGCGCCCTGCACCGCCTGTTCATCGCGCCCGTCGAACAGGATCCAGACCCGCTCGCGCGCGGCGACCTCTTCCGCGCTGACCTCGGCGCCCTCGACCGCCATGACGGCGGCGAAGTCCCCCAACGCCGGCGCCGTGGTCAACAGCGCGGGCTGCAGATCGTCATGTGCCCCGCCCGCGCGGCCATGCGGCAAGAAGACCTCGTCGCCGCCAAGCCAGAGCTTGTCGTCGAGCCAGTCCATCCGCTCGGCGCTCTGCCCGCGCAGCTCGACCCGCCAACCCTGCGCAATCGCCCGGGTCAGGAGTGTGGCGACCACCTCCTCCACCGGCGAATGGGTGACGTGATAGAAGAGCGCGGGCATGGATCAGCCCTCGAAGCGGTCGTGGATCAGCCGGTCGAGCGTCATCACCCCCCAGCCGGTCGGCCCCTTGGGTGCAAGCGCGGTCTCGCCCGGCGGCAGGGCGACACCCGCGATGTCGATATGGCACCAGGGCACATCGGGTTTGACGAATGTCTTGAGGAACGCCGCTGCGGTGATCGAGCCGCCCCAGCGCCCGCCGGTGTTCTTGATATCGGCCAGCCGCGACTTGATCAGCGCGTCATAGGCCGGATCGAGCGGCATCGGCCAGGCGCCTTCGCCCTCGGATTTCGCGGCCTTCAGGAGATCGTCGCGCAAGCCGTCGTCGTTCGAGAAGATCCCGGCATTCTCATGGCCCAAGGCCACGATGATCGCGCCGGTCAGCGTGGCAAGGTCGATCATCGCCTTGGGTGCAAAGCGTTCCTGCGCATACCAGAGCACATCGGCCAGAACGAGGCGGCCTTCGGCATCGGTGTTGATCACCTCGATCGTGTCGCCCTTCATGCTCTTCACGATATCGCCGGGGCGCTGCGCGCGGCCGTCGGGCATGTTCTCGACAAGCCCCACCAGACCCACGACATGCGCGCGCGCTTTGCGCATCGCGAGCGTCCGCATCACGCCCGCCACGACCCCCGCACCGCCCATGTCCATCGTCATCTCTTCCATGCCGGCCGCGGGCTTGATCGAGATGCCGCCGGTATCGAAGCAGACCCCCTTGCCCACGAGCGCGAGCGGCGCGCCCTCGGCGCCCTTCCATTGCATCACGACGACCTTGGAGGGGCTTTCCGAGCCCTGCCCCACGCCGAGCAGCGCCCGCATCCCGAGCTTCTCGAGATCGGCCTCCTCGAGGATCTCGACCTCGAGGCCCAGCTCCTGCATCGCGGCCAGGCGCGCGGCGAAATCCTCGGTCGTGAGAATATTGGCGGGCTCGTTCACCAGATCGCGGGTAAAGAACACCCCCTCGGCCAGCGCAGCATGGGGCGCGGCACGGGCGGCGAGTTCCTCGGGCTTCGCGGCCATCACCTCGACCGGCCCGAGCGCGGGCTTCACCTCGGAATGATAATCGAACCGGTAGGAGCGCAGCGCGAGGCCGAAGGCCAGTTCGGCCGCAGCGGGATGCGCCTCGACGATCACCAGCGCGCCCTTGTCCGAAAGTTTCTTGCCGATCGCGGCGCCGGCCTTGCGCGCCTCGGGGGCGGCGGCCTTCTTCGGCAGGGCGACGATCTGCAACACCTCGGCCGCGAGCCCGGCGGGAAAGCCGATCTCGAGCGAATCGCCGGCCTTGAGCTTGGTCCCCGCCTCGGAGGCGAGCGCCCGCGTGACCGCCCCGCGCGTCAGCTTGTCGAGGCGCCGCGTCGCCGGGCTGCGCCCCGCCGCCGGGTCGAGCACGAGCGCGATCCGCCCGGCACGGCCCGCAAGCGCCTCGAGATCGGTGTCGCGGAAATGGATGGTGACAGGATGGGTCATGGCGGTTCGGTCCCCCGGATCGGCTGTTCGCATGTCTGGCCGATCGGGCGATGGGCCCGCGCGGCGTCGGCGCCGAGCCTAGGGTGCCACGACCGAAATGAAAAGCGCCCCGGCGGGCACAGGCGCAGCGGGGTGGAGATCGCACGGCCTTTCCGCGCGCGGGACTCAAAGGCGGGGCGGCGACAAGGGGCTCTGCCCCTCGGCCTTTGGCCTCACCCCGGAATATTTTTGCACAGATGATGGCAGCCCACCCTATCATCTGTGCAAAAATATCCCAGGGGAGTCCCGCAGGGACGGGGGCAGCGCCCCCTCTGCCGCCGGATCGGCCCGCCCGCCCCGGAGCCGACCCCGCCCCGGAGCCGACCCCGTAGTGTTTGCGCCCGCCCATGGGCGAAGCGGCGCCCGAACCGCCCGCGCCCCCTTCCCCAGACCCGCGCGACGGGTTAGACAGGGCAAAACACCCCGGGGAGCCCCTTGACCAGACTGGACCGATATCTTCTGTCGCAGCTCATGGCGCTGTTCGGCTTCTTCGCGCTGGTGCTGGTGGCGGTCTATTGGGTCAACCTCGCGGTGCGGCTCTTCGACCGGCTGATCGCCGATGGTCAGACCGCCTTCGTCGTGCTCGAATTCACGCTCTTGTCGCTCCCGAACGTGATCCGCCTCGTGCTGCCGGTCGCCGCCTTTGCGGCCTCGGTCTATGTCTTCAACCGCGCGAGCGGCGACAGCGAGCTCGTCGTGATGCGCGCGGCAGGTGCCTCGCCCTGGCGGCTGATGCGGCCGGTGGCGATTTTCGGGGGGATCGTGGCGCTTCTGATCGTGGTGCTCGTCCATGTCCTCGTGCCCGCCTCGCGCGCGCGCCTGGCCGAGCGGCAAGTCGAGGTCTCGGACAATATCACCGCGCGGTTCCTGCGCGAGGGCAGCTTCCAGCACCCCGCCCCCGGCGTGACGATCTATATCTCGCAGATCTCCGATCTGGGCGAATTGCTCGACGTCTATCTGTTCGACGCACGCCTCCCCGAACGGCGCACCAGCTATACCGCCCAGAAGGCGCTGATCGTGCCCTCGGAGACCGGGCCGAAACTGGTGATGTTCGACGGCATGGCGCAGGTGCTCGACCGCACCGACCGCCGCCTCTCGGTCACGCGCTATGCCGATTTCACCTATGATCTGGCCGCGATCGCGGGGGATGGCACGCGCGGGCTCGTCGATCTCGACGAGGTGCCGACGCTGGCGCTCGCCGCGCCCAGCGAGGCGTTGCTCGCCGCGACCGGCAAGAGTGCCGCCGAGTTTCGCCGTGCGCTGCATCTGCGGCTCGCGCAGCCGCTGCTCGCGCCGGTCTCGGCGCTCCTTGGCGCCGCGATCCTGATGCTTGGCGGATTCTCGCGCTTCGGCCTCTGGCGCCAGATCGCCGCCGCGATCGGCGCGCTCATCGCGCTGCAGTTTCTCTCGAACGCCGCGGCCTCGGCGCTGCGGCGCAGCCCCGATATGCCGGTCGTCGCCTATCTGCCCGCGGTGATCGGGCTCGGGGCGGTGGCGCTCGTCCTTTGGTGGTCGACGCGGCCGCGGCGGATCGCCGGGTCGGCCCCCGCGCGGGGGGCCGGCGCATGACGCTCCAGCTCTATCTCGCGCGCCGCTTCCTGCAGGCGCTCGCCATGGTCGGCGCGGCGCTTTGGGGGATTCTCTTCCTGATCGACATGGTCGAGAAGATGCGCAGCTTCGACCCCGAGCGCGTCGGCCTGCGCGAGGCGGCGCTTCTGGCCGCGCTCAACACGCCCTCCTCGCTCTATACGATCCTGCCGCTGATCGTGGTGCTCGCGGCGGTGGTGCTCTTCCTCGGGCTCGCGCGCAGTTCGGAACTCGTGGTGATCCGCGCCGCCGGGCGCTCGGCTTTGCGCGCGGCGATGGCGCCGGTCACGGTGGCGCTGCTGTTCGGGATGCTCGCCGTGGGCGTCGGCAATCCGATCGTCTCGGCCACCCAGCGCCGCTACGAGGCCCTCGTCGACCGCTACGACAGCGCCGCGGCCCAGACCGTCTCGATCGGCCGCGAAGGCGTCTGGATGCGTCAGGACGCGGGCGGCTCCGAAGGTCATCAGGCGGTGATCCGGGCCGCACGTGCCAATCTCGACGCCACGAAACTCTATGACGCGACCTTCCTGATCACCGCCCCCAAGACCGGGCCGGTGCGCCGGATCGACGCGGACGAGGCCGAGCTGGTGCCTGGCGCCTGGCTGCTGAGCGGCGCCAAAGACTGGCCGATCGGCACCTCGACCAACCCCGAGCGCGACGCGACGGAGGCCGCGAGCCTGCGGCTGGCCTCGGACCTCACCCCCGAGCGGATCCGTGACAGTTTCGGCACGCCCTCGGCGGTGGCCTTCTGGGATCTGCCGGGCTTTATCTCGGCGCTCAAGGCCGCGGGCTTTTCCTCGCGCCGTCACGAAGTCTGGTTCCAGATGGAGCTCGCCCAGCCCCTCGTGCTCGCCGCCATGGTGCTCATCGCCGGGGCCTTCACGATGCGTCACGCGCGGATGGCCCGCACCGGCAGCCGCGTGCTCTTCGCGCTTGGCGCGGGGCTTGCGGTCTTCTTCCTGCGCAACGTGGCGCAGGTTCTGGGCGAAAACGGCCAGATCCCGGTGGCGCTCGCCGCCTGGGCGCCCGCCGCGATCGCGCTGATGCTGCCGCTCGCGATGATCCTGCATCTGGAGGATGGCTGATGGGCCCCGTCGTGACGCCACCGCCCAACCCCATGACGGCACACAGACCCGCGAAGGCCCCCGTCGCCGCGACGGCGCTGATCGCCGCGCTGATCGCATTCGGCGCGCCGGGCCTTGCCCCCACCGCGCTGCAGGCGCAGGAGATCACGACGAGCTCGCTCGATCAGGCCGGCCCCGAGGCACCCGCGGCGCTGCTCGCGGACCGGATCGAACTGACCGGCACCGATCAGCTCATCGCCGAGGGTGCGGTCGAGGTGATCTGGGAGGGAAACCACCTGACCGCGCCGCGCCTCGTCTATGACAGCGCTGCCGACCGGCTGACGATCGAGGGGCCGATGCGGCTCGTCGAACCGGGCACCACCGGCGCGATCCTGATCGCCGATCAGGCCGAGCTGTCGCGCGATCTGCAGAACGGTGTGCTGATCGGTGCGCGGATGGTGATGGCGCGCGAATTGCAGCTCGCCGCGGCCAAGATCGAGCGCGAGGGCGGCCGGATCACCACCTTCTCGCAGGTCGTCGCCTCCTCCTGCACGATCTGCGAGGGCGACAGCCGCCCGCTGTGGGAGATCCGCGCCAAGAAGATCACCCATGACGCGGCGAAACGCAAACTCACCTATGAATGGGCGCAGCTCCGCGCGCTCGGCGTGCCGGTGCTGTTCCTGCCGCGGCTGAGCACGCCGGACCCGAGCGTGACCCGGATGACCGGCTTCCTGCGCCCGACGATCCGCACCACCTCGCTGCTCGGCACCGGGATCAAGCTGCCCTATTTCATCGCGCTCGGCGACAGTGCGGACCTGACCGTCACCCCCTATCTCGCGAGCGGCTGGACCTCGACGGTCGAGATGCGCTACCGGCAGGCCTTCCGCACCGGTTCGATCACCGTCGAGGGCGCACACAGCCGCGACGACATCCTGCCCGGCACCTCGCGCGGCTATCTCTTTGCCACCGGCGCCTTCGCCCTGCCCCGCGATTTCTCGCTCGGCGTCGAATTGCGGCTGGTCAAGGACCCGACCTATCTCGACAATTACGACATCACCGACGAGGACCGGCTGTGGTCGGGGGTCACGCTCGAGCGCGTCCGCCCCGATGAGTGGATCTCGGCGAAACTCGGCAATACCCACACCATCCGCGCGGGCGAGAGCAATTCGACCCAGCCGATGCTCGCCGGCGATCTGCGTTGGGTGCAGCTGTTCCATCCGCGCAGCCTCGGCGGCGAGCTTTCGCTCGACTGGCAGCTCGATGCGCTGCGCCGCGCCTCGAATTCCGATACCGACGGGTCGGATGCCGATGACGTGTCGGACGGGCGCGACCGGGTGCGCGCCTCGCTGGTGGCGGACTGGCGCCGCAACTGGGTGCTGCCCGCGGGCGTGATGGCCCAGACCCAGGCCGAGCTTGCCTTCGATGCGGTGCGCGTGGTTCAGGATCCGAGCTTCGACCCCTCGACCTTCCGCGCCCTGCCGAGCCTCGGGGTCGGGCTGCGCTGGCCCTGGGTCAAGGCCGGGATGAAAACCACCCAGGTGATCGAGCCGGTGGCCCAGATCGTCTGGAGCCGCGACAGCCTGTCCGAGATCCCGAACGAGGACAGCCTGCTTGTCGAATTCGACGAGGGGAACCTGTTTTCCTTCTCGCGCCTGCCGGGGGGCGACGCGCGCGAGCGCGGGCTGCGCGCCAATCTCGGGCTCGGCTGGACGCTCGATGCGGCCTCGGGCTGGAGCCTCGGGGTGGTCGCCGGCCGGGTCGTGCGCGCCGATGACCTCGATCAGTTCTCGAACGCCTCGGGGCTGTCGGGGCTGCGCTCGGATTGGCTCCTGACCACCCATCTCAACCTCGCCAACGGGCTCCTCGTGTCGAACCGCGCGCTCTTCGACGACAGTTTCGCCCTGACCCGGGACGAGCTGCGCTTCGGTTATGGCAACGGGCGCTATACGATGGCCTTCGGCTATGCCTGGCTGCAGGCCGATGCCGACGAAGGCCGCACCGAGGACACCTCCGAGCTGCGCCTCGCGGGGAACTGGAACATGGCGCGCGGCTGGTCGGGTAATGTCGAGACGCATTACGACTTCACCGCCGCCCGCGCGAGCAAGGCCGCGATCGGGCTGCAATATGCCACCGAATGCGTGAGCCTCGACGTTTCCCTCTCGCGCAAATATTCGTCCTCCACTAGTGTGGACCCCGACACCACCTTCGGCCTCACGGTGCAACTGGCGGGCTTCGGCGGATCGGCGGCGGACAATGCCGCGCGCCGCGTCTGCCGCCGCTAGGCCGCGGGTCGGCGAGAGAGCAGCCGGCGGACCGACCGCCGGAGAGAACGGGACCGGAGCCGGGGCGCCCCCCGCCCGGACGAGAACGAGACGAACGGACCTGACGACGATGACGCGCATCCTGACCTTCCTCGCCGCCCTGATCGTGCTGGCGCTGCCCCTTGGCGGCCCTGCGGCGGCGCAGAGCGGCAATCCTTTCGCGCCGGTGATCACCGTGAACGGACTCGGCATCACCGGGTTCGAGATCGAGCAGCGGATCCGCTTCCTGCAGCTCATGCGGCAGAACGGCGATCTGCGGGCCGAGGCCGAGAAGGCGCTGATCGAGGACCGGCTGCGGGTCTGGCAGGCCGGCAACATGGGCATCAAGATCAGCGACGAGGACCTCAAGAAGGGCATGGAGGAATTCGCCGGCCGCGCCAACCTGCCGCTGCCCAAGTTCATCAAGGCGATCGGTCAGGCCGGGATCGAAGAGCAAAGCTTCCGCGATTTCGTCCGCGCGGGCGTGCTCTGGCGTGAGGTGATCCGCACGAAATACGGCCAGCGCGTCAAGATCTCCGAAGCCGAGATCGACCGGGCGCTGCTTCTGGAATCGAGCCGCGGTCAGGGCACCAAGGTGCTCCTCTCCGAAGTGATCATCCCCGCCCCCGAGGGTCAGGAAGCCGAGGCGCGGGCCGAGGCGGGCCGGATCTCGGCGCTGCGGGGCGAGGCGGCCTTTGCCCAGGCCGCGCGGCAGGTCTCGGCCTCGGGCTCGGCGCAGAACGGCGGCCGTCTGCAATGGATGGACCTTGCCAACCTGCCGCCGGCGCTGCGTCCGGTCGTGCTCGGGCTCGCGCCCGGTCAGGCCTCGGCGCCGATCGAGATCCCCGGCGCGGTCGCGGTCTTCCTGCTGCGCGCGATCCAGGACGGCCGTCCGGCCGACCAGGTGCCGCAGACGCTCGAATTCGCGCGCCTCGCGCTCGGGCCCGTCGGCGCCGCCGAGACCGCCGCCTTCACCGCCAAGGTGCAGGCCGAGGCCGGGCAATGCGACGATCTCTATCCGATCGCGCGCAAGTTCCCCGCCGCGCATCTGACCCGCGAGACCCTGCCGCAGGGCCAGATCCCGCAGGATATCGCGCTCGCGCTCGCGACGATGGATCTGCGCGAGAGCCGGGTCATCACCCGCGGCGGTGCGCAGGAATTGCTGATGCTCTGCGCCCGCAGCCGCACCGTGGGCGCGGCCCCCGCGACGCCTGCGCCCGAGGGCGAGGCCCCCGCTGAAGACACCGCAGCAAGCGGCACGCCCGACCGCGCCGCGATCGGCCAGCAGCTCACCAACCAGCGCCTCAATTCCTATGCCGAGAACTATCTGGCCGATCTGATGGCCGATGCGGTGATCGCGCGGCCCTGAGGAGAGGCCCGAGATGAGCGATGCCCCCGTTATCCTGAGCTGCGGCGATCCCTCGGGCATCGGCCCCGAGATCGCCGCGCGCGCCCGCGAGGCGCTCGGGTCCTCCCTGCCCTTCGTCTGGATCGGCGATCCCGCCCATCTGCCGCGCGGCACCAAGGTGCGCGAGATCGAGGACCCGGCCGAGGCGATGAACCTGCCCGGCGCGGTGCTGCCGGTGCTGCCCCATCCCTTCCCGGCCGCCGCCCTGCCCGGCCAGCCCGACCCGGAAAACGCCCGTGCGGTAATCGAGGTGATCGCGCGCGGGGTCGACCTGGTGATGCGCGGCGCGGGATCGGCGCTGACCACGGCGCCGATCCACAAGAAGGCGCTCAAGGACGGGGCGGGCTTCGCCTTTCCGGGCCATACCGAATATCTCGCCCATCTCGCGGGGGGCGCCAAGGTGGTGATGATGCTCGCGGGCCCCGGGCTGCGGGTGGTCCCGGCCACCATTCATATCGCGCTCTCCGAGGTGCCGCGCGCCTTCACGGCCGAGGTGCTGCGCGAGGCGGTGCGGATCACCGCCGCCGGCCTCGCGCGCGATTTCGGCATCGAGAACCCGCGGCTCGCGGTGGCGGGGCTGAACCCCCATGCGGGCGAAGGCGGCGCGATGGGCCGCGAAGAGCTCGACTGGATGCAGGCCGAGATCGAAAGCCTGCGCGCCGAGGGCTATGCCGTCGCAGGCCCCCTGCCCGCCGATACGATGTTCCACCCCGCCGCCCGCGCCCGCTATGATGCGGCGATCTGCGCCTATCACGATCAGGCGCTGATCCCGATCAAGACCATCGCCTTCGACGAGGGGGTGAATGTGACGCTCGGCCTGCCCTTCGTGCGCACCTCGCCCGATCACGGAACGGCCTATGACATCGCGGGCAAGGGCGTCGCCAACCCCTCGAGCTTGATCGCCGCGCTGAAGATGGCGGCGCAAATGGGCGCCGCCCGGCGGGGGTGAGGGAGCTAAGCCGTTAAGAAGCTGAAGGCTCGCGCGCATCTTTCAAGGCGCGCTCCTGCGAAAGGCGCCCCCGAGGTTTCTAAATGCCCGCCTTGCGGGACCTTCTTGGCGTTCGCCGC
Source organism: Rhodobacterales bacterium (assembly GCA_003249215.1). Taxonomy (GTDB): domain Bacteria; phylum Pseudomonadota; class Alphaproteobacteria; order Rhodobacterales; family Rhodobacteraceae; genus Rhodobacter. Next base: position 102,890 of record QKJR01000043.1, read on the forward strand.
ACGCGCAACGTTCGGCGGGTCGAGCGGCAGCGAAGTGCAGGAAACTGCCACGGTTACGCGAGCAAGGGCTCGGGCGCCTGCCGGAGCTTGCCGCCCCTAAGCTCAACTTCGCGCTCTGCGTTGGGAGTGGCCAATCGCTTACCCGCAAGCGATCCTCCTGTGTGTTCTGCCTCTAAGACCAAACAATCCAACGGTTCAAACTCATTGAGCCGATATTGTCGCCACAAGGTTCAAGACTTCAAAGGCTTAGACCTCAACCGAAGCAGAATCTCTTGATCGCCGAAGAGCGATGTCTCAGAAGAGTTCCTGACGAGTGTAGGTGTCGGCAAGGCGCAGATGAAAGGCGAGTAGCATGGACTGGTTGCAATGGTCATCAGCGGTCATTGACTCGACAGCATGGCCGGTCGCGATCTGAACCGCGCCGGGTTTGCCGGAGGCTCCAACTCCTGAGTAGGATGGAGCACCATGAGCAAGACCACGAACAAGTTTTCCCCTGAGGTGCGCGAACGCGCCGTGCGGATGGTTCTCGGCAACGAGGGCGAGCATGGCTCTCGT
>QKJR01000028.1 GCA_003249215.1 Rhodobacterales bacterium
GTCTGTAACCTCGACGTCAACGAACCCGGCGTTTTCCAGCGCTGCTACAGTGTCCGCAGGACGCATCAAATAGGCTCCACTGCCGTCCGCTGACCAGGGAACCGGGTGGTGTGGTTCTCCCACTGGCCCCAGACCGTGTTCTGTCAGCGCGAAGAACGCGCCGGGTTTCAGAACGCGGAAGGCCTCGCCAAAAAACACGTTGCGATCTGGGACGTTCATTGTGACGTGCTGCGTGTAGCCACCATCGAAGGTTGCGTCGTCATAGGGCAGTTGCTGTCCGTCACCATGTCGACACTCGACCGCATCTTCCATCCCGACAAGCGCACTCAGCTTGTTGGCCGCATCGACGAACGGGGCCGTGATGTCGATGCCGTCAACGTGACAACGGAAGCGCTTGGCGATATACCGCGCGGGACCGCCGAGCCCACAGCCGATGTCGACAAGGCGATCGCCCTCCTTGATCGGCAACGCGTCCGCCAGGTCCACGGTGGCAGGAAAACCTCTGGCGTGAAAATGGTCCACGGGCGCAAGCTGCTCGATCGTGACGGTTTTGGGGTCGAGGCCCGCCAGAGCCATCGTCTCCAAAATTCGGGAATAGACGTCGCCTTTGCCCCAGTGATCTGAGATTGCCTGAGCGTCAGCCATTTGAGCCTCCCTGATGCTCCGATCATCATACCATGAATTGCGCGAATCTCATGGGGACTCGAGGTTGGTCCGTTCCTGAGAACGGATGACCCTCCGGTTTTGACGCCGTCCAGCGCGGTGACCAACTCCACGCTTCCCAAAACCCTTGTTTTCCTGTAGGACCCGGCCCATCTGCGACGTGAGGCCAAGCCCCGGGCACATGCAAAGGATAGGGGCGGCGGCAATGGGGCCGCCACGCAAACGGGAGACCGGAGGGTCCGGAGTGCTCCCAGACAGGATACGCTGAATGTTCAACGTTACGAAAAAATCGAGAGACGCTCACGCTGGAAACCGGCAAGGTCGCCCGTCAGGCCGACGGCTCGGTCATCGCCACGCTGGGCGAGACCTCGGTCATGGCCAACGTGACCTTCGCGAAGGAAGCGAAGCCGGGGCAGGATTTCTTCCCGCTCACCGTCCATTATCAGGAAAAATACTACGCCGCGGGCAAGATCCCGGGCGGGTTCTTCAAGCGTGAAGCGCGTCCCTCCGAAAAGGAAACGCTGACCTCGCGTCTGATCGACCGTCCCTGCCGTCCGCTCTTCGTTCCGGGCTTCAAGAACGAAGTCCTCGTCATGGCGACCGTGCTGTCGTGCGACCTCGTGAACGACCCCGATGTCGTCGCGATGATCGCCGCTTCGGCCGCGCTGACGATCTCGGGCGTGCCCTTCATGGGCCCGATCGGCGCCGCGCGCGTCGGCTTCGTCGATGGCGAATATGTGCTGAACCCGGCCATGGACGACATGACCAAGCTGCGCGACAACCCCGAGCAGCGCCTCGATCTGGTCATCGCGGGCACCAAAGACGCCGTGATGATGGTCGAATCCGAGGCCTATGAGCTGACCGAGGAAGAGATGCTCGGCGCGGTGGTCTTCGGCCACCAGCAGATGCAGCCGGTCATCGACCTGATCATCGATCTGGCGGAATCGGCGGCGAAAGAGCCCTTCAACTTCGCTCCGCCGGAGTATTCGGCGCTCTACGCTGCGGTGAAAGCCGCGGGCGAGACCGAGATGCGCGCCGCTTTCGCGCTCAAGGACAAGCAGGAACGCACCAATGCCATTTCGGCGGCGGTCGACCTGATCAAGTCGAAACTCTCGGAAGAGCAACTGGCCGACATCAACCTCGGCTCGGCGATCAAGAAGCTCGAATCGGGCATCCTGCGCGGTGACATCATCAACGGTGGCGCGCGCATCGACGGCCGCGACACCAAGACCGTGCGCCCGATCGTGGCCGAAGTGGGCCTGCTGCCCCGCACCCACGGCTCGGCGCTGTTCACCCGTGGTGAAACGCAGGGCCTCGTGGTCACCACGCTCGGCACCGGCGACGACGAACAGATCATCGACGCGCTGAACGGCAACTACCGCTCGAACTTCCTGCTGCACTACAACTTCCCGCCCTATTCGGTCGGCGAAGTGGGTCGCGTGGGGTCGCCCGGCCGTCGTGAGATCGGCCACGGCAAGCTCGCCTGGCGCGCGCTGCAGGCGGTTCTGCCGGCGGCGACCGACTTCCCCTACACGATCCGCGTCGTGTCGGAGATCACCGAATCGAACGGCTCGTCCTCGATGGCTTCGGTCTGCGGTGGGTCGCTCTCGATGATGGATGCGGGCGTGCCGCTGAAGGCGCCGGTCGCCGGCGTCGCGATGGGCCTGATCCTCGAAGACGATGGCAAATGGGCCGTGCTGACCGACATCCTCGGCGACGAGGATCACCTCGGCGACATGGACTTCAAGGTTGCGGGCACCGAAGCCGGGATCACCTCGCTGCAGATGGACATCAAGGTTGCGGGCATCACGCCGGCGATCATGGAGCAGGCTCTCGCTCAGGCGAAAGACGGCCGGATGCACATCCTTGGCGAGATGTCGAAGGCGCTGAGCGCCGGGCGTCAAGAATTCTCGGCCCATGCGCCGCGGATCGAGACGATGCAGATCCCGACCGACAAGATCCGTGAAGTGATCGGGTCGGGCGGCAAGGTGATCCGCGAGATCGTGGAAGTGTCGGGCGCAAAGGTCGACATCAACGACGACGGGATCATCAAGATCGCTTCGGCCAATGGCGACGCGATCAAGAAGGCCTATGACATGATCTATTCGATCGTGGCCGAGCCGGAAGAAGGCAAGATCTACCGCGGCAAGGTCGTGAAGCTCGTCGATTTCGGCGCCTTCGTGAACTTCTTCGGCAAGCGTGACGGCCTCGTCCACGTCAGCCAGATCGCCGGCAAGCGCCTGAACCACCCGAACGAACTGCTGAAAGAAGGGCAGGAAGTTTGGGTGAAACTGCTCGGCTTCGACGATCGCGGCAAGGTCCGCCTCGGCATGAAGATGGTCGATCAGGAGACCGGCGAAGAGCTGGCCCCCGAGAAGAAAGAGGAAAAAGCCGAGGAGTGATCCCCGGCTGCCCGTGATGGGCTCCAATCGAAAGGCCCCGGGAGTTTCCCGGGGCCTTTTGCGTTACGCACGCTCGAACCGCTGGTTCAGCTTCCAGATGCCCCAGGCGAGCGGGATCGCCCCGAAGCCACCGATCATCCAGGCGAAGGGTTCGGCCGAGAAGCTCTCGAAGAGCTGGGTATAGGCGTGGATCGTGCCGAAGGTCAGCGCGGCATTGAAGAGCGCGCGGCGATGCGTGGCGGCGGACCAGACAGCCATCGCGGCAAGCGCTGCGGCCCAGAGCACCGAATAGACCCCTTCCGAGAGATGCAGTGCATGGGCCTGCCAGGCATCGCGGGCCGCGTCATAGGCCGCATAATCGCCGAAGTCGCCATAGCTCGGCCCCCAGAGCGCCGCGCCGACCGTGTCGCCCCAGAGCGAGCCGACCAGCGCGCAGAGGTTGGCGACGATGAAGGCCATCAGCGCGAGGATACGGCCGTGACGGGCCGAGCCTTCGCCGAGCCGCGGCACGATGAACAGGATCGCAAGCATCAGCGCCGCCATCTGCAGGATGCTGAGCGTGGGTTCCGGCGAGTAGAATGCATAGACCGCGTGCCAGTAGCCGGTGCCGGTCGAGAGCATCTGTGCGAAAGGCACGATGGCCAGCGCGGTAACGAAACGGATATCGGAGCGCCAGCCGAGGACGACGAGCACCGCAGCGGCATAGGCGCTGAACAGCGTCGGGATCGCACCGCCGAAATCGTTCTGTGCGATCAAGAAGGCCAGACCGCCCAGATGCATCGCCCCCGCCATCAGCAGGATCGCATTGGCCACCAACCGGTTCGGCCAGTCGCGCCGGATCTGCCCGATCCCTGCGATCGCGGCCCCGGCCAGCGTGAGGATGGGCCCGGCGCTGTCGGGTGCGACCTCGATCAGCTTGAGGCCACCGCCGCCCATCAGCATGCCCGCCCCGATCAGGGCGCTCGCATTGCCGAAGAAGCGCATCGTGTCGGTCTGGCGCAGGAGCACCGGCAGCCCGACCGCGATCAGGAGCGCGCCGATCAGCGCCACGGCCAGCACATCGGCCAGCCAGAAGACGGTGCCGAGGCTGGCGGCGGTGATGCCGCCCAGAAGCAGGCTGTTGGTCACAAGCGCCATCATCGCCGCGCGGGCGCGCTGATGGATGATGGAGGCGACATCCGGGTCGATGATCTGGTCGGCGACCAGCCGGTCGGTATCTGCAACGACGAACATGGAAAGTCCCTTTTCCGATTCTGTAATTGCAGACTACCATAAAATGAACATCGTTCAAGAACGACGTTCAAAAATTTGAAAAACAAAACCCCGGAACAGGTCCGGGGCTGCTTTTTGGGGGGAGCGGCTCAGATACCGTAGACCGCCCGATGCACGAGATCGGGAATATCCCCACGCGCAATGCCGAGATCGGCAAGGTCACGGTTCGACGTGCCTTCGAGTTCGGCAAGGGTGCGGCGGTATTTTGCACGCAGCGCGCGGCGTTCGCGCCGGTCGGCCGTGAAACGGGTGAAGGCGGCGGCGCCGCGGGTGGAGAGAGAGGCAAGTGCCTGGGTCATGTGAAACCTCTTGTTCTTAACCGGGCGGATCCCGGTGCTGTGTGAGTCCATTATGGTGGCGCTAACATGGTGATGCGGACGGCTCCGCGCAATTGCCTCGTTTCAAGGGGCCGCCATGCAATTCCTGCATGGCAAAATGAAAACGGCCCCCGAGGGGGCCGCATCCAAACGCTCTGAATTGGCTCTGATCAGACCTTGGGGGCCTTGACCGTGCGCAGATAGGGCAGCTTGACATCGACATCGCCGAAACGCGCCTTGGCATCTTCGGTCGAGACCGAGAGTGCGACGATCACGTCCTGACCGGGCACCCAGTTCGCGGGCGTGGCGAAGGGCACGCCATCGGTCGCCTGCACGGCGTCGAGCGCGCGCAGGATCTCGGCGAAGTTGCGGCCCACCGACATCGGATAGATCATCATCAGACGGATCTTCTTGTCGGGGCCGACGATGAAGACGGTGCGCACGGTGGCCGAATCCGCGGGGGTGCGGCCATCGGGCAGATAGGCCTCGGCGGGCAGCATGTCATAGGCTTTCGACACGGCGAGCGAGGTGTCGTCGATGATCGGGAAATTGGCGGGGCTACCTGCGACCTTCTCGATGTCGGCCTTCCATTTCATATGCTCTTCGACGCTGTCGACCGAGACGCCAATGACCTTGGTATTGCGTTTTTCCCATTCCGCGGCGAGCTGGGCCACGGCACCGAACTCGGTGGTGCAGACCGGCGTGAAGTCCTTGGGATGCGAGAACAGGATCGCATAGCCGTCGCCGATGAAATCGTGGAACTTGAGCGTGCCGGCGGTCGAGTCGGCGGTGAAATCGGGGGCGATGTCGTTGATGCGCAGAGCCATCTTGGTCTCCTGGTTACAGTTTCCGCGCAAAACCTAGGACAAGCGGAAGGAAGTTTCATCCCCCCGCGCGAAAAACAATGCCAAGAGGGAGGAAATTGCGCCCCCCGGGCGCGGGGAGGAATTTCTTTCGCGCCCGTTGCGCTTTGCCGGACCGGGTGACAGGCTGCGCGCAAACAGGAGATATGTCATGCTCGACAAGCGCGAATTCTACATCGGTGGCACATGGGGCGCGGCCTCGGCGGGTGCGCGGGCCTATGAGGTGATCGACCCTTCGACCGAAGAGCCCTGCGCGGTGATCTCGCTCGGCGCCGAGGCCGATACCGAGGCGGCCGTTGCCGCGGCCAAGGCGGCGCTGCCGGCGTGGCGCGCGACCGATCCCGCGGTGCGTCTCGGCTATGTCGAGAAGATCCTTGAGATCTACAAGGCGCGCTACGAGGAAATGGCCGAGGCAATGAGCCTCGAAATGGGCGCGCCGATCGACTTCTCGCGCTCGGAACAGGCGGGTGCGGGAACCTGGCATATCGAGAATTTCATCACCGCGGCGAAGGAATTCGAATGGGTCCATCCGCTGGGCGACGGCACCCCGGGCGCGATGATCGCCTATGAGGCGGTGGGCGTCGTGGGGCTGATCACGCCGTGGAACTGGCCGATGAACCAGGTCACGCTCAAGGTGATCCCGGCGCTGATCGCGGGTTGCACCATGGTGCTGAAACCCTCGGAAGAGGCGCCGCTTTCGTCAATGCTGTTCGCCGAATTCGTCGATCAGGCGGGCGTGCCGGCCGGCGTCTTCAACCTTGTGAACGGTGACGGCATGGGGGTGGGCACCCAGCTCTCGACCCATCCCGATATCGCGATGATCAGCTTCACCGGCTCGACCCGCGCGGGCAAGGCGATCTCCAAGGCCGCGGCCGAGACGCTCAAGCGCGTCGTGCTCGAGCTCGGCGGCAAGGGCGCGAACCTGGTCTTCGCCGACTGCGACGAGAAGGCCGTGAAGCGCGGCGTGCGCCACATGTTCGAGAACACCGGGCAATCGTGCAACGCGCCGAGCCGGATGCTGGTCGAGCGCAGCTATTACGAAACCGCCCTTGAAATCGCCGCGCAAACCGCCGCCGAGACAGCAACCGGCAACCCGCGCGAGGCGGGCCGCCATCTCGGCCCGGTGATCAACAAGAGCCAGTTCGAGAAGATCCAAGGGTTGATCGAAAGCGGCATCAAGGAAGGCGCGCGGGTTATCGCGGGCGGCCTTGGCCGGCCCGAGGGGCTGAACAAGGGCTATTACGTGCGCCCGACGATCTTCGCCGATTGCACCCCCGACATGACGATCATGCGCGAGGAAATCTTCGGCCCCGTGCTCTCGATCATGCCTTTCGATACCGAAGAAGAGGCGCTCGCCATCGCCAACGACACGCCCTACGGCCTGACCAACTATCTGCAAACGCAGGATCCGGTGCGCACCAACCGCCTGTTGCGCGCGCTCGATGCCGGGATGGTCGTGGCCAACGGCAAGAGCCGCGGCGCGGGCGCACCCTTCGGTGGCGTCAAGGCCTCGGGGCGCGCGCGCGAGGGCGGCCGCTGGGGCATCGAGGAATTCTGCGACGTGAAATCCATCGGCGGCTGGGTCGAGTAAGCCCACGGCCGTTTCGCGGTCACCCGCGGGTTTGAGTATTTGAGCCAAGAAAAAGCCCTGCGTTTCTTCTTGGTTCAAAGACGCGACCGATCTGCCGCAGGGCGAAAGCGCAGCCTTCGGGTTGCCCTTTCGCCGCACCCGCGCCAGTATCGCGCCGCCCTATGGAGAGACGCGATGGCCTTCACCCTTGCCACCTGGAACATCAACTCGGTCCGCCTGCGCGAGGCGCTCGTGTGCAAGCTCCTGCAGGAGGAGGCGCCCGACGTGCTCTGCCTGCAGGAATGCAAGAGTCCGGTCGAGAAGATCCCGCTCGAAGGATTCCGGGCGCTGGGCTACACCCACATGGTCGCGCGCGGGCAGAAGGGTTACAACGGCGTCGCGATCCTCTCGAAGATGCCGATCGAAGAGGTGGGTGCGGGCGATTACGCGAACCTCGGGCACGCGCGCCATGTCGCCGGGCGGCTGGCGAATGGTGTTACCATCCACAACTTCTATGTTCCCGCAGGCGGCGATATTCCCGACCGCGAGGCGAATGTGAAATTCGGCCAGAAGCTCGATTTCCTGACCCATATGCGCGACGATTTCCACGCGGCGCGGCCCGAGCGCGCGATCCTCGTGGGCGACCTGAACATCGCCCCGCGCGAGGATGACGTCTGGAACCACAAGGCTCTGCTGAAGATCGTCAGCCACACGCCGATCGAGGTCGAGCATCTGGCGCAGACGCAAGATGCCGGGAACTGGGTCGACGTGACCCGCGCCGATATCCCCGAGGGGCAGCTCTATTCCTGGTGGTCCTATCGCTCGCCCGACTGGGATGCGGCCGACAAGGGGCGCCGCCTCGATCACGTCTGGGCCACGCCCGATATCTCGAACGCCGCGCACGGCTCGCGCGTTCTGCGCGCGGCCCGTGGCTGGGAACAGCCCTCCGATCACGCGCCCGTCTTCGCGACATTTGATCTCTGACCCTTGGCGCGGGCCGTGCGCGCGCGCATATAGGGGACAACCCAATTCCGAGAGGATGCCGCCATGATTGGAAGCGAAGCCAAACCCGCCCATTCCGAATTCGTCAAGGACGTGTCCGAGGCCGATTTCATGGCCGAGGTCGTCGACAAGTCGATGACCGTTCCGGTGATCGTCGATTTCTGGGCGCCTTGGTGCGGCCCCTGCCGCCAGCTCGGCCCCGCGCTCGAGGCCGCGGTCGATGCCGTCAAGGGCAAGGTCGTGATGGCCAAGATCAACGTGGATGAGAACCAGCGTCTGGCGCAGGCGCTCGCCCAGCAGGGCCTGCCGCTGCAGTCGATCCCGACGGTCGTTGCCTTCTTCGAGGGCCGCCCGGTCGACATGTTCCAGGGCGCCCTGCCGGCCTCGGAACTCAAGAAATTCGTCGACAAGCTCACCGGTCTGGCGGGCGATGGCGGTCTTGCCGATGCCGTTGCCGCGGCCGAGGAAATGCTGGCCGAGGGCGCCGCGGTGGATGCCGCCGAGACCTTCGCCGCGATCCTCGGCGAGGACCCCGAGAATGCCGAGGCCTATGGCGGGCTGATCCGCGCGCACATCGCCTTGAACGATCTCGATCAGGCCGAGAGCTTCCTTGCCGGCGTCCCCGCCAAGATCGCGACATCGGCCCCGGTCGAGGCGGCGCGCGCGCAGCTTGCGCTCGCCAAGCAGGCGGCCAAGGCCGGCCCGCTCGATGAACTCAAGGCGCAGATCGACGCCGATCCGGCCAATCCTCAGGCGCGGTTCGATTATGCCCAGGCGCTCCATGCGGCCGGTCAGGTCGAGGAGGCGGTCGAGCAGCTTCTCGAGCTCTTCCGCCGGGATCGCGAATGGAACGAGGGCGCGGCCAAGGCTCAGCTCTTCACCATCTTCGACGCGCTCAAGCCCAATGACCCGATCGCCGCCAAGGGCCGTCGCCGCCTCTCGTCGATGATATTTGCCTGATCCATCGCTCGCCCTATGTGATCGCCATGCTCAAGTCCTGCGATCTTCCCGAGTCGATCCCGCTGTTCCCGCTTCCCGGGGCGCTCCTGCTGCCGCGGGGTCGGCTGCCGCTGCATATCTTCGAGCCGCGCTATCTGCAGATGATCGAGGATTGTCTGAAGACACGGCACCGATTGATCGGCATGATCCAGCCCTGCAAATGCCGCGCCGGGGGGCCGAGCCTCTGCACCATCGGCTGTGCGGGGCGGCTGACCGGCTTTTCCGAGACCGAGGACGGGCGCTACATGATCACCCTCTCGGGGATCTCGCGGTTCCGGGTGACGCGCGAGGTGGGGGGCTTCACCCCCTATATCCGCGCCGAGGTGCAATGGGGCGATTTCGAGCGCGACATGGGCCGGGTCGAGCATGACACCGGCTTCAGCCGCGACAGGTTCATGGATCTGCTGTCGCGCTACCTGACGGCGCAGGGGCTCGATACCGATTGGGATTCGCTCAAGGATGCCGAGGACGAACTGTTGATCAACTCGCTCTCGATGCTGCTGCCGCTCGAACCCGAGGACAAGCAGGCACTTCTTGAGGCGCCCTGCCTCTCGACCCGGCGCGAAACGCTGATCACGCTGATGGAATTCGCACTGCATGGCTGCGGCGGCCCCGAGGAGCCGCTGCAGTGACCGCGCCCGAGCCGCGCGTGCTCTTCGACCGGCGGATGCTCGAGGCGCTCGTGTGCCCGATCACGCAGGGACCGCTCAGCTATGACGCAGAGGCGCAGGAGCTGATATCGCGCGCGGCCCGACTCGCCTTTCCGATCCGTGGGGGCATTCCGATCATGCTCGTGGACGAGGCCCGGGCGCTGGAATGACTCGCCATTCGCGGGTCAAAGGCGTAAATTAACCAGGTTGAAATCAGGAGGGCGCCATGAAAACCGCCGCTGTCCTTGCCTTTGGCCTTTCGCTTGCCCTTGCCGGATGCGGGCCGATCTTCGCGCCACCGCAGGACCGGAGCGGCGCCGTTCCCACGGCGCAGGAACCCGCCGCGACGCATCCCGGCCTCTGGACCGGGGAAGAGCCCTACAGCCCGGATGAATATGCGATCCGCTGAGCGCTAGAGTGGCCGGCCTTGCAGAAGCCGCGGCATCGGCCCGCCGAGCCCCGCCGCCTGTCGCATGAAGCCGCGCCGCAGCGGACCGAGCGCCTGAACGAGGCCCATCCCCAGATCGCGCCCCGCGCGCAGGATCGGATTGTCGTTCGAAAAGAGCTTATTGACGCCGTCCATGCCGAGCGCGAGCGCGGTCGAGTCGAACCGCCGCCAACCCTGATATCGCTCGAGCACGTCGATCGCGCCGATATCCTCGCCGCGGCGGAGCGCATCGACGAGCACTTCGGCAAGCGCCGCCACATCGCGCAGCCCGAGGTTGAGCCCTTGGCCGGCAATCGGATGCACGCCATGGGCCGCATCGCCGATCAGCGCGACGCGCGGCACGGCATAGGCGCGGGCGAGCGTGAGGTTGAGCGGATAGCTGAACCGCGGGCCGGCAAGGCCGATCCGGCCCAGAAAATCGCCAAAGCGCGGGCGCAGCACGGCGAGGAAATCCTCATCCGACAGCGCCGAGATGACCCGGGCATTCTCGTCGGTTTCCGACCAGACGATCGAGCTGCGGTTGCCCGGCAGGGGCAGGATCGCCAAGGGGCCGGTGGGCATGAAGAACTGATGCGCGATGCCCTCATGCGGCAATTCATGCTCGATGGCGGCGACGAGCGCGGTCTGCCCATAGCCCCAGCCCTCGCGGGTGATCCCGGCGCGTTCCGCCACGCCCGAGCGGCGGCCATCAGCACCCACCAGCAGCCGCGCGCTCAAGATCCGCTCGTCCGAGAGCGTCACCGCGATCCCCCCCGGCTCGGGCTCCTGCGCCACGACCTGCGTCTCGGGGATCAGCGTGATGCCGGGTGCCGCCTGCATCGCCTCGAGAAAGGCGCGATAGAGGAAGCGGTCCTCGAGCATGTAGCCGACCGGGCTCTGATCGAGCTCGCGGCTGTCGAAATGCAAAAAGAGCGGCGCGGCGCCCTCGCCCGGGCGCCCGTCGCCCGCCTTCACCTCCATCATCTTTTGCGCCTGGCCCGCCAGCCCGCCCCAGACCCCGATCGCCGCAAGCAGTTTCTGCGAGGCGATGGCCAGCGCATAGGCGCGCCCGTCGAAGGCATCCTCCGCGCGCTGTCGGGCCGGGGCCGCATCGATGACGGTGACGGTCAGGCCGGCCTGCGCCAGCGCGAGCGCGAGCGCTGGGCCATTGAGCCCGCCGCCCGCGACGATGACATCGGAATCGTGTTTCATGGCGCCACTATGCAATGCCGCGCGGGATTGTCCATGCGCGGCGGTGTCGCTAGCCTGCGGGAAAACGGAGGTCGGCGATGGATCTGATGGCAAGCGCGGTGGAACAGGGGCGGGCGATCGGCGCGGGCAAGCTCTGTCCGGTCGAGATGACCGAGGCCTATCTCGAGGCCGCCGCCGCCGCCCCCGACATCTATGCCCGCCTGACGCCGGAACGCGCGCGGGCCGAGGCGATGGCGGCGCGGGCGCGGGCCCGGACTGGCACGCGGCGCGGCTTGCTCGACGGCGTGGCGCTGAGCTGGAAGGATCTGTTCGACAGTGCGGGCACGGCGACCGAGGCGGGCTCGCGTCTGCTTGCAGGACGGGTGCCCGGCACGGATGCCGAGGTGTTGGCGCAGGCGACGCTTGGCGGTTCGGTCTGTCTGGGCAAGACCCATATGACGGAGCTCGCCTTCAGCGGCCTCGGCGTCAATCCGATGACCGCGACGCCGCCGAATGCGGTGCAGAAGGGCCTCGCGCCGGGCGGCTCGAGTTCGGGCGCGGCGGTGTCGGTCGCGCGTGGTATCTGTGCGGCGGGGATCGGCTCGGACACCGGCGGTTCGGTGCGCATTCCCTCGGCCTGGAACGATATCGTGGGGCTCAAGACGACGCATGGCCGGGTTTCTACGCGTGGTGTCGTGCCGCTCTGCAACCGCTTCGACACGATCGGGCCGCTCGCGCGCAGTGTCGAGGATTGCGCCGAGCTGCTCGCGCTGATCGAGGGCAGCAAGGCGCCCGATCTGCGCGGCGCGACGCTTGGCGGCGCGCGGCTTCTCGTGCTCGAAGGGCTGCCCTTCGAGGGCGCGCGCGCGGCGCCGGTGCAGGGGTTCGAGCGCGCGGTCGATCTCTTCGCTAAGGCCGGCGCGGTGATCGAGCGGCACGCGTTGCCGATGGTCGCCCCGGCGATGGATCTGTCGGGGATTCTTTTCGCACCAGAGGCTTACGGCATCTGGAAGGATGTGATCGAGGCCAATCCGGGCAAGATGTATCCACTCATTCTCGAGCGGTTCCGGGGTGGCGCCAAGGCGCTCGCGGCTGACTATGTCGCGGCCTGGGAGGCGCTGGCGAGCTATCGCGCGGCTTATCTGGCAGCTACGGCGGAATATGACGCCGTGCTCGTGCCCACTGCGCCGATTCTGCCACCCGACGCGGCGCGCCTCCTCTCCGATCGCGCCTATTTCGAGAGCGAAAACCTGCTCGCACTGCGCAATACGCGGATCGGCAATATCTTCGGGCTCTGTTCGCTGACCCTGCCCACGGGCGTGCCGATGACCGGGATCAGCCTGATGGCCGCGCCGATGCAGGAGGCGCATCTGTTGCGTCTGGGGCACGCCGCCGAGGCGGCACTTGGCTGAAATGCCACAATATGTCGCGTCAGGCTCCGGGCAGGGCGCGCTTTTTCTGGACGAGGGCGGCGGGCTTTTGTAACCTCGCCGCAAACGGGGCGTTCAGACTCCGATACGAGGCATGACATGGCATTTCCCGAGCGGTTCTCGAACCTGCCCGAATATGCGTTTCCGCGGCTGCGGACGCTTCTCGACTCGCATCCTGCGGGGGGCGATCCCATTGCCATGTCGATCGGTGAGCCGAAGCATCCGATGCCGGGCTTCGTCGCCGAGGTGATGGCGCAAAGCATTGGTGAATTTGGAAAATATCCGGCCAATGACGGCACGCCCGAACTGCTCGGCGCGATTTCCGGCTGGCTCGGGCGGCGCTATGGCGTTGCCGTGCCGCCCGCGCAGATCATGGCGCTCAACGGCACGCGCGAGGGGCTCTTCAATGCCGCGATCGCGCTCTGCCCTGAGACCAAACGCGGCAAACAGCCCGCGATCCTGATCCCGAACCCCTTCTATCAGGTCTATGCCGTGGCCGCCGCGACCGTCGGCGCCGAGGCCATCTTCGTGCCCGCGACCGAGGAAACCGGCTTCCTGCCCGATTTCGAGAGCCTGCCACCCGAGGTGCTCGACCGCACCGCGATCGCCTATCTCTGCTCGCCCGCCAATCCGCAGGGCGCCGTCGCCTCGCGCGACTATCTCGCGCGGCTGATCGCGCTGGCCGAGAAGCACGATTTTCAGATCTTCGCCGATGAATGCTATTCCGAGATCTGGCGCACCACCCCGCCGCCCGGCGCGCTCGAAGTTGCGGCGGCGGTCGGCGCCGATCCCGAGCGGGTCGTGATCTTCCACTCGCTCTCGAAACGCTCGAACCTTCCGGGTCTGCGCTCGGGCTTCTGCGCCGGTGGGCCCGAGAGCATCGCGCGCATCCGTCAGTTGCGCGCCTATGCCGGGGCGCCGCTGCCGCTGCCGATCCAGCGGGTCTCGGAGCGCGCCTGGGCCGATGAGGTTCATGTCGAGGAAAACCGCCGCCTCTACGCCGAGAAATACGCGATCGCCGCGGAAATCTTCAGTGGCGTCAACAGCTTCCGCCTGCCCGAGGGGGGCTTCTTCCTCTGGCTTCCGGTGCCGGATGGCGAGGAGGCGGCGCTGAAACTCTGGCGCGAGACCGGGGTGCGGGTGTTGCCCGGCGCCTATCTCGCGCGGGATGTCGGGGGGCAGAACCCCGGCAAGGGATATATCCGGGTGGCCCTCGTCGCCCCAAAAGAAGAAACGCAGCGCGGGCTCACGATGCTTCGCGACTGCCTTTATCGTTGAGGACGGTTGAGCATGGCATCCTATCAGGCACGACACCGCGATCCGCTGCTGGACCAGAACACGCAAGCGGCGCTGGAACGGCGCGGCAAGGAATTGCTGGGTGGCGGGCTGATCGTGCTCGGCGTTCTGGCGGCGATGATGCTCGCTTCCTATGTGCCCGAGGATCCGAGCTGGATGGCCGCTTCCGATCAGCCGGTGCAGAACTGGCTTGGCCGGATCGGCGCGGGGATCGCCTCGCCGCTCTTCGTCATCGTCGGGCGCGGTGCCTGGCTTGCGCCGCTCGGGCTTCTGGCCTGGGGGCTGCGCTTCGTGCTGCATCGCGGTGAGGAGCGTGCGGGCACTCGGGCGATTTTCCTACCGATCGCGATTGCGGTTGCGGCGGTCTATGCGGCCCTCCTCGTGCCCGATGCCGACTGGGGTCAAGCCTATGGGCTCGGCGGCCATTTCGGGGACATGATCGCGGGCTCGCTGCTCGGGATCGCGCCGGTTTCGGGCACATTCGGGCTCAAGGTTCTCTCGGCACTTCTCGCGGTGGCCGTGCTCGCGGCCGGTGCCTTCGTGCTCGGCTTCGACCGCACCGAGCTGCGGGCCATCGCCCGGTTCCTCATGCTCGGCACGATCGCGACCTATGCGACCGTTCTGGCCGCGCTCGGCAAGGGCGCCTCGGCCTCGGTTCAGGCGGCGCGTGTCGCGGCCGATAGCGCTCGGGCCCGCAGGGCTGCTGCGGCGGAGCGGGCGGCGGAACAGGCCGCTTGGGACGCACAGCAACAGGCCTGGGCCGCGGAAAGCCATGCCCGCGCCGCTCAGGGCCGAGACACCTATGGCCGTGCGATGCCGGCCGCCGCCCCGGTCGCCGAACGGGTGGCCGAACGTCCCGCGATGTTCTCGCGCATTCGCCGCGCGGCCGAGCCCGAGCCGGTCTATGAGGCGCCCGATCTCTCGCCCGAGCTGATCGAGCCGGGCTATGAAAGCTATGAGATGGCCGCGCCCGCGCCCTCCGAGGATCGGATCAAGGCGCGGATCGCCGCCGCGGTGCAGACCCGTGCGGCCCATGGCGCGCCGGTCGCGCCGATCCCGGTGGGTGAGTTGCGCGCCGCCCGTCCCGCCGCGGCGCCCGACGCCCCGGTGCAGATGGCGCCCGCCGCGGCACCGGTTGCTGCCCCCGCCGCCACGACGCCTGCCTCGGTTCTGTCGGCGGTCGCCTCGCGCCTCGCGCGCGGCCCGAAACTTGCGGCACCGATCCCCGCGAAAGCCGCGCCCACGCTGCGCGCCGAGCCGCCGCTGATGGCGCGCCCGCGGTTCCTGCCGGGCCGGATCGGTGCGCCCGAAGCCGCTGCCGCGGCCGAGCCGGGCTTTGCCGCCCATGACGCGGCCTATTTTGCTCAGGACGAGTTCGACGACCGGACCGAGATCCGCGATTTCGAACCTTTCGAGATCGACTATCCCGAACCGGAATTCCTCGAACCCGACTTCGAACCGGATTACGAGCCCGCGCTGTCGGCGGGCGAAGCCCTTGCGCGTGAGCGCGCGGCCTATGCCGCCGAGACCGCCCCGCGTCAGGCCGCATCCGAACCGCTCTGGCAAGAGGAAACCGACGAGGACGAGGCCAATGTCTTCGCCGATCTCGACGACGAGATCCCGCCGCCGCCCGCGATGCTGCGCGCCGAGCGTCCGGTGCTCAACCGTCAGGTGATCGCCCCCGCGCCCACGCCCGAGCGCCGCGTGATCATGCCGGCGAAAAAGCCGATCACCCCCTCGAAACAGGCGATGGCCGAGGCGCAGCCCAAACTGCGTTTCGAGGCGCCCGAGCATCCGGCCTATGAGGTGCCGCCGCTTGGCCTCCTGACCAACCCGACGACGATCGAGCGCCATTCGCTCTCGGACGATGCGCTCGAGGAAAACGCGCGGATGCTCGAGAACGTGCTCGACGATTATGGCGTCAAGGGCGAGATCGTCTCGGTCCGCCCGGGTCCCGTGGTCACCATGTATGAGCTCGAACCCGCGCCGGGCCTCAAGGCGAGCCGCGTGATCGGGCTTGCCGACGATATCGCGCGCTCGATGTCGGCGCTGTCCGCGCGGGTCTCGACCGTGCCCGGCCGCTCGGTGATCGGGATCGAACTGCCGAACGCCCACCGCGAGAAGGTCGTGCTGCGCGAGATCATCTCGGCGCGCGATTTCGGCGACAGCAACATGCGTCTGCCGCTTGCGCTGGGCAAGGATATCGGCGGCGAGCCGGTGATCGCCAACCTCGCCAAGATGCCTCACCTGCTGATCGCGGGGACCACGGGCTCCGGGAAATCGGTCGCGATCAACACGATGATCCTGTCGCTCCTCTACAAGCTCTCGCCCGAGGAATGCCGGCTGATCATGATCGACCCGAAGATGCTCGAGCTCTCCGTCTATGACGGCATTCCGCATCTGCTCAGCCCCGTCGTGACCGACCCGAAGAAAGCCGTCGTCGCGCTGAAATGGGTCGTGGGCGAGATGGAAGAGCGCTATCGCCGCATGTCCAAGATGGGCGTTCGCAACATCGAAGGCTACAACGGGCGCGTGCGCGAGGCGATGGCGCGGGGCGAGCTTTTCAAGCGCACCGTCCAGACCGGCTTCGACGAGGAGACCGGCGATCCGATCTTCGAGACCGAGGAATTCCAGCCGCAGCCCTTCCCCTATATCGTCGTCATCGTCGACGAGATGGCCGACCTGATGATGGTCGCGGGCAAGGAGATCGAGGCCTGTATTCAACGGCTTGCACAGATGGCGCGGGCGTCCGGCATCCACCTGATCATGGCCACGCAACGCCCCTCGGTCGATGTCATCACCGGCACGATCAAGGCGAACTTCCCGACCCGGATTTCCTTCCAGGTGACCTCGAAGATCGACAGCCGCACGATCCTCGGCGAACAGGGCGCCGAGCAACTGCTGGGCATGGGCGACATGCTCTACATGGGCGCGGGCTCGCGCATCACCCGGATCCACGGGCCCTTCGTTTCGGACGAAGAGGTCGAGGAAATCGTCACCCATCTGAAATCGTTTGGCCCGCCGGAATACATGTCGGGCGTGGTCGACGGGCCTGATGACGAGGTCGCGAGCGATATCGACCAGGTTCTGGGCCTCAGCTCGGGCGGCGACGATGTCGAGAATGCGCTCTATGACACCGCCGTCGCGATCGTCATCAAGGATCGCAAATGCTCGACCTCCTATATCCAGCGCAAGCTCGGGATCGGCTACAACAAGGCCGCGCGGCTCGTCGAACAGATGGAGGAGCAAGGCGTGGTCACGGCTGCGAACCATGTCGGCAAGCGAGAGATCCTCGTGCCCGAACAGTAACATTTCCCGCGAAAGCGTGATGGGGCCCCGCCGTGACGTGATCCGGCGGGGCTTTTCCTTTTCCGCTGTGGGGTTACATTCGGGGCATGAAACCGATCCGTCTCGCCCTTGCGGCCCTCGCCGCCTTGTTCTTCGCCGCTCCGGTTCTGGCCGGGGCGATCCCGCTTGCCGAACTTTCGCGCTACCTCAATGGATTGGGGACGGCGACGGCGGATTTCACGCAAGTCAATGCCGACGGTTCGATCTCGACCGGCAAGCTCTACATCAAGCGCCCGGGTCGGGTGCGGTTCGAATATACATCGGACAAGACGCTGGTCATTGCCGGCGGCAGTCAGGTCGCGATCTTCGATCCGAAATCGAATGGCGGGCCGGAGCAATATCCGCTGGCCAAGACCCCGCTCAATCTGATTCTGGCCGCGAATGTCGATCTCGGACGGGCGAAGATGGTGCGTAGCCATCGCGAGGATGGCGCCAAGACCGTGGTGACGGCGCAGGATCCAGCGCATCCCGAATATGGCACGATCGACCTGATCTTCACGGCGGCGCCGACCGAGCTGCGGCAATGGGTGATCACCGATGAATCGGGCGCCAAGACGACCGTGATCCTCGGCGACATGACCAAGGGTGGGGATCTCGGCGCCAGTCTGTTCTCGATTCCCTATGAGATTTCCCGGCGCAAGCCCGCCAACTGAGTGCGGCCGGGCGTACGCCCGGGCCCTCCGCTCTGGCAGGGGTCAGCGGCGGCAGGATGCGAGCTGGCCGCGATACATCTCGGCCCGCGCTGCGACCTTGTCGGCGACCGCCATCAGCCAGCCCTTGGAATTGTGGCTTCCGTTCGCATAGCCGCTGCGACCTTCGTGATAGGCCAGATACTGGTTGCGCGCATCGGTCTTGGCGATGCCCAGACGGCGTGTCGAACCATCCATGTACCAGCCCATGAAGTCGGTCGCGTCCTGGATCCGGTTGCGTTTGGCCCCATAGCGGCCCACATCCTTGCGATAATCGTCCCAAGTCGAATCCAGCGCCTGGCTGTAGCCATAGGCCGAACTCTGCCGACCGACGGGAATGACCCCGAGCACATAGCGATGCGGCGTCTTGGCATTGCCCACGAAGCGCGATTCCTGGTGAATCGTCGCCATCTGGACATGGACCGGAATGCCCCAGCGGCTCTCGGTCCGCTTCATCGCCGAGTAATACTGGGGCTTTTCGCGCACCAGAAGGCAGGCGTTGTCGAGATTGCGCGGCGGCTGGCTCGCGCCGCCACCACAGGAGGCCACCATCATCACGATGGCGATCTTCAGAAATTTGTTCATCACTGCTCTGCCTGTTTCGGCCTTATTTCGTTCATCTTACGAAATTTTGTCGCGCGGGGAAATCACATTCCGCCCAGTTGTGGCGGGCACGCGCGGATCGGTTGTGGGGCGCGGCACTGTTGGGTGAGGGACCACAAATTGTTTCCCTCTGATTTGTGGCCAAAATATGGACGCTTGGATTATAAAGGATTAATGACCTTCGCAGGGCTTACGAATGCACACCACCCACGCGAAATATCATATCGGCCAGATCGTCCGCCACCGGAAGCATCCGTTTCGTGGCGTGGTTTTCGATGTCGATGCGATTTTCTCGAACACACAGGAGTGGTATGAGGCGATCCCCGAGGATGCGCGTCCCGCCAAGGATCAGCCGTTTTACCACCTGCTCGCGGAAAACGATAACAGCTATTACGTGGCTTACGTCTCGGAGCAGAACCTGATCGCGGATCGTTCGGGGGAGCCTGTGGATCACCCCGATCTGCACGATCTGTTCGGGGATTTCGAAGACGGCCGTTATCCCCTGCAATTCCAGCTCAACTGAGCGCGTCCGGCCGATGCCGGACCGTTCGGCAGATCAGGTCGCCAATGGATGTGTTGGCTGACGGATCAGCCGGGCTCCTGATGCGGTGCCAGCGGTAGGCGGAACGCGAGAAGGTTGCGCCCATCGACGCGGTGATAGCCCAGATCCTCCGCCAGATCCCGGATCAGGAACCAACCGAAGCCGCCTTCGGGCAGATCGCCGGGTTTCGGGCGCTTGGCATCGGGGGACAGGGGTTGGTGCAGGCAGTCGGAGGGCAATTCGACGCCGTCGTCGCTGACCGAACAGCTCAGGCCGCGGCCGTCGCGCACCATCGACAAGGTGATGATTCCGTGACCGGTATCCCCATAGCCGTGCTCGACGATATTGTTGAGCACTTCCGCGAGCAGGAGTTCCAGAGTACCCGCTTCGTCCCGCGTCATGAACCGCGTGAAGCGGGCGAGCGCCATGCGCAGGGCCTGACGCACCGACAACGGGTCGGCGGCAAAGCTGTGATGGAAGATCTGCGCTTCCGGCCAGCGTTTTCCCTGTCCCTGCCGCGGTTGGCCGCGGGGTTTGCGGTCAGCCAGCATTGCGCAGCCCTTCCCGCGTTGCCGCCGCGACATCGGCATGGATTCGGAACACGGTGTCCATGCGCGTCAGTTGAAACACCTTCGCGACGTTCGGGGTGAGGCCCGCAAGTTCGAGCCGTCGGTTCGGGGCGAGCGATTTCATCACCGCCACGACCGCGCCAAGCCCGGAACTGTCGAGAAAATCGACCCGCGACAGGTCCAGCACCACCCGTGCGGCGGGTTGTGCGGTCACCTCGCGCATTCGATCCTTGAAACGCATCGCAATCGCGGCGTCGATCCGTTCTTCATCGACGCGCACGATTAGGGCGCCGCCCACGGCTTCAGCAATCAGGTCCATCCTCGGCTCCGTCTTGATCTTTCCCGCAGCCTAGCGCCGATTGCTTACCAATCCGTATCCGTCGGAAAATTTTATGCCCCGTCCGCGCGCGGGCTTGATCGACGACGCGGCGCGGGATTATGCCAAGACGACATCCGGCGCGAGGGCATCTTGATCGACTATTCCGAACTTGCGGCACGCATCGCCGCGCTGACCGAGGGAGAGCGCGATCCGGTCGCCCTCATGGCGACGCTCGCCTGCGAGATCCACCACGCTGACGACCGCTTCGACTGGACCGGTTTCTACCGTGTCGTGGCCCCCGACCTGCTCAAGATCGGACCCTATCAGGGCGGCCACGGTTGCCTCTCGATCCCGTTTTCGCGCGGCGTCTGCGGCGCTGCGGCCCGGCTGCGCGCAACACAGCTCGTCCCCGATGTCGAGGCCTTCCCGGGCCACATCGCCTGCTCCTCCTCGACGCGCTCGGAACTGGTGATTCCCGTGATCAACGGCGCCGGCGACCTGCTCGGCGTGCTCGACATCGACAGCGACCGACCCGACGCTTTCACGCCCGAAGACGCCGCGGCTCTCGAGGCGATTCTTGCCGCGACCTTCGCCGAGGTCGCGCCGTGATCGACACGCTTCTGGCCTTTTCGCCCACGGTTCTCCTGACCTTTCTGGTGGGCGCGCTGGTGCTCAACCTCACGCCCGGGCAGGACGTTCTCTTCTCGATCGCGAGCGGTCTGCAGGGCGGGCCGCGCGCCGGCGCCGCGGCGGGGCTCGGCACCGGGGCGGGCGGCATCGTCCATGCGCTCACCACCGCCTTTGGCCTTGGCGCGCTGGTCGCGGCGCATCCCGGAATTCTCGATGTGATCCGCTGGGCGGGTGCGGCCTATCTCGTTTATATTGCGGTCAAAAGCTGGCGCGCGCCGCCGGTACGGGTCGATGCGGGTGCGGGCCTGCGCAGCCCGGCGAGCGCCTTTCGCCGCGGCTTCCTGACCAATGTCATGAACCCCAAGGTGATGCTCTTCATGCTCGCTTATCTGCCGCAATTCACCGATCCCGCAATCGGCCCGATCTGGCAGCAGATCCTGATCCTTGGCGCCATTGTCCTGTGTACCGGGGGGATCATCACCATGACCTATGGCGCGACCGCTGGCTGGCTTGGGGTGCGGCTCGCGGCGCGGATGGGGCTTCTCAATCGCGTGGCGGCGGTGCTCTTTGGCGGGCTCGCGGCGAAACTCGTCCTCGACTGACTTGATTTCCGCGCCCGCCCGCGTCATCCCCGCGCCATGAGCGATTACAGCTATTCCCCGCCGTCCGACCCGCCGCGCATCCTGCATGCCGACCCAGAAATCCTCGTGGTCGACAAGCAGGCAGGTTTGCTGTCGGTGCCGGGCAAGGGGCCGGACAAGGCCGATTGCCTGATCGAGCGGTTGCGGGCGTCTTTCCCTCAGGTGCTGCTGGTGCATCGGCTCGACACCGATACCTCTGGCGTCATGGTCTTCGCGCTGACGCCCAATGCGCAACGCCATCTCGGCCTGCAATTCGAGCACCGCCAGACCAAGAAGGTCTATCAGGCGCGGCTTTGGGGACATCTCGAACCGGCGACGGGACGGGTCGACCTGCCGTTGATCGTCGACTGGCCGAACCGCCCGCGCCAGCATGTGAACCATGAGACCGGCAAGCCCGCGGTGACCGACTGGCGGGTGATGCGCCACGAGGATGACACCACCCGCGTGCGCCTGATGCCGCTCACGGGCCGCAGCCATCAGCTCCGCGTCCATATGCAGGCGCTCGGCCACCCGATCCTCGGCGACCCGCTCTATGCCGAAGGCCCTGCGCGCGACTTCCCCCGACTGATGCTGCACGCCGAGAGCCTGCGCCTGCGCCATCCCGATGGCGGCGCCCACATGACCTTCAGCGCACCCTGTCCATTCTGAACGAGACGCTCCTCATCATCTGTGTGGAAATATCCCGGGGTCTGGGGCGGAGCCCCAGGCGCTTCACGCCAACCGGTCGGTCTTGGCCAGATACTGCGCCTGAGACTGCAACGCCGCGAGCCAGCCCTTGACCAGCTTCGGATCGCTCGGCGCCGGATGCACCCCCGCGGGGATGTCATGCGCGAGGATTGCCTCGACGGCGAGCGAGAGCGGCCCCGAGACGAGCCGCGCCATGGCCGAGCCGCGCGCGTCGCCCCGGGCATCGAGCACCCAGTCGCGGTGGAACACCTCGCGCCCCTGCGCCCGCGCCACCAGAGAAACCGTCAGCACCACGCGGTCCGGCTCGCCGGGGCCATAGGCATTCTCGGACCAGAGCTTCTGCGCCAACTGCGCCAGCCGCTGATCGGCGCCCGGGGTCTCGTCCTCGAGCGCGGCGAAGACCGGCGCCCAGGCATCGTGCCAGCCCAAAAGCCGGATCGTGCCGCGCACGAAATCCTCGATCTTCCAGCCCGGCTCAAACCCGTAATCCTTGAGGAAACTCAGGCTGTCGCGGTTCGGATAGACCTCGAAGGTCTCGGGGCGGGGCAGGGGGGCGTCATAGCGGCTGACCGCCTGCCAGGGATGGGCCACGCGCAGCTCGGCGAAATGGCGGATCGAGCGCGAGGGCGATTTCAGCGCGCGCAACACGCCCAGAGGCGACCACGAGAACTTGTAGCGAAAGGCGTTGGGTTCCGCGGGGATGCCGCCGCAATAGCTGTGGAAACTCAGCGTGTTGGCCGGATCGAAAGCCGCGCTGCGGCGATAGTCGGCGATCAGGTCATGCGCCATCAGATGGTCGATGCCCGGATCGAGCCCGACCTCGGCCACGAAGGCAAGCCCCGCGTGCCGCGCCTGCGCGTCAAGCGCGCGCAGCTCGGGCGAGAGATAGGAGGAACAGGCGAAATGCGCGCCATGCGCGAGCGCGACCTTCGCAAGCCCGAGATGCAGATCGGGCGGCAGCATCGAGACCACCACATCGCCGCGCTGCACGGTCGAGCCGAGCGCCTCGGTCGAATATTCCGCAATCGGCGCCGCGCGACCGGCCAGCAGCGCGCGCGCCTGATCGGGCTCGATCGTCCAGAGCGTCACGGCGCGGCCCGCGTCGATCAGCCGGCGCAGCCCCGGCCCCGAACTCAACCCCGATCCGCACCAGTGCACACGCCCCATGATCCCCCCTCAGCGGCCCGCGCGCCGCTCGGTCAGACGATAGCCGCGGTCAAGCGCACGGCCGCGCCAGCGCTCGGCGGCCTGCACCGCGTCACGCAAATTCGAATACCAGTTGACCCGCGCCCCACGTCTGCGCCCCTGTCGGCCCCATTCGCGCAGCACCGAATATTCCTCGAATAGGTTATAGGCGATCTCGACACGGTAAAAGCCGCGCGTGGGGGCGCGGTGCAGAAGCAGGCTGAGCATGGCAGTGCTGTCCTTGTTGGTTTGTGCCCAAGGAATCAGAAGCTGCGCCCGAGCGCCAGAGCAAAAGCCATCAGGCCCAGCGGACGTCGCTCAGGAAGATATAGCCGGCGCCGTATATCGTCTTGATCAGGCGAGGATTTTTCGGGTCTTCACCAAGCTTGGTGCGCAGCCGCGAGATCCGCACATCCATCGCCCGGTCAAAGCTTTCGCTCGCCACGCCGCCAAGGTTTTCCTGCATCTGTGCCCGCGTGATGAGCCGGTTCGGCGCATCGAGGAAGAGCCGCAGAACCTCGCCCTCGGCATGCGAAAACGGCGTCTCGCGGCCCTCGGCGTCGATCAGCATGTAACGGTCGAAGGCCGCCTGCCAGCCCGCGAAATGGGCGACCTGACCGGGGGGCGCGGCCTCTGGGCGGGGCTTGCGCAGGCGGGCGCGGATGCGGGCCACGACCTCGGTCGGATCAAAGGGCTTGATGATGTAATCGTCCGCGCCGAGCTCGAGCCCGGTGACCCGGTCCTGCACCTGCGCGCGCCCCGAGATGATGATGATCGCCGCCCCCTGTTCGAGGGCGAGGCGATGGACAAGCGCCAGCCCGTCGCGGTCCGGCAGCCCCAGATCGACGAGACAGACATCGAAAGAATTCCGCTTCAGCGCCGCCTCGAATTCGGTCGCGCGGCCATAACAGGTGGTGCGGAACCCGGCCTCTTCCAGCGCATCGCAGAGCATCCGGCGGATCTCGGGTTCGTCGTCGAGAATGGCGACATGAGGTTGCGAAGCGGTCATCGGCGGACTCCGGCGATCAGGGCGGCCAGCTCGGCCGCGTCGAAAGGTTTTTGCAGGACGGGGCAGGGCGCCTCGGCGCGCAAGCCGGCCCCCGCGGGCAACGAGGTCATCAGGGCGACGGGCAGCCGGTCGGCAAGCGCGCGGGCCAGATCGACCCCCGTCGCACTCCCGCCGAGCTGAATGTCCGAGAGCACGAGCCCAAGCTCGGGCAGGCTCGCCAGCGCTTCGGCCTCGGCGACATTGGCGGCCTCGATCACCGAGTGGCCGAGGCCGCGCAGCATCTCGCGCGTGGTCGCGCGAATGTCGTCATTGTCCTCGACCAGAAGCACGAGAAGCGGCGCCTGCGCCTCGCCCGCGGGCCGCATCGGCAGGCGCAGGGTGACCATCGCGCCCTCTTCGGTATTCTCGAGCCGCACCGTGCCGCCCGCGAGTTTCGTGGTGTCATAGACCATGCTGAGGCCAAGCCCCGAACCGCCGCCACCCTTGGTGGTGAAGAACGGATCGAGCGCATGGGCGAGCGCGCCGGCCGAGAAACCCGGGCCGGTATCCGAGACCGAAAGCTCGACCCAGGTATCGCGCACCGGATGCGCCTTGATCCGGATCGTGCCGCCGAGCGGCCCCATCGCGTCGCGCGCATTCAGCAGAAGGTTGATCAGGCTGTCCTGCAACTGCCCGGGATCGAGCATCAGCATCTGATCGAGGCCGAGCACGAAGGTCTCGACCCGGATCGCATCGCCGAGCGTCGGGCGCGCCATCGCGGCGATATCCTCGATCAGCGGGCGCAGCGCGACCGCCTGAGGTTTCAGTTCGCGCCGCCCCGAGATCGCGGCGATCCGGTCCAGAAGCGTGCCGCCACGCCGCGCGGCGCTGAGCGTCGAACGCACCGCCTCGCGCGCGCCCTCGGGCAGGTCGTCCATCCGCTCGAGCCGCCCCTGCAGCCCGAGGATGATGGTCAGAAGGTTCGCGAAATCATGGGCGAGCCCCGAGGTGAGCTGCGCGGCCAGTTCCCGCTTGGCCGATTGCGCCAGCGCCGCGCGCGTCTGCGCCTCGTGGGTGACATCGGTCGAGAGGATATAGACCCCGCGCACCTCGCCCGAGCGGTCGCGGTCGGGGGTCAGCGCGATGCGGATCCGCCGCCCCGAGGGGGTGTGAGTGATTTCGAGCACGGTGGCCTCGCCCGCCAGCGCCTTCAGGAACCCCGGCTCGATCCGCGCGAAGGTTTCCTCGCCCAGAACCCGGGTCGCGTGATGACCGACCGGATCGTCGAGCGAGCCGGGCATCACCGAATGCGCGCGGCGGTTCGAGAAGGTATAGATGAAATTCCGGTCCATATGCGCGATATGGGCGGGCATCATCTCGGTCACCTGCCGGGTGCGCGCCTCGATCTCGGTCAGTTCGCGCTTGGCCTCCTCGAGCGCGGCATTGGTCGCGCCAAGCGCGCGGTTCGCGGCGGCCAGCCGCTCGGCATTGGCGAGCACCTGTTCCGAGAGCTCGACCGAATGCGCACGCAGGAGTGATTCCTGCCGCTTGATCTCGGTGATGTCGGTATAGACCGTGACCCAGCCGCCCTGCGGCAGCGGCGCGCCCTCGACCGCGATCGTGCGGCCATTGGCGCGGGTGCGTTCGAGGTAATGCGCCTCGAAGGCGCGGGCCTGTTCGACACGGATCCGGATCGCCGCCTCGATATCGCCAACCGGCCCGTATTCGCCGCGGCCGACCAGAAAACGGATCGTCTCCTCGAAGGGCGTGCCGGGCTGGGTCAACGCGTCGGGCAGGTCGAACATCAGCTGAAACTGCCGGTTGCAGGCGGCAAGCCGCAGATCGCTGTCGAAGATCGACAGCGCCTGACCAATCAGGTTCAACCCCGCAAGGGTCAGCCGCGCCCGTGTCTCCTCGATCGTCATACCGTCCTCCCACCCCATCGCTAGCATCGGTGGCCCGGCGGCGAAAGGCTTCGTATCGCGCCGTAAGAATTCGTTAGATTCCGGAAAAAGTCCCGAAAACTTTACCGGCAAATCTACCTCGTGACGCTGGGTGCGGAGGGGCACCCCACGGCAATTGGCCGCCCAAGCGGCCCGAGGGAGGATCCATGGCTGAGGCAGGGATGGCGGATACGTCCGCGCATTCGATTCCGGCGCTGCTGGCGCGCAATGTCGCGCGATTTGGCGGCTATCCGGCCTATCGCGAGAAAGAATTCGGCATCTGGCAAAGCTGGACCTGGGCGCAGGCGTCCGAGGAAATCCATGCGATGGCGATGGGCTTCCTGAGCCTCGGGATCGAGCGCGGCGATCATGTCGCGATCATCGGGCGCAACCGCCCGGCGCATTACTGGGCGATGGTGGCCGCGCAGATGTGCGGCGCGGTGCCGGTGCCGCTCTATCAAGATGCCGTGGCCGAAGAGATGGCCTATGTTCTGGATCACTGCGGCGCGCGCTTCGTCGTCTGTGGCGATCAGGAGCAGGTCGACAAGGTGGTCGAGGTCGAGGACCGGATCCACCACATCAAACATGTGATGTATACCGACAAGCGCGGCATGCGGAAATACGACCATTCCCGCATGAACGCCCTCGAGGATGTCGTGGCCGAGGGGCGCGCGGGCCATTACCGCTATCAGGAAGAGCTTGAGAAGCGCACGGCCGAGCTCACCTATGACAGCACCTGCGTGATGCTCTACACCTCGGGCACCACCGGCAAGCCCAAGGGCGTGGTGCTCTCGAACCGCAACATCATCGAGACCGCCAAGAACTCGGTCGCCTTCGACAAGCTGACCCATAACGAAGAGGTGCTCGCCTATCTGCCGATGGCCTGGGTCGGCGATTTCATCTTCTCGATCGGTCAGGCGATGTGGGCGGGCTTCACCGTGAACTGCCCGGAAAGCCCGTCCACGATGATGACCGACCTGCGCGAGATCGGGCCGACCTATTTCTTCGCCCCGCCGCGGGTGTTCGAGGGGCAGCTCACGCAGGTGATGATCCGCATGGAGGATGGCGGGCGCTTCAAGAAATGGCTCTTCGATCACTATATGGCGCTCGCGCGCAAGATCGGGCCCTCGGTGCTCGACGGCAAGCCGGTCAGCGGGCTCGAGCGTCTGCGCTATCTGTTCGGCGATCTCTTCATCTATGGGCCGCTCAAGAACACGCTCGGCTTTAGCCGCATCCGCGTGGGCTATACGGCGGGCGAGGCAATCGGGCCGGAAATCTTCGATTTCTACCGCTCGATGGGGATCAACCTCAAACAGCTCTATGGCCAGACCGAGGCCTCGGTCTTCATCACCCAGCAACCCGATGGCGAGGTGCGCTCGGACACGGTCGGCGTGCCCTCGCCGGGCGTCGAGGTGAGGATCGGCGAGAACGGCGAGGTCTATTACCGCTCGCCCGGCACCTTCGTCGAATATTACAACAACCCCGACAGCACCGCCTCGACCAAGGATGCCGAAGGCTGGGTCGCGACCGGGGATGCAGGCTTCTTCGAGGAGGGCTCCGGCCACCTTCGGATCATCGACCGCGCCAAGGATGTCGGCAAGATGGCCGACGGACGGCTGTTCGCCCCGAAATACGTGGAAAACAAGCTCAAGTTCTACCCCAGCATTCTTGAGGCCGTCGTCTTTGGCGCGGGACGTGATCGTTGCACCGCCTTCATCAACATCGACCTGACCGCGGTCGGCAACTGGGCGGAACGCAACAACATCGCCTATGCCAGCTATCAGGAGCTCGCCGGTCATCCCAAGGTCTATGAGATGATCCGCGGCCATATCGACGAGGTGAACGCCTCCGTCGCGCAGGACCCGATGCTCTCGGGCTGTCAGATCCATCGCTTCCTGATCCTGCACAAGGAGCTCGACGCCGATGACGGCGAGATGACCCGCACCCGCAAGGTGCGCCGCAATGTCGTGGCCGAGAAATTCGCCGACCTGCTCGAGGCGCTCTATGACGGGCGGACCTCGGTCTACACGGAAACCGAAGTGACCTATGAGGACGGCCGCAAGGGCGCGATCAAGGCGACGCTCACGCTCGCCGATGCGACGGTCGTCCCCACCGAACACAGGATGGCCGCAGAATGAACGCGATGACCGAAGGCTATATGACCGCGGACGGCCGCAAGATCGGCGGCGTGCTGATGGAATTGAAGAACATCACCCTGCGCTTCGGCGGTGTGGTGGCGATCAAGGACATCAGCTTCGACATCCGCGACGGCGAGATCCGGGCGATCATCGGCCCGAACGGCGCCGGCAAAAGCTCGATGCTGAACGTGATCTCGGGCTTCTACACGCCGACCGAGGGCTCGGTCTGGTTCAAGGGCTATCAGCGCGGGCCGATGCGCCCCTATCAGGTGGCCCAGCTCGGCATCGCGCGGACCTTTCAGAACATCGCCCTCTTCGATGGCATGTCGGTGCTCGACAACATCATGACCGGGCGCCTGACCCTGATGAAATCGGGGCTTCTGTCTCAGGCGCTGTGGTGGGGCGGGGCCGCCAAGGAAGAGGACGAACACCGCGAAAAGGTCGAGAAGATCATCGACTTCCTTGAAATTCAGAATATTCGGAAAACTCCGGTCGGCCGTCTGCCCTATGGTCTGAAGAAGCGGGTGGAACTCGCGCGCGCTCTGGCCGCCGAGCCCAAGATGCTGCTGCTCGATGAGCCGATGGCGGGCATGAACGTCGAGGAAAAAGAGGACATGTGCCGCTTCATCCTCGATCTCAACGACGAATTCGGCACCACGATCGTGCTCATCGAACATGACATGGGCGTCGTCATGGATCTCTCGGACCGCGTCGTCGTGATGGATTACGGCAAGAAGATCGGCGACGGCCCGCCCGACGAGGTGCGCAACAACCAGGACGTCATCGACGCCTATCTGGGGGTGTCCCATGACTGATCGACCCAACACCCAAATCCGCGGAGGGCGCCATGCCTGATCAACTTCTCTATGCGATGGAGGTCACGCTCAACGGCCTGATGGCGGGGGTGATGTATGCGCTCGTCGCGCTCGGTTTCGTGCTGATCTACAAGGCGTCGGGCATCTTCAACTATGCCCAAGGGGTGCTTGCGCTCTTTGCCGCTCTGACGCTCGTCGGTATCCAGCAGGGGCAGGTGCCCTTCGCCCATCTGATCAATGCGGTGACCGGCCTGCATGTGTCGAGCTTCGGCTTCACAGTGCCCTCGATCCTCGCGATCCTGCTGACGCTTGGCGTCATGGTTCTGCTGGCGATCGTGATCGAGAAACTGGTGCTGAAGCATCTGGTGAACCAGGCGCCGATCATCCTCTTCATGGCGACGATCGGCATGGCCTACTTCCTCGAGGGCTTCGGCGACGTGATGTGGGGCGCCGATATCAAGACGCTCGACGTGGGCCTGCCGCAGGGGATTTCCGAGACCGTCGAAAGCATGACCGACAGCATCTTCGGCTATGGCTTCTTCATCGACAATCTCGACATCGTGGCGACGCTCGTGGCCGTGGCCCTCGTCGCGGCGCTGACCTTGTTCAGCCAGTATTCCAAGCAGGGCCGCGCGCTGCGTGCGGTGGCCGATGATCACCAGGCCGCTCTTTCGGTCGGGATCTCGCTGCGCTTCATCTGGATCCTCGTCTGGTCGATCGCGGGCTTCGTGGCGCTGGTCGCCGGGATCATGTGGGGCTCGAAATCTGGCGTGCAGTTCTCGCTCAGCCTGATCGCGCTCAAGGCCCTTCCGGTGCTGATGCTGGGCGGCTTCACCTCGATCCCGGGCGCCATCGTCGGCGGTCTGATCATCGGGGTGGGCGAGAAGCTCTTCGAGTTCTTCGCAGGCCCCCTGATCGGCGGCGCGACCGAGAACTGGTTCGCCTATGTCCTCGCGCTTCTCTTCCTCGTCTTCCGGCCGCAGGGCCTGTTCGGCGAGAAGATCATCGAGCGGGTGTGACGATGCGCGTGACCGCAAACATTCATCATCAGAAATCTGTTGATCGGGGGATCGGTGTGCGACATCCTGTCGCATATCCGGCCCGCCCGGGAAGAGGAGCCCGGTCTGGTTCGGAGTGCAATGGAATTGGGAGGTTCCGCACTCATGAATACGACGAAAGCCTGCGCCACTGTCTGCGTCATCGGTTGGGCCGCGGCCGCAACCTTCGGCTGGATCGCGCTTGCCGCCCCGCCCGGGGAATCGGCCGGCCTGCAAACACTCAACATGCTTTTGGCCGCGGCCGGGGCGGGCGCCGGGATCTTTTCCTGGATCCGCATACGGCAGGGCTGCTGAAGGGGGACAGCCGCTTCCCCCGTAATCTCAACGGGGGGAGGGGCTGATGTTCTACCGCGAGGCAGGCGATTTCAAGACGAGCTACCGGGAGGACAGTCAGACCTTCCCGATCAAGTTCGACCGGCTGCGGTTCTATGCCGTGCTGGCGGTGGCCTATGGGGTCATTCCGCTGCTGATCAATGACTATTGGGCGAGCGCGGTCTTCGTGCCCTTCCTGATCTATTCGATCGCGGCGATCGGGCTGAACATTCTGGTGGGCTACGCCGGGCAGGTCAGCCTCGGCACCGGCGGCTTCATGGCGGTGGGGGCCTATGCCTGCTACAAGCTGATGACCGCCTTCCCCGAGGTCTCGATCTTCATCCATGTGCTGATCGCGGGCGGGATCACCGCGGCCGTCGGCGTGCTCTTCGGTCTGCCGAGCTTGCGGATCAAGGGCTTCTATCTGGCTGTGGCGACGCTCGCCGCGCAGTTCTTCCTCGTCTGGCTCTTCAACAAGGTGCCGTGGTTCTACAACTACTCGGCATCGGGTCAGATCAACGCGCCCGAGCGCTCGATCTTCGGCGTGATCGTGACCGGCGCGCAGACCTCGGCGATGGCGAAATACATGTTCTGCCTGATCATGCTGACGATCGTCGCGGTGATCGCGCGCAACCTGACGCGCGGCACGGTGGGGCGCAAATGGATGGCGATCCGCGACATGGATATCGCGGCCGAGATCATCGGGGTGAACCCGCTGACGACCAAGATCACCGCATTTGCCGTCAGCTCGTTCTTCATCGGCATCGCCGGGGCGCTGTTCTTCTCGGTCTATCTCGGCGCGGCCGAGGTGGGCGAGGCCTTCGGGATCCAGAAATCCTTCCTGATCCTCTTCATGGTGATCATCGGCGGTCTGGGCTCGATCTTCGGCAGCTTCGCGGGGGCCGCGTTCCTTGTGCTCTTGCCGGTGCTCCTGAAGAACCTGCTCGTCGGCACGCTCGGCTGGCCGACCGATCTGGCCGCGCATATCGAGCTGATGATCGTCGGCGCGCTGATCGTGATCTTCCTGATCGCCGAGCCGCATGGCCTCGCCCAGCTCTGGCGCGTCGCCAAGGAGAAACTCCGTCTCTGGCCCTTCCCGCACTGAGCGGGGCGGCCGATCCAACGACCCGGGAAACCGGCAACCAACACCTGATTACGTTCTGGGAGGAATGACGTATGAAGACCACTTTCACTGCCCTCGTGGCCGCAGCGATCACCGCCGCCGCCCCGGCCATGGCCGATCTGGTCGTGCCGAACCTGAGCTACCGCACCGGGCCCTTCGCGGCTGGCGGCATCCCCTATGCCGATGGCTTCAACGACTATTTCACGCTGCTCAATGAGCGTGACGGCGGCATCGGCGGCGAGAAGATCCAGGTGCCGGAATGCGAGACCGCCTATAACACCGAGAAAGGTGTGGAATGCTACGAGTCGACCAAGGGCATGGGCGCGCTGGTCTATAACCCGCTCTCGACCGGCATCACCTATCAGCTCATTCCCAAGGTCACGGCCGACGGGATCACGCTCTATACCCCGGGCTATGGCCGCACCTCGGCCGCGAACGGCAAGATCTTCGAATGGGTCTTCAACTACCCGGCGAACTACTGGGATGGCGCCTCGGTCGCGATCAAATATCTGCTTTCGCAGAATGGCGATGATCTGAAGGGCAAGAAGATCGCGCTCCTTTATCACAACTCCGCCTATGGCAAGGAACCGATCCGTACGCTCGAGGAGCTGTCGAAGAAGCACGGCTTTACCCTCTCGACCCTGCCGATCGACAGCCCCGGCCAAGAGCAGAAATCACAATGGCTGCAGGTGCGCCGCGAGAAGCCCGATTACGTGCTCTTCTGGGGCTGGGGCGTGATGAACCAAGTCGCCATTCAGGAGGCCGCCAACATCAAATTCCCGATGGAGAATTTCGTCGGCATCTGGTGGTCGGGCTCGGAAAACGACGTGAAGCCGGCGGGCGCGGGCGCCAACGGCTACAAGGCGATCACCTTCAACGGTGTGGGTATGGACTATCCGATCTACGCCGATCTCAAGACCTATGTCTATGACGCGGGCAAGGCCAGCGGCGCGGGCGATCAGGAAGGCTCGGTGATCTATTCGCGCGGCATGTATGCCGCCGTTGTCATCGCCGAGGCGATCCGCAAGGCGCAGGAACTGGCCGGTCATTCGGCGGTCAATGCCGCCGAGGTTCGCGCGGGCTTCGAGGCGCTGGAAATCACCGATGCGCGGATGGCCGAACTGGGCCTTGCGGGCTTCGGTCAGGCCTTCGCCGCGACCTGCGCCGACCATGGCGGTCCGGGTGGTGCGATGATCCAGCAATGGGATGCGGCGGCCGGCAAATGGATGCTGACCACCGACTTCATCGCCCCCGATGACGAGGTGCTGGGCCCGCTCGTGGCCGAGGATTCCGCGGCCTATGCCAAGGAAAACAACATCGCCGAGCGCTGCAACTGAGACTGACCCCCGGCCCTTCGGGGCCGGGGACCACCCGGAGGAGGACGCGATGCTGGACGCCGCAAAAACCGAGACCCTGCTCGAGGTCAACAATATCGAGGTGATCTACAACCACGTCATCCTCGTGCTGAAGGGCGTGAGCCTTGCGGTGCCCAAGGGCGGTATCACCGCGCTTCTGGGCGGCAATGGTGCAGGCAAGACGACGACCCTCAAGGCGATCTCGAACCTTCTGAAATCCGAGCGCGGTGAGGTCACCAAGGGCACGATCGCCTATCGCGGCGAGCGAGTGCAGGACATGGCCCCCGCCGATCTGGTGCGCAAGGGCGTGATCCAGGTGATGGAGGGGCGGCACTGCTTCGAGCACCTGACGGTGGAAGAAAACCTGCTGACCGGCGCCTATACCCGCACCGATGGCCGCGGCGCGATCGCGAGCGATCTCGAGATGGTCTACAATTACTTCCCGCGCCTCAAGGAGCGCCGCAAGAGCCAGGCCGGCTATACCTCGGGCGGCGAGCAGCAGATGGTCGCGATGGGCCGGGCACTGATGTCGCGCCCCGAGATGATCCTGCTCGATGAGCCCTCGATGGGCCTCGCGCCGCAACTGGTGGAGCAGATCTTCGAGATCGTGAAGGCGGTGAACGAGGGCGAGGGCGTGACCTTCCTTCTGGCCGAGCAGAACACCAACGTGGCCCTGCGTTATGCCCATTACGGTTATATTCTGGAGAGCGGTCGGGTGGTGATGGACGGCCCCGCGCAGGCCCTGCGCGAGAACCCGGACGTCAAGGAATTCTACCTCGGCATGGCCGACGACGGCCGCAAGAGCTTCCGCGACGTGCGCAGCTATCGCCGCCGCAAGCGTTGGCTCGCCTGAGGCAAGCTGTTGGAAAGAAACGATTGCTGCGCAGCATTTCCGCAGCGAAACCCGAACTGAAGAGGGCCCGCCGATGAGCCGCCATTACGACGATCTGGAAACCCGCTCGAGCGATGAACGCGAGGCCGCGCTCGCGTGGGATCTGCCGCAGATCATCGCACGCGCGCTGGCGGCGCCGGGGCTCGCCGCGCATCTGGGTGCGGTCGAAGCGGCGGCGGTGACCTCGATGGCCGATCTCGCGCGGCTGCCGGTCCTGCGCAAGTCTGATCTCGGTGCCGCGCAGAAGGGCGCGCGGCCCTTTGGCGGGATGACCGTCCGCGCGCCCCATGCCTTCGCCCATATCTTCCAGAGCCCCGGCCCGATCTATGAGCCCGGCGGTACCGAGCACGACTGGTGGCGGATGGGGCGGTTCCTGCATGCCGCGGGCGTCGGCCCCGGCGATATCGTGCAGAACTGCTTCGGCTATCATCTGACGCCCGCCGGCATGATCTTCGAGAGCGGCGCGCGGGCGGTGGGCGCGGCCGTTCTGCCCGCCGGCACCGGCCAGACCGAATTGCAGGTGCGTGCGGCCGTCGACATCGGCACCAATGTCTATTCCGGCACGCCGGATTATCTCAAGGTGATCCTCGACAAGGCCGAGGCGATGGGCGAACGGCTGGGCATCACCCGCGCGGCGGTTGGCGGCGGGGCGCTCTTCCCCAGCCTGCGCAAGGAATATGCCGACCGCGGCATTGCCTGCCTGCAATGCTATGCGACCGCCGATCTCGGCAATATCGCCTATGAAAGCGCGGCGATGGAGGGGATGATCCTCGACGAGGGGGTGATCGTCGAGATCGTGCGCCCCGGCACCGGCGACCCGGTGCCCGATGGCGAAGTGGGCGAGGTGATCGTGACCACGATGAACCCCGATTATCCGCTGGTGCGGTTCGCCACGGGTGACCTCAGTGCGATCATGCCGGGCGTCTCGCCCTGCGGGCGCACCAACCGGCGCATCCGTGGCTGGATGGGCCGCGCCGATCAGACCACCAAGATCAAGGGCATGTTCGTGCGCCCCGAGCAGGTGGCGGCCTTCGTCTCGGCGCATCCGGAGGTGAAGCGCGCGCGCGTGGTGGCGAGCCGCGATGGCGAAATGGATGTGATGACCGTGCGCATCGAAACCGAGGAGGGCGACGCGCGGCGGCTCGGGGCCGGGGTCGTCGAAGCGCTCAAGCTCAAGGGGGCGATCGAAATCGTGCCGCCGGGCAGCCTGCCCAACGATGGCAAGGTGATCGAGGACCTGCGCAAATACGACTGAAGCCAGCAGGGGGCTCTGCCCCCTGACCCCCGGGATATTTCGATCAGGTTGAAGGGCGGGCGCAGGTCCGCCTTTTGTCCTTTCGGTTCGCCGCGATCAGACAAAGGAAAAGGCCGCGCGGGTCATCCCAGCGCGGCCTTTCTGTCGTCGAGCTCGAAAGCGCTCAGCCCTGACGGGCTTTGAAGCGTTTCTGCGTCTTGTTGATCACATAGACGCGGCCCTTGCGGCGCACGATCTGGCAATCGCGATGACGCTGCTTGAGCGAGCGGAGCGAGTTACGGACCTTCATGGGTCATCTCCTTGTCGCGGCGCGCGTGCGCCTTGAAACCTGTGCCCCCTTTCGGGGACGGCGAAAATGGTGGGCGGTACTGGGATCGAACCAGTGGCCACTACGATGTCAACGTAGTGCTCTACCGCTGAGCTAACCGCCCACGCCCGGGTGATTCTGCGCCA
>QKJR01000004.1 GCA_003249215.1 Rhodobacterales bacterium
GATCCTCGAGCGGATCGGGCGTGGGCGGCCCCCTTGCGCTTCTGAATGTCGCGGCCCGCCAGCGGTTCAGGCCCGCAGCACCGGAATCAGCGCGGCCAGAAGCAGGGCGGCCATCGTCCAGTTGAAGGCGGTGAGCCGCGCGGGCCTGGTCAGCAGGTGGCGAATCTGTTGGCCGGCGACGACCCAGAGCGAGATCGACGGCAGGTTCACCGCGCTGAAGGCGAGCGCCACCAGCGCCACCGAGGCGAGGCTGCGTTCGGGCGCATAGGCGGTGACGGCGGTCAGCGCCATGGCCAGCGCCTTGGGGTTCACCCATTGAAAGCCCGCGGCCTGCAGGAGGCTGAGCGGCCGGGCGCCTTCGCGGCCCTCGCCGGGGGCGCCGGCATGGGCGATCTTCCAGGCCAGCCAGAGCATATAGACCAGCGCCGCGATCTTCATCACGTCGCGCAGCATGGGCCAGCGCTCGAAGATCCCGACCAGCCCCGCGCCCATCAGAAAGGCCATCAGCCCGAAGCCGCCTGCGACGCCGATGAGATGCGGCAAGGTGCGGCGAAAGCCGAAATTGGCGCCCGAGGCCATCAGCATCAGGTTGTTGGGCCCCGGGGTGATCGAGGTGACGAAGGCGAAGCCCAGAAGGGCGAGGAAGAGATCGGTTGACATGCGGCGATGATTGCAGAGGATCGCTGCAATTGGATTGCGAACTTGTGGTTTGCCGCGACAAGGCTGCAACGAATGGCGGGTATGGATCGAATCGACCGTCGAATATTGCGAGAGCTGACCGCCGATGGGCGGCTGCCCAATACCCAATTGGCCGAGCGGGTGGGGCTGTCGCCCTCGGCCTGTCTGCGCCGGGTGCAGGAGCTCGAACGCGCCGGGGTGATCCGCGGCTTTCGCGCCGTGCTCGACCCGGCGGCGATGGGGCGGGGCTTCGTTGCCTATCTCACCGTCGGGCTTTCGGAGCACAGCAAGGCGGGGCAGGAACGCTTTGAACAGGCGGTGGCCGGGATGGAGGAGGTGCGCGAGTGCCACAACATCACCGGCTCGATCGAATATCTGCTGCGCGTCGAGGTCGAGGACCTCGCCGCCTACAAGCGGTTTCACACCGACAAGGTCGGCACGATCGAGGGGGTGCGCCAGATGACCACCCATGTGGTGATGGGCTCGCCCAAGGACGAACGCGCCTGAGGCTGGAGGCGGCGGGAGCGGGGGCCAGCCCCCGCACCCCCGAGGTATTTCCGGACCAAAGAAGCGGGCGGAATTTGCCCGGGCTTGCCCCGCCCCCTGAGCATGGGATATGGAGCGCCCAATCACGCAATCGACGTTTGGAGACGGCAATGGCAGGCCACAGCAAGTGGGCGAACATCCAGCACCGCAAGGGGCGGCAGGATGCGGCGCGTTCGAAACTCTTCTCGAAGCTGGCGAAGGAGATCACCGTCGCCGCCAAGATGGGCGATCCGGACCCCGACAAGAACGCCCGTCTGCGCCTCGCGGTGAAGGAAGCCAAGTCGAACTCGATGCCCAAGGACGTGATCGACCGGGCGATCAAGAAGGCTTCGGGCGGCGACGCCGAGAACTATGACGAAATCCGTTACGAGGGCTATGGCCCGGCGGGCGTGGCGATCATCGTCGAGGCGATGACCGACAACCGCAACCGCACCGCGTCGAACGTGCGCTCGACCTTCTCCAAGAACGGCGGCAACCTCGGCGAAACCGGCTCGGTGAGCTTCCAGTTCGACCGCAAGGGCGAAGTCGTCTATCCGGCCGCCGCGGGCGATGCCGAGGCGATCTTCGAGGCGGCGATCGAGGCCGGCGCCGATGATGTGGAGAGCTCGGAAGAGGGCCATATCATCTATTGCGGCGACAGCGATCTGGGCGCGGTTTCGCAGGCGCTCGAAGAGGCGCTGGGCGAGAGCGAGTCGACCAAGCTGATCTGGAAGCCGAACGTGACCGCCGAGCTCGGGCTCGAGGACATGCAGAAGCTGATGAAGCTGCTCGACGCGCTCGAGGACGATGACGACGTGCAGCACGTCTATTCGAATTTCGACGCCTCCGACGAGGTGATGGAACAGCTCGGCTGATCCGATCCGTCACGGCGCAAGATCGAGCCCGGGCCCTGGCCCGGGCTTTTTCGTCTCAGTGGACGGGGCCCGCCGCGAGATGGGCGCGGGCCAGCGCGGCGCCGGCGCTCTGCGCCTCGGCGACCAGCGCCGGGGCGAGATCGGCGCGCAGCATCAGGCTCGCCATCAGCATCGCATCCTCGCGCTCGCCCGACATGGCGGCGCCGACGATTTCGACGAGGCAGGCCTCGTCGGCGCCGAGACAGGCGCAGCCGGCGCTGTGGCGCATCAAAGGCCGGCGGCCGTAGCGCGCGCAGAGCGTGCAGATCCGCCCCATCGCCTCGAGTGCCGCGAGCCCGGCCGGATGGGCGGCGAGGCTTTGCCAGCCGGGGTTGGCGGGGCCGTCATCGGCGAGCCGCAGGCAATGGATCAGCCCGGCCTCGAAGGGGGCGAGCTCGTCGAGCATGCCGACAGCGGCGGCGCCACGCGGCGGGCGGGGGAATTCCTTGGAGTGAATAGTCATGAGCCTCTCCCGGTTGTCTCTGGCTGCCGGGCGGTGGCTCGAGGGATGGGTAAATCCTGAGTAAAACACTCATGTTTGTCAAGCGG
>QKJR01000055.1 GCA_003249215.1 Rhodobacterales bacterium
TGGCCGTTGGCGACGACCTGATCGAGACGGTGACCGGCGGGCATCTCTTTTCCAAGCTCTCGCGCCGCTTTGGCGAAGGTGTCGTGAACGGGGCCCTGACCGCGCGGGTCGGCGTTGCTGCGATCGAGGTCTGCCGCCCGATGCCGTTCCGCGCGCTGCAAAAGCCGCGGGTGACGAACCTGACAGGTCGCGCGCTGACCGGCCTTTTCGGGCGGAGCAAGGAAAAGCCCGACGAGGCCTAACGCAGTTTCGGCACGCCGCCGGGCAGCGTCTCGCGATCAACGACGCCCGCGCGCAGGCTGGTGCCGATCTTGTGGGCAAGCGCTGACCAGGCTTCGGCCGTCTCGGGTGCAAGCTCGTCCTTCAGCACCTGATCGAACAGGCCAAGCCAGACCGAGAACATTCCCGGCTTGACGTTCTTGGCCTGACGGTGGGCGAACATCGGCGAGCCGTCATAGCCCGGCAAATGAAGGATCGAGCCTTTCCAGAACCGCGCGACTTTCGCCTCATGTTCGGGCCAGTCATCGACATGAACCGCGAAAACAGGGCCAAGCATCGGGTGCTGCCGAACGCGGGCATAGAACGCCGTCACGACACGGTCGATTTCGGCCTCGGAGATCTCGAAACGGGCAAGGGGGGCATTGGTCATGGCGCGCAGATAGGCCGCGATGCCGTGGCGAGCAAGCGACAGCTTGTCTCAGCCATCGCCGAAGAGGTCGCCTTGCGGGGTCGCGGGAGACTGTGGCGCATCGAGCCCGAGATGGCGCCAGGCGCGGTGGCCTAGCATCCGCCCGCGCGGGGTGCGCTGCACGAGGCCCTGTTGGAGGAGGTAAGGCTCGATCACCTCCTCGATCGCGTCGCGGCTTTCCGACAACGCAGCCGACAGCGTTTCCACGCCGACGGGTCCGCCGCCGTAATGCTCGGCCATCAGCCGCATGTAGCGCCGGTCGGCGCCGTCGAGGCCAAGGTGGTCGACACCCAGCCGGGTCAGCGCCCGGTCGGCAAGCTCACGCGTAAGGCGCCCGTCGCCCTCGACAAGCGCGAAGTCGACGACACGGCGCAACAGCCGGCCGGCGATCCGCGGCGTGCCGCGCGCGCGGCGTGCGATCTCGCGCGTGCCCTCCGCATCCGCGGGAATGCCAAGGAGGCGTGCGCCACGGCTGACGATCAGGTCAAGCTCGTCCTCGGTGTAGAATTGCAGCCGTGTGGGGATGCCGAAGCGATCACGGAGCGGCGTCGTCAGCAGGCCAAGCCGCGTCGTCGCGCCGACGAGGGTGAAGGGCTGAAGCTCGATCCGCACGGTGCGCGCCGCGGGGCCTTCGCCAATCACGAGGTCGAGCTCGAAATCCTCCATCGCGGGGTAGAGCACTTCCTCGACCGCCGGGTTCAGGCGGTGGATCTCGTCGATGAAGAGGACGTCGCGCGACTCGAGATTTGTCAGGATCGCGGCGAGGTCGCCCGCCTTGGCCAGCACCGGGCCAGAGGTCATCTTGAAGTTGACGCCAAGCTCGCGCGCCATGATCTGGGCGAGGGTGGTCTTGCCCAGCCCGGGCGGTCCGTGGAACAGCGTGTGGTCCATCGCCTGACCGCGCATCTTGGCGCTTTCGATGAAGACGCGCAGGTTCGCCCGCGCCTCGGCCTGACCGACGAATTCTTCGAGCATCTGCGGACGCAGAGCACGGTCGGCGTCGTCAGGCAGACGGTCGGGGCGAAGGGTCGGGTCGGGGTCGGTCATTGGTCAGTCTCAATCCTTCGGCGCGAGAAGCCGAAGGGCGGTGCGGATCAGTTTGGCGGTGTCGGTCGCCTCGGGGCTTTCGCTGGCTTGCGCGACGGCGGCGGCGGCCTCGGACGGGTTGTAACCAAGATTGGTCAGCGCGCTGAGCGCCTCGGCGGTAAAGTTGGCCTTGGGCGCGGGAGCCGGGGCAGGGCGCTTCGCAGCCTTCGGCGCCTGCTCGATCACTTCGTCCGAGGGCGCCGTGTCGACCGTCAGCGTGCCGCCGAGCGCCATGACCGTCGGCGCCTTTTCCTTGAGTTCCATCACCACACGTTGGGCGAGTTTGGGACCGACGCCGGGGGCGGCCTTGACCGCCGACCAGTCGCCAAGCGCGATGGCGCGGCCCACGCCCTCGGCGCCAAGCGTGCCGAGGATCGCGAGCGAGGCCTTGGCCCCGATGCCCTGCACCGAGGTCAGCAGCCGATGCCATTCCTTTTCGAGCAGCGTCGGGAAGCCGAACAGCTGCAACAGGTCCTCGCGCACGAGAAGATCGGTGTAGAGCGCGCAGGCCTCGCCCACCGGGGGCAGGGTCGAAGCGGTGCGCGACGAGACATGGACGATGTAGCCCACGCCGCGCACGTCGATCAGCACGTGATCCATCGCGCGGTGGATGATGGTTCCGGCGATCCGTCCGATCATCGCGAGGCCCTCCGGATGCGCGCCTGCCCGGCGGTAATCTCGATCGCGCCACGGCCGAGCATGGCGGCGTTCGCGCGCTGCGCCGATTGCAGGTGGTGGGCGTGACAGATCGCGATTGCGAGCGCATCGGCGGCGTCCGGCCCTTCGAAGGTGACGCCGGGAAGCTGGTGGCGCACCATGTGCTGCACCTGCCCCTTGTCGGCATG
>QKJR01000094.1 GCA_003249215.1 Rhodobacterales bacterium
TGGAGCATATTCCATGAAATCCGCCCGTATCGCCCTTGTCATCCTGCTCGCCGGCGCCACTGCCGGTTTCGCCGAAGGCACTTATGATGCCGATGGCGACGGCATGGTGACCCTCGAAGAAATCCAGGTGAGCATGCCCGACTTCACCGCCGAGCTCTTCGCCCAGGCCGATACCAATGCCGACGGCATGCTCGATGCCGCCGAACTGGCCGCTGCGGCCGATGCCGGCCTGCTGCCCGCCGCCGAATGATCCTGCCGCAAGGCAGACCGACCCCGCCGGTTCCGACCGGCGGGGTTTTCTTTACCAGGCGAGGCCGAGCCGGCGGTAGATGAAGCTCAGCAGCCAGGCCGGGCCGATCAGCAGGAATTGCAGATCCTTGAAGAAGGAGGGTTT
This sequence comes from Rhodobacterales bacterium, assembly GCA_003249215.1. GTDB lineage: Bacteria > Pseudomonadota > Alphaproteobacteria > Rhodobacterales > Rhodobacteraceae > Rhodobacter. The sequence goes on from QKJR01000094.1 coordinate 395, forward strand.
GCGCCCCTCGACCTGATGGCCCCAGAACTGACCGATCCAGGCCAGGACAAAGGCGATCAGCGCCGTCGCCCAGAGCGGCAGCGGCACGATCCAGCCCGCCAGCAGGATCGCCGCGAAGGCCAGCGCGAAGACCGCGACGAAGCCCAGCGCCAGACGCGGCGACAGCGACATATAATAGAGCAGCACCAGAACGGCGACGATCCAGAGCCAGTTGATGCCGGCCACGGGCGGCAGCGAATAGATGAAAGCCATCACGCTGGTGAAGATCACCGGCACGCAGATCCAATGGACCCTCTTGTTCGTCGGATTCTGATGGCTCTCGCCATATTCGGCGAGCAAGGCGTCGATGCGGCGCATGTGATGTCCTCCCTTTTCGCCGATGCTACGCGAGATTCGCGCGACGGGCAGCAAATTGCCGAAAGGCTGACGCAAGGACAGCGGGGCTTTGCCGCGTGGCGAAACTCCGCCTTGGACCTGCGGGTTTCAGCCCGCGCGACGGGCCGGTTTTCGCAAGGCTCCGCCCGGATCGGGCCACCGCGCCGGACAGGGCTATGCCCGGCGCCGGATCGTGGCGTTCTGGCCCGGCGCCAGACAAGCGCGACCGGAAACCAAGGAGACCAGCAATGAAGAAGACTTCCCTTGCCCTCGTCCTGATCGCCGCCCTGCCGGGCTTTGCCCTCGCCGAAGGGGCGGATACGGACAATGACGGGCTGCTCAACTGGGAAGAAGTCATGACGGCCTATCCCGACGTGACCGAAGACCAGTTCCATGCCGCCGATCTCGACGGCAATGGCACGCTCGATGCGGGCGAAATCGCCGCGGCGCAGGAGGCAGGCATCCTGCCGCCGCCCTCCGACATGTGAGCGTGCCGGCCGCCTGCTCTCCCCGCCCCCCGCTCCCACGCAGGCGGCCAAAACAGGACGCGCGGCCCAAGGGCCGCGCGTCGCATTCTCTCTACATATATATGTGGCTCAGTGAACCACGGCGTCGTCGGGCTTCGGCCGATGGCTCGACCCGCTCCGCTCGCCGATGATCAGCCCTTCGATCCCGGCATGGACCGGAACCATATCGCCGTCGAGGATGTCGCCCGCGAGCAGCAACTCGGCCAGCGGGTCCTGCAGCGAACGCTGGATCACCCGCTTGAGCGGCCGCGCGCCATAGACCGGATCATAGCCCTGATCGGCCAGCCAGGTCTTGGCCGCCGCTTCGAGGTGCAGCTTGATATTCCGCTTGGCCAGGCGTTTCTCGAGCCGGGCAAGCTGAATGTCCACGATCCCGTCCATATCCTTGCGGGTGAGCCGATCGAAGATGATCGTCTCGTCCAGACGGTTCAGGAACTCGGGCCGGAAGTGGGCCTTGACCGCATCCATCACGTCGCGCCGGGCGGCCGAGCTGTCGGAGCCATCCGGCAACTGGCTCAACGCCTGGCTGCCGAGGTTCGAGGTCAGCACGATCAGCGTCTGCTTGAAGTCCACCGTGCGGCCCTGACCATCGGTCAGCACGCCGTCGTCGAGCACTTGCAGCAGGACGTTGAACACGTCCGGGTGGGCCTTTTCGACCTCGTCGAACAGCACGACCTGATAGGGCCGACGCCGCACCGCTTCGGTCAGCACACCGCCCTCGTCATAGCCGACATAGCCGGGCGGGGCACCGATCAGCCGGGCGACCGAATGTTTCTCCATGAACTCCGACATGTCGATGCGGACCATCGCATTGTCGTCGTCGAACAGGAATTCGGCCACCGCCTTGGTCAGCTCGGTCTTGCCCACGCCGGTCGGCCCGAGGAAGAGGAAGCTGCCCAGCGGCCGGTTCTCGTCGTTGAGCCCGGCACGCGCCCGACGCACCGCGTTGGCCACGGCCGTCACCGCCTGACGTTGCCCGATCACCCGCTTGCCCAGCTCGTCTTCCATCCGCAGGAGCTTGTCGCGTTCGCCTTCGAGCATCTTGCTGGTCGGGATCCCGGTCCAGCGCTCGACGACTTCGGCGATCTGCTCGGGCCGCACGGCTTCCGACACCATCATGTCGTCGCCATTGGTCTCGGATTCGGCGAGCTTGCGTTCGAGCTCGGGGATCACCCCATAGGACAGCTCGCCCGCCTTGCCGAGGTTGCCCTCGCGCTTGGCCACGTCGAGATCGGCGCGGGCCCGGTCGAGTTTCTCCTTGAGCTCGCGCGCGCCTTCCAGCTTGTCGCGCTCGGCCTGCCATTTCGCGGTGAGCGA
>QKJR01000003.1 GCA_003249215.1 Rhodobacterales bacterium
GGGACAGGAGAGCGCCAGCCGTGGCACGGCGGTTCAGAGGATCGGAGACGTTTAAGGTGGACGCGAAGGGTCGCGTTTCCATCCCCGCTTCGTTCCGCCGCGTGATCGAGGCCGGCGATCCCGACTGGGCCCCCGGACAGCGCCCGCAGATCGTCATCGTCTACGGCCCGCCCGAGCAGAACTGGCTCGAGGTCTTCACCATGGAAGCGGCCTATGAGATCGACGATCAGATCGACGCCATGCAGCGCGGCTCGCAGGAGCGCGCCGAGGCCGAAGAGAAGATGTATGAATGTTCGCACCAGACCGAGATCGACAATGACGGTCGTCTGGTGCTGCCGCAGAAGCTGCGCGAGAAGGCCAATCTGAGCACCGAGGCCTATTTCGCCTCGGCCGGGACGACCTTCAGGATCTGGGATCCCGAGACCTATCGCGCCGGACAATCCGAACGCGCGCCGCGGCCGGCCAATTACGACCCGCTCGTCAATCTGCCCAAGCTCGCGCCCTCCTCTGGAGGTGTGGCATGACCGGGCCCGCCGCCGTTCCAGATGCCCCCCATGTTCCCGTCCTGCTGCGGCCGCTCCTCGAAGCGGTCGCGCCTGTCTCTGGGGTCTGGCTCGATGGCACCTTCGGGGCAGGGGGCTACACGCGTGGTCTGCTGGCCGCCGGTGCCGATCGGGTGATCGGTGTCGACCGCGATCCGGCGGTCTTCGAGATGGCGGCGGACTGGCGCGGCGCCTATGGCGACCGGCTCGTGCTGGTCGAGGGCACCTTCTCCGATCTCGACCAGTATGCCGCCGAGATCGCGCCGGATGGCCTCGATGGCGTCGTGCTCGACCTCGGCGTCTCCTCGATGCAGCTCGATCAGGCCGAGCGCGGCTTTTCCTTCATGAAGGACGGCCCGCTCGACATGCGCATGGCGCAATCGGGCCCTTCGGCCGCCGATCTGGTGAACGAGGCGCCCGAGGAAGAGATCGCCGACATTCTCTATCATTACGGCGAGGAGCGCGCCTCGCGCCGGATCGCCCGCGCGATCACCGAGGCCCGCCGCACCACGCCCTTCACCACCACCCGCGAGCTGGTGGCGGTGATCGAGCGTTGCCTGCCGCGCCCGAAACCCGGCCAGAGCCACCCCGCCACCCGCAGCTTTCAGGCGCTGCGTATTGCCGTGAACGACGAATTCGGGCAACTCATCGAGGGGCTGGAGGCCGCGGAGCGCGCGCTGAAGCCGGGGGGCAAACTCGCCGTGGTCACCTTCCATTCGCTCGAGGACCGCGTCGTGAAGCGCTTCTTTCAGGCGCGCTCGGGCCGCGCGGGCGGGGGTAGCCGCTACGCGCCGATCCAGGCCGCCGAGGCGCCCGCCTTCGAGATGATCACCCGCAAGGGCGTGGGTCCCGATGACCGCGAACTCGCGGAAAACCCGCGCGCGCGCTCGGCCATCCTGCGCGCCGGGCGGCGCACCGAGGCCCCCGCGGGCACCGCCGATCGCGCCACCCTCGGCCTGCCCGCGCCCGTCCTTCAACCCTCCTCCAAACCGCACCGGTCCAGACGATGAGAACGCTGATCTATCTTGCTACCGCGCTGGCGGTGATGGGGCTGGCCTTCTGGGCCTACCGCGTGAACTACGAGACGCAGGACAGGCTCGGCGATCTGCGCACGATCAACCGCGAGATCGCGAGCCTGCACGAGGGGCTTGGCGTGCTTGGCGCCGAATGGGCCTATCTCAACCGGCCCGACCGGCTGCGCGAACTGGTGAACATGAACTTCACCCGGGTGCCGCTCCTGCCGCTCGCGCCCGAGCAATTCGGCACCGCCGCCCAGGTCGCCTATCCCGCCCCCGAGGTCGCCGACGATCTCCCGCTCGGCGAGCCGATCGACGTGATCGCGACCGGCATCGACGCCAATACTCCCGCCAACGCCCCCGCCGTGGAGGAAGGCCAATGATCCGCACCCCTCTGCGCCCGCTCGCCCGCATCCTCGACGCCCGCGCCAAGGGCGAGAACCCCGACGCGATCGAGCGCGAGAACATCCGACTGCGCGGCGAGGCCACGCGCGACCGCGAGCGGCTGCGCGCCGAGGGGCGTCTTTTGATGATGGGGCTCTTCTTCCTCGCGGCCTTCGTTACCGTGGGGGCGCGGATGGGCACGCTCGCCGCCGCCCAGCCCGAGGAGCCGCAGCTCTCCGAAGCCGCCCCCGCGATCATCGCGCAGCGCGCCGACATCACCGACCGCGAGGGCCGCGTGCTCGCCACCAACCTCGTGACGCACGCGCTCTATGCCCAGCCGCCGATGATGGTCGACCCCGAGCGCACCGCCGAGAAACTCGTCAAGATCTTCCCCGATCTCGATCACGACCGGCTGGTGAAGGATTTCACCGGCACCCGCAAATTCGTCTGGATCAAGAAGAAGATCAGCCCCGAGCAGATGCAGGACGTGCATGACATCGGCGATCCGGGTCTTCTGTTCGGCCCGCGCGAGATGCGGCTTTACCCGAACGGCAGCCTTGCAGCGCATATCCTCGGCGGCGCGCGCTTCGGCAATGAGGGCGTGAACTCGGCCGAGATCGTCGGCACCGCGGGCGTCGAGAAGGCTTTCGACGGCTGGCTGCGCGATCCGGCGAACGGCGGCGCGCCGCTCAAGCTCTCGATCGACCTCACCATTCAATCCGCGCTCGAGGAGATCCTCGCCGGCGGGATGAAGCTGATGAACGCCAAGGGCGCGACCGCGATCCTGATGGAGGTGCAGACCGGCGAGATCGTGGCGATGGCCAGCCTGCCCGATTTCGACCCGAACGACCGCCCCGCGCCGCTGACCAAGGGCGACGCGTCGGACAGCCCGCTCTTCAACCGCGCGGTGCAGGGCGTCTACGAGCTCGGCTCGACCTTCAAGATCTTCGCCGTGGCGCAGGCGATGGAGCTCGGCCTCGTCAATCCCTCGACCATGGTCGCCACCGCCTCGCCGATGCGGGTGGGCAAGTTCAAGATCCACGATTTCCACAACTATGGCCCGCAGCTCTCGGTGACCGATGTGATCGTGGAATCCTCGAACGTCGGCACCGCGCGGATCGTGCAGATGATCGGCCCCGAGCGGCAGCGCGAGTTCCTGACCCGGATGGGCTTCGTCGAACCGACCCAGGTCGAGCTCGGCGAGGCGCCGACCGGCCGCCCGATCGTGCCGGCGAAATGGTCCGACATCTCGGCGATGACGATCGGCTATGGCCACGGCCTCTCGGCGAGCCCGCTGCACCTCGCGGCCGCCTATGCGACGATCGCGAATGGCGGGCGGCGGGTCACGCCGACGCTGGTGCATGACATCGGCCACCAGCCGGGCGAGCGCGTGGTGAGCGAGGATGTGGCGCGGCGCACGATGGGCATGATGCGCGCCGTCGTCAGCCGCGGCACCGCGAGCTTCGCCGACGTCAAGGGCTATCAGGTGGCCGGCAAGACCGGCACCGCCGACAAGGCCAAGCCCACGGGCGGCTATTACAAGGACAAGGTGATCGCGACCTTCGCCGGGGCCTTCCCCGCGACCGATCCGAAATATGTGCTCGTGCTGTCGCTCGACGAGGCCTCGACCTATGCCGCGGGCGAGACGCGCCGCACGGCGGGCTGGACCGCGGTGCCGGTGGCGGGCGAGGTGATCCGCCGGGTCGGCCCGCTGCTGGGCCTGCGCCCCGAGGAAGGCCCGACCGAGCTTGCCGGGATCCAGCTCGTGAAGGCCAAGCTCGGGCATTGAGGGGCGGGCGGTGCGATCCTGCACCGGCCGGATCGCGCGGACGTCATGGCCTGCCGGGCTTTGTCGCGTTGACGCGGGCCGCGTGCCCACGATAAATGGCTGCAACCAAAACGGAGCCACAAGATATGGGGAACGGTGCCAAGCCTCTGAGCGAACTCGGGCTGACCGCCCTGACCGGCGGGGATGTCGCGCTCACCGGGATTTCGGTCGACAGCCGTCTGGTCAAGCCCGGTCATCTTTTTGCGGCCCTGCCGGGCACCAAGGCGCATGGCGCGTCCTTCCTGCCCGCGGTGCTCGAAAAGGGCGCGGGGGCGATCCTGACCGATCGCGCGGGCGCCGAGATCGCGCGCCCGCTGATTGCGGGGACCGAGGTCGCGCTGGTGGTGACCGAGGATCCGCGTCAGGCGCTGGCCTTTGCCTGCGCGCTCTTCTTCGGCGCGCAACCCGCGACGATGATTGCGGTGACCGGCACCAATGGCAAGACGAGCGTGGCCACCTTCACCCGGCAGATCTGGGCCGCGATGGGGCTCGAGGCCGCCAATATCGGCACGACCGGCGTCGAGGGCGCCTATACCGCCCCCTCGGCCCATACCACGCCCGAGCCGGTGACGCTGCACCGCCTGCTTGCCGATATGGCCGCGGCGGGTGTCACCCATGCGGCGATGGAGGCAAGCTCGCACGGGCTCGCGCAGCGCCGGCTGGACGGGGTGCGGCTCACTGCTGCCGCCTTCACCAATTTCACCCAAGACCACCTCGATTATCACGCGACCTTCGAGGAATATTTCGCCGCCAAGGCCGGGCTCTTCACCCGGGTCCTGCCCGAAGATGGCGTGGCGGTGATCAATACCGACGATCCGCGCGGGGTCGAGCTTGTGGAACTGGCCAAGGCGCGCGGGCAGCAGGTGATCCGGGTCGGGCACGGCCCGGGCTGCGATCTGCGGGTGCTCGGGCAGCGCTATGACGCGACCGGGCAGGATCTGCGCTTCGAGTGGCAGGGTGCGGCGCATATGGCGCGGCTGCCGCTCATCGGGGGCTTTCAGGCGATGAACGTGCTGACGGCCGCGGGCCTCGCCATCGGCTGCGGTGCGAAGGGCGCGGATGTCTTCGCCACGCTGCCGCGGCTCGGCACGGTGCGCGGCCGGATGCAACTGGCGGCCACGCGCGAGACTGGCGCGACCGTCTTTGTCGATTACGCCCATACCCCCGATGCGGTCGCGACCGCGATCGGCGCGCTGCGCCCGCATGTGATGGGGCGGCTGATTGCCATCGTGGGCGCGGGCGGCGACCGGGATCGCACGAAACGCCCCCTGATGGGCCGCGCCGCGGCCGAAGCGGCCGATCAGGTCATCGTCACCGACGACAACCCCCGCACCGAGGACCCGGCGTTGATCCGCGCCGCGGTGATGGAGGGCGCGGGCCCGGAGGCGCTGGAGGTCGGCGACCGCGCCGAGGCGATCCTGCGCGGGGTCGATATGCTCGGCCCGGGCGATGCGCTCCTGATTTGCGGCAAGGGGCATGAGAGCGGTCAGGTGATTGGCACCGATATTTTCCCCTTTGACGATGCCGAGCAGGCTTCGGTAGCAGTGGCGGCGCTGGAAGGGAAAATCTGATGCCTGCACTCTGGACCTCTGCCGAGATCGCCACCGCCACCGGGGGCGAGGCCACGCGCGATTTCACCCTGTCCGGGCTCTCGATCGACACCCGTTCGATCAAGTCCGGTGATCTCTTCATCGCGCTCAAGGATATCCGCGACGGGCATGATTTCGTGGCCGATGCGCTCAAGAAGGGCGCCGCCGGCGCGCTCGTGAGCCGGATCCCCGAGGGCTGCACCCCATCGGATCCGCTGGTGATCGTGCCCGATGTGCTCGCCGCGCTCGGCGATCTCGGCCGGGCCGGGCGGGCGCGCTCGCGGGCACGGGTGATCGCGGTCACGGGCTCCGTCGGCAAGACCTCGACCAAGGAGATGCTGCGCGCGGTTCTGGGCGCGCAGGGCCATGTCCATGCCGCCGAGGCGAGCTTCAACAACCATTGGGGGGTGCCGATCACGCTCGCCCGGATGCCGCGTGACGCCGATTTCGCGGTGATCGAGATCGGCATGAGCAACCCCGGCGAGATTGCGCCGCTCGCGCGTATGGCGCGGCCCCATGCGGCGATGATCACCACCGTGGCCCCGGCCCATCTCGAGGCCTTCGGCAGCCTCGAGGGGATCGCCGCGGAAAAGGCCGCGATCTGCGAGGGGGTGGAGCCGGGGGGCCTCGTGGTGCTGCCCGACGATCTGCCGGTCTCGGGGCTGCTCTTCGATGTGGCGCGCGGCAAGGGATTGAAAACGCTCGGCTTCGGCGCCGATCCCGCGGGGGATTACGTGCTCGATGCGGTGCGGATCGAGGGCGATGTGACGGTCGCGACCGCGCATCGCCAAGGTGCCGCGCCCTTCGTCTTCAAGGTGCAGAGCCCGGGGCGCCATTTCGCGGGCAATGCGCTTGGGGTCATCGCGCTTTGCGCGGGGCTCGGGCTCGATCCGGCGGTCGTCGCGCTCGACATCGGGCTCTGGGCGCCGCCCGCGGGGCGTGGCGCGCGCGAGCGGATCTATATGGATATCGTCGATGAGGGCGACAGTTTTGATCTCTTCGACGATGCCTTCAACGCCAATCCGGCCTCGATGACCGCAGGCCTCGCGGTTCTGGCGGGCGCCCGTCCGCGCGACGGGGTGGGGCGCGTGAAACGCGGCCGCCGGGTGGCGATTCTGGGCGATATGCTGGAACTCGGGCCCGACGAATTGGCGCTGCATGCCGCGATCGCGGCCGATCCGGCGATGGCGGCGATCGACATCGTCCATCTGGCCGGGCCGCGGATGGCCGCGCTCTATGAGGCGCTGCCACGCGCGAAACGCGGCGAATATTACCAGACCGCGGCGGAACTGGCCGCCCGCGCTGCCCATCTCGCCGATGCGGGCGATGTGGTGCTGGTCAAGGGCTCGAAAGGCGCCAAGGTCAGCCTCGTGGTCGAGGCGCTCAAGAAACGTGGCCTGCCGGAGGCCGCAGACGTGCATAAAGGGAAAGAGTAATGCTCTATTGGCTGGCCAATCTGTCGGACGGGGGGGATTTCTTCAACCTTTTCCGCTACATCACCTTCCGCGCCGGGGCGGCCTTCTTCACCGCGCTGATCTTCGGCTTCCTCTTTGGCCGGCCCCTGATCGACATCCTGCGCCGCAAGCAGGGCAAGGGCCAGCCGATCCGCACCGACGGGCCGCAGACCCATTTCGCCAAGGCCGGCACGCCGACGATGGGGGGCTTGCTGATCCTCTCGGCGATGCTCGTCTCGACGCTGCTCTGGGCGCGGCTCGACAATGGCTATGTCTGGATCGTGCTCGGCGTGACCTATGGCTATGCGCTGATCGGCTTCGCCGATGACTACGCCAAGGTGACCAAGCAGAACGTGAAAGGGGTCAGCTCGCGGGTGCGGATGATCCTTGGGCTGCTGCTGGCGGCGGTCGCCGGGATTGCGGCGGCCTGGCTGCATCCGGCGAACCTGACCGGGCAGCTTGCGCTCCCGATCTTCAAGGATGCGCTGATCAATCTGGGCATCTTCTTCGTGCCCTTCGCGATGATCGTGATCGTGGGCGCGGCCAATGCGGTGAACCTGACCGACGGGCTCGACGGGCTCGCGATCATGCCCGCGATGATTGCGGCGGGCACGCTCGGCGCCATCGCCTATGTGGTGGGCCGCGTCGATTTCACCGAATATCTGGGCGTGCATTTCGTGCCGGGCACGGGCGAGCTCTTCGTCTTCACCGCGGCGCTGATCGGCGGCGGCCTCGGGTTCCTGTGGTATAACGCGCCCCCCGCTGCGGTCTTCATGGGCGATACCGGCAGCCTCGCGCTCGGCGGCGCACTGGGCGCGATCGCCGTCTGCACCAAGCACGAGCTGGTTCTGGCCATCGTCGGCGGGCTCTTCGTGGTCGAGGCGATGTCGGTGATCATTCAGGTCGCCTATTTCAAGCGCACCGGCAAGCGCGTCTTCCTGATGGCGCCGATCCACCACCATTTCGAGAAGAAGGGCTGGGCCGAGCCGCAGATCGTCATCCGCTTCTGGATCATCTCGCTGATCCTCGCGCTGATTGGTCTGGCGACGCTGAAGATCCGCTGAGCGGGGCCAAGGCCCCTCGCGCGGAGTTTTCAACCCATGGGGTAATGGATTTCTCGCGCGATCTTGAAGCGCAAATGCCGCTTGAGAAGCGCGAGATCGGAGGGATCTTCCTGCATGTGAATCATCCGGTGACAGGTTGGGCACAGCACCATGAAGTCATCGGGGATTTTATAACGACGTGTTTCTCCTTCACCGAGGCCACGCAAGGGGGCTGCGTGGTGTACGTCCAGCGGTGTTCGCTCCGGTGATCCGATGTAACCATAGTCTAATTTCGGATCGAGCCCGCAGCATTGGCATTTTAGGGCGGCCATAGCCTTTAAAACGCTGCGGCGGACATGTGGCGCGCGTTCGATCCTACGCGATAGAATATACCGCCGGGTTTCCTCGATATCGGCAGAGCCTGACTCGTCTTGCATCACATCGGCCGGTGTTATGCCGCCCCGATTTACCAAGGCCTCATAGGCCGACAACATCTGGTGTAGGTCGTTGGCCAGCCGGTCATCCCGCAAGTCAGCCAACTGATAGGTTCTGCCAAAGGCATGCCCTGCCTCGTAACCTGCGGGCAAACCCATCTCCGAGCCCAGATTGATAGATGCAGTCGAGAAATATTCCGCAAATTCCGGGACGCGGTCCGCTATATCACGGGCGCGCCGCGCCAAGACTTCGCGGCCACGCGCGGGGCCGTACTCCTGATAAATTTCGGTTGTGCCCTGATTCATCGAAAGGGTGACCGTTAGGTCCTGCGGATTGATGAGATAGACGACGTAATAGCCCTTAGTGGCACTCTCGGTGACCAATGGGTCAAAGAAGCCGAGCCACGGAACTGCGGCCCAGGTGCCTTGGCCAACGCTCGCCTTTACCCTCAACTCGAACGGCCAAAGCACAAGCGCCTTCTTTGCATCGATTGCCAGATCGTGTCGCACGAAGTCGCCGAATGCCGATTTGGTAAAGGGCTTCATCCTTTCCTTGGCGTAATTCTCTGTGATGTGACGCAACTTCTCGGAAAGCATAAGCGAACCCTCAGATAAATATGTGCGAATCTATGTGCGCGTTTACGGTTAACGCAAGCGACGGCTATGGCCCAAGAACTTCTTGAGTGCACCGAGTGCATCACCTAGGTCTAGGGAAACCCGTGAGCTGTCATGCGTGAATCCGATCTCTACGCCCCCGTCAAAACCTTCCTCGAGGGGCAGGGCTATGCCGTCAAATCCGAGATCGGCGCCTGTGATGTGATGGCGATCCGCGGCGACGAGCCGCCCCTCGTGGTCGAGCTGAAAACCAGCTTTTCGCTCGCGCTCATCTTTCAGGGCATCGACCGCCAGCGTCTCACCGATACCGTCTATGTTGCGGTGCCGAAATCCTCCGAGCGCGGCTGGAAGCTGCGCTACAAGGATATTCTCCACCTCTGCCGCCGCCTCGGGCTCGGCCTGCTCGCGGTCGATATCGCCGCCGCCACGGTCGAGGCGCATCTCGACCCGGCCCCCTACGCCCCACGCAAGAATACCCGGCGCCAGACCCGCCTCCTGCGCGAATTCGCCTGCCGGCAGGGTGACCCGAACACCGGCGGTACCACCGGCGTCAAACGCATCACCGCCTACCGTCAGGAGGCCGAACGCCTGCGCGCCCATCTGACCGAACACGGCCCCGCGCGCCCCGCGGATCTCGCCCGCGCGCTTGAAATCCCGCGCGCCCGGGCGATCCTCGCCGATAACCACTACGGCTGGTTCACCCGGATTTCGCGCGGGGTTTACGGCCTCGCGCCCTGATCGGGGCAAAACGCCCTTTCCCTTTCATCTGTGCCGAAATATCCCGGGGTGCGGGGCAGAGCCCCGCTTGCGAGAGGGATGCCAGATGATACCGGTTCAGGGTTTTGCGGGAACGAAGGTTGCGGTTCTGGGGCTTGGCCGCTCGGGGCTCGCCACAGCGGCGGCGCTGGTTGCGGGCGGGGCGGAGCCGATCCTGTGGGACGACAGCCCCGAAGCGCGGGCGCGCGCCGAGGCGCAGGGCTACACCTGCCGCGATCTGAGCCGCGCGGGCGCCTTCGAGGATATCGGCTGCCTCGTGACCTCGCCCGGGATCCCGCATCTCTATCCGCGGCCCAATCCGATCATTGCCGCGGCGATGGTGGCGGGCGTGCCGGTCGATAACGATATCGGGCTTTTCTTCCGCAGCTGGGCGACGTCTGAGTGGGACCATTTCGACGTGACGCCGCGCACGATCTGCGTGACCGGCTCGAACGGGAAATCCACCACCACGGCGCTCATTCACCACATCCTCGAACAGGCAGGGCGTCCGACGCAGATGGCGGGCAATATCGGCCGCGGGGTGCTCGATATCGACCCGGCGGTGGATGGCGAGGTGGTGGTGCTCGAACTGTCGTCCTATCAGACTGATCTCGCCCGCGCGCTGACCCCCGATGTCGCGGTTTTCACCAATCTCAGCCCCGACCACCTCGACCGCCACGGCGGTTCGGGCGGCTATTTTGCGGCCAAGCGCAGGCTTTTCGCCGAGGGCGGCCCCGATCGTGCGGTGATCGGGGTCGACGAGCCCGAGGGCGTCTATCTGGCCAATCAAATCGCCATGGGGCGCGAGGATGACCGGCTGATCCGCGTCTCCTCGGCGCGGAAACTCGGCGACTACGGCTGGTCGGTCTTTGCCCGCAAGGGGTTCCTTTCGGAGTGGCGCAAGGGGCGGCAGGTCGCCTCGATCGACCTGCGCGAGGTGCGTGGCCTGCCCGGCGCGCATAACCACCAGAACGCCTGCGCCGCCTATGCCGCGACCCGCAGCCTCGGGATTGGCCCCAAGGTGATCGAAGAGGCGTTCCACAGCTTCGCAGGGCTCCCGCATCGGAGCCAGACCGTCGCGGAAAAGCGCGGCGTGCGCTATGTGAACGACAGCAAGGCGACCAATGTCGATGCGGCGGCCAAGGCGCTCGAGGCGTTTCAGAATATCCGCTGGATCGCCGGGGGCCTTGGTAAGGAGGGCGGGGTTTCGGCGCTCAAGCCGCTGCTTGGAACGGTGAAGAAGGCCTATTTCATCGGCCATTCGGGGCGCGATTTCGCGCTGGAACTCGCGCCGGTCGCGCATGAGATCTGTGAGACGATGGAGGCGGCGGTGGCCGCGGCGGCGCGCGATGCGGAAGGCGGTGATACCGTTCTGCTGGCCCCGGCCGCGGCGAGTTTCGACCAATATCCGAATTTCGAGAAGCGCGGCGAGCACTTCGCCGAGCTGGTGGCGGCGCTGCCGGGTTAAAGCAGCACCGCGCCGCCCGCGGCCCCGAGCGCCACGAGCGCGATGGGAGGCAGCCGGGTGGCGAAGGCGAGCAGCGTGAGACCGGCGGCGAGCGCGAGGTGCCAGGACCCGGTCAGCGCATGGGGCAGGATCTGGGTGAACCAGGCCGCCGCCAGCACGCCGACCACCGCCGCATTGACGCAAGCGACCGCCGCGCCCAGCCGCTCGATCCGGCGCAGCCGCGCCCAGAGCGGCAAAGCGAAGGCCATGAGCGCGAAGCCCGGCGCGAAGATCGCGAGGGTGGCGATCAGCGCGCCGGGGATACCGCCGGTCAGCCCGCCGAGATAGCTCGCGAAGGTGAAGAGCGGCCCGGGCATCGCCTGCGCGAGGCCGTAACCCGCGAGAAATTCGCCGGGGGCGATGCCCGGCAGCGCCTCGTGCAGAAGCGGCAGGACGACGTGACCGCCGCCGAAGACGAGCGCCCCCGCGCCGAGATAGGGCCGGGCGAAGGGCAGGGCAGCGAGGCAGAGGATCAGCAGGGCGAGGGCTGCGGCCAGCAGGAAACGCGGCCGGGCCGGGGGGCGCGGGGCGGGCGGCTTGCCGCCCGCCCCGCGCGGGTCCGCGCCGACAAGGCGCGGAAAGAGCGCGCCGAAGGCTGCGGCCGCGGCCAGAACCGCGATCTGCAGGCCGGTCGCCGGGGCCGCCAAGAGCAAAGCGGCGCAGATCAGGGCGAGCGCACGGCGCGGCAGGTCCGGGCAGAGCGCGCGGGCCATCCCCCAGAGCGCCTGAGCCACGACCGCCACGGCCACGAGCTGCAATCCTTCGAGCGCGCCCGCGATCCAGCCGCCCGGCGCCCCGAGCGCGAAGCTCCCGGCCGCCGCCATCAGGAGTGCGGAGGGCAGGGTGAAACCGAGAAACGCCGCAAGCGCCCCCGCCGCGCCACCGCGCCTGAGCCCGATCGCGAACCCGAGTTGCGAGCTCGCCGGCCCCGGCAGGAATTGCGCAAGCCCCGTCAGCTCGGCGAACTCCGCCTCGGAGAGCCAGCCGAGCCGGGTCACGAAGCGGGCGCGGAAATAGCCGATATGGGCGGTCGGGCCGCCGAAACTCGTGAGCCCGAGCCGCAGGAATTCCACAAAGATCGCAATCATCCCGCCCGTTTCCCCGCAGCCGCCCGTCGGGCTCTCCTGCCACCCGCAGATGACAGCTTCCCGACAAAACCGGCTCGGCGCCACCACGGAGGTGACACGGAGCGCGAAAATTCGCGCCTGCCCCGGCCAAACCCCCAATATCTTGCGGCAAATCGGCGTGAGGGCGCGGGTTCGGCCGATGTTCCCCTAGGCAGCCGCCGCGCATTGGGGTAGAGTTTTTACAGACCCGGAAAACCGGGCATCCCGAGGCAGTGACGCAGTAGGCCCATGACAGAGATGGTTTTCGGCACCGTTCCGGTGCGGACGGTGGACCCGATTCTTCCCCGCTGGTGGCGGACGATCGACAAATGGGCGCTCGGCGCCATCCTGATGCTCTTCGGGGTGGGGATGCTTCTGGGCCTCGCGGCTTCGGTGCCGCTGGCCGAAAAGAACGGGCTCGAGGCCTTCTATTACGTCAAGCGGCAGGCCTTCTTCGGCACGCTCGCGCTCGGTGCGGCACTCGGCATCTCGATGCTGAGCCCGACGCAGGTGCGCCGCCTCGGGGTGATCGGCTTTGCCTTCGCCTTCGCCGCCATCCTCGCGCTGCCCTTCATCGGCACCGATTTCGGCAAGGGGGCTGTGCGCTGGTTCAGCTTCGGCTTCGCCTCGGTGCAGCCCTCGGAATTCCTCAAGCCCGGTTTCGTGATCATCGCCGCCTGGTTCATCGCCGCGGCGCATGAGGTGGGCGGCCCTCCGGGGCGGCTCTATTCCTTCCTGCTGACCTGCATCATCGTCGTGGCGCTCGCGCTGCAGCCCGATTTCGGGCAGGCCTCGCTCGTGCTCTTCTCCTGGATGGTGATGTATTTCATCGGCGGCGCGCCGATCACGCTTCTGGTCGGCATCGGCGGTCTGACCGCGGCGGGTGGGCTCTTCGCCTATAACATGTCCGAGCACTTCGCCCGCCGGATCAACGGCTTCCTGTCGACCGAAATCGACCCGCGCACGCAGATCGGTTACGCCACCAACGCGATTCAGGAGGGCGGCTTCTTCGGCGTCGGCGTCGGCGAGGGCACGGTGAAATGGTCGCTGCCCGATGCGCATACCGATTTCATCATCGCCGTCGCGGCCGAGGAATACGGGCTCATCCTCGTGCTCTGTATCATCGCGCTTTACGCCGTGGTCGTCGTGCGCTCGCTGCTGCGGCTGATGCGCGAGCGCGATCCGTTCACGCGGCTTGCCGGCGCCGGTCTCGCCTGTGCCTTCGGGGTTCAGGCGCTGATCAACATGGGGGTGGCGGTGCGGCTTCTGCCCGCCAAGGGGATGACGCTGCCCTTCGTGAGCTATGGCGGCTCGTCGGTCATTGCCTCGGGGATTGCCGTGGGGATGCTGCTCGCGCTGACCCGCACGCGCCCGCAGGGGCAGATCTCCGACATCCTTTCGCATCGGGGGCACTGATGAACGCCGCCAAGCCGCCGCTTCTGCTGATCGCCGCCGGGGGCACCGGGGGGCATATGTTCCCCGCGCAGGCGCTGGCCGAGACGATGGTGCGCAAGGGCTGGCGGGTGAAACTCTCGACGGATGCGCGCGGGGCGCGCTATGCGGGGGGCTTTCCGCATGTCGTCGAGGTGGAAGAGGTCGCTTCGGCCACCTTCGCGCGGGGTGGGGCACTTGCGAAACTCGCCGTGCCGTTCCGGATTGTGGGCGGGGTCATCTCGGCGGTGATGCGCAGCCTGTCGGACCGGCCGCGCGTGGTGGTGGGCTTTGGCGGCTATCCGACGATCCCGGCGCTTTCGGCGGCGCAGGTGCTGCGCATTCCCTCGGCCATCCATGAACAAAACGGCGTGATGGGCAAGGTCAACCGGGTCTTCGCCAAACATGTCAGCGCCTTCGCCTGCGGCACCTGGCCGACCGACCTGCCCGAGGGCGTGCAGGGCATCCACACCGGCAATCCGGTGCGCGGCGCGGTGATCGAGCGCGCGGCCGCCCCCTATATCTCGCCCGGCGATTATCCGATGTCGGTTCTTGTGATCGGCGGGAGCCAAGGCGCGCGGATCCTCTCGGATGTGGTGCCCGCCGCGCTCGCGGCGCTGCCGCCTGCACTGCGCGCCCATCTGCGCGTGGCCCATCAGGCGCGCGAGGAGGATATGGCCCGCGTGACCGAGGCCTATCAGGCCGCAGGCATCGACGCCGAGGTGAAGAGCTTCTTCAATGATGTTCCGCGGCGGCTCTCGGAATGTCAGCTCGTGATCTCGCGCTCGGGCGCCTCGTCGGTGGCCGATATCTCGATCGTCGGGCGGCCCTCGATCCTCATTCCCTTCGCCGCCGCGACCGGCGATCACCAGAGTGCCAATGCCCGCGGACTGGTCGAGGCGGGCGCCGCGATCCTGATCCCCGAGGCCGCCTTGACCCCCGAGGCGCTGGCCTCGCAGGTCGCCCTCGTGCTGGACAATCCGGACGGGGCGTTGCAAATGGCGCTTTCCGCTCTGCGCTACGGTCTGCCGGATGCCACGCAGCGGCTCGTCGAAATCGTTGAGAACCTAGCAGGACTACCGTCATGAGTGCCGCCGCCACCAAGCTTCCCGGGGAACTGGGCCCCATCCATTTTGTGGGCATCGGCGGCATCGGCATGTCGGGCATCGCCGAAGTGCTGATGACGCAGGGGTTCTCGGTGCAGGGCTCGGATGCGAAGGCGTCAAAAATCACCGACCGGCTGGTCGAACTCGGAGCCACCTTCTTCGAGGGCCAGCGCGCGGAAAATATCGGTGCGGCCGCGGTCGTCGTGATTTCCTCGGCGATCAAACCGGGCAACCCGGAACTCGAGGAGGCGCGCAAGCGTGGCCTGCCGGTGGTGCGCCGCGCCGAGATGCTCGCCGAACTCATGCGCCTGCGCTCGAACATCGCGATCGCCGGCACCCATGGCAAGACCACGACCACGACGATGGTCGCGACGCTCTTGGACAAGGGCGGGTTCGACCCGACCGTGATCAATGGCGGGATCATCCATGCCTATGGCTCGAACGCGCGCGCGGGTGCGGGCGAATGGATGGTGGTCGAGGCCGATGAATCGGACGGCTCCTTCAACCGCCTGCCCGCGACGATCGCCATCGTCACCAATATCGACCCCGAGCATATGGAGCACTGGGGCAGCTTCGAGGCCTTGCGCAAGGGCTTCTATGATTTCGTCTCGAACATCCCGTTCTACGGGCTCGCCGTCTGCTGCACCGATCACCCCGAGGTGCAGGCGCTGGTCGGCAAGATCACCGATCGCCGCGTCGTGACCTTCGGCTTCAACGCCCAGGCCGATGTGCGCGCCGTCAACCTGACCTTCGAGAAGGGCGTTGCGCAGTTCGACATTCAGCTCCGCTCCGAGGGTGAGGGCTCGGTGATCGAGGGCTGCACCCTGCCGATGCCGGGCGATCACAACGTGTCGAACTGCCTCGCGGCGGTGGCCGTCGCGCGTCACCTCGGCATGAAGAAAGACGAGATCCGCGCGGCGCTCGCCAATTTCGGCGGCGTGAACCGGCGCTTCACCAAGGTGGGCGAGGTGCTGGGCGGCGTCACCGTGATCGACGATTACGGCCACCACCCGGTCGAGATCGCGGCCGTGCTGCGCGCCGCGCGTCAGGCCGTGTCCGGCACGCCGGGCGCCCGTGTCATCGCTGTCCATCAGCCGCACCGCTACACCCGCCTGCATTCGCTCTTTGACGATTTCTGCACCTGTTTCAACGAGGCCGATGTGGTCGCCATCGCCGAGGTCTATGCCGCGGGCGAGGATCCGATCCCGGGCGCCTCGCGCGACGATCTCGTGGCCGGGCTCATCCGCCACGGCCACCGCCATGCCCGCGCGATCCTGTCCGAGGAAGACCTTGCGCGCCTCGTGCGCGAACAGGCACGGCCGGGCGATATCGTCGTTTGCCTTGGCGCGGGGACGATTTCGGCCTGGGCCAATGGCCTGCCCGCCAAATTGGGGAATTGAGATGACCCGCACACCGGAGCGCCGCCCATGCTGAGCCCCTCGCTGATCGCCGCCGCCCTCTGGGCCGTCGTCGCGACGGGGATCGCGCTCGGTCCGCGCCGGTTCCACTGGCCCGCAGCCTGGGCACTGATCGTGACCGGCGTGCCGATCGTGGGCTGGGTCACCTATCAGAACGGGCCACTCGTTGGCTTGCTGGTGCTCGCCGGTGGGCTCTCGGTCCTGCGCTGGCCGGTGAAATACCTGCTCGCCGCTCTGCGCGGCGAGGGCGGCAAGTAAACCCCCGCCGCCCGGTCACTCTTAGTCGCGATAGACCTGATCGACCGCCGCCGGATAGGGCGCGGGGTGATCGTCGGTCACGGCGCGTCGCGCCGCCTCGGGGTCCATCGACGGGCTTGCGGGGCGTTCGATCGGCGGGGCGCGGCGCATCCTGCGCGCGACCCAGAGGCCAAGCGGCGCACCGACCACCACCCCGATCAGTGCGGCGACGGCGAAGAGCTGCCAGAGCACGAGGCCGAGGGCGAGGCCCAGAATGACGACGATGCCGGCGAAGACAGAGACCGAGATCGGAACCACGGTCGAGCGGAGAGGGGCAATCATGGAATGTCCTTTCGCGGGTTGAGGGTTCGGAGGTCTGTGCGGATCCAACGCAGCCGGGCCCCCGGGGTTCCCCTGTCGGGTCCGCTCGGGCCGGGGCGCGGCCGTCCAGACTGCGAAAATCTGATGACAGCGCCCTGAAGCTCGCCTAACATGCTGCAGTGCAGCATTGCGAGAGCCGCATTGCGAGAATATGCGAGAATAGGGGCCTTTCATGCGTTTTTCGGTCCGACACCTCACCCGCTACAATTATTCCGAGCCGATCCGGCTCGGGCCCCATCTGCTGCGGCTCACCCCGCGCGGGGGGGCGGCCTCGGGGGGCGGCACGCTGATCGCGCAGGATCTGAGCGTGACGCCCGCACCGGCGGCGCGCGAAGAGGCCCGCGGCGCCGATGGCAGCCCCTTCACGCGGCTCGAATTCGCGGGCGAGACGCGGGTCTTTGCGGTCGAGAGCCGCTTCACCTTCGACACCGCCGCGCCCGAGCCGCTCGTCCTGCCCTTGCCGGGCCTGCCCTGGGCGGCGCCGGGCCTGCCCGAGACGCTCGGGCCCGGGCAGGGCCGCGATGCGGTCGATCCCGAGGTGGCGCGGTTTTCCGATGCGCTGATGCGCCGCGCGGGCGGCCAATCCGCGACCTTCCTCGCCACGCTCACGGCCGAGCTCTTCACCCGCACCGACCGCCATATCCGCCCCTCGGGCTATGCCCAGAGCGCGGCCGAGACGCTGATCACCGCGCGTGGCGCCTGCCGCGACATCGCGGTCCTGTTCATCGCGGCGGTGCGCGCGCAAGGGATGCCCGCACGCTTCGTCTCGGGCTATCAGGCGCGGGCCGAGAGCGTGGACGGCAAGCGCCATCTGCATGCCTGGCCCGAGGTCTATATTCCCGGCACCGGCTGGCGGGGTTTCGATCCGACCCATGGCCTGCCGGTGACCGATGGCCATGTGGCCCTTTGCGCCGCGGCCGATCAGCTCGGCACGATGCCGATCGAGGGCGGCTTCTGGGGCGGGAACGTCACCTCGACACTCGAGTATTCGGTCGAGATCACGGCGGAAGGGTGAGCGGGCGGGTGTGACGGGGCGGGGGCGGCGCCTGCCCGAAGGCGCCGCCCCCGCCGCCCGCGCCCTTGCCCCGGCGCGCGCGCGCGGCTAAGTCCGGGCCATGGAAAACCTCGCCTATACCCCGCGCGGCACGCTGGTGCCGAACCGGCCGATGGCCGATCTGACCTGGCTGCGCGTCGGCGGCCCGGCCGACTGGCTGTTTCAGCCCGCCGATGCCGAGGATCTGGCGGCCTTTCTGGCCGCGCTGCCGCCCGAGGTGCCGGTCTTCCCGATGGGGGTGGGCTCGAACCTGATCGTGCGCGATGGCGGTTTGCGCGCGGTGGTGATCCGGCTCGGGCGCGGCTTCAACGCGATTTCCATCGCGGGCGACGTTGTGACGGCGGGCGCTGCCGCGCTCGACGCCCATGTCGCGCGCAAGGCGGCCGAATCCGGGCGCGATCTGACCTTCCTGCGCACCATTCCGGGCAGCATCGGCGGTGCGGTGCGGATGAACGCGGGCTGTTATGGCGCCTATGTCGCCGATCACCTGATCGAGGTCGATGTGATCCTGCGCGATGGCACGCCCGCGACCCTGCCGGCGGCCGATCTGGCCCTTGCCTATCGCTCGAGCACGATCCCCGAGGGCGCGGTGGTGATCGCCGCGCGGTTTCACGCCGAGGCGGGCGATCCGGCAGCCCTCACCGCCCGGATGGAAGAGCAGATCGCAAAACGCGACGCGAGTCAGCCGACCAGGGACCGCTCGGCCGGATCGACCTTCCGCAACCCCGCCGGCTTCTCCTCGACCGGGCGGGCGGATGACGTTCACGACCTCAAGGCCTGGAAAGTGATCGACCTCGCGGGGATGCGCGGCGCGCGCCTCGGCGGGGCGCAGATGAGCGAGATGCACTCCAACTTCCTGATCAATGCGGGCGGGGCCACGGCACAAGATTTAGAGGGTCTGGGGGAGCTCGTGCGCAAAAAGGTTTTGCAGAGCCAGGGAATTTCGTTAGAGTGGGAAATCATGCGCGTGGGTGATTTCGCACCTGCAGCGGATGGCGGCGAGACGGCGCAAGGCGATCTGGCCGGGTCGAAAAACGACAAATAACAACATCACGGGATCATCCCGGGCAACACGGGGTCAACCCCGGAACGAGGCAAAAGTGGCGGGTGTGTCGAGCAGGGCAACCCATCGCGTGGCGGTATTGATGGGCGGACCCTCGTCGGAGCGCGAGGTGTCGCTGTCTTCGGGGCATGAATGCGCCGAGGCGCTGCGGGTGGCGGGTTTCAACGTGACGGAGATCGACGCGGGGGCGGATCTGCCCGCGCGGCTGGCCGAGGCCGCGCCCGATTGCGTGTTCAACGCGCTTCATGGTCGCTGGGGCGAGGATGGCTGCGTGCAGGGCCTGCTCGAATGGCTGCGCATCCCCTATACCCATTCCGGCGTGCTCGCCTCGTCGCTTGCGATGGACAAGACCCGCGCCAAGGAGGCGTTCCGCGCCGCCGGCCTGCCGGTGGTCGAGAGCCTGCTCGCCGACAAGGCCGAGGTGATGGCGGCCCATGTCCTGCCGGTGCCCTATGTGGTGAAATCGAACAACGAGGGATCGTCGGTCAACGTGCTGATCGTGACCGAGGGGGCGAACGGCCCGCCGGTACTGCCCGAGACGATGCCGCGCACGGTGATGGTGGAAACCTATGTGCCGGGCCGCGAGCTGACCTGTGCGGTGCTCGATGATCGCGCCTTCTGTGTGACCGAACTGCTGACCGACGGCTGGTATGACTACACCGCGAAATATGCGGCGGTGGGGGGCGCGCGCCATGTCTGCCCGGCGCTGCTGCCCGAGGAGATTTCCGAGGCGATGCGCGACTATGCGCTTCGGGCGCATCGCGCGCTCGGCTGCCGGGGGCTGAGCCGCGCCGATTTCCGCTGGGACGATACCCGCGGCCTCGACGGCATCGTTCTGCTGGAGGTCAACACCCAGCCGGGGATGACGCCCACCTCGCTCGCGCCCGAACAGGCGGCGGCGGACGGGATCACCTTCCCCGAACTCTGCGCCTGGCTGGTGGAGGATGCCTCATGCGACCGCTGAGCGCCGAACCGCGTTATTTCGCGCAACCCGGTCAGCGCCGCGTCGCGGTGAATGCTGCGCGCCCCTCGCGCCGAGATCCCGCGCCCTCGCGGCTCGCGTTCCGCCTGCAACGGCTCTGGCTCACGCCGCTCGTGCGTTCGGTCACGCGGATCGGCCTGCCGGTCTTTGCGGTGGTGCTCGGGCTTGGGCTCTGGCTCGGCGATGACGGGCGGCGCGCGGACATCGTGGCGAAATACGAAGACATCAAGACCCAGATCCAGAACCGCCCCGAGTTCCGGGTGAGCCTGCTCAAGATCGAGGGCGCCGGCCCCGAGGTGGACGAGGCGATCCGCGCCATGCTGCCGGTGCATCTGCCGGCCTCGAGCTTCGATATCGACCTCGCCGCCTATCGCGAGACGATCACCCGGCTCGATGCGGTGGCCGATGCGGCGCTGGTGATCCGGCCGGGCGGCACGCTGCAGGTCACGGTGACCGAGCGCACGCCCGCGATCCTGTGGCGCACGCCGACCGGGCTCGAGATGCTCGACGCGGGCGGGCACCGGGTGGCGACGCTGATCGACCGCGCCGCGCGCCCCGATCTGCCGCTCATCGCGGGGGAGGGGGCCGATGCGGCGGTGCCCGAGGCGCTGGCCGTGCTGCGCGCGGCGCAGCCGATCCTGAACCGCGCCCGCGGTCTCGTGCGGATGGGCGAGCGGCGCTGGGACCTCGTGCTCGACCGCGATCAGCGGATCCTGTTGCCCGCGGCGGACCCGGTGCGCGCCGTCGAGCGGCTGATCGCGCTCGATACGGCCGAAGACCTGCTCGACCGGGATTTCACCCATCTCGATCTGCGCAACCAGAACCGCCCGACGATCCGGCTGAGCGCGCAGGCGCTCGAACAGTTCCGCGCGATCACCGGGCAGGCGACGAAAGTGAAGGCGACCCAATGACCGATCTCTACGACACCCAGCGGGCGATGCGCGCGATGCGCAAGGCGGCGATGCAGCGCGGCGTGATCGCGCTTCTCGACATCGGCACCTCGAAGATCGCCTGCCTCGTGCTGCGCTTCGACCCCGACACCGGCCTGAGCGCGCCCGAGACGATCGGCTCGCTCGCCGGGCAGTCGACCTTCCGGGTGATCGGCGCCGCCACCACGCGCTCGCGCGGGGTGCGCTTTGGCGAGATCGACGCGATGGCCGAGACCGAGCGCGCGATCCGCACCGTCGTTCAGGCCGCCCAAAAGATGGCCAATACCCGCGTCGATCATGTCATCGTCAGCTTCGCCGGCGCCGGCCCGCGCAGCTATGGCCTTGCGGGCGAGGTCGAGGTCGCGGGCAGCCATGTCGATGAACAGGACGTGGCCCGGGTGCTGGCCTCTTGCGACATGCCGCCGATCGGGCAGGGGCGCGAGGTTCTGCACGCCCATCCGGTCAATTTCGCGCTCGATCACCGTTCGGGGCTCGGCGATCCGCGCGGCCATGTCGGCAAGCGTCTGGCCGCCGACATGCACCTGCTGACGGTCGATGCCGATGCGATCCAGAACCTGATCTATTGCATCCGGCGCTGTGATCTCGAACTCGCGGGGATCGCGAGCTCGGCCTATGTCTCGGGCCTTTCGGCGCTGGTCGAGGACGAGCAGGAGCTCGGCTCGGCCTGCATCGACATGGGCGGCGGCGCGACGGGCGTGTCGATCTTCATGAAGAAGCACATGATCTTCGCCGATGCGGTGCGTCTGGGCGGCGATCACATCACCCGCGACATCGCGGCGGGGCTGCAGGTGCCGATGGCGGTGGCCGAACGGATCAAGACCTTCCACGGGGGCGTGCATGCCACCGGAATGGACGACCGCGAGCAGATCGAACTCTCGGGCAATTCGGGCGACTGGGAGAAGGACCGCCGTCAGGTCAGCCGTGCGGAGCTCATCGGCATCATCCGCCCACGCGTCGAGGAGATCCTCGACGATGTGCGCGCGCTGCTGGACGCAGCGGGCTTCGAGCATCTGCCGAGCCAGCAGATCGTGCTGACCGGCGGCTGCAGCCAGATCCCGGGCCTCGACGGGCTCGCGGCGCGCATTCTGGGCCAGAACGTGCGTCTGGGCCGTCCGCTGCGGGTGCAGGGCCTGCCGCAGGCGGCGACCGGCCCGGCCTTCGCCTCTGCCGTGGGCCTCGCGCTCTTTGCGGCGCATCCCCAGGATGAATGGTGGGATTTCGAAATTCCGGCCGAACGGCTGGGCGGGCGCAGCCTGAAGCGGGCCTTCCGCTGGTTCAAGGCCAACTGGTGAGTGCGAGAATCGAGCGGCAGTAAGCCGGGCGACGGATTCCACCAGATGATGGTGCATGCGCGAAATACCGCCGAAACGCGGTAAAGAATCCGCCATATTTTGTGGGTCGCCCTTGTTTTTCAGGTGACGTTGCGGGGAATCCTGCTAAAATCGGCCTAATTTTGGGGACACACGGCCCGGGTGGGGGTCGTTCATAACAATCACAGGCGGACAGCATGACCCTTAACTTGATGATGTCGGACGACACGGACCTGAAGCCGCGGATCACCGTTTTCGGTGTCGGTGGTGCGGGCGGCAACGCGGTCAACAACATGATCGACAAGCAGCTTGAAGGCGTCGAGTTCGTCGTGGCGAACACCGATGCGCAGGCGCTGCAGCAGTCGAAATCGCAGGCCCGCATCCAGATGGGCGTGAAAGTTACCGAGGGTCTGGGCGCGGGCGCCCGTCCGACCGTGGGCGCCGCCGCGGCCGAGGAAACCATCGAGGAGATCGTCGATCATCTGGCGGGCGCGCACATGTGCTTCATCACCGCGGGCATGGGCGGTGGCACCGGCACGGGCGCCGCGCCGATCATCGCGCAGGCCGCACGCGAGCTTGGCGTGCTGACCGTCGGCGTGGTGACCAAGCCCTTCCAGTTCGAAGGCGCGAAACGCATGCGTCAGGCAGAAGAGGGCATCGAGGCGCTGCAGAAGGTGGTCGACACGCTGATCATCATCCCGAACCAGAACCTGTTCCGTCTGGCCAACGAGCGCACCACCTTCACCGAAGCCTTCGCGATGGCCGATGACGTTCTGTTCCAGGGCGTCAAGGGCATCTCCGACCTGATGGTCCGCCCGGGCCTGATCAACCTCGACTTCGCCGATGTCCGCTCGGTGATGGACGAGATGGGCAAGGCGATGATGGGCACGGGCGACGCCTCGGGCGATGATCGCGCCGTGCAGGCCGCCGAGAAGGCGATCGCCAACCCGCTGCTCGACGAAATCAGCCTGAAAGGCGCGCGTGGCGTGCTGATCAACATCACCGGCGGCTATGACCTGACGCTGTTCGAACTCGACGAGGCCGCGAACCGGATCCGCGAAGAGGTCGACCCGGATGCCAACATCATCGTCGGTTCGACCCTCGACCCGAGCATGGAAGGCCTGATGCGCGTTTCGGTCGTGGCGACCGGGATCGACGCGAACACCGCCCATGTCGAGGTGCCGGTTGCGCGCCGCTCGCTCGCCGAGCCGCTGAAAACCGCGCCGATGGCCGAAGCGCCGAAGCCCGCGCTGACCGTGACCTCGGCCCAGCCGGCGGCCGCCGCCCAGCCGGTGGCTCAGCCCGTCGCCCAGGCGATGGCCCCCGCGCCGCAAGCCGCCGCGCCCGAGCGCTCGCTGTTCGATGCGCCCGCGCCGCAGATGGCCCAGCCGGCCGCCGCCCGTGCCGCCGCCCAGCCCGTGCTGAGCGACGAGCTGCCGCCGCCCGCCTATCAGGCGCCGCGTGCCGCCGCCCGCGAAGTTCATGTCGAAGAAGACGCCGCGGCCTTCGTCGCGCCGCGTCCGCGCGCCCCCGGCACGCCCTCGCCCGAGGCGCTCGCGCGTCTGCAGGCCGCGGTGAACAAGGCCCCGGCCGGTGCCATGGGGCAACCGCGTGCGCCGATGGCGGCCGCCCGTCCGGCGGCGCCCGCCCCGGCGCCCGCAGCCGAGAAGCCGCGCTTCGGCATCAACTCGCTGATCAACCGGATGACCGGCCATGCCGAAGGCGGCGCTCAGCCCCAGAATCCCCCGGTTTCGGCCCCCGCCCCCGCGCCCACTGCGGCCCCGCGCGCCGCTGCGCCGCAGCATCAGGCCTATGAGGATGAGAGCGATCTTGAGCAGGATCGCATCGAAATTCCGGCTTTCCTGCGTCGTCAGGCGAACTGAGAACGATCACAAACGAAGTGTGAAGGGCTGGCATCTGCCGGCCCTTTTCTTTTTTGTTTCAGTGGTTTGGTGCTGTGTTGGCGGGGTTTTGCCGGGGTGGAGTTGGAATGTTTCAGTCCGTTACAAAGAGTGAATTGTTAAGCGCGCGGGACTTGCCTAACTGATGCTGCAGACGCTCGGCCGTTAATCTTCGTGAACACTTCGTGAGCGCGAAACCGGCCCGGCGGTCAGGAAAGGACTACGATCGTGCAGACGACTGTTGGACATCAGATCAGCTTCGAAGGCGTGGGCCTGCACTCGGGCAAGCCCGTGCATATGGCGATTCTGCCTGCGACGGCCGGTCACGGCATCGTCTTCCGGCGCACCGATGTGACCGGCGCCGATCGGCGCATCCCGGCGCTCTGGGATCATGTCACCCCCTCGAAACTCTGCACTCTGGTCGAGAATGCCGATGGCGTCTCGGTCTCGACGATCGAACATGTGATGGCCGCGCTGGTCGGTGCAGGCGTGCATAACGCGCTGATCGAGATCGACGGGCCGGAAGTGCCGATCCTCGACGGCTCCTCGGCGCCTTTCGTCGAAGGGATCCGCGCCGCCGGTCTGCGTCTGCTGGCCGGGCCGCTGCGTGCGATCCGCGTGCTGAAGCCCGTCGAAGTGCGCGAGGGCGAGGCCTGGGCCCGCCTCGAGCCCGCCGCCGCGCTGGAAATCGACTTCGCGATCGACTTCACCGATGCCGCGATCGGGCGTCAGGAAAAGACCCTGCACATGGCCAATGGCGCCTTCGTGCGCGAGCTGATGGACAGCCGCACCTTCTGCCGGCAGTCGGATGTCGAGCTGATGCAGGCCAACGGGCTCGCGCTCGGCGGCACCTATGAAAACGCGGTCGTCTATGACGGCGACAAGGTTCTCTCGCCCGGCGGGCTGCGCCATGCCGATGAGGCGGTGCGCCACAAGATGCTCGACGCGCTTGGCGATCTCGCGCTGGCCGGCGCGCCGATTCTCGGCCGTTACGTCGGGCATCGGGCCGGTCACGCGATGACCAACCGCCTGCTGCGCGCGCTCTTCGCCGAACCCGGCGCCTGGGCCTGGGAAGATTGCAGCGAGGCGCAGGCCTATAGCCTGCCCGGCGCCGGGGTTTGCGTCGCGGCCCTCGCGGCCGAATAAGCACCGGAGCGGCACCGCAAATCTGCGGATCAGGGGAGCGAAAGGCGTTTTGCGCCCCGGATTTTTCTGTGCTAGGACGGGGCGAAGCAGCCGCCTATCGGGCGGGAAGGATCGGGCCGGGCAAGACCCCGCGCCCCAAGAGGTAGGGCAAGGCATGGCGCGCGGCAGATCGGCGGCAGTTCGGGTCGGAAGTCTTGTGCTTTTGTCGGCGCTCGCGGCCTGTTCGGGTGGCAAGAACAAGGAACCGCCGCTCGAGAATTTCACCGCCGAGGAAATCTACAAGCGCGGCGAATACGAGCTCGAGGTCGGCAGTGCCCGCCGGCCGGAGAACGCGCTGCGCTATTTCTCCGAGGTCGAGCGGCTCTATCCCTATTCCGAATGGGCGAAACGCGCCCTGATCATGGAGGCTTTCACCCAGCACCGGGCGAAGGACTACGAGGCCGCGCGCTCCTCGGCGCAGCGCTTCATCGACACCTATCCGGGCGATGAGGATGCGGCCTATGCGAAATATCTCCTCGCGCTTTCCTATTATGACCAGATCGACGAGGTTGGCCGCGATCAGGGTCTGACCTTCCAGGCGCTGCAGGCGCTGCGCGATGTGATCGAGCAATATCCCGACAGCGAATATGCCCGTTCGGCGATGCTGAAATTCGATCTCGCCTTCGACCATCTGGCGGCGAAGGAAATGGAGATCGGGCGCTATTACCTGAAGAAGGCGCATTATACCGCCGCGATCAATCGCTTCCGCGTGGTGGTCGAGCAGTTCCAGACCACGACCCACACGCCCGAGGCGCTCTTGCGTCTGACCGAGGCCTATCTGGCGCTCGGGATCACCGACGAGGCGCAGACCGCCGCCGCGATCCTCGGCCACAACTATCAATCCTCGCCCTTCTATGAGGATGCCTACAAGCTGCTGCAGAGCCGCGGGCTGAAACCCGAGGGCAAGGGTGATAGCTGGCTTGCGAAGATCTATCGGCAGGTGATCAGGGGCGAGTGGCTCTGATCCACCGCTGGCAGGTGAGGGGCCTCGGGGGCTGAGATGCTGCGCACGCTCGATATCCGCGACATGCTGATCATCGACCGGCTCGACCTCGTGTTCGGGCCGGGGTTGAATGTGCTGACCGGCGAGACCGGGGCGGGCAAGTCGATCCTGCTCGATTGTCTGGGATTCGTGCTCGGCTGGCGCGGGCGAGCGGAGTTGGTGCGCCAAGGCGCGGATCAGGGCGAGGTGACGGCGGTCTTCGAGCTGCCTGCAGGCCATCCCGCGCGCACCGTGCTGGCCGAGGCGGGGATCCCGGCGGGGGATGAGCTGATCCTGCGGCGGGTGAATGCGCGCGACGGCCGCAAGAGCGCCTGGATCAACGATCGGCGCGCCTCCGGCGAGGTTTTGCGCGCGGTCTCGGCGGTTCTGGTGGAACTTCACGGCCAGCAGGATGACGGCGGCCTGACCAATCCGCGCGGCCATCGCGCCGCGCTCGACCAATTCGCGGGTCATGACGATCTTCTGGCGGGGGCGCGCACGGCCTGGGCCGCGCGCGCGGGCGCCGCCCGGCGGCTTGCCGCCGCCCGTGCGGCGCTGGCCGAGGTGCAGGCCGAGGAGGAGTTCCTGCGCCATGCGGTGGCCGAGCTTGACGCGCTCGATCCGCAGCCGGGCGAGGAGGCGCGCCTCGATGCCGAGCGCCGCCTGATGCAGGGGGCCGAGAAGATCCGCGCCGATGTCGCGCGTGCGGCCCAGGCGCTTGGCCCCGAGGGCGCCGAGGGCGCGATGCGCGACGCCGATCGCTGGTTGCAGGGCGCGGCCGACCGCGCCGAGGGTCGGCTCGAGGCGCCGCTTGCCGCGCTCGACCGGGCGTTGATCGAGCTCGGCGAGGCGCTCGCCGGGACCGAAAGCGCGCTCGAGGCGCTGAGCTTCGACCCGCGCGCGCTCGAGGCCTGCGAGGAGCGGCTCTTTGCGATCCGGGCGCTGGCGCGCAAGCATTCCGTGGCGCCCGACGATCTGGGCGGCTTCGCCGCTGAGCTGCGCAACCGGCTCGCCGCGCTCGATGCGGGCGAGGCGGGGATTGCCGCGCTCGAGGCAGAGCTTGCGCAGGCCGGCACGCGTTACGAGGCGGCGGCGGCGCTGCTCTCCGCCGCTCGCGGCAAGGCGGCGGGGCGGCTGGATGCGGCGATGGCGGCGGAACTCGCGCCGCTCAAGCTCGAACGTGCGGTTTTCGCGACCGCGATCACCCCGGGCGAGCCGGGGCCGGAGGGCGCCGATGCCGTGGCCTTCACCGTCGCCACCAACCCCGGCGCGCCGGCCGGGCCCTTGGACAAGATCGCCTCGGGGGGCGAGTTGTCGCGCTTCCTTCTGGCGCTCAAGGTGGTTCTGGCACGCGGCGCCGATGCGCTCACGCTGATCTTCGACGAGATCGACCGCGGTGTCGGTGGCGCCACCGCCGATGCGGTGGGCCGGCGCCTCGCGCGTCTGGCCGAGGGGGCGCAGGTGCTCGTCGTGACCCATTCGCCCCAGGTCGCCGCGCGCGGGCGCGATCATTTCCGCGTGGCCAAGCGCGTCGAGAATGGCATGACCACCTCCGAGGTGGTGGCCCTCGATCCCGAGGAACGCCGCGATGAGATTGCCCGGATGATCTCGGGGGCCGAGGTCACGCCGGCGGCCCGCGCCGCGGCCGAGGAGCTGCTGAAAGGGTAAGAGGGGGGCGCTGCCCCCTCGCCCCTCTCGGGGCTCACCCCCGGGATATTTGGGTCAGGTTGAAAGCCGAGGCTTGCTCTTCAACCTGACCCAAATATCCCGGGGTGAATTTGCCGAAGGCAAAGAGGGGCAGAGCCCCTGCGCCTTTCGTCCCGCTGTTGCCACGGGCGGCCTGTTTGACGGGGAAGCCTGCCCCGGGAAGGAGCCTCGCCCCGTCTTACCCCTCAACCACGAACTGGGCCGCGACGATCTCCCAGCCCTCGGGGCCAAGGCCCATGGTGGCGGCCAGAACCGCGCCGATCCGGCCGGCATCGGTCCCATCCTCATGCACGATCCCGCTCAGCACGAAGCGCTGGATCAGCACGCAGGCCTCGGGGCCCACCGGGCGCAGTTTCGTCTTGCCGGTCACGAGACGCGCGCGGGAAAAGGCGCCGGCGAGCTCGCCCGCGAGCAGTTCGGCGATCTCCGTGCGGCCCTCGGCGACCCCGCCGGTCAGGCTCAGGAAATCGGCATCCTCGGCAAAGAGCGCGGCCAGCGCGCGCGCATCATGCGCGCCCCAGTCGCGGGCGAAGGCGCGGGGCAGGGCGTCGGGGCGCTCGAGGCTCATCGGCCATCCTCCGGTTGTGGCACCAGCTTGCCGGGGTTGAGGATGTTCAGCGGATCGAGTGCGGCCTTGATCGTGCCCATCACGTCCCAGGCCTCGCCATGTTCCTCGGCCATCAACCCGCGTTTGCCAAGCCCCACGCCATGTTCGCCGGTGATCGTGCCGCCCATCGAGAGCGCCATTGCGGCGAGATCATGGGCAAGCACCTTCGCCCGGGCGAGCTCGTCCTGGTTGTCGCGCTCCAAGAGCAGGATCGCATGGAAATTGCCGTCGCCGACATGGCCGAGGATCGGGCCGACGAGCCCCGCCTGCGCGATCAGGTCACGCGCGCGTTCGACTGCCTCGGCCAGCCGCGAGATCGGCACGCAGATATCGGTGACAAGCCCCATCGACCCCGGCCGCGCCGCCAGACAGGTCGAATAGGCCGCGTGCCGCATCCGCCAGAGCCGGTTGCGCTCCTCGGTCGAGCGCGCCCATTCGAAATCGGCGCCGCCCATCTCGGCCACCACCTCGCCGAAGCGCTTGGCATCCTCGGCCACACCCCCCTCCGAGCCGTGGAACTCGATCATCAGATGCGGTTTCGCGGGCAGATGGGTGCCGTTCATCCGGTTGAAAATCTCGGCGATCTCGGCATCGACAAACTCGATCCGCGCCATCGGCACGCCCATCTGGATCACCATCTGCACCGTCTCGACCGCGGCCTCGAGCGTGTCGAAGGCGCAGACCGCGGCGGTGATCGCCTCGGGCTGACCATGGAGCCGCAGGGTGAGTTCGGTGATGATGCCGAGCGTGCCCTCGGAGCCGAGCATGAGTGCGGTCAGATCATAGCCCGCCGCCGATTTCGCAGCCCCCGAGCCGGTGCGGATCACCCGCCCGTCGGCCAGAACGACGGTGAGCCCCGCGACATTGTCGCGCATCGAGCCATAGCGCACCGTGGTCGTGCCGCTCGCCCGCGTGGCGGCCATGCCGCCAAGCGTCGCATTCGCGCCCGGATCGACCGGGAAGAAGAGCCCCGTCGCGCGCAATTCGGCATTGAGCGCCTCGCGCGTGATGCCCGGGCCCACGCGCACGAGCCGATCTTCGGGCGACAGCGCGATCACCTGATCCATCCGCCCCATGTCAAGCACGACGCCGCCCCTGACGGCGAGCCCGTGGCCCTCGAGCGAGGTGCCCGCGCCCCAGGCCACAACGGGCAGGCGCTGCGCGGCGCAGATCTTCACGATCGCCGCCACCTCCTCGGTCGTTTCCGGGAAGGCCACCGCATCGGGCAGGGTCTCGGGGAACCAGGTTTCCGAGCGCCCGTGCTGGGCACGTTCGGCGGCCGAACGGCTCAGCCGCGCGCCGATCAGGGCCTCGATCTCGCTCAGGGCGGTTTCTGTGGACATGGGCTCCTCCATTGCTGCCCGTGTTCTAGGCGCTCGGGGCGCCGGACGGAAGAGCAAGCGCGTCGTGGCGCCGCAGTGCAGAAATATTTTGCCCATGCAGCAAAAATTTGTTCACGATCAAAGTGGGAAACCTGTCCAGGGTTTATCGGGGCTTCACGGTTGCGTCGCACAGTAGCGCGCGGCCGGGGCCCGGGGGCCGGGCCAGATGCAAGGAGAGCGCGATGATTTTCGAGAACCGCCTGTGGGACGATCTGCAACCGGGCATGAGCGCAGAGCTGCGCCGGCTGCTCACCGCCGATGATTTCTATGTCTTTGCCGCGGCGTCGGGCAATCACAACCCGCTGCACCTGTCGTCCGAGGATGGCGACGGCGATGGCAAGCGCGAGGCGGTGGCGCCGGGGATGTTCGTCTCCTCGCTGATCTCGGGGGTGCTTGGCAATTTCCTGCCCGGGCCCGGCACGCTCTATCAGATGCAGAACCTCATTTTCCACGAGCGCGCCCATGCCGGCGAAGAGCTGATCGCGCGGGTCACCGTCACCGCCAAGGATCCCGATGGCTCGGTCACCTGCGCGACCGAGGTGCGCCGCGTGGGCGATGATGCGCTCATCGTCGAGGGCGAGGCCAAGGTGCTCGCCCCCAAGAAGAAACTGCGCTTCGAGGAGATCGACGTGCCCGGCCTCATCGTGCAACGCCACCGCCATTTCGAGCGCCTGCTCGAGATCGCCGAGCCGTTGCCCGCGCTGGTCACCTCGGTCGTCTGCCCCGAGGCCGATCATGCGCTGGAAGGCGCGCTGATCGCGGCGGAGCATTCGATCCTGACGCCGATCCTGATCGGCGACCCCGCCAAGATCGAGGCCGCCGCCAAGGCGATCGGCAAATCGCTCGAAGGTTATGAGATCCTGCCGGCGATGAGCCACCGCGAGGCCGCGCGCCTTGGTGTCGATCTGGTCAATCAGGGCCGTGCGGGGGCGATCATGAAGGGGCATCTGCATACCGATGACCTTCTGAAACCGATGCTCGACAAGGCGACCGGTCTGCGGATCGGGCGCCGCTTCACCCATATTTTCGTGATGGATGTGCCGGGCGTGGCCCATCCGCTGCTGGTCACCGATGCCGCGATCAACATCGCGCCCGATCTCGCGACCAAGGTCGATATCGTGCAAAACGCCATCGATCTGGCGATCTCGATCGGCATTGCCGAACCCAAGGTCGGCGTCTTGAGCGCGGTCGAGACGGTGAACCCGGCTATCCCCTCCTCGATCGACGCGGCGCTCCTGTCGAAGATGGCCGAACGCGGGCAGATCAAGGGCGGGCAAGTCGACGGGCCGCTCGCGATGGACAATGCGGTCGACATCGGCGCTGCGCGCACCAAGGGGCTGCGCGGGGCGGTCGCGGGGCACGCCGAGGTGCTCGTGGTGCCGGGGATCGACTCGGGCAACATGCTGGCCAAGCAGCTCGCCTATATCAGCCATGCCGAGGGGGCGGGGATTGTGATGGGCGCCAAGGTGCCGGTGATCCTGAATTCGCGCTCGGACAGCGCGATGGCGCGTCTGGCCTCGGCCGCCGTGGCCGCGATCCACTATCACCGTATGGCGGGAGGCAAGGCATGACGCGCGCGATCCTGACGCTGAACTCCGGTTCCTCCTCGTTGAAACTCGGGCTTTTCACCGAAGCGCTCGAGACGATGGCGCTCGCCCATGTGGACCGGATCGGCCGGCGCGAGGCGGCGATGAAGATCCGCGATGCCAATGGCGCGGATCTGCCGATGCCACCGCATGCGCCCAACGACTTCAACACCAACGCCGCGGCGCTGCGCACCGCACTCGAGGTGTTCCGGCAGGATTTCCCCGGTCTCGAGGTGGTCGCGGTTGGCCACCGGGTCGTGCATGGTGGCAAGAGCCATGGCGCGCCGGTGCGTCTGACCGAGGAGATCATGAAGGATCTCGCGCGGCTCGCGGCCTTCGCGCCGCTCCATCAGCCGCATAACCTCGCGGGCGTGCGGGCCGCAGTCGATACCTTTCCGGGGGTGCCGAACATCGCCTGTTTCGACACGGCCTTCCACCATGGCCATCCCTTCGTGGCAGATACCTTCGCCCTGCCGCGGCGCTATTACGAGAAGGGCTTGCGGCGCTACGGCTTCCACGGGCTGAGCTATCACTACATCAACGGCGAGCTGGAACGGACCGAACCCGCGCTGCATGCCGGGCGCGTGGTGGTCGCGCATCTGGGCTCGGGCGCCTCGATGTGCGCGATCAAGGGCGGCCAGTCGATGGACAGCACCATGGGCTTTTCCGCCATCGACGGGCTGCCGATGGGCACCCGCACCGGGCAGATCGACCCGGGCGTTCTCCTTTATCTGATGGATGAGGAGGGCCTCGACAGCCATGCGATCTCGGACCTGCTCTACAAGGAATCCGGGCTTCTGGGCATGTCGGGGATCTCGAACGACATGCGCACGCTCGAGGGCTCGGACGAACCCGCAGCCGAAGAGGCGATCTCCTATTTCGCCTATCGCATCCGGCGCGAGATCGGGGCGCTGAGCGCGGCGATGGGCGGGCTCGACGGGCTCGTCTTCTGCGGCGGCATCGGCGAGAATTCGGCCAATATCCGGGCGCGGGTTTGCGAGGAACTGGGCTGGCTCGGGATCGAGATCGACGCCGGTGCCAACCTCGGCCATCAGCGCGACATTTCGAAGGGCAAGGTGCGGGTGCTGGTGATCCCGACGAATGAGGAAATCGTGATTGCACGCGCCGCGGCGGCGGTGCTGGAAACCTTGCCGGCCTGATCTGCCTGCCCGGTGCCACCGGATTGCGGCGGTGGGGCCATGAGTATTTGAACCAAGAAAAAGCTCAGAGTCTCGACAGGCTTTGGGCTTTTTCTTGGTTCAAATACTCAACATCCACCGAAGGGGCTCAGAGCGGCGCGCAGGCCTGTTCGAGCCAGTTCCGCGCGCGATCCGTGACGCGGGGGCCGAGGCGCGCCAGAACTTCGGCGTGATAGCCGTCGAGCCAGGCGATCTCGGCCGCACTCAGGAGTGCAGGGTCGATGAGCCGGCGGTCGATCGGCACCCAGGTCAGCGTCTCCATCGAAAGCTGATCGCGGC
This sequence comes from Rhodobacterales bacterium, assembly GCA_003249215.1. Classification (GTDB taxonomy): domain Bacteria; phylum Pseudomonadota; class Alphaproteobacteria; order Rhodobacterales; family Rhodobacteraceae; genus Rhodobacter. Next base: position 33,035 of record QKJR01000003.1, read on the forward strand.
CATCACCGAGCTTCGGCGCGTCGGCGACGAGGACGAGGTTCTCGATCCGGATCCCGAAGGCGCCCTCGCGGTAATAGCCGGGCTCGTTCGAGAGGATCATGCCGGGCACGAGCGGCACGCCCGAGATGCGCGAGATCCGCGCCGGGCCCTCATGCACGCAAAGTGCGGCGCCCACGCCATGGCCGGTGCCGTGGTCGTAATCCTGCCCGGCCATCCAGAGGGGGGCACGCGCCAGAGCATCGAGATCGCGCCCGGCAAGGCCGCGGGGCCAGCGCGCGCGGCTGATCGCTATCATGCCCTGCAACACCCGGGTGAAGGGGGCGCGGGCCGCCTCGGGCACCGGGCCCACGGCCATGGTGCGGGTGATGTCGGTCGTGCCGTCGACATATTGCCCCCCCGAATCGACGAGCAGCAATTCCCCGGGTCTCACCGCGCGATCACTCGCCTCGGTCACCCGGTAATGCACGATCGCGCCATTTGGGCCCGCACCACAGATCGTGTCGAAGCTGATCTCGGTCAGGGAGTTGGTCGCCGCGCGGAACCCTTCGAGCGCGGTGACGACCGCGATCTCGGTGAGCCCCCCTTTCGGCGCCTCGGCATCGAGCCAGGCGAGAAACTCGACCATGGCCACGGCATCGCGGTCATGGGCTGCGCGCATCCCCTCGATCTCGGCCGGGTTCTTGATCGCCTTGGGCAGGATACAGGGATCCTCGGCCCAGAGGATCTCGAGCCCCGCCGCCGCGAGCTCGCGCCCGACCTGCACCGGCGCCGAGCCCGGATCGACCTGCACCGGGCCGGTCAGGCTGCGCAGGCCGGCGTCAAACGCCGCGACCGGGCGCAGGGTGACCTCGGGGCCGAGTTCGGCGCGCAGGCCCGCGTCGAATTTCGCAGGATCGGCGAAGAGCGTCAGACGGCCATCGTCATGCAGCACGGCAAAGCCCTGCACGAGCGGATTGCGGGGCAGGTCGGCGCCGCGGATGTTCAAAAGCCAGCAGATCGAATCGGGCAGCGTCAGCACGGCGGCGGCAGCCCCGCGGCTGCGCAGCCCTTCGGTCAGACGGGTGCGCTTGGCCGCGCTCGTCTCGCCCGCGATCTCGGGCGGATGGATCCGCGCGGGGGCCGCGGGCGGGGCAGGGCGGTCGGCCCAGATCCGGTCGACCAGATTGGCGCTCTCGACCAGCGCGATGCCCGATCCCGCAAGGTCGGCCTCGATCGCCTCAATCTCGCGTTTGGTGTGCAGCCAGGGATCGAAGCCGACGCGCCCGCCCTGGGGCAGGGCCTCGACGAGCCAGGGGCCGGGTTTGACCTCGGGCCAGTTGACCGGAGTGAAAGCTTTGGGATCGGTCTCGGCGCGGACCTGCACGCGGTAACGGCCGTCGATGAAAACGCCCGCGCGATCCCCGAGCGCAATGCAGAACCCGGCCGAGCCGGTGAAGCCGGTGAGCCAGGAAAGCCGCGCATCGCGCTCGGCCACATATTCGCCCTGATGCGCATCGGCGCGGGGGATCAGAAAGCCGTCGAGCCCCTCGGCCGCGATCTCGGCGCGCAGCGCCGCAAGCCGCGCGGGGCCAAGTTCGGGCGCGGATTTCGCCGAGAAATCCTGAAACATCAGCCGGCCCTGCGCATGCCCAGAACCCGCGCGCGCGCGCGCGGATCGCTGTCGAAGAGGCCGGCGAGCTGTTCGGTCATGGCGCCCGCGAGCTGTTCGACATCGGTGATTGTCACGGCGTGCTGATAATAGCGGGTCACGTCATGGCCGATGCCGATCGCGATGAGCTCGACCGCACGGCGCTTCTCGACCATGGCGATCACGTCGCGCAGGTGTTTTTCCAGATAGATCGCGGGGTTGACCGAGAGGGTGCTGTCATCGACCGGCGCCCCGTCCGAGATCACCATCAGGATCTTGCGCGCCTCGGGGCGGGCGAGCATCCGGCGGTGCGCCCATTCGAGCGCCTCGCCGTCGATGTTCTCCTTCAGGAGCCCCTCTTTCATCATCAGGCCAAGGTTCGCGCGCACCCGCCGCCAAGGCGAGTCGGCGCGCTTGTAGATGATGTGGCGCAGGTCGTTGAGGCGCCCGGGTTGTTGCGGGCGGCCCTCGGCGAGCCATTTTTCGCGCGACTGCCCGCCCTTCCACGCCCGGGTGGTAAAGCCGAGGATCTCGACCTTGACCGAGCAGCGTTCGAGCGTGCGCGCCAGAACGTCGGCGCAGATCGCGGCGATGGAAATCGGGCGGCCGCGCATCGAGCCGGAGTTGTCGAGAAGCAGCGTCACCACCGTGTCGCGGAACTCGGTGTCCTTCTCGATCTTGAAGCTGAGCGGCATCGTCGGGTTCGCCACCACGCGCGCGAGCCGCCCGGCATCGAGCATCCCCTCTTCACGGTCGAATTCCCAAGAGCGGTTCTGTTGCGCCTGCAACCGCCGCTGCAGCTTGTTCGCGAGCCGCGAAACGGCCCCTTTCAGCGGTTCGAGCTGCTGGTCGAGATAGGCGCGCAGCCGTTCGAGCTCGGCCGGTTCGGCCAGATCCTGCGCCTCGATCTCTTCGTCGAATTCGGTGGTGAAGACGGTGTAATTCGGGTCCGCCTGGCTATAGGGCGGGGGCGGCGGGGGCTCGAGCGGCGCGTCGGCCTGAGGCATGTCGACCTCTTCGCCCATCTCCTGATCCGAGAGCTCGTCCTGGCTGACCGAGGTCTGCGACTGGTCCTGCTGCTCTTCCTGGCTGCGCTCGGGGGTGGCGTCGCTGTCGTCCTGCTCCTGCTCGTCGCCCGATTGCTCCTCGCCGGTTTCGGGATCGTTCTCGGCGTCGTCCGACTCGGCGTCGTCGTTCATCTCCTCGTCGGGATCGTCGCCGAGCTGATCGGCATAGCCGAGATCGGCGATCACCTTGCGGGCAAGCCGCGCGAAGGCCGCCTGATCGGCGAGCACGTGATCGACGTTTTCAAGATCCGAACCCGCCGTCTGTTCGATGAACGGGCGCCACAGATCGAGCACCTTGGCCGCGGCCGGGGGCACCGGGCGGCCGGTCGCGAGCTCGCGCACCAGATAGGCGGCCGCCACCGGCAGCGGCGCCTCCGACTGGCTGCGGATCTGCGCATAGCCCTTGCGATCGGCCTCCCAGGCGATCTTGTGGTCGATATTGCTGAGCGTGCCGGGCATGTCGCGCGCGCCAAGCGCCTCGCAACGCGCGCCCTCCATCGCCTCGTAAAGTGCGCGGGCCATCTCGCCCGAGGGCTGATAGCGCGCGGCCAGCGCCTCGTCATGGTGGCGCTTGCGCAGCGCCAGCGCATCGCCCGTGCCGCGCGCGAGCAGGATCTCGTCGCGGGTCATGCGGCGGCTGACCTGCGGCAGGCGCATCTGGTCGCCCGAGGTCCCCGAGGGGTCGACGGTATAGGTCACCGTCAGATCCGGCGCATCGGCCAGCGTCTTGGTGGCCTCGGCGAGGGCCTTCTTGAAGGGATCGGCGGGGTTGTCGGTGGGCTTGTTCATGGCCCATGTAAAGCACCGCCCGCGGGCCTCGGCAAGCGCTGCGATTGTGCCGGTTACAGTCGGGTCCCAATGGCACCTTTAGTGTTCAAAATTGAACGGAACTTTCGATTTAGCTGTGGGTTTTGTGCGATAATATAGGCCATCCCCAAAGGAGGACATCATGACCAACCCGCTCAAGATCGCCATCATTCTCAGCTCGACCCGGCCCACGCGGCTGGCCGACAAACCTGCGCAATGGTTCCTCGATTTCGCCCGTGCGAACCAGCCCGAGACCGAGTTCGAACTCGTCGACCTGCGCGATTATGACCTTCCGTTCTTCGACGAGGTCGCCTCGAACGCCTGGGCCCCCTCGCAATCGGCTGCGGCCGTCGCCTGGCAGAAGAAACTGGCCGAATTCGACGGCTATATCTTCGTCACCGCCGAATATAACCACTCGATCACCGGGGCGCTCAAGAATGCGCTCGATCAGTCCTATGTGGAATGGGCGAAAAAGCCGATGGGCGCGGTGGGCTATGGCGGCGTCGGCGCGGCCCGTGCCATCGAGCAGCTGCGGCTGATCGCGGTCGAGCTGCAGATGGTGCCGGTGCGCAACGCGGTGCATATCGCGGGCGGCGATTTCATGGCGATTTCGCCGATGGGCAAGAACGCCCCGATTTCCGAGATCGAGGATCATATCGCGGGCTCTGCCAAGGCGCTGCTGGCGGATATCGCCTGGTGGGGCAAGGCCACCAAGGCCGCGCGCGGCTAAAGACTGCGCCGCCCGGTCGCGAGATCAGCCAAGTAATCGACGTGAACATCGAGCGCGTCGATCACCTGGTAACCGGGCTGCTGACCGTCGAAGGCGAGGTTGAGATCGGTCCCGGCCAGAACGATGGCCTCGGCCCCGAGGTCGCGCACCATGCGTGAGCCGGCATCGAGAAACAGGGCACGCTGCTCTGGCAGGCACCGTCCGGCCACTGCCATCTCCTGATAGCTCTGGCCGAGGGTCTCCATCTCGCTCTCCAGCGCCACGGCACGGGTGCGGGTGAGCTGACCATAGAGCTTCGTGCGCATCACGACCGCCGTGCCGAGAAGCCCGACGCAGCCAAGACCCTGTTCGGCGAAATAATCGTCGAGCGGGACCACGGCGGAAACCAGCGGCAGCGCAGAGATCGCCTCGGTTTCGGCAAAGCAAAAATGTCCGCCAAACGATGTGATTGCTGCGCAATCGCACCCGGCGGCGGCGAGGCGCTCGATCAGCCGGGCATAGATCGCGGCCTGTTCGGCGCGGTTATCCGCGAGATTGTTCCGGATCAGCTCCTGCACATCGGCATGGACGATCGTCAACTCGAGCGGCGCGCAGCGGCGGGCGACCTCGGCACTGAGGCGCTGATAATAGACGACGGTCGCTGCGACACCGATGCCCCCGATGAGCCCGATGTGCAGCCCGCCGCTCATCGCGTCACTTCGCCGCTAGCGCCGCCGATTCGGGCAGCTCTTCGTCGAACAGGCGCTGATAGAACTCGGCCACCGTGGCGCGTTCGAGCTCGTCGCATTTGTTCAGGAAGGTCAGCCGGAAGGCATAGCCGATATTGGCGAAGATGCGCGCGTTCTGGGCCCAGGCGATGACCGTCCGGGGGCTCATGACGGTCGAGAGATCGCCGTTCATGAAGGCCGTCCGCGTCAGATCGGCGACCGAGACCATCGCCGAGATTTCCTTGCGGCCCTTCTCGGTGTTGTAGGTCGGGTTTTTCGCCAGAACGATCGCGGTTTCCGCATCATGGCTGAGATAGTTCAGCGTCGACACAAGGCTCCAGCGGTCCATCTGGCCCTGGTTGATCTGCTGCGTGCCGTGATAGAGGCCGGTGGTGTCGCCAAGGCCCACGGTGTTCGCGGTCGCAAAGAGGCGGAAATAGGGGTTCGGCGTGATCACCTCGTTCTGGTCCAAGAGCGTGAGCTTGCCATCGGCCTCGAGCACCCGCTGGATCACGAACATCACATCGGCGCGCCCCGCGTCATATTCGTCGAAGACGATCGCGGTGGGGTTGCGCAAAGCCCAGGGCAGGATGCCCTCGTGGAACACGGTAACCTGCTTGCCGTCCACAAGCTTGATTGCATCTTTGCCGATCAGGTCGATCCGGCTGACGTGGCTGTCGAGGTTGACGCGCACGCAGGGCCAGTTGAGCCGCGCCGCGACCTGTTCGATATGCGTCGATTTGCCGGTGCCGTGATAGCCCTGGATCATGACGCGGCGGTTGTAGGCAAAGCCCGCAAGGATCGCCATCGTCGTGTCGGGGTCGAATTTATAGGTCGGGTCGAGTTCCGGCACGCGCTCGGTGCGCTCGGCGAAGCCCTTGACCTTCATGTCGCTCTCGAGCCCGAAGACCTCGCGCAGGTCGATCTCTTCGGTGGGTTTCGCGTTCATATCCAGCATGGGCCTCGTCCTTCCTGTAACCCGGGATTTGTGGACCATTGCCCGGGGCCGCGCAAGGGGGCGTATTGTATGGGGGACAAGGGCACACGGCTTGCAGCCCGGGGGGCGCGCCCCTAGGGTCGCGCAAAGAGTGAAAGGAACGGGTATGAGCGGGTTGCTGGCCCTTTTGGATGACGTGGCGGGGATCGCCAAGATTGCGGCGGCTTCGGTCGATGACGTGGCCGGTCAGGCGGCCAAGGCCGGGGCCAAGGCCGCGGGCGCGGTGATCGACGACGCGGCCGTCACGCCGAAATATGTGCATGGCTTCTCGGCCGCGCGCGAATTGCCGATCGTGGGCAAGATCGCGATGGGCTCGATCCGCAACAAGCTCGTGTTCCTGCTGCCTGCGGCGCTGCTCCTGTCGGCCTTCGCGCCGTGGATGATCACGCCGCTCCTGATGCTCGGGGGCAGCTATCTGTGCTTCGAGGGGGCCGAGAAGGTCTGGCACGCGTTGCATCCGGCGGCGGGGCATGACCCGCAGGCCGCGGCCGAGGGCGATCCGGCCCATCTCGAGGCCGAGAAGGTCTCGGGCGCGGTCAAGACCGATTTCATTCTCTCGGCCGAGATCATGACGATCGCCCTTTCGGCGCTGCCCGCCGGTCAGCCGGTCTGGATGCAGGCGCTCGCGCTCGCGCTCGTGGCGGTGGGGATCACGGCGGTGGTCTATGGCGGGGTCGCGCTGATCGTGAAGGCCGATGATGTGGGCCTCTGGCTCGCGCGGGTCGGGCGGCTTGGGGCCACGCGCGCGCTCGGGCGCGGCATCGTCTCCGTCATGCCGGGGTTCATGCGTGCGCTGATGATCGTGGGCACGGCGGCGATGATCTGGGTCGGCGGCTCGATCGTGCTGCACGGGCTCGCGGAAGTGGCCTGGTCCGCGCCCTATGACGCGATCCACCATTTGGCCGAGGCCGCGGCCCATGCGGTGCCCGAAGGCGCGGCGGGCACGGTGAGCTGGCTCGTGACCGCGGGTCTCGACGGCATCTTCGGGCTCGGCTACGGGCTCGTGCTGCTGCCGGTCGTTCTGCGCGGGATCAACCCGCTGATCGCCGCGCTCAAACCCGGCCGGCCCAAGGGGCACTGAACGCCTCGGGGGGCGCTGCCCCCGTCCCTGCGGGACTCCCCCGGGATATTTGCATCAGGTTGAAGACAAGCGCCCGGAGCGACCTTGAGGGGCCGACTTTCCCCTCAACTGTGCATAAATATCCCGGGGGTGAGGGCGAAGCCCGAGGGGGCAGGGCCCCCTTGCGCGTTCGATCAACCCGCGCCGGCGCCGGTCACTTGAAGTTGCGGCTGTCCTTGATCTGATCCCAGGCCCAGACGACCTCCTGCAGCATCTCTTCCTGACTGCGGTCGCCGCCGTTCACATCCGGGTGCAGCACCTTGATCAGCGCCTTGTAGCTCTTGCGGATCTCGACCTTGCTCATCGTATCCTGGCATTCGAGGATCTCGAGCGCCTTGCGTTCGGTCGGTGGCAGCTTGCGCCCGCTGACAGCGCGGCCCGGGTTCTGCGTCGCGTTCGAGCCGAGCAATTCCATCGGATCGGCGATGCCGTGGCGCTGCCAGCCCATCTCCTCCTTGGTCTTGCCGAAGGGTTTGGTGGGGCGTTCCCAGACGGTCGCATTGTCGAGGAAGGCCTGGAATTCCTCCTCGGACTGACCCTGGAAATAGTTCCAGTTCAGGTTGTATTCGCGCACGTGGTCCTTGCAGAACCAATAGTAATCGTCGAGCACCTTGGGGGATTTCGGCGCGCGATACTGGCCGGGCTCGTTGCAGCCCTTGTGATCGCACATCCGTGTCGAGGTCTCGAAGGCACCCGACATCCCGCGCTTGCCCTTCTGGCGGCGCTTCTTGTCGGCCGCAGCCGAGATGTTGAACCCGAAAGGATCGCCCTTGGTCATGGAAAGCCTCTGTGCCGTTCGCGCCTCCAAGCCGGGCGGATCGCCGCTCCTCGACTCGGGGGCCGCAGTCTAGCCCATCTGGCGCCGAGGGAAAGGGGGGCGGGAGCGGTTCGCGCGATTTCGCCGACCGCCCCCGAGCTGCTGCGCCTCCCGGAGCGCTCAGGCCTCGGCATCACCCGGGGTAGCGCCGCCCGGACGCGCGGCGCTCAGACGCGGGCTGTCGGCCACGCGGCTCAGCTCTGCTCGGATCGCCTCGGCCTTGCTCAGCTCGGGGCGCAGCATGTCGGGGCGATCATGCTCGGTCAGCGGCTTTGCCGCGATCTGCGGCTCTTCGGCGGGGCCGAGACGCGGCGCGCGGCCTTCGGGTGCGATCGCGGAAATCAGCCGTTTCGCCGCGGCCTCCATTGCATCGACGGCGACGATCGCCTCGGAGGTGCCGGGCAGGCTCGCCGTGCCGGTCGGGCGGCGGAACACCAGCAGATTGTGATAGACCGTCGTCTTCGAGGTCAGCCCCGAGCGCTCCTCGGCGGGCAAAGTCTCGGCACGCCAATATTCCCAGCCCTCGCGCGCGAGCTCGTTCATCGCGAGCGTGAGCGCATGGGCGAATTTCTCCGCTCCGGTCTTGAGGCCCCGCTCCTTCTCGCCGCGCGCGGGTGCGGGGATCACCTTGTATTCGTAAGATTGCATCGCTGTCCTCGTCGTTGCGGCGGTTTTCGCCCAAGCCGGGGGGCGGGTCAAGGAACGAAGGGGTGAAGGCGGGGCCGCGGGGCGCGTTCAGCGTGCGATCGTGGCCGCGATGCGCCGCGCGATCGCCTGGCTGCCCTTGGGCGAGGGGTGGATCAGGTCGGCGCCGTGAAAGCTGCGGTCGCCCTCGGGCACCAGATCGGCCATCGGCAGGAACCACACGCCCGGATCGGCGGCGGCCATGCGCGCGAGGCGGCGGTCGATCTCGTCGCCGAGGCTTGCGCAGGTCTCGATCGGCGAGCGCAGGCCGGGGGTGCGCAGATAGCCCGCGTAGATCACCCGCGCCCCGCCCGCGCGGATCCGCGCGACGAGGGCGGGGATCGCGCCGCGGCTCCCGTCGGTTGAGACGAGCCGGTCGATCTGCCGTGTGCCGCCCGCGCAGCCCGCACCGAACAGGATGTCGTTGCCGCCGCCGTTGAGCACGACCCAGTCCCAGGGCGCATCGCGGGCGTGAAGCTGGGCGGGAATGCGCATCCCGGCCGCGCCCGAGATCGGCAGCCGGTGAAAGAACCGCGCCCCGGGCATCGCGCGATCGGTGACCTCGACCCCGAGCGCCTGCCCGAGCGCCGCCTCAAGTGCCGCCTCAAGCGCCTGCGCCACATCCGAGCCGCCGATCCGGTTCACCGAGAACATCGAATCGCCCATCACCAGAATCCGCAGCGGCGCCTCGGCGCGGGCGGGCAGGAGTGAGAGGCAGAGCAGGAGAAGCGCGGCCAGGGCGCGCAGCAGCGGGAAAACCATTCGCAACGTCGTAACCGCAGAAGGAAAAGGGAAGGTGAAGATCGGAGCGCGCCAAGTCTAGCGCGGCCCGCGCTCCGGGCAAGGCCCGGCAACGGTCTGCGATCGCTCCATCGCAGCTTCGGGCGGGCGGCTCTGTCGGGCTTGATCGGGCCCGCACGCCGCGGCTAGGCTGGGGCCGCAGGCTCTCGGCGACGGGGCCTTCGGACAAGGTTCATTGGACCAGACAGGAGAACCGCGATGAAACTCACCCGCGCAGGCAGCACGCCTTCGGCCCCGGGGCCGGCCGACTGGTTCACCGGTCAGGTCCGCTTCGATGGCCGCTTTCAGACCGAGGCGCCGGCGCGGCTCGGCGGCGCTTGGGTCACCTTCGAGCCCGGCGCGCGCACCAACTGGCACACCCACCCGCTCGGGCAGTTGATCATCGTCACCACGGGCCTCGGGCGGGCGCAACGCGAGGGCGGGCCGCTCGAGGTGATCGGGCCGGGCGACATGGTCTGGTTCGAACCGGGCGAGCGGCACTGGCACGGGGCCGCGCCGCACTGCGCGATGACGCATCTGGCGATTGCCGAGGCCGAGAACGGGGTGAGCGTCAACTGGGCCGAGCCGGTCGCGGCCGCGGATTACGACCCGGAGGGGTGAGCCCCCCTCAGATTGCAACACGGCGCCGGAAACGGGGCGGGGGCGCGGTGGCAAGCCACCGCGCCCCCGCGTCGGCCCCTCTCGGGGCCGGGGCCTGTTGCCTCAGAGGCCGAGTTTCTTCGCCACGATCTCGTTCACCGCGGCGGGGTTGGCCTTGCCGCCCGAGGCCTTGATCACCTGCCCGGTGAACCAGCCCGCGAGTTTCGGGTTCTGTTTGGCCTTCTCGACCTGCGCGGGGTTGGCGGCGATGATCTCGTCGACCGCGGCCTCGATCGCGCCCAGATCGGTGACCTGTTTCATGCCGCGTGCCAGCACGATCTCGGCCGGATCGCCACCCTCGGTATAGACGATTTCAAACAGATCCTTGGCGATCTTGCCCGAGATGTCGCCGGCCTTGATCAGCGCGATGATGCCGCCGAGCTGCGCCGGGCTGACCGGGCTCGCGCCGATCTCGGCGCCGTCCTTCTTGAGACGCCCGAAGAGCTCGTTGATGACCCAGTTCGCAGCGAGCTTGCCATCGCCACAGGCGGCCACGACCGCCTCGAAATAATCGGCATTCTCGACCTCGGCGGTCAGCACGCCCGCGTCATAGTCGCTCAGGCCCAAGCCCTCGACGAAGCGTGCCTTCTTGGCGTCGGGCAGCTCGGGCATCGAGGCCGCGATATCGTCGACCCACGCTTGCTCGATCTCCAGCGGCAGCAGGTCGGGGCAGGGGAAGTAGCGGTAATCATGCGCTTCTTCCTTCGAGCGCATCGAGCGCGTCTCGTTCTTGTCCGGGTCATAGAGCCGGGTTTCCTGCGTGACGGTGCCGCCATCCTCGAGGATCGCGATCTGGCGCCGGGCCTCATAATCGATCGCCGCCTGAATGAATCGCATCGAGTTCATGTTCTTCAGCTCGCAGCGCGTGCCGAGATGGCTGAAATCCTGCGTCGCCTGATATTTCTCATATTGCCCGGGCTTGCAGACCGAGACGTTCACGTCGCAGCGCAGGTTGCCGTTTTGCATGTTGCCGTCGCAGGTGCCCAAATACCGCAGGATCTGGCGCAGCTTGACGACATAGGCGGCGGCCTCCTCGGGGCCGCGGATATCGGGGCGGCTGACGATTTCCATCAGCGCCACGCCGGTGCGGTTGAGGTCGACGAAAGACATGTTCGGGTCCATGTCGTGGATCGACTTGCCCGCGTCCTGCTCGAGGTGGATCCGCTCGATCCGCACGCGGCGGCCGATGCCCGGGCCCATCTCGATCAGGATCTCGCCCTCGCCGACGATCGGGTGATAAAGCTGGCTGATTTGATAGCCCTGCGGCAAGTCGGGATAGAAATAGTTCTTGCGGTCGAAGGCGGAGAAGAGGTTGATCGCGGCCTTCAGGCCGAGCCCCGTCCGCACCGCCTGCGCCACGCAAAACTCGTTGATCACCGGCAGCATCCCGGGCATCGCCGCATCGACGAAGGCGACGTTCGAGTTCGGCTCGGCCCCGAAGGTGGTCGAGGCGCCCGAGAAGAGTTTCGCATTCGAGCTGACCTGGGCATGGACCTCCATCCCGATCACCAGCTCCCAGTCGCTCTTGGCGCCGGCGATGACTTTCGGTTCGGGGGTCTTGAGGGTCAGGTGGTCGAGCATCATCGCGATCCTTTTGCAGTCTATCGCCTTCTAGGCCCTCCCGTCGCGGCGGGCAAGATGCCGGGCCGATCCGCGGGCGGCGGTGTCGCTTTTTGAGTATTTGAGCCAAGAAAAAGTAGCAGGGCTTTTCCTGGTCGAAATACTCCGGGGGGGCCGCAGGCGGGGGGCAGGGCCCCCCTCCGACCTCTCAGCCCAGAAGCCGCGCGGTCATTTCGGAAAGATCGCGGCTGAGGCCCTGGGTCTGCGCAATTCGGCCCAGCTCCCCGCGCATCAGCGCCTGCCGCCCGGCGTCGTAGCGCGCCCAGGTCTCAAAGGCCGTCGACATCCGTGCGGCGGTCTGCGGGTTGAGCGGGTCGAGCCGAATGAGCCAGTCGGCATAGAAGCGGTAACCTGCGCCATCCGCCCGATGGAAGCCCGAGTGATTGGCCGAGAGCCCGCCCATGACCGAACGGAAGCGGTTCGGGTTCTTCCAGTCGAAGAGTGGATCAGCGGCGAGGGTGGTCGCGGTCTCGGGCGCGGTTTCCGGGGGCGCATAGGCCAGCTGCGCCATGAACCATTTGTCCATGACGAGGCGGTTCGTGGCCCAGCGGGCGCGGAAGGTGGCCAGCGGCGCCTCGGCCTTACCCGCGGCGATCAGACAGGCCAGCGCGCCGAAGCTCTCGGTCATGTTGTCGGCACCGGCAAAGAGCGCCTCGGCCCGCGCGCCGCCGTCAAGGCGCGAAAGCAGCCCGAGCGCGGCGAGCCGCAGCGCGCGTTGACCCGCGGGGGCCGCGTCGGGCGCATAGGCGCCGGGCACCGCCATAGCGTCGTAAAGCGTGGCGAGGGTGGTTTCGTGGCGGGTCGCGACGGTCATGGCGAGCGCCTCACGCGCGGCATGGATCGCGTCGGGGTCGGGCACCTTTCCCGCGGCGTGCAGTGCGGCGGCGATCTCATCCTCGCCCGGCAGGCGCAGACAGAGCGCGCGGAAGGCGGGTTCGGCGGTGTCATCCGCCAGAAGTCCACCCACCGCCTCGATATAGTCGGGCCCCGGCGCTGCGCCGCCCGCCATTGCGATCAGCGTGTCGCGGGCAAGGCCCCGGCCCGCCTCCCAACGGTTGAACGGGTCGGTGTCATGGGCGAGCAGGAAGGCCTGCTCGGCGGCCGTCGTCGCGCGGTCGAGCGAAACCGGCGCCGAGAAACCGCGCAGGATCGAGGGCACGGGCTTCGCTCCCAGCCCCTCGAAGGTGAAGCTCTGCTTGCCTTCCGTCATCTCCAGAATGGTCGTCGGCACCACCTCATCGCCATTCGGGGACAGAAGCCCCACGGCGATCGGGATGAGGCGCGCGGGCTTGTCGGGCTGGCCCGGCGTCGGCGCGGTTTCCTGCGTGAACTCAAGCGTATAGGTGCCGTCCTTGAAGTGGTCGATGACCTTAAGAACCGGCGTTCCCGCATCGGTATACCAGCGCTTGAACTGGCTCAGTTCGCGCCCCGAGCTGTCCTCGAACACCTTGATCCAGTCCTCGATCGTGCAGGCCTGCCCGTCATGGCGGTCGAAATAGAGATCGAGCGCCTTGCGATAGCCCGCGGGGCCGACCAGAGTTTTCAGCATGCCGACCACCTCGGCGCCCTTCTCGTAGACGGTCGCGGTGTAGAAGTTGTTGATTTCACGGTAATGATCGGGCCGCGGGGGATGCGCGAGCGGCCCCGCATCCTCGCGGAACTGGCGCGCGCGCAGGGCGGCGACGTCCTCGATCCGCTTGACGGCGCCTGCGCGCATATCGGCGGTGAAGCTCTGGTCGCGGAAGACGGTCAGCCCCTCTTTCAGGCAAAGCTGGAACCAGTCGCGGCAGGTGATCCGGTTGCCGGTCCAATTGTGGAAATACTCATGTGCGATCACCGCCTCGATCCGCTCGTAATCGGTATCGGTCGCGGTCTCGGGCGAGGCCAGAACGAGCTTGGAGTTGAAAATGTTCAACCCCTTGTTCTCCATCGCGCCCATATTGAAGTCATCGACGGCGACAATGTTGAAAATGTCCAAGTCGTATTCGCGGCCATAGGCGCGCTCGTCCCACGCCATCGAGCGGGCCAGCGCCCCCAAGGCGAAGTCGCAGCGGTCCTGATCGCCCGGACGGACCCAGATATTGAGATCGACCTTGCGCCCGGATTGCGTGGTGAAGTCGCCAGAAGTCGCGATCAGATCGCCCGCGACCAGCGCGAAGAGATAGGCGGGCTTCGGCCAGGGATCGTCCCATTCGGCCCAGCCGGGCCCCTCGGCCACCGGATTGCCATTCGACAGCAGCACCGGGAAATCGCCCTCGATCCGCACATGGAAGCGCGCCATCACATCGGGGCGGTCGGGATAGAAGGTGATCTTGCGGAAGCCCTCAGCCTCGCATTGCGTGCAATACATGCCATTCGACATATAGAGCCCCTCGAGCGCGGTATTGGCCTCGGGCGCGATCTCGACCTCGGTCTCGAGGGTGAAGGGATGCTCGGGCAGGGCGGCGGGATGCACGGTCAGCCCGGTCTCGGTCAGCAGGTAATCCGCCGGAGCAAGCGCTACGCCATCAATCGCGAGCGAGATCAGCTTGAGCTCCTCGCCATCAAGCTGCAGCGCCGCGCCGGGCAGCTCCGGGGTCAGCGCGAGCTGGGCCCGCACCCGGGTCGAGAGCGGCGCGAGACGAAAGTCGAGATGCACGGTCGAGAGGGTGAACGGATAGGGGCGGTAATCGGAGAGGAGCGTGGTGCCGGTCATGATCTGTCCAGAAATGCGAGGTCGTCCAAGGCTAGGCCGCGGGGGGGGCAGGTTCAAGGGCACCCCGGGTCGGGGCTTGGCAGAGTGGTCAGTCCGACTGACCAAAAGCGCGAAGCCGCGGCGTTTTCCGCTGGACAGTGCCGGGCGGCTTGGCAAGAGTTCCCCGAACGGACGACAGGAGGGGTGCATGACGGATCGGGTGGAACGCGACGGGCTCAAGGTGGCGTCGGAGCTGGCGGAGTTCATCGAAACGCGCGCATTGCCGGGGACCGGCGTGGAGGCGGGGGCCTTCTGGCACGGGTTCTCGCAGCTCGTGCATGAGCTCGGGCCGAAGAACCGTGCGTTGCTGGACAAGCGCGCCGCATTGCAGGCGCAGATCGACGCCTGGCATCTGGCGCGCCGCGGGCAGGAGCATGACCCGGTCGCCTATCGCGCCTTCCTGACCTCGATCGGCTATCTCGTGCCCGAGGGCGGCGATTTCTCCATCGAGACCGCGCCCACCGATCCGGAATTCGCCGAAGTGTGCGGGCCGCAGCTCGTGGTGCCGATCATGAATGCGCGCTATGCGCTCAACGCGGCGAATGCGCGCTGGGGCTCGCTTTACGATGCGCTCTACGGCACCGATGCGCTGGGCGATGCGCCCACGGGCGGCGGCTATGATCCGGCGCGCGGCGCGCGGGTGATCGCACGCGCCAAGGAGTTTCTCGACACGGCCTGTCCGCTGGTGGCCGGATCCTGGGCCGAGGTCACCCGGCTCTGGGTGCAGGACGGAGGCCTTTTCGTGGCCGGCGCCGAGGAGACGGGGCCGATGGACCCCGCGCAATTCGTGGGCTTCGCCGGCGCGCCCGAGGCGCCTTCGGCGGTCGTGCTCAAGAACAACGGGTTGCATCTGATCATCGACGTGAAGGCCGATCACCCGATCGGTGCGGTGGACCCGGCCGGGATCTGCGATCTGCGGCTCGAATCCGCGATTTCCTCGATCATGGATTGCGAGGATTCAGTCGCGGCCGTCGATGCCGAGGACAAGGTTCTGGCCTATTCGAATTGGCTCGGGCTGATGCGCGGAACCCTGTCCGAAGAGGTAAGCAAGGGCGGCAAGAGCTTTACCCGTGCGCTGGCGCCCGATCTTGGGTTCATGACGCCCGAGGGCGGCGAGCTGCGCCTCAAGGGGCGTGCACTGATGCTGGTGCGCAATGTGGGTCACCTGATGACCAACCCCGCGATCCTGACCCGCGACGGCGAGGAGGCCTTCGAGGGGCTGATGGATGCGATGGTGACCACGCTCTGCGCGATGCATGATCTGGAGAAGGTCGCGGGCGATCGCAATTCGATCACCGGCTCGGTCTATGTTGTAAAACCGAAAATGCATGGGCCCGAAGAGGTCGAATTCGCCTGCGAAATCTTCGATCATGTTGAAAAAGTGCTAGGCCTGCCGCGCTACACGGTCAAGCTCGGGATCATGGACGAGGAGCGCCGGACCTCGGTCAACCTCAAGGAATGCATCCGCGCGGCGGCGCATCGGGTGGCCTTCATCAACACCGGCTTTCTCGACCGCACCGGCGACGAGATCCATACCTCGATGGAGGCTGGCCCGATGATCGCCAAGGGCGAGATGAAGAGCCAGCCGTGGATTTCCGCCTATGAGGACCGCAACGTCGATATCGGTCTGCGCTGTGGCCTCGCGGGGCGGGCGCAGATCGGCAAGGGGATGTGGGCGGCGCCGGACCGGATGGCCGAGATGCTCTCCGCCAAGATCGGTCATCCGATGGCCGGGGCGAACTGCGCCTGGGTGCCGAGCCCGACCGCCGCGACCCTGCACGCAACGCATTACCACGCGGTCGACGTCAAGGCGCGACAGGCCGAGATTGCGGCGATGCACCGCCCCGAGCGGCTCGACGATCTGCTCACCCTGCCGCTCGCGACCGGCAAGAACTATTCCGAGGCCGAGATCACCGCCGAGATCGAGAACAACGCCCAAGGCATCCTCGGCTATGTGGTGCGCTGGGTCGATCAAGGGGTCGGCTGCTCGAAAGTGCCCGATATTCATGATGTTGGCCTGATGGAGGATCGCGCGACCTGCCGGATCTCGAGCCAGGCGCTCGCCAACTGGCTGCTTCACGGGGTGGTCAGCGAGGCGCGCGTGATGGAGGCGATGCGCAAGATGGCCGCTGTGGTCGATCGTCAGAATGCGGGCGATTCGGAGTATCGGCCGATGGCGCCGGGCTTCGACGGGATCGCCTTCCAGGCGGCCTGCGATCTGGTGTTCAAGGGCCGAGTGCAACCCTCGGGCTATACCGAGCCGGTGCTGCACGCCCGTCGTCGCCAACTCAAGGCGCAGGGCTGACCCAGAGCGAGCAGGGGGGCTGTCTGCCCCCCTCTTCGCATGGTGCGAATTCACCCCCCGAGGATATTTCGGTCAGGTTGAAGGGGGCAGGTGCGTCTGCGGCGG
This sequence comes from Rhodobacterales bacterium, assembly GCA_003249215.1. Taxonomy (GTDB): domain Bacteria; phylum Pseudomonadota; class Alphaproteobacteria; order Rhodobacterales; family Rhodobacteraceae; genus Rhodobacter. The sequence continues at coordinate 49,795 of QKJR01000003.1, forward strand.
GTGCTTTGGGCGCATCTGCACAGGGTTTGCGCGTCAAGCGGGGTTTTCCTGAGCGCATTCCGTCGCTAGCTTCCTTGCAAAGGAGCATGACATGACCAGACCTGTCGTCGGCATCATCGGGAACCGCAATCTGCTGAACGGGCGCTATCCGACCCATGAGGGCGGGCAGATGAATTCCTGCGCGGTCAGCCATGTCGCGGGCTGTATCCCGCTCCTGATCCCGGCCGATCCCGATTACGTTTCGGTCGAGGAGCTGATGGAGGTCTGCGACGGGTTCCTGCTCACCGGTGGGCGGCCGAACGTGCACCCGAGCGAATATGGCGAGATGGAAACCGAGAAGCACGGCACCTTCGACCGGGCGCGTGATGCGATCACCCTGCCGCTGGTGCGGGCCTGTGTCGCGCGGGGGCAGCCCTTCCTCGGGATCTGTCGCGGCTTTCAGGAGGTCAATGTCGCGATGGGGGGCACGCTGCACCCCGAGATCCGCGAGTTGCCGGGCCGGATGAACCACCGGATGCCGCCCGAGGGCACGCTCGAGGAGGCGTTTGCGATCCGGCACAAGGTGATCCTGCAGCCGGGCGGGCGCTTTGCGGCGCTGTTCGGGGCCGATGAGGTGATGACCAATACGCTGCACGGGCAGGGGATCAGTGCTGCAGGCCCGCGGATCGTGGTCGAGGGCCATGCCGAGGATGGCACGCCCGAGGCGATCTGGGTCAAGGACGCGCCGGGCTTCACCCTCGCGGTGCAATGGCATCCGGAATGGAACGCCGAGGCCGATCCGGTCTCGCGGCCGTTGTTCTCGGCCTTTGGCGATGCGGTGCGGGCCTGGGCTGCGGGGCAGCGGCCCGCGGTCGCGCGCAGCGCCTGAGCTATTTCAGGTATTTCGCGGCTTCCTTGCGGGCGAAGGGCTTGAGTGTGGCGCCGTGTTCGGCAAGCCAGTCGCGCACGCGCGCCGGATCATGTTTGGAAAGCTCGCGCAGCCACCAGCCGATCGCCTTCTGAATGAACCAGTCACGCTCGGGCGCAAGGCGCGCGCCCCAGCCGAGGATGCGCGCGCGGATCGCCTGCTCTTCCTCGGTGGGATTGTTCGATTTTGTAAAGGGCAGGGTGATGACGAGCGCCGCGCGCCGGGTCCACATGTTCGAATTGTCCAACCAGGTCTCGACCTCGTCGAGGCGCGTGGGATCGGCGGCCAGACGCCGGCTGCCCGCGTTGCAGGCGTGATCGGCCACCGCCCAGGCGTCGAACCCGGGGGCCCAGCCTGTGATCGTGCGCCAGACCGCATCGTCGGGCCGGATCCGCGCCTGGGTGAGCAGCTTCGCGGCCGCGACCTTGGCTTCGTGAATATCGCTCTGCCAGAGCGCCTCGGCGAGCGCCACGCGTTCTTCGAGGGTGGCCTGCGTACGCCAGAGCCGCGTCATGTCCTCGATCAGCGGAACCGGCACGCCGAGATAGCGCCGTGGCGCCTTGTGATACTCGGCTGCACCCGCCGCCCGCTCGGCATCGCCACAGCATTCAAGCGCGGCGATCGCCTCCTCGAGGCTGGGCGGGGGAAGGGCTGCTTCCTCGTCAAGCTCTTCATATTGCGTGTATTCCGCGTCCGAGTCGGCATAGGCGCGGGCTTCGGCCGCGGCTTGCGCCTCGGCTTCGGTGAGCGGCCGGTCCTCGGCAACCACCACCCGCGATTTGCGCTTGCGCCCCATTACTCGACCGTCACCGATTTCGCGAGGTTGCGCGGCTGATCGACATCGGTGCCCTTGGCGACCGCGGTGTGATAGGCGAGGAGCTGCGCGGGCAGCGCGTAGAGGATCGGCGCGAAGGTCTCGGCCACCTCGGGCATTCGGAGCGTGGCCCAGGTGCCCTCCGCGGCCGCTTCGAGCCCCTTGGAATCCGAGACCAGAAGCACCTGGCCGTGGCGCGCCATCACCTCCTGCATGTTCGAGACGGTCTTATCGAAGAGCCGGTCGTGCGGCGCCATCACGATCACCGGCACCATCCGGTCGATGAGCGCGATCGGCCCGTGCTTGAGCTCGCCCGAAGCATAGCCTTCCGCGTGGATATAGCTGATTTCCTTGAGCTTCAGCGCGCCTTCGAGGGCCAGCGGGAACATCGCGCCCCGCCCGAGGAAGAGGATATCCTGCGCCTCGGCGAGGCGCTCGCCGAGTTTTTCGATCTGCTCCGACAGGCCTAGGGTCGCGTTCATCAAGCCCGGCAGGGCGCGCAAGCTGCCCATATGGGTGGCGAGCTCGGCTTCGCTCAGATGGCCGCGGTCGCGGGCGGCCTTGAGCGCGAGGGTGGCGAGCACAAGAAGCTGGCAGGTGAAGGCCTTGGTCGAGGCCACGCCGACCTCGACCCCCGCGAGGATTGGCAGTGCGATATCGCTCTCGCGCGCGATCGACGAGGTGGGGACGTTCACAACGGCCACGGTTTTCGCAACCTTTTCATGGCAATAGCGCAGCGCGGCCAGCGTATCGGCGGTCTCGCCCGACTGGCTCACGAAGATTGCGTAGCTGTCTTCGGGCAGCGGCGGCTCGCGGTAGCGGAATTCCGAGGCGACGTCGATCTCGACCGGCAGACGGGCGAGAGTCTCGAACCAGTATTTCGCCACCGAACAGGCATAGAAGGCGGTGCCGCAGGCAACCAGCGTCAGGCGCGAAATGTTGGAAAAGTCCAATTCTTCGGGCAGATTGAGCCGGTCACCGGCGAGATAATGTCGCAAAGCGTCACCCAGTACGACGGGCTGCTCGGCGATTTCCTTGGCCATGAAATGCTTGTAGCCGGCCTTTTCGATCCGCGCGGCGCCGAGGTCGATGCGCAGTTCGTCGCGGTTCGCGCGGCGCCCGGCCGCGTCGAAGATCTCGGCCCCTTGGCGGGTGATGAAGGCGTAATCGCCCTCGTCCAGATAGGTGATCCGATCGGTCAGCGGGGCGAGCGCGATCGCGTCCGAGCCCACGAACATCTCGCCGTCGCCATGGCCGATCGCGAGTGGAGATCCCTTGCGCGCTGCGATCATCAGATCGTCCTCGCCGTCGAAGACCCAAAGGAGCGCGAAGGCGCCGTCGAGCTTCTTCAAGGTCGCGATGGCCGCTTCGCGCGGGCCAAGCCCTTGATCCATAAACATTCGCGTCAGCAGGGCGACGGTCTCGGAATCGGTCTGAGTCTCGGGGTGGATGCCGGCTTGGGCCAACTCGGTGCGCAATTCCCGGAAATTTTCGATGATCCCGTTATGCACCACGGCGACCGGCCCCGAGCGATGCGGATGCGCGTTGCCGGTGGTCGCGGCGCCATGCGTCGCCCAACGGGTATGGCCGATGCCGGCCTTGCCGGGCAGCGGCTCGTGTACGAGCAGATCCGAGAGGTTCACGAGCTTGCCGACCGCGCGCCGGCGGTCGAGACGGCCGTGGTTCACCGTGGCGATGCCGGCGCTGTCATAGCCGCGATATTCGAGCCGCTTGAGGCTTTCCACCAGCAGCGGAGCCACCTCGTGATTGCCAAGAACGCCAATGATGCCGCACATTTACGAACCTTTCTTCATCTGCGCCTTCCGCGCACGAAGCCTATCGAACAATTTCGTGGCCAAGCCCGGTTTCACCACCTGCTTGGCGCGGCCGAGCGCGATGGCGCCCGCGGGCACATCCTCGGTGATCACCGAGCCCGAGCCGGTCAGCGCGCCATCGCCCACCGTCACCGGCGCCACCAGCATCGTATCCGAGCCGATGAAGGCATTGGCGCCGATCACCGTGCGATGCTTGAAGACGCCGTCATAGTTGCAGGTGATCGTGCCTGCGCCGATATTTGTGGCCTCGCCGATCTCGGCATCGCCCAGATAGGTCAGATGGCCGACCTTGACCCCTTCAGCCAGAAGGGAATTCTTCACCTCGACGAAGTTGCCGATATGCACGTCCTCGGCCAGTTCCGCCCCGGGCCGCAGCCGGGCGAAGGGGCCGATCGTCGCGCCGCGGCTGATGTGGCAGCCTTCGAGATGACAAAAGGCCTCGATCTTCGCGCCGCTCTCGATCGTCACGCCGGGGCCGAAGACAACATGCGGCCCGAGCGTCACGTCGCGCCCGAGGAAGGTGTCGAGCGCGAACCAGACCGAGGCCGGGTCCTGCATCGTCACACCGTTTTCCAGTGCCCCGGCCCGGGCGTTGGCCTGAAACAGCGCCTCGGCACGGGCGAGTTCCGCACGGGTGTTGATGCCGAGCGTCTCCTCTTCGGGGCAGGTCACCACGGCGGCGCTCCGCCCGCGCGTGCGCGCCGCGGCCACGATATCGGTGAGGTAATATTCCCCGGCGGCATTCTCGTTCGAAAGCCCCGCGACGAGCTCCGCCAGAAGCCCCGCGTCGCAGGCGACAACCCCGGAGTTACAAAGGGTTAGCGCGCGTTCTTCATTCGTTGCATCCTTGAACTCGACGATCTTTTCGAGCGCGCCGCCGGTCACGATCAGGCGGCCATAGCGGCCGGGATCGGCGGCCTCGAACCCCAGAACGGTCACATCCGCCGCACTCTCGGCCAGCGCCTCGAGCGTTTCCGCGCGAATGAAGGGTGTGTCGCCGTAAAGCACAACGGCGCGGCCCTGAAAGCCCTCAAGCCCCGGCATCGCCTGCGCCACCGCATGGCCGGTGCCGAGCTGTTCGGCCTGCAGCACCACTTCGGCCTCGGGGTCGAATTTTGCGACCGCTTTTGTCACCAGATCCGCCCCGTGCCCCGCCACCACGATCACCCGTTCGGGTTCGAGTGCGCGCCCCGCCGCCAGCGCATGGGCAAAAAGCGGCGCCGCGCCCAGCGGATGCAGGACCTTGGGCAGGTCCGAATTCATCCGTGTCCCCTGACCCGCGGCCAGAACGATCAATGCTGTCGCCATTTCGGTGCCTTTTCTTCTGCTCGGCCCTGTTTTACCCATACCATATCTGCCTGCAAGCGCCGGGCGATCACACAATCTTTCGGGGGCGTAACCTTGCGCACAGTGGTTTTCGATCTGGACGGGACGCTCGCCGATACCTCGGCCGACCTCATCGCCGCGGCCAATGCCTGTTTCGCGGCGCGTGGTCTGGGGCGCCCGCTCGACCCGGAGGCCGATCAGCTGACCGCCTTTCACGGCGGGCGGGCGATGCTCCGGCTTGGTTATGAGCGGCTCGGCGAGGCCCGCGCGCCCGCGCTGATCGAGGCGGATTATCCTGCGCTTCTTGCGCATTACGCGGCCGGGATCTGCGTCGAGACGCGGCTTTACCCGGGCGCGGCCGAGGCGGTCGCGGCGCTGCGTGATGCGGGATTTGCGACCGCGATCTGCACCAACAAGCCCGAGGGGCTCGCCCGCGATCTGGTGGTGCAACTCGGCATCGCCGATCTTTTCGGGGCGCTGATCGGGGCCGATACGCTGCCCACGCGCAAGCCCGATCCCGCACCCTATCTGGCGGCGGTCAGGGGGGCGGGCGGCGATCCGGCGCGCTCGATGCTGATTGGCGATACCGAGACCGATCGGCGGACGGCCGCCGCCGTGGGCGTGCCCTGTGCGCTCGTGACCTTCGGGCCAGAGGGGCCGGGGATCGCGCGGCTTGCGCCCGAAGTCTTGCTCGAGGCTTATGCCGATCTGCCGGCGATTGCCGATACCCTGCTGATCTAGTTCATGAATTCTCGCTCGCACCACGTGAAGGTGGTGCGATACTCCGCAAGCAGCTCCTTGAGTCGCTTGTTCGCCGCGATCCGGGTTTCCCGCTGGATCAGTGCCTTCTTCTTCTGTGCCGCCGTTCCGGGCAGCCCCGCCGCAATGGCCTTGGCCATGTCGCGCACCCGATATTCCTCGACCGGGGGGATCATCCCGCGCCGCCCGAGGTTCTGCGCCACGAGCGAGAGCATCGCCGCGCAATGCAGGCGCTGCGCGTCGCGGCCATTGTAGATGATCAGCGTCTCGGGCGCGGCCCTGGCCAGGCCGGGGCCGAGCGCGAGCGCAAGGCAGAGCAGGAAAGCGGCACGCATGGAACCTCCGCCCTGAGCATCGCGCCTCATCGACCAGGGCGCAAGCACGAGAGGGCGCTGAGGCGCGCCGGCCGCTCTGGACGCGGGGCGCGGCGCAGGCTAGCCTCCCGTCAACCGAACATTGCCGATGTCGATTCTGTCGCGCGAGGCCCCGCCCTCGCGCGTTTTGCTCTTGGTGTGCTCATGTCTTCCCCCTCCGCCGTCACCGCGCCCGTGGCGCCCTCGCGTCACGCGGTGGGCTTCGTCCTGCTCGTCGTCTTTCTCGACATGGTCGGCCTCGGCCTGATCCTGCCGGTGCTGCCCGAGTTGATCGAGACGGTCGGGCATATGACCCTCGATCAGGCGGCGCGGATCGGCGGGCTGATGTTCGCGGCCTTCAGCCTGGCGCAATTCCTGTTCGCGCCGATGATGGGGGCGCTCTCGGATCGGTTCGGGCGGCGGCCGCTTCTGCTCATTGCGGTGGCGGGGCTCGGGGTCGATTACCTCTTCCATGCGCTCGCGCCCACCGTCGGCTGGCTTTTCGTGGGGCGCGTCATCGCTGGGCTCTGCGGTTCGAGCCATGTGATCGCGAACGCCTATCTCGCCGACGTCACCCCGCCCGAGGGCCGCGCGCGGGCCTTTGGCCTGATGGGGGCGGCCTTCGGGCTCGGCTTCGTTCTGGGCCCGGCGCTCGGCGGGCTCTTGGGTGAATTGGGGCCGCGGGTGCCGTTCTGGGTGGCGGCGGGGATCGCCGGGGCGAATTTCCTCTACGGCTGTTTCGTCCTGCCCGAGTCGCTGCCCGCGCACAAACGCCGCGCCTTCCGCCTGCGCGAGGCCAATCCGCTGGGCGTGCTCGGCGTCTTCGCGCGCTACAAGGGCGTTCTGCCGCTCGCGGCGGTCTTTGCCGTCTATTACTTCGGCTCGGCGGTCTATCCGGCGATCTGGTCCTTCTGGGGGATGGCGAAATTCGGCTGGTCCGAGGCGATGGTGGGGGTGAGCCTTGCGGCCTTCGGCATCGTCTGGGCGCTCTTTCAGGGCGTGCTGACCGGCCCGGCGGTGCGGATCTGGGGCGAGCCGCGCGCGGCGCTCATCGGGCTGATCATCGCGGTGGTGGCCTGTGCGGGCTATGGCTTTGCCAACGGCATCGTCGCGGTCGTGGTGCTCCTCTTCATCCACGGGCCCGAGGGCTTCGTGCATCCGATGCTCTCGGCGATGATGTCGCGCGCGGTGCCCGAGGATGCGCAGGGCGCGCTGCAGGGGGGGCTCAGCGGCGCGATGAACCTGATGATGTTGCTCGGCACATTGTTCTTCACCCAGGTCTTCGGCTATTTCCTGTCCGAAGCGGCGCCGGTGCGCACGCCCGATGCCGCCTATTTCACGGCGGCGGGGGTGTTGGCTCTGGCGCTCATCCTCTATGTGCCGCAATGGCGGCGGCTGCGGAGCGCGTGATGGACGAAGTATTCACCGGCAATTTCACCCAGCAGGAGCCGATCCCCGAAGCGGCGATCGAGGCCGCGGTGGCGGTGCTGCGCACGGGCCGGCTGCACCGCTACAATACCGTTTCCGGCGAGGCGGGCGAGGCGGCGCTGCTCGAAGAGGAATTCGCCGCCGCGATGGGGGCGAAATACTGTCTGTCGGTCGCCTCGGGCGGCTATGCCCTGGGCTGCGCGTTGCGCGCGCTCGATCTGGCCCCCGGCGCGCCCGTGCTGACCAATGCCTTCACGCTCGCGCCGGTGCCCGGTGCGATTGCCGCCACCGGCGCGCGGCCGGTTTTCGTCGAGGTGACCGAGGATCTGGTGATCGACCTCGACCATCTCGACCGGATCGCGGGCGAGACCGGTGCGAAAGTGCTGATGCTGAGCCATATGCGCGGCCATCTGTGCGACATGGACCGGCTGCTCGAAATCGCCGCGCGCCATGATCTGCGGGTGATCGAGGATTGCGCCCATACCATGGGCGCCTCCTGGGCCGGGCGGCTTTCCGGGCGCGACGGGGTGATCGGCTGCTATTCGACGCAGACCTACAAGCATATGAACTCGGGCGAGGGCGGGCTGATCGTCACCGACGACCCGGGTCTCATGGCGCGGATGATCCTCTTGTCGGGCAGCTACATGCTCTTCACCCGCCACCGTGCGGCGCCGGGGCCCGAGTATTTCGAAGGGCTGAAATACGACACGCCCAATGTCTCGGGGCGGATGGACAACCTGCGCGCCGCGATCCTGCGCCCGCAGATCCCGACGCTCGGGGACCGGATCGCGCGGTGGAACGCGCTTTACATGCGCGTCGAGGCGGGGCTTGTCGCCACACCCGGCCTGCGCCTGATCCCGCGCCCGCAGGCCGAGGCCTATGTCGGCTCGAGCTTCCAGTTCCTGCTGCCCGGCCGCTCGGCCGAGGAAATTGCCGATGTCGTGTCGCGCTGTGCTGTGCGCGGGGTCGAGCTGAAGTGGTTTGGCGCGGCCGAGCCCGCGGGCTTCACCTCGCGCTACGACAGCTGGCGCTATGCGCCGGGACCGCGTCTGATGCAGACCGACCGGGTGCTCTCAGGGCTTCTGGACCTGCGCCTGCCGCTGACCTTTTCCCTTGAGGACGCCGATCAGATCGCGCGGATCATCGACGCCGAGGCCCGGCGGTAAACGGGCAGGGGGCTGCGCGCCCCCTCGGGCTTCGCCCTCACCCCGCGGGATATTTAAGTCAGGTTGAAGACCACGACTTTCCCTTCAACCTGATCCAAATATCCCGGGGTCCGGGGCAGAGCCCCGGTCCGGCGGTTGCGCCTCTCACTTCGATCCGTAGAGCGGCACGGTCGAGATCGCCATCTTCGCCGAGCCCTGGCTCACCTCGCGCGCATGGGTCAGATAGACCAGAACCTGGTTCTGCTCGTCGAAGATCCGCGTGACCTTGAGCGATTTGAAGATCAACGAGCGGCTCTCGGAAAACACCGTTTCGCCCTTCGGGCCCCGGGCGATGTCGCCGAGCGTGATCGGCCCGGTCTGGCGGCAGGCGATCGAGGCGTTCGAGGGATCCTCGAACCAGTTCCCGTTCGAGATCCGGTCAAACAGGGACCGGTCGAAATAGGCGACATGGCAGGTCACGCCCTCGACCTTGGGATCGGCAATCGCCTCGATCACCACATCGTTGCCGACCCAGTCGACACCGACACGGCCGACCTCTTCGGCGCAGGCGGAACTGGCGGCGAGGGCGAGCAGCAGGGCGGGAACGAAACGCATGGCAAACCTCCGGGTTTCGCTCAATCTGGGGGCGGGGCGCCGCGCTGCCAAGTCCCGGCCTGTCGCCTGAGCGGATTTCCGTGACGTAGCGTCGCGCGGGCTTGACCGAATCGCGCCTGTCGGGCACGAATTGAACAAGCGTTCAATAACGGAGGGGAGGCCGCAATGTTCGCAGGATCCATGACATTCGATCTGGGCGAGGATGTGAATGCGCTGCGCGATATGGTGCAGTCCTGGGCACAAGAGCGCCTCAAGCCGATTGCGGCGCAGGTCGATCAGGAGAACATTTTTCCGCATGAGCTCTGGGCCGAGATGGGCGAGCTGGGGCTCCTCGGCGTCACCGTCGCCGAGGAATATGGCGGTTCGGGGATGGGTTATCTGGCCCATGTGATCGCGACCGAGGAAATCGCCCGGGTTTCGGCCTCGATCTCGCTCAGCTACGGCGCGCATTCGAACCTCTGCGTCAACCAGCTCAAGCTGAACGCCACCCCCGAGCAGAAGGCGAAATACCTGCCCGATCTGGTCAGTGGCGCCAAGGTTGGCGCGCTCGCCATGAGCGAGAGCGGCGCGGGCTCGGATGTCGTGGGCATGAAGCTCAAGGCCGAGAAGCGGAACGGCTATTATGTGCTCAACGGCCACAAATACTGGATCACCAACGGCCCCGACGCCGATACGCTCGTGGTCTATGCCAAGACCGACCCCGAGGCGGGTTCGAAGGGCATCACCGCCTTCATCGTCGAGAAATCGTTCAAGGGCTTCTCCACCAGCCCGCATTTCGACAAGCTCGGCATGCGCGGCTCGAACACCGCCCAACTCTTCTTCGACAATTGCGAAGTGCCCTTCGAGAACGTGCTCGGCACCGAGGGCAAGGGCGTGCGCGTCCTCATGTCGGGCCTCGATTACGAGCGGGTCGTGCTCTCGGGCATCGGCACCGGGATCATGGCGGCCTGCCTCGATGAAGTTGTGCCCTATGCCAAGGAGCGCCATCAGTTCGGCCAGCCGATCGGGAATTTCCAGCTGATGCAGGCGAAAATCGCCGACATGTATGTCGCGATGAACACCGCGCGCGCCTATACCTATGAGGTCGCCAAGGCCTGCGACAAGGGTCAGGTGACGCGTCAGGATGCCGCCGCCACGGTCCTTTATGCCAGCGAACAGGCGATGGTGCAGGCGCATCAGGCGGTGCAGGCGCTGGGCGGCGCGGGCTTCCTCAATGACTCGACCGTGTCGCGCCTCTTCCGTGACGCGAAATTGATGGAGATCGGGGCGGGCACGTCCGAGATCCGCCGTATGCTCATCGGACGTGAGATCATGGAGAAAGCCTGATGCGTCCGACCCTTGCCGCCCTGTGCATTGCCCTTCCCGCCAGCGCCTTTGCGCAGGACCTGCCTGCCACGGCCCTCGCCGGCCTCGAGGCCACGGTCCGCGCCTGTTTTGCCGTGGCCGCCCCCGGCGAGACCGCGCCCGCCTGTCTGGGCGCCGGGGCGCGGCCCTGCACCGAGACGCCCGAGGGGATGACGACCATCGGCACGATGCAATGCCTGCAGGCCGAGACGGCGGTTTGGGATGATCTCTTGAACACCGAATACAAGGCCCTTCGCGCGCAGATGCTCGCGCAGGGCGATGGCCTGAACGAGAAGCTTCTGGCCGCACAACGCGCCTGGATCGCCTTTCGCGATGCGGAATGCGCCTTTGACTATGCCCGCTGGGGCGATGGCTCGATCCGGCAGATCGTCGGCGCCAATTGCCTGATGGAAATGACCGCCGCGCGGGCGATCGAGCTGCGCGACAAGAAGGACGGATCATGAAACTCACCTCTTCGGTTCTGCCCTCCTCCGAGGGTTTCCGCGCCAATCGCGCGGCGCATCTGGCGATGCTCGACACCGTGCGGCAGGCGGCGGGTCTCGCCGCGGCCGGTGGCGGGCCCGAGGCCACCGCGCGTCATATCGCGCGCGGCAAGATGGCCCCGCGGGAGCGTGTCGCGGGGCTCCTCGACCCCGGCTCGCCCTTCCTCGAAATCGGCGCGACGGCCGCGCATGGGCTCTATGATGGCGCGGCACCTTGCGCGGGCGTGATCGCCGGGATCGGCCGGGTGATGGGGCAAGAGGTCATGGTGGTGGCGAACGACGCCACCGTGAAGGGCGGCACCTATTATCCGATGACGGTGAAAAAACACCTGCGCGCGCAGGAGATCGCCGAGGAATGCGCGCTGCCCTGCGTCTACCTGGTGGACAGCGGCGGCGCCAACCTGCCCAATCAGGACGAGGTCTTCCCCGACCGCGACCATTTCGGGCGCATCTTCTACAATCAGGCGCGGATGAGCGCCAAGGGCATCCCCCAGATCGCGGTCGTCATGGGGTCCTGCACCGCGGGCGGCGCCTATGTGCCGGCGATGTCGGATGTCACGATCATCGTGCGCGAACAGGGCACGATCTTCCTTGCCGGTCCGCCGCTGGTGAAGGCGGCCACCGGCGAGGTGGTCACGGCCGAAGACCTCGGCGGCGGTGATGTGCATACGCGGCTTTCCGGTGTGGCGGATTATCTGGCGGAGGATGATGGCCATGCGCTGGCGCTCGCCCGCCGTGCGGTCGGCAGCCTGAACCGCGCCAAGCCTTCGACCGTGCAATGGCAATCGCCCGAGCCCCCGGCCTATGACCCCGAGGAAATCCTCGGCGCGGTGCCCGCCGATCTGCGCACGCCCTATGACATCCGCGAGGTCATCGCCCGCACCGTCGACGGCTCGCGCTTCGACGAATTCAAACCGCGCTTCGGCGAGACGATCGTCACCGGTTTCGCCCATATCGAGGGCTGCCCCGTCGGCATCGTCGCGAACAATGGCGTGCTCTTCTCCGAGGCCGCGCAGAAGGCCGCGCATTTCATCGAGCTTTGCTCGCAGCGCGGCATCCCGTTGATCTTCCTGCAGAATATCACGGGCTTCATGGTCGGCCGGAAATATGAAAACGAGGGCATCGCGCGCCACGGCGCCAAGATGGTGACCGCGGTCGCGACGACCTCGGTGCCCAAGATCACCATGCTCGTCGGCGGCTCGTTCGGGGCGGGCAATTACGGCATGGCGGGCCGGGCCTATTCGCCCCGGTTCCTCTGGTCCTGGCCCAATTCGCGGATCTCCGTCATGGGTGGCGAACAGGCGGCGGGCGTGCTTGCCACCGTCAAACGCGACGGGATCGAGCGCAAGGGCGGCACCTGGTCGGCGGAAGAAGAGGCCGAGTTCAAGCGCCCGACGATCGAGATGTTCGAGCGCCAGAGCCACCCGCTCTACGCCTCGGCGCGGCTCTGGGACGACGGCATCGCCGATCCGCGCAAGACCCGCGACATCCTCGCGCTTTCGCTCTCGGCGAGCCTCTGCGCGCCCATCGAGCCGACCCGTTTCGGCGTGTTCCGGATGTAACTTTCAATGCCTCCGGCGGGAGTATTTGCGCCAGGAAAACTCTGTTTTTTCTTGGTCAAAATACTCCGGGGGCACGGGGGCAGCGCCCCCGCCGCAGTCAAAGGGAGTGAGCGATGTTCCAGAAGATCCTGATCGCCAACCGCGGCGAGATTGCCTGCCGCGTGATCGACACGGCGCGCCGCCTCGGCGTGGCCACGGTCGCGGTTTATTCAGACGCCGACCGCGCCGCGCGCCATGTCGCCATGGCCGATGAGGCGGTGCATATCGGTAGCCCGGCCCCCAAGGACAGCTACCTGCGCGGCGAGGCGATCATCGCGGCGGCGCTGGCGACCGGGGCGCAGGCGATCCATCCGGGTTACGGGTTCCTCTCGGAAAACCCTGAATTCGTGGATGCGGTTCAGGCCGCGGGCCTCACCTTCATCGGGCCCTCGGGCGATGCGATCCGGGCGATGGGCCTCAAGGATGCCGCGAAGGCGCTGATGACCAAGGCCGGGGTGCCGGTCGTGCCCGGCTATCATGGCGAGAACCAGGACCCCGAGCATCTTTCGGGCGCGGCGGATGCCGTGGGCTATCCGGTGCTGATCAAGGCGGTGGCGGGCGGTGGCGGCAAGGGGATGCGCCGCGTCGATCGGCCGGCGGATTTCGCGGCCGCGCTGGCCAGCGCGCAGGGCGAGGCCACGACCGCCTTCGGCAACCCCGCCGTGCTGATCGAGAAATACGTCGAAAAACCGCGCCATATCGAGGTGCAGGTCTTTGGTGACGGCAAGACCGCCGTGCATCTCTTCGAGCGCGATTGCTCGCTGCAACGCCGCCACCAGAAGGTGATCGAAGAGGCCCCGGCGCCCGGCATGACCGAAGAAATGCGCGCCGCCATGGGGCAGGCGGCCGTGCGCGCCGCCGAGGCGATCGGTTACTCCGGCGCGGGCACGATCGAATTCATCGTCGATGCCTCCGAGGGGCTGCGCGCGGATCGCTTCTGGTTCATGGAAATGAACACCCGGTTGCAGGTCGAGCATCCGGTGACCGAGGCGATCACCGGCGTGGACCTCGTCGAATGGCAGTTGCGCGTCGCTTCGGGCGAGGCCTTGCCCGCGCGGCAGGAGGATCTTCGCATCACCGGACATGCCTTTGAGGCGCGGCTCTACGCCGAGGACGTGCCCGCGGGCTTCCTGCCGGCGACGGGGCGGCTTGCGCATCTGCGCTTCGGCCCCGGCGCGCGGATCGAGACCGGGGTGCGCCCGGGCGATGCGATCAGCCCGTGGTACGATCCGATGATCGCCAAGGTGGTCACCCATGGCCCGACCCGCGCGGCGGCGCTGAATGCGCTCGCCCGTGCGCTCGACGAGACGCAGGTGGCGGGCACCACGACCAATATCGGCTTCCTCGCGGCGCTTGCGCGGCACAAGGGCTTTGCCGCGGGCGATGTCGACACCGGGCTCATCGCGCGCGATCTCGATGCGCTCGTGGCCGAAGAGGCACCGCCGCCCGCGGCCCGCGCGCTGGCCGTGATCGCGGCCGCAGGGCTGCAGGACGGAACAGCCTCTGGTTTCACCCTCTGGGCGCCGCTTGCACGGCAGGTGCCCTTCGACCCGCCCGCCCGGATCGCCGTCACCGGCCCGGGGCGGATCACGGTCATGCTGGAAGAGGGGGATTTCGATTGCGCATTGCATCCCGATGGCTGGTGGGTCGACGGGGTGAAGACCGGGGCCGCCTTCCACATCGGGGCCGAGGACATCACCGTCTTCCTGCGCCGCGCCTATCGTTTCGCCCGCATCGACCCGCTGGCGCGTGCCTCCCGGGGCAGCGGTTCGGGCCTCACGCTTGCGCCGATGCCGGGCCTCGTGAAGGCGGTCTTCGTTGCCGCGGGCGAGGAGGTGGCCGAGGGCGCGCCCCTCGCCGTGCTCGAGGCGATGAAGATGGAGCACACGCTGCTGGCCGAACGCGCGGGCACCGTGGCCGAGGTGCTGGCGGCCCCCGGTGATCAGGTCGAGGCGGGGGCCGCGCTGATCCGTCTGGCGGAGGAAAGCGAGGCCGCGGCATGATCCTGCACCACGTCCCCGGCTCGCGCAGCTTTCGGGTGCTGTGGCTGCTCGAAGAGCTCGGGCAGGAGGTCGAGCTGCGTCTGTGGTCGATGACGGACGGCAGCCTGCGCAGCCCGGAATTTCTGGCCCTCTCGCCCGCCGGGCGGATCCCGGCGCTTGAGATCGACGGGCGCGCGATCTTCGAATCCGGCGCCATCGTGCAATATCTGACCGAGCGCGCGGGCCGCCTTGCCCCGGCGCCGGGCACGCCCGAGCGCGCCGATTTCCTCGAATGGGTGAGTTTTGCCGAAACGCAGGCCAACATCGTGCAAAACCTCAACTTTCATCATATCTTCTTGCGCCCTGCCGAGGCGCGTTCGGCGGTGATGACCAAGCTCGACACCAAGCGGCTCGAGGTCACGATGCGCGCGCTCGAGGGGCATCTGCGCGGGCGCGACTGGCTGCTCGGCGATTTTTCCGGCGCCGATTGCATGCTCGGCTTCAACGTCGAGGCGATATTCCGTTTCGTGCGCGCCGAACGCTTCCCGGCGCTCGCCGCCTATGCCGCGCGGGTGACGGCGCGCCCGGCCTATCAGCGTGCGGTGGCGCGCGGCGGCGCAACCACGATCTATACGGAGGATTTCTATGAACTCCCCCAAGCCTGAGAGCGTCGAGCTCTTCGAGATGGCCCCGCGCGACGGGCTGCAGAACGAGAAGCGGATGATCCCGACCGCCGAGAAGATCGCGCTGGTCGATCTGCTGTCGCGGGCGGGGTTCCGGCGGATCGAGGTGGCCTCTTTCGTCAGCCCGAAATGGGTGCCGCAAATGGCGGATTCGGCGCAGGTTCTGGCCGGTATCACCCGTGCCCCGGGCGTGCGCTATGCCGCGCTGACCCCGAACCTGAAGGGTTACGAGGGCGCGCGCGCGGCCCGTGCCGATGAGGTGGCGATCTTTGCCTCGGCGAGCGAAGGTTTCTCGCGCGCCAACCTCAATTGTTCGATTTCTGAAAGTCTGGAGCGGTTTCAGCCGGTGATCGAGGCCGCCAAGGTCGATAATATGCCGGTGCGCGGCTATGTCAGCGTTGTCACCGACTGCCCCTATGACGGGCCGACGCCACCCGAAAACGTGGCCCGCGTGGTCGCGGCGCTGCGGGATATGGGCTGCTATGAGGTCTCCTTGGGCGACACGATCGGGCAGGGGCGGCCAGAGACGATTTCGGCCATGCTCGGCGCCGTGCTGAACGAGATGCCGGCGGCGCGGCTGGCCGGGCATTATCATGACACGGCCGGTCGGGCGCTCGACAATATCGAGGCGAGCCTCGCGCTGGGGCTGCGGGTCTTCGATGCCGCGGTGGGGGGCCTGGGCGGGTGCCCCTATGCGCCGGGCGCCAAGGGCAATGTGGCGACGGAACTGGTCGCGGCGCGGCTTGCGGCGCTGGGATACGAGACGGGGCTCGACACGGCCCTGCTGGAGGAGGCCGCGGCGCTGGCCCGCGCGATGAAGGGGCCGCAGGGAGGGGATGGCGATGTTTGAGACGATCCGGATCGAGACCGATACGCGCGGCGTGGCGCATCTGTGGCTCGCGCGCGCGGAGAAGCACAATGCGCTTTCTGCGCAGATGATGGACGAGCTGACCACGGCGATTACCGATCTGGGCGCCGACAGGGCGGTTCGGGTCGTGGTGCTGGCGGCCGAGGGCGCGAGCTTCTGCGCGGGCGGCGATCTGAAATGGATGCAGGCCAATATCGCGGCAAGCCCCGAGGAGCGCGCCGCCTCTGCGCGCAAGCTCGCGCATATGCTCGGCGCGCTGGATGCCTGCCCGAAGCCGGTGATCGGCCGGGTGCAGGGCAATGCCTTCGGCGGGGGCATCGGCATGATGTCGGTCTGTGACGTGGCGATCGGCGTGCCCACGGCGCGCTTTGGCCTGACCGAGACGAAACTGGGTCTGACGCCCGCGACGATCTCGCCTTACGTGATCGCGCGGATGGGCGCGGCCAAAGCGCGGCGCGTCTTCATGTCCTCGCGGCTCTTCGGCGCCGAGGAGGCGGTGGCGCTCGATCTGCTGGCGAAGACCGTGCAGCCCGAAGAGCTCGACGCCGCCATCGAGGCCGAGGTCGCGCCCTATCTGGCCTGCGCACCCGGCGCGGTGGCCGATGCCAAGGCGCTGGTGCGCAGCCTCGGGCCGCGGCTCGATGCCGAGGTGATCGAAGGCACGATCGCGGCGCTGGTCGCGCGCTGGGAAAGCCCCGAGGCGGCCGAGGGAATCAGCGCCTTCTTCGAGAAGCGCAAACCGGGCTGGATCTGACCCTCGCGCAAGCCTGCGGGCCCCCGGAGATTCGCGGGGCCTGCGGGATTTCTTCGGGAAATCTGAGGCTTTGTGCCAAGCCTGCAAAGGCGCCCCGGGCCAGCCTGCCGCACGCTCCGCAGATGCCGCTTCGGTGTGCGGCGGTATACAAATGTAACTTTTCAGTCGCTTTCGGGTTTGCCCTCGGTTGACCCGGCCAAGGCGCGGGGCTATTGCTCGCACAGCCGGAACCTGCGCGACAACTGGTCGCGTCACGAGGGAGCCAACCAGTGCACGATATGCTGCGTGAATACCTTCCGATCCTCATCTTCCTGGCGATGGCCACTGTGCTCGGGCTTGTCCTGATGCTTGCCGCCGCCGTCCTTGCGGTTCGTAACCCCGACCCCGAGAAGGTCTCCGCCTATGAATGCGGTTTCAATGCCTTCGATGACGCACGGATGAAATTCGACGTGCGTTTCTACCTCGTCTCGATCCTGTTCATCATCTTCGATCTCGAAGTCGCCTTCCTGTTCCCCTGGGCAGTGGCCTTCGGGTCGATCTCGATGGTCGCCTTCTGGTCGATGATGGTGTTCCTCGCGGTGCTGACCGTGGGCTTTGCCTATGAATGGAAGAAAGGGGCGCTGGAATGGGCGTGATGACCGGGGCCAATACCGCCGGGGCCGACATGAACGCGGCCGCTCAGGCGCTCAACCGCGATCTGCAGGACAAGGGTTTCCTGCTGACCACGACCGAGGACCTGATCAACTGGGCCCGGATCGGCTCGCTGCACTGGATGACCTTCGGTCTCGCCTGCTGCGCGGTCGAGATGATGCATACCGCGATGCCGCGCTACGACGTCGAGCGCTACGGTTTCGCCCCGCGCGCCTCGCCCCGTCAGTCGGACGTGATGATCGTCGCGGGCACGCTGACCAACAAGATGGCCCCGGCGCTGCGCAAGGTCTATGACCAGATGCCCGAGCCGCGCTACGTGATCTCGATGGGCTCCTGCGCGAATGGCGGCGGTTATTACCACTACAGCTATTCGGTGGTGCGCGGCTGTGACCGGATCGTTCCGGTCGACATCTACGTGCCGGGCTGCCCGCCCTCGGCCGAGGCGCTGATGTATGGCATCCTGCAGTTGCAGCGGAAGATCCGCCGCACCGGCACGCTGGTGCGCTGAGGAGGGGCTGCCATGATCGAAACGCTGAAAGAACTCGCCGCCCATATCGAACTCAAGCGCCCGGCCGATGTCGTCTCGACCGAGATCGCCTTCGGCGAGCTGAACGTGACCGTCACCCCGGGCTCGATCGTCGATTTCGTGGAATTCCTGCGCGATGACGCGAATTGCCGCTTCAGCTCGCTCGTCGACATCACCGCCGTCGATTACCCGCAGCGCCCGGCGCGCTTCGATGTGGTCTGGCATTTCCTGTCGATGCGCCGCAATCAGCGGATCCGCATCAAGGCGGCTTTGCGCGAAGACGAGATGTGCCCCTCGATCGTCGAGGTCCACCCCTCGGCGAACTGGTTCGAGCGCGAGGTCTTCGACATGTTCGGGATCCTGTTCTCGGGGCACCCGGACCTGCGCCGTCTGCTGACGGACTATGGTTTCCGCGGCCATCCGCTGCGCAAGGATTTTCCGACGACGGGCTATGTAGAGCTGCGTTACGACGAAGTGCAAAAGCGCGTCGTCTACGAGCCGGTCAAGCTCACGCAGGAATACCGGCAATTCGATTTCCTCTCCCCCTGGGAGGGCGCGCATTACATCCTTCCCGGCGACGAGAAGCAGGGCTGAGCCGCGTCGGGGCCCCCGGGCCCCGGTGCCTGCCACGAAAGAGGTCTGAGACATGGACGGCGAAATCCGGCAACACATCTACGACGACGGCTCGAAGGACGCCCAGACGGGCGAACAGCGCATCCGCAACTTCAACATCAACTTCGGGCCGCAGCACCCGGCGGCGCACGGCGTGCTGCGGATGGTGCTGGAACTCGACGGCGAGATCGTCGAGCGCGCGGACCCGCATATCGGGCTGCTGCATCGCGGCACCGAGAAGCTGATGGAAAGCCGCACCTATCTGCAGAACCTGCCCTATTTCGACCGCCTCGACTATGTGGCGCCGATGAACCAGGAACATGCCTGGTGCCTCGCGATCGAACGGCTGACCGGCACCGAGGTGCCGCGCCGCGCCTCGCTGATCCGGGTGCTCTATTCGGAGCTCGGGCGCATCACCAACCACTTGCTGAACGTTACCACGCAGGCGATGGACGTCGGCGCGCTCACCCCGCCGCTCTGGGGCTTCGAGGAGCGCGAGAAGATCATGGTCTTCTACGAGCGCGCCTGTGGCGCCCGCCTGCACGCGAACTATTTCCGCCCCGGCGGCGTGCATCAGGACCTGCCGCCCGCGCTGATCGACGATATCGAGGAGTGGGCCAAGGCCTTCCCGGCGGTGCTCGACGATATCGAGGGGCTGCTGACGGAAAACCGCATCTTCAAGATGCGCAACGCCGATATCTGCATCATCACCGAGGACGAGATCCTGAAATGGGGCTATTCGGGCGTGATGGTGCGGGGCTCGGGCCTCGCCTGGGACCTGCGCCGCGCGCAGCCCTATGAATGCTACGACGAATTCGAGTTCCAGATCCCGGTCGGCAAGCATGGCGATTGCTATGACCGCTATCTGTGCCGCATGGCCGAGATGCGCGAGTCGACCAAGATCGTGCTGCAGGCGATCGAGAAGCTGCGGATGCCGGAAAATCAGGGCGACGTGCTGGCGCGGGGCAAGATGACGCCCCCCAAACGCGGCGAGATGAAACGCTCGATGGAAGCGCTGATCCATCACTTCAAGCTCTATACCGAGGGCTTCAAGGTTCCCGCCGGCGAGGTCTATGCCGCCGTCGAGGCGCCCAAGGGCGAGTTCGGCGTCTATCTCGTCTCGGACGGCACCAACAAACCCTATCGCGCGAAGATCCGCGCCCCGGGCTATCTGCATCTGCAATCGATGGATGAAGTGTCCAGGGGCCACATGCTCGCCGATGTCTCTGCAATCATCGGCACGATGGATATCGTGTTCGGGGAGGTCGACCGCTAATGCTCCGCCGTCTTCATCACGAACAGCCCGCGGCTTTCGAATTCACCCCCGCGAACCTCGCCTGGGCTCAGGCGCAGATGACCAAATTCCCGGTCGGGCGTCAGGCTTCGGCGATCATTCCGCTCCTGTTCCGCGCGCAGGAACAGGAAGGGTGGCTGTCGAAAGCGGCGATCGAATATGTCGCCGACATGCTCGGGATGCCCTATATCCGGGCGCTCGAGGTCGCGACCTTCTACTTCATGTTCCAGCTGCAACCGACCGGCTCGGTCGCCCATATCCAGATCTGCGGCACGACCTCGTGCATGATCTGCGGCGCCGAGGATCTGATGAAGGTCTGCAAGTCGAAGATCGCGCCCCATGCGCATGAGCTTTCGGCCGATGGCAAGTTCTCGTGGGAAGAGGTCGAATGCCTCGGCGCCTGCGCCAATGCGCCGATGGCGCAGATCGGCAAGGATTACTACGAAGACCTGACCGAAGAGAGCCTCGCCGCGCTGATCGACGGCATGGCCGCCGGCGGCAACCCCAAGGCCGGCTCGCAGATCGGGCGCTTCAGCTCGGAGCCCGCCTCGGGTCTGACCTCGCTCACCGCGAGCGCGGGCGACAAGGAGGGCTATAACGCCTCGGTCGCGCGCGCCGTCACCATCGGCGACAGCATCAAGCGCATCGACGGCACCGAAGTGCCGCTCGCCGCCCCGTGGCAGAGCTCGGGCCAGTTCCCGCCGATCGGCATCATGGGGACGCGCCCGATGTCGGCTGTGCAGCAGGCCGCCGCCGCCAAGGCCGCGGCCCCGGTTGCCGCGCCTGCCGCCGCTCCGGCACCTGTCGCCGCTCCCGTGGCCGCCGCTCCGGTGGCCGCAGTCGCCGATATTCCGGCGGCCGAGGGCCCGGGCGTGCAGCCCGTGGGCATCGCCGCGCCGCGCGATGGCAAGGCCGACGATCTCAAGCTGATCGAGGGCGTGGGCCCGGTTCTGGAAGAGCGTCTGAACGAATGGGGCATCTTCCATTTCGACCAGATCGCCGCCTGGGGCCCGGAAGAGATCGCCTATGCCGATCAGAACGTGCCGCGCTTCAAGGGCCGCTGCACGCGCGACAAATGGGTGGCGCAGGCCAGGATCATCGTGACCGAGGGGCTCGAGCGCTTCCTCGAACGCGCCAAGACGAACGACTACTGAGAAAGGGGCGGGGGACCGCCGAGGGACCGACCGAAGATGAGCGATTTCGATCAGGGATGCCGGAAAAAGGGCTGGGCGGTGGGCGCTGCGGCGGGCCTCGTCGTGGCGCTGTTCGGCCTCACGGTCGGGCATATCGGTCTTTTGGGCGCGGTGTTCCTCGGGGTGATCACCTTCCTTTTGTTCGGCGCCTTCCTCGTCTGGGCCTTCTGCGACGGCTCGCAGATCGCGCTCGAGCCGCCGAAAGCCGCGCAACCGGTGATGCCGGTCCTGTCCGAGGCGCCGGTTGCGGCCGCTCCGGCTCCGGCCCCGACCCCGGTTCCGGCACCCGAACCGAAGGCCGAACCGGCCCCGGAACCCGCGGCCCCCGCCGCGGCGCTGATGGCCGAGCCGGTCGCCGTGTCAGCGCCGGTCGCAGCGCCCGAAGCGGCCCCGGCGAAACCGGCCAAGGCGCGCAAGGCAAAGACTGAGGCCGCCAAGACTGAGGCCCCGGCGAAGGCTCCGAAGGCGAAAAAGGCCGCCAAGACCGCCCCTGACGGCAAGCCCGCGGGCCTCAAGGCGCCGCGCAAGGGCGGCGCGGACGACCTCAAGCTGATCGAGGGGATCGGCCCGAAGCTCGAGGAAAAGCTGAACGACTGGGGCATTTACCATTTCGACCAGATCGCGAAATGGGGGGCGGCCGAGGTCGCCTATGCCGACGAAAACGTGCCGCGCTTCAAGGGGCGGTGTTCGCGCGACAAATGGGTCGCGCAGGCGAAAATCATCGTGGAGGAGGGGCTCGACGCTTTCCTCATCCGCGCAAAGACCAACGATTACTAGGGCTTGCCCGGGATCGTTGAGGTGAATTCGCACCCCCTGGGGTGCCGCGAGATAGCCGGTCCGCCGGCCAGTTGAGGGAAGTGACATGCTGAAAGATCAGGACCGGATCTTTACCAACCTTTACGGGATGCACGACCGCTCCCTGAAAGGCGCGATGCTGCGCGGCCACTGGGACGGCACCGCCGGCATCCTCTCCAACGGGCGCGACTGGATCGTCGAACAGATGAAGGCCTCGGGGCTGCGCGGCCGCGGCGGTGCGGGCTTCCCGACCGGCCTGAAATGGTCGTTCATGCCGAAACAGACCGATGGCCGCCCGGCCTATCTGGTGATCAACGCCGACGAATCCGAGCCCGCGACCTGCAAGGACCGCGAGATCATGCGCCACGATCCGCATACGCTGGTCGAAGGGGCGCTGATCGCCGGTTTCGCGATGGGCGCGCGTGCGGCCTATATCTATATCCGCGGCGAATATGTCCGCGAGAAAGAGGCGCTGCAGTCGGCGATCGACGAATGCTATGACGCGGGTCTGATCGGTCTCAATGCCTGCAAATCGGGCTATGACTTCGACGTCTACCTCAGCCACGGCGCCGGCGCCTATATCTGCGGCGAGGAAACCGCGCTTCTGGAAAGCCTCGAGGGCAAGAAGGGGATGCCGCGGATGAAACCGCCGTTCCCGGCCGGTTCGGGCCTCTATGGCTGCCCGACCACGGTGAACAACGTCGAATCCATCGCTGTCGTGCCGACGATCCTGCGCCGGGGCGCCGCGTGGTTTGCGGGCTTCGGCCGTCCGAACAACGCGGGCGTGAAGCTCTTCGCGATGTCGGGCCATGTGAACACCCCCTGCGTCATCGAGGAATCGATGTCGATCTCGATGAAGGAACTCATCGAGAAACACGGCGGCGGCGTGCGCGGCGGCTGGAAGAACCTCAAGGCGGTGATCCCCGGCGGCGCGTCCTGCCCGGTGCTGCCCGCCGAGCTCTGCGAAGATGCGATCATGGACTATGACGGGATGCGCGAGCTGAAGTCGTCCTTCGGCACCGCCTGCATGATCGTGATGGATCAGCAGACCGACATCATCAAGGCGATCTGGCGGCTTTCGAAATTCTTCAAGCACGAGAGCTGCGGCCAGTGCACGCCCTGCCGTGAGGGCACCGGCTGGATGATGCGCGTGATGGATCGTCTGGTCACCGGCGAGGCCGAGGTCGAGGAAATCGACATGCTCTTCAACGTCACGAAGCAAGTCGAAGGCCACACGATCTGTGCGCTCGGCGATGCGGCGGCCTGGCCGATCCAGGGTCTCATCCGCCACTACCGCGAAGAGATCGAGGATCGCATCAAGGCCCGCAAGACCGGCCGCATGGGCGCGATGGCGGCGGAGTGATCATGAACCCGACGCTTCCCCTTTCCATCGGCACGCTGGCCCTCGCGGCCTGTGCGATGCCCGCGCCGCAGGCGCCGCGGGTCGCCCCCGCGGGCTATGCGGTGGCGTCGGAAGGGATGGGGATCGCGGTGAGCCGTGCGGGCCAGCCCTTCGGCTATGCCGAGGGCGCCGAGGCCAAGCGCGCGGCGAACGCGTTCTGCGGGGCGGCGGGTGTCGCCTCGGGGACCGAGGACAATTTCAGGGACGGTGCCTGGCACTTCCCGGGGGGCTGCGCATGAGCCCCCGCTTTGAGATGAACCGCGTGGGGATCCCCCATGCCCGAGAGGAAGTGACGCATGGCTGACCTGCGCAAGATCATCATCGACGGCCACGAGGTCGAGGTCGACCCCAACCTGACGATCATCCAGGCCTGCGAACAGGCCGGGATCGAAGTGCCGCGCTTCTGCTATCACGAGCGTCTGTCGATCGCGGGCAACTGCCGGATGTGTCTGGTCGAGGTCGTGGGCGGCCCGCCGAAGCCCGCCGCCTCCTGCGCGATGCAGATCAAGGACCTGCGTCCGGGCCCCGAAGGCCAGCCCTCGGTGATCAAGACCAACTCGCCGATGGTCAAGAAGGCCCGCGAAGGGGTCATGGAATTCCTGCTGATCAACCACCCGCTGGACTGCCCGATCTGCGACCAGGGCGGTGAATGCGACCTGCAGGATCAGGCGATGGCTTACGGCGTCGATTTTTCGCGCTACCGCGAGCCGAAGCGCGCCTCGGAAGACCTGAACCTCGGGCCGCTGGTCTCGACCTGCATGACCCGTTGCATCAGCTGCACCCGCTGCGTGCGCTTCACCTCCGAGGTCGCCGGGATCACCCAGATGGGTCAGACCGGCCGCGGCGAGGACAGCGAGATCACCAGCTATCTGAACATGACTTTGGACAGCAACCTGCAGGGCAACATCATCGACCTCTGCCCGGTCGGTGCGCTGACCTCGAAACCCTATGCCTTCACCGCCCGTCCGTGGGAGCTCTCGAAGACCGAGACCATCGACGTGATGGACGCTCTGGGCAGCAACATCCGCGTCGACACCAAGGGCCGCGAGGTTAAACGCATCGTGCCGCGCAACCATGACGGCGTGAACGAGGAATGGATCAGCGACAAGACCCGGTTCATCTGGGACGGTCTGCGCCGCCAGCGCCTCGACAAGCCTTACGTCCGCGAGAACGGCAAGCTGCGCCCGGCCACCTGGCCCGAGGCGCTCCATGCCGCGGCCTGGGGGATGAAGGGCAAGAAGGTGCTCGGCCTCGTCGGCGATCTCGCCTCGACCGAAGCGGCCTTCAGCCTGAAGACCCTGATCGAGGGGATGGGCGGTTCGGTCGAATGCCGCACCGATGGCGCGCGCCTGCCGGTCGGCAACCGCTCGGCCTATGTCGGCTCGGCGGCGATTTCGGACATCGACGACGCGAAACAGATCGTGCTGATCGGCACCAACCCGCGCGTTGAGGCGCCGGTGCTGAACGCGCGCATCCGCAAGGCCTGGGTCAATGGCGCGCGCGTCTCGCTCATCGGGCCGGCGTCGGATCTGACCTATGACTACGACCTGCTCGGCGAGGATCGCGCCGCTCTGGCCGATCTCGTCGCCAATGCCGCCCCGGTCGAGGGCGCGCTGGTGATCGTGGGGCAGGGCGCGGTGACCGAGGCCGATGGCGAGGCGGTGATCGCCCACGCCCAGGCCCTGACCGAGAAGATGGGCGGCAAGATGCTGATCCTGCACACCGCTGCCGGCCGCGTCGGTGCGATGGATGTGGGCGCGGTGACCGAGGGCGGGCTCAACGCCGCGGTCGAGGGCGTGCAATGCGTCTTTAACATGGGCGCCGACGAGGTCGATATCGCCCCGGGTCCGTTTGTCATCTACATGGGCAGCCATGGCGACCGCGGCGCGAGCCGTGCCGACGTGATCCTGCCCGCGGCGGCCTACACGGAAGAAAACGGTCTCTTCGTGAACACCGAGGGCCGTCCGCAGCTTGCCTTCCGCGCGGCCTTCCCGCCCGGCGAAGCCAAGGAAAACTGGGCCGTTCTGCGCGCGCTTTCGGGGGAACTGGGTGCGACGCTGCCCTGGGACAGCCTCGCGGCACTGCGCCGCGCGATGGTCACGGCCGTGCCGCATCTGGCGCAGGTCGATCAGGTCGTCGACAACGGCTGGACCCCGGTCGCCCCGCGCGACATGGGCCGGGCGAGCTTCCGCCTCGCGATCCGCGACTTCTATCTGACGAACCCGATCGCGCGGGCCTCGGTGATCATGGCCGAGCTCTCGGCGATGGCGAAGGCGCGCGCGGAAGCGGCGCCGATGGCGGCGGAGTAAGGCAAGCATGACCCGTCTCGCCCCCCTCAACCTGATCCAGACCGGCGCGCTCATCGGCGCGATGGCCGGTCTGGCGGGCTGCGCCGAGGCGCAGGGGGCACGCACGGATGTCACGAAGCTCGATTACAAGGGCATCGAGACACGCAAGCTCGACGACGAGCTTGTCGATTTCCGCGTGGCCCTTGGCGGGCCCAATGCCGATGCCGAGCGGGCGGGGGCCTATGCCACCTGCGCCGCGGCGCAATACACGATGATCCGCGGCTATGGCTTTGCGCGCCATATCCGCACCAATGTAACCAACGAGGCGGGCGTCTGGCGGGCGGATTCCGTTTATCTGATCTCGCCCGCGCTGCCGCAGGGGCTGTTGACGATCGACGCGGAAGTGACGCTCGCCGACTGCCGTGAACGCGGCATTCCGACGGTTTGAAGAAAAGGCGGTCTGAGGGACAAAATGGCTGAGTTTCTGGCAACACCACTGGGCACCGCGCTCCTGATCGTTCTGCAGGGGCTGGCGGTCATCGCCTTCGTGATGATCTCGATGATCTGGCTCGTCTATGGCGACCGCAAGATCTGGGCGGCGGTGCAGATGCGCCGCGGCCCGAACGTCGTCGGTCCCTGGGGCCTGCTGCAGACCTTCTCGGACGCGCTGAAATACGTGTTCAAGGAAATCGTCGTGCCGGCGGGCGCCGACAAGTTCGTCTATTTCCTCGCCCCGGTGCTCAGCTTCGTGCTCGCGCTCTGGGCCTTCTCGGTGATCCCCTTCGCCGAGGGCTGGGTGCTGGCCGATATCAACGTCGCAGTCCTCTTCGTCTTCGCCGCCTCGTCGCTCGAGGTTTACGGCGTGATCATGGGCGGCTGGGCCTCGAACTCGAAATATCCCTTCCTCGGCTCGCTGCGTTCGGCCGCGCAGATGATCTCCTACGAGGTCTCGCTCGGGCTGATCATCATCGGGGTGATCATCTCGACCGGCTCGATGAACCTGAGCGCGATCGTCGAGGCTCAGCGGGGCAGCTTCGGCCTGCTGAACTGGTACTGGCTGCCGCATCTGCCGATGGTGGTGCTGTTCTTCATCTCGGCGCTGGCCGAGACGAACCGCCCGCCCTTCGACCTGCCGGAGGCCGAATCCGAACTCGTCGCGGGCTTCATGGTGGAATATTCCTCGACGCCCTATCTGCTGTTCATGGCGGGCGAATATATCGCCGTCTGGCTGATGTGCGCGCTGATCTCGGTGCTGTTCTTCGGCGGCTGGCTCTCGCCCATTCCCGGCATTCCCGACGGGGCGCTGTGGATGTTCGGCAAGATGGTGTTCTGGTTCTTCATGTTCGCCATGGTGAAGGCGATCGTGCCGCGCTACCGCTATGACCAGCTCATGCGGATCGGCTGGAAAGTGTTCCTGCCGCTCTCACTCGCCTGGGTGGTGCTCGTCTCGTTCCTGGCGAAATTCGAAATTCTCGGTGCCTTCTGGGCCCGCTGGACGATGGGGGGCTGATCCATGGCTTTCGATTACGCACGTGCCGCGAAATATTTCGTCCTGTGGGACTTCGTGAAGGGCTTTGCGCTCGGCATGAAATACTTCGTCGCGCCGAAACCCACGCTCAACTATCCGCACGAGAAGGGGCCGCTCAGCCCCCGCTTCCGCGGCGAGCACGCGCTGCGCCGCTATCCTTCGGGCGAGGAGCGCTGCATTGCCTGCAAGCTCTGCGAGGCGATCTGTCCCGCGCAGGCGATCACGATCGACGCCGAACCGCGCGAGGACGGCTCGCGCCGCACCACGCGCTACGACATCGACATGACGAAATGCATCTACTGCGGTTTCTGTCAGGAGGCCTGCCCGGTCGATGCCATCATCGAAGGGCCGAACTTCGAATTCGCGACCGAAACCCGCGAGGAACTGTTCTATGACAAGGAAAAACTCCTTGAGAACGGCGCCCGCTGGGAGGCCGAGATCGCCCGCAACCTCGAACTGGATGCACCCTACAGATGAACGAGGAATTCCAGAAACTCTTCACCGCGATGATGGAGCAGGGGGCCGAGATGGCCCGCCTGTTCAATCCCGCGCTCGAGAGTTTCAACCCGCAGGCGTTTGAGAAGCTGTTCCCCACCATGTCCAAGGACATGATGGAAATGTGGTTCGGCAAGACCTTCAACCGCGAGGGGCTCGACGCCCGAACGCGGCTTCTGGTGACGATCGCGGCGCTGACGGTGCTCGGCGCGCAGGCCGATGCGCAACTGCGCCTGACGATCCGCCACGCGCTTGCGGCCGGGGCCACACAACGGGAGATCGCCGAAGTGATCTTCCAGATGAGCATGTTCGGCGGCGTGCCCGCCATGACCCGCGCGCTGGAAATCGCGCGCTCGGTCTTCGACGAAAATTCGGGGGATAACACATGACGGTGTTTGCGTTGGCCTTTTACCTCTTCGCCATCGTGGCGGTGGTCGCGGGCTTCATGGTGGTCGTGTCGAAGAACCCGGTCCACTCGGTGCTCTGGCTGATCCTGACCTTCCTCTCGGCGGCCGGGCTCTTCGTGCTGCTGGGCGCCGAATTCGTCGCGATGCTGCTGATCATCGTCTATGTCGGCGCGGTCGCGGTGCTCTTCCTCTTCGTCGTCATGATGCTCGACGTCGACTTCGCAGCCCTCAAGGGGGAACTCGCGCGCTACATGCCGCTCGGGCTTCTGGTCGGCGTGGTGATGATCATGCAACTCGCCGCGGGCTTTGCCGCCTGGCAGGCCGCCGAGGGCGCGACCGAGCTGCGCGCGGTGCCGCTCGCCGAGGGCGTGACCAATGCCGAGGCCATCGGCCTCGTGATGTATGACAAATATCTCTACCTGTTCCAGACCTCGGGGCTGATCCTGCTGGTCGCGATGGTGGGCGCGATCCTTCTGACGCTGCGCCACCGCAAGGACGTCAAACGCCAGAGCGTGATCTCGCAGATGCATCGCGACCCGGCCAAGACGCTGGAAATGGTGGATGTGAAGCCGGGGCAGGGGCTCTGAGCATGATCCTGGCTGGCAAGAACGAACGGGCGGAACCCCGGAGGGACATCAGATGATCGGACTGGAACATTATCTTGGCGTGGCGGCGGCGCTCTTCGTCATCGGGATCTTCGGGATCTTCGTGAACCGCAAGAACGTCATCGTCATCATGATGTCGATCGAGCTTATCCTGCTCGCCTGCAACATCAACATGGTGGCCTTCTCGAGCTTCCTCGGCGATCTCGCCGGTCAGATCTTCACCATGCTGATCCTGACCGTCGCCGCCGCCGAGGCCGCCATCGGCCTCGCGATCCTCGTCGTGTTCTTCCGCAACCGCGGCTCGATCGAGGTCGAAGACGTCAACGTGATGAAGGGATAAGGCCCAATGGAAACCATCATCCTCTTTGCCCCCCTTCTGGGCGCGATCGTCGGTGGCTTCGGCTGGCGTCTGATCGGCGAGAAAGGCGCGATGGCCCTGACCACCGGCCTTCTGTTCCTCGCCTGCATCCTGAGCTGGACCGTCTTCCTGACCTTCGACGGCGTCACCCGCCAGATCGAGATCCTGACCTGGATCCAGTCGGGCACGCTCGACACCTCCTGGGCCATCCGCCTCGACCGGCTGACCGCGATCATGCTGATCGTCGTCACCACCGTCTCGGCGCTCGTGCACCTCTATTCGTGGGGCTATATGGCGCATGACGACAACTGGACCCATCACGAGCATTACAAGGCGCGGTTCTTCGCTTACCTCTCGTTCTTCACCTTCGCGATGCTCTCGCTGGTGACGGCCGACAACCTCGTGCAGATGTTCTTCGGCTGGGAGGGCGTTGGTGTCGCCTCCTATCTGCTGATCGGCTTCTACTACAAGAAACCCTCGGCGAATGCCGCGGCGATCAAGGCCTTCGTGGTGAACCGGGTCGGCGACTTCGGCTTCTCGCTCGGCATCTTCGGTCTCTTCTTCCTGACCGGCTCGATCAACATGACCGAGGTCTTTGCCGCAGCACCTTCGCTTGCCGATACGCAGCTGCATTTCCTCTGGACCGACTGGAACGCCGCGAACCTGCTCGCCTTCCTGCTGTTCATCGGCGCGATGGGCAAATCGGCGCAGCTCTTCCTGCACACCTGGCTGCCGGACGCGATGGAAGGCCCGACGCCGGTCTCGGCGCTCATTCACGCCGCGACCATGGTGACCGCGGGCGTCTTCCTCGTCTGCCGGATGTCGCCGGTCTTCGAATATGCGCCCGAAGCCAAGATGTTCGTCATCTATATCGGCGCCACCACCGCCTTCTTCGCCGCGACCGTGGGTCTGGTGCAGAACGACATCAAGCGCGTCATCGCCTATTCGACCTGTTCGCAGCTCGGCTACATGTTCGTGGCCGCGGGCACCGGCGTCTATGGCGCGGCGATGTTCCACCTGCTGACGCACGCCTTCTTCAAGGCGATGCTGTTCCTTGGTGCCGGCTCGGTCATCCATGCGATGCACCACGAGCAGGACATGCGCAACTACGGTGCCCTTCGCAAGAAGATCCCCTTCACCTTCTGGATCATGATGATCGGCACCTTCGCCATCACCGGCGTCGGCATTCCGCTCACCCATATCGGCTTCGCGGGCTTCCTGTCGAAAGACGCGATCATCGAGAGCGCCTTCGGCTCGGGTGTGGGCTACGCCTTCTGGATGCTGGTGATCGCCGCGGGGATGACCTCGTTCTACTCGTGGCGGCTGATCTTCATGACCTTCTTCGGCAAGGAGAAGGGCGATCATCACGCGCATGAGCACGCCCATGAAAGCCCGCTCGTGATGCTGGTGCCGCTCGGGGTGCTCTCGCTCGGCGCGATCTTCTCGGGGATGGTCTGGTACAATAGCTTCTTCGGCGATCATGCGAAGATGACCGAGTTCTTCGGGATGCCGCATCACGTCGAAGCCACGGCCGAGGGCCATGGCGAAGCCGCGACCACCGAACATGCGACCGAAGCCGCCGCGACCGAACATGCCACCACCGAACATGGTGCCGAACATGGCGCGATGGCCGGTGCGGCCCCGCAAGGCGCGATCTACATGTCGGAGGCATCGAACGAAGTTCTGACCGCCGCGCATGAAAGCCCGGTCTGGGTCAAGGTCTCGCCCTTCGTCGCGATGGTTCTGGGTCTCGCGCTCAGCTATCTCTTCTACATCGTCAATCCGGCGCTGCCCGTGCGGCTCGCCAAGGCCCAGCCCGCGCTCTACCAGTTCCTGCTGAACAAATGGTATTTCGACGAGCTCTATGACGCCATCTTCATCCGTCCGGCCAAATGGCTCGGCGCCTTCTTCTGGAAGAAGGGCGATGGCAAGGTCATCGACGGGGCGATCAACGGTGTGGCGCTTGGCATTGTGCCGATGCTCACGCGCCTCGCGGGCCGGGTGCAGTCCGGCTATCTCTTCCACTACGCCTTCGCGATGGTCATCGGGATCGTGGGGCTCATGTTCTGGGTCGTCCTGACCGGGGGGTCGAACTAATGGAAAACCTGCTTTCCATCATCACTTTCATCCCCCTCGTCGCGGCGGCAATCCTTGCGCTCGTGCTCAAGGGCGGAACCGAGGCGGCCGACCGCAACGCGAAATGGGTGGCGCTGGTCGCGACCTCGGTCACCTTCCTGATCTCTCTTTTCCTGCTCTTTGAATTCGACCCGTCCAACACCGGGTTCCAGTTCGTCGAGGATCGCGAATGGATCATGGGGCTGCGCTACAAGATGGGCGTCGACGGGATCTCGGTCCTCTTCATCATGCTCACCACCTTCCTGATGCCGCTCACCATCGCCTCCGCCTGGACGGTCGAGAAGCGCGTCAAGGAATACATGATCGCCTTCCTCGCGCTCGAGGGGCTGATGATCGGCGTCTTCACCGCGCTCGATCTGGTGCTCTTCTACCTGTTCTTCGAGGCGGGCCTGATCCCGATGTTCCTGATCATCGGGATCTGGGGCGGCAAGGAACGCATCTACGCGGCCTTCAAGTTCTTCCTCTACACCTTCCTCGGCTCGGTGCTGATGCTGGTGGCGATGGTCTCGATGTATATGATGGCGGGCACCACCGACATCGCGCAGCTGATGGCCTTCGACTTCCCGCATGAGACGCTGCATGTGCTGGGCTTCACCGTCATCGGCGGGGTGCAGACGCTGCTGTTCCTCGCGTTCTTCGCCTCGTTTGCGGTGAAGATGCCGATGTGGCCGGTGCATACCTGGCTGCCCGACGCCCACGTTCAGGCGCCGACCGCGGGTTCGGTCGTGCTGGCCGCGGTGCTCTTGAAGATGGGGGGCTATGGCTTCCTGCGCTTCTCGCTGCCGATGTTCCCGGTGGGCTCGGACGTGCTCACCCCGCTCGTTCTGTGGATGTCGGCGATCGCGATCGTCTACACCTCGCTCGTCGCGCTTGCCCAACAGGACATGAAGAAGCTGATCGCCTATTCGTCGGTCGCCCACATGGGTTACGTGACGATGGGGATCTTCGCCGCGAACCAGCAGGGCATCGACGGCGCGATCTTCCAGATGCTCAGCCACGGCTTCATCTCGGGCGCGCTCTTCCTCTGCGTCGGCGTCATCTACGACCGGATGCACACCCGCGAGATCGACGCCTATGGCGGCCTCGTGAACCGGATGCCGGCCTATGCGCTGATCTTCATGTTCTTCACCATGGCCAATATCGGCCTGCCGGGCACCTCGGGCTTCATCGGCGAATTCCTGACGCTGATGGGCATCTTCCAGGTCAACACCGTCATCGCCTTCGTGGCGGCGCTCGGCGTGATCCTGTCGGCCGCCTATGCGCTCTGGCTCTATCGCCGGGTCGTCTTCGGCGAGCTGATCAAGGAAAGCCTGAAGACCATCGCCGACATGACCCCGCGCGAGAAATGGATCTTCGCGCCGCTCGTCGCGATGACGCTGTTCCTCGGCATCTATCCGGCCGCGGTCACCGACATCATCGGGCCTTCGGTCACCCATCTGGTCGAAACCTACCACGCCGCCCTGCCTGCCGAGACGCTGGCCGAGGCCGGGCACTGAGGAGAAACGACAATGACTTCAACCGATTTCTCCACGATCCTGCCCGAGTTCCTGCTCGCGCTCTTCGCGATGGCGGCGCTCCTGGGCGGCGTCTATACCGGCAAGGACAAGGTCGCGGGGCCGATCCTCTGGGCGACGGTCGCGGTGCTGGTGCTGATCGGCGCCATGGTCGGCCTGCGCGGCGGTGAGGCCCAGGTGGCCTTCGGCGGCCTGTTCATCGACGACGCTTTCGCGCGCTTCGCCAAGGTGACGGTGCTCCTGTCGGCGGCGGCCGTGCTCGCGATGAGCGCGGATTACATGCAGCGCCGGGGCCTTCTGCGGTTCGAATATCCGGTGCTCGTGGTGCTGGCCGTCATCGGCATGATGATGATGGTCTCGGCGGGCGATCTGATGTCGCTCTACATGGGGCTCGAGCTGCAATCGCTTGCGCTCTACGTGGTCGCGGCGCTGCGCCGCGACTCGACGCGCTCCTCCGAGGCCGGCCTCAAATATTTCGTGCTCGGCTCGCTCTCCTCGGGCCTGCTGCTCTACGGCGCCTCGCTGACCTACGGCTTTGCCGGCACCACCACCTTCACCGGGATCATCAGCGTGGTCCACGAAGGCCATCTGCCGCTCGGCGTGCTCTTCGGCATGGTCTTCCTGATCACGGGCCTCGCGTTCAAGGTCTCGGCCGTGCCGTTCCACATGTGGACCCCGGACGTCTATGAGGGCTCGCCCACCCCGGTCACCGCCTTCTTCGCCACCGCGCCGAAAATGGCCGCGATGGCGCTGATCGCGCGGCTCGTGCATGACGCCTTCGGCCATGTCACCGCCGACTGGGGGCAGGTCATCGGCCTGATCGCGGTTCTGTCGATGTTCCTCGGCTCGATCGCGGGTATCGGTCAGAAGAACATCAAGCGCCTGATGGCCTATTCCTCGATCGCGCATATGGGCTTCGCGCTGCTCGGCCTCACCGCCGGCACCGACGAGGGCGTGCGCGCGATGCTGATCTACATGGCGATCTACGTCACCATGAACGTCGGCGCCTTTGCCTTCATCCTCTCGATGGAGCGCGACGGCGCGCCGGTCACCGAGATCTCGGCGCTCAACATGTTCTCCAAGGCCGAACCGCTGAAGGCGCTCGCGCTGCTGGTGATCTTCTTCTCGCTCGCCGGTGTGCCGCCGATGCTCGGCTTCTTCGCCAAGTTCGCGGTGCTCAAGGCGGCCGTCTCGGCCGGGTTCATCTGGATCCCGGTGCTCGGTGTGATCGCCTCGGTGATCGGCGCCTTCTACTATCTGCGCATCGTCTACTACATGTATTTCGGCACCGAGGTCGACCCGATCGACAGCCGGATGCCGGCGGTGCAATGGGTGCTCCTGATGGCGGCGGCCTTCGTGATGGTGGCGGGTGCCTTCAACCTCTTCGGGGTCGAAGGGGCCGCGCAGGCGGCGGCGGCGGCGCTTGTCCACTGACCTCACGGCCTGGCCCGAGGGCGTGGCCCGCCACGCGCTCGCCCGGGTCGACAGCACGATGGCCGAAGCGGCCCGACTGGCCCCGCATCTGGCGGGGCCTGCCTGGATCGAGGCCGCCGAACAGACCGGCGGCCGGGGGCGGCGCGGACGCGCTTGGCTGATGCCGCGGGGAAACCTCGCGGCAACGCTCGTTTTCCGCCCCGCGAGCTTACACCCCGGGGCGGGGCCTGCCGATCTCGCGCTTTATTCCTTCGTCGCGGCGCTCGCCCTCGAAGAGGCGCTGACGCGGGTGATCGGCCCGGCCGGGCATCTGTCGATCAAATGGCCCAATGACGTGCTCTTGAACGGTGGAAAGGTCGCCGGCATCCTGCTCGAGAGCCTCGGTCAGGGCGGGCAGGTCAGCTCGCTCGCCATTGGCATCGGCGTCAATCTCGCTGCGGCCCCGCCGATGGCCGAGGTCGAGGAGGGCGCGCTGCAACCGGTCTCGGTCGCGGGGGAAACCGGCATCGCGATCGCGCCGCCCGAATTCCTGCCGCTGCTCGCGATGGCCTTCGACCGCTACGCCGCGCAGTTCCGCACCTATGGTTTTGCGCCCCTGCGCGAGGCCTGGCTTGCCCGCGCGGCGCGTCTGGGCGAGCGGATCGTGGCGCGCACCGGCATGACCCGGCACGAGGGAATTTTCGAAGGTATCGACGCCACGGGCGCGATGCTCCTGCGCGAGGGCCGGGAGCTGCACGCGATCGCGGCGGCGGATGTGTTCTTCTGAGGAGGAGGGCGAATGCTTCTCTGCATCGACTGCGGCAATACCAACACGGTCTTCTCGATCTGGGACGGCAAGGCGTTCCTCTCGACCTGGCGGATTGCCACCGACCACCGGCGCACGGCGGATGAATATTACGTCTGGCTCTCGACGCTGATGAACCTGACCGGCATCCATGCCAAGATTTCCGAGGCGATCATCTCCTCGACCGCGCCGCGCGTGGTGTTCAACCTGCGGGTGCTCTGCAATCGCTACTATGACTGCCGCCCGCTCGTGGTGGGCAAGCCCGATTGCGCATTGCCGGTCACACCGCGCGTCGATCTGGGCACCACGGTCGGGCCCGACCGTCTGGTGAACACGGTGGCGGGCTATGACCGGCACGGCGGCGATCTGATCGTGGTCGATTTCGGCACCGCCACCACCTTCGACGTGGTGGCCCCCGACGGGGCCTATATCGGCGGCGTGATCGCGCCCGGTGTGAACCTGAGCCTCGAGGCGCTGCATATGGCGGCGGCGGCGCTGCCCCATGTCGATGTAACGCATCCTTCACAGGTTATCGGCACGAATACGGTGGCCTGTATTCAATCGGGCGTCTATTGGGGCTATATCGGTCTCGTCGAGGGCATCGTGCGGCAAATCCGGATGGAACGCGACCGCCCGATGAAATGCATTGCGACCGGGGGGCTTGCCGCGCTCTTCGATCAGGGCTTTGATCTCTTCGATGCGGTCGAGGACGACCTGACCATTCATGGGCTGCGGCTCATCAACGATTACAACAAGGGGCTGGCTGCGTGAGCGACCGACTGATCTATCTTCCTCTCGGGGGCGCCGGTGAAATCGGCATGAACGCCTATGTCTATGGCTATGGCCCCGAGGGCAAGGAACGGCTGATCGTCGTCGATCTCGGCGTGACCTTCCCGGATATGGACAGCACGCCCGGCGTCGATCTGATCATGGCCGATACCGCCTGGCTCGAGGAAAACGCCGCGCGGATCGAGGCGATCTTCATCACCCATGCCCACGAGGACCATATCGGCGCGCTGGCCCATCTGTGGCCCAAGCTGCGCAAGCCGATCTACGCCCGCCCCTTCACCGCCCGTATCGGCCAGATGAAGCTCGAAGAGGCCGGGATCGCCGCCGATCAGCTTCATGTCGTCACCGCGCGCCCCTTCACCGTCGAGGCCGGTCCCTTCAAGGTGCAATTCGTGCCAGTCAGCCACTCGATCCCGGAAAGCTCGGGCCTCGTGATCGACACGCCCGCGGGCCGGATCGTCCATACGGGCGATTTCAAGCTCGACGGCAATCCGATCGTGGGCGAACCCTTCGACCCGCTGCTGTGGCACGAGATCGCCAAGGAAGGGCAGGGGGTCAAGGTGCTGGTCTGCGACTCGACCAACGTCTTCTCGCCGCAGCCGGGCCGGTCGGAGGCCACTCTGGCCGAGCCGCTGGCCGAGCTGATCGCATCTCAAACCGGGATGGTCGTGGCGACCACCTTCGCCTCGAACGTCGCGCGCCTGAAAACGCTCGCCGAGGCGGGTAAGGCCGCGGGGCGCTCGGTCTGCCTGCTCGGCCGCGCGATGAAGAAGATGGTCTCGGCGGCCGAGGAAACCAATGTGCTGACCGGCATGCCCGGCACGATCTCGCCCGAGGATGCGGCGGAGGTCGGGCGCGACAATCTGATGCTGATCGTGACCGGCAGCCAGGGCGAACGGCGCGCGGCTTCGGCGCAGCTGAGCCGCGGGAAATATCTGGGCCTCGAGATGAAGGAGGGCGACACCTTCCTCTTCTCCTCGAAGATCATTCCGGGCAACGAACGCGGCGTGATCCGCATCATGAACGCGTTTTCGGAAATGGGCGTCGATGTGATTGACGACCGCGGCGGGCTCTATCACGTCTCGGGCCACGCCAACCGCCCCGATCTCGAGGCGGTGCATGACCTGATCGCGCCCAAGATCCTGATCCCAATGCATGGCGAGCACCGCCACATGCGCGAGCATTCCAAGATCGCGATCTCGAAGGGGATCGCGAGCGAGGTGGCGACCAATGGCACGATGCTCGACCTGACCGGCCCCGCGCCGAAGATCGTCGAATATATCGAGACCGGGCGGACCTATCTCGACGGCAATGTGCTCATCGGCGCGATGGATGGCGTGGTGCGCGACCGGATTCGCATGGCACTGAACGGTCATGTGCTGATCACGGTCATCATCGACGAGGACGACCAGCCCTTGGGCGATGCCTGGGTCGAGCTGATGGGCCTGCCCGAGGTGGGCAAGCGCGGCCGCCCGGTCGCCGATCAGATCGAGGACGAGCTCGCCGAATTCCTCGAACGCGCGCCCGACAAGGTGATCTCGAACGATGCCAAGATGGACGAGGCCCTGCGCCGGATCGCGCGGCAGGTGACGATGGAAGAGGTCGGCAAGAAGCCCGAGGTGACCGTCGTCGTCAGCCGCCTGATGGCCGAGTGACGCGCGCGGCGGGGCAGGGCGCCCCTGCCCCGAGTGCCGCTGAACGGGTCTTGTGACGATGCCGTCTCATCAAAAAGCCCCGGGGGTGACCCCGGGGCTTTTTGATCTGTTGCGGGCAAGCCCTCTGCGGGCAAGGCCCTCAGCTTTCCGAGCTTTCCTCGACCACTTCGGGCAGATCCGCGGCCTCGACCTCGGCTTCGCCATTCGGCTCGGCGCTGGCGGCGGCGCGGGCCGCGGCGGTGGTGCGGAACGAGCGCAGGATGAAATCGGGAACGTGATCGCCCATGCCGACGACGGCCGGCCCGTTGTCGCGGTCGCGCCCGCGGCCACCACGCTCGCGACGGTCGTCGCGGCGCTCTTCCCGGCGCTCTTCGCGGCGGGGCGCCTCGGCGCGCGGGGCGCGCTCCTCGCGCGGCTCGCGGACGGGTTCGGCCCGCACGGGCGCCTCCTCGACGACGGCGGTTTCGATCGCCTCGGGCAGCGCCTCGGCGGCCTCGCGGGCGCGGTCACGCCCGCCGCGCGAACGGCCCCGGTCTTCGCCGCGCCCCTCGCCACGATCCCGGTCACGTCCGCCACGCGAGCGGCCACGGCCACCACGGCGGCCTTCGTCCTCGTCGTATTTCTTCGGCTCGCGATGCGCGGCCTCGGAGAGGGTGAAGCCCTCGGGCGCCTCGGCGCGCGGGATCTCCATCTTCACCAGCGCCTGGATCTGGCTCAGGTATTTCTCATCCGCGGGCGTCGCGATCGAATAGGCCGTGCCCTTGCGCCCGGCGCGGCCGGTGCGGCCGATGCGGTGGACGTAATCCTCGGCATGGCTCGGCAGGTCATAGTTGAAGACATGGCTGA
This sequence comes from Rhodobacterales bacterium, assembly GCA_003249215.1. Lineage (GTDB taxonomy): Bacteria > Pseudomonadota > Alphaproteobacteria > Rhodobacterales > Rhodobacteraceae > Rhodobacter. Next base: position 88,024 of record QKJR01000003.1, read on the forward strand.
CCGCCGGAATATCGAGGCCCCGCGCCGCAACGTCCGAGGCGATCAGCAGTTGCAGCCCGCCTTCGCGGAAGGCGTCGAGCGTCTGCATCCGCTGGCGCTGCTCCAGATCGCCATGGATCGGGGCGGCGTTGAACCCGTGCGACTTCAGCGATTTCGCGACGATATCCACATCGGTCTTGCGGTTGCAGAAGACGATCGCGTTGGTGCAGGCCTCGCCCTCGGCGGTGATCAGCGCGCGCAGAAGCTCGCGTTTCGCCTTGGCGGCCTGATCGCGGCGCGGCGGCGTGATCTGCACGAGCTTCTGGGTGATCGTCTCGCTGGTGGTGGCCTGACGGGCAACCTCGATGCGGGCGGGGCCGTGCAGGAAGGTGTTGGTGATCCGCTCGATCTCGGGCGCCATCGTGGCCGAGAAGAAGAGCGTCTGACGGGTGAAGGGCGTCAGCTGGAAGATGCGCTCGATATCGGGGATGAAGCCCATGTCGAGCATCCGGTCGGCCTCATCGACGACCATGATCTGCACGCCGGTGAGCAGCAGCTTGCCGCGTTCGAAATGGTCCAAGAGACGGCCGGGGGTGGCGATCAGCACATCGACGCCGCGGTCGATCAGCTTGTCCTGTTCGGAGAAGCTCACGCCACCGATCAGGAGCGCCTTGGTCAGCTTGGTGTGCTTGGCGTAGATGTCGAAGTTCTCGGCCACCTGAGCGGCGAGTTCGCGCGTCGGGCAGAGCACGAGCGAGCGCGGCATCCGGGCGCGCGCGCGGCCCTTCGACAGCAGCGTGATCATCGGCAGGGTGAAGCTCGCCGTCTTGCCGGTGCCGGTCTGGGCGATGCCGAGCACGTCCTTGCCCTCAAGGGCGGGGGGAATCGCTCCCTCCTGGATCGGCGTCGGGCTTTCGTAGCCCGCTTCGGCAACGGCGGTCAGGACCTTGGGGTCCAGCTTCAGGTCGGAGAATTTGGTCATATGCGTCCCAGAAATGCGGGATCGGCCCGCAGGTTGAGGGACGCGGATGTCGGGCGCCCCGAGAGCCCGCCGGATGCGGGTGCCGCCGACCTAACCGAATTTTGCAAAACCGTCAATCTTTCCGGGGAGATTGCCCGGGAGATTGGCGCTCTTTCATCCGTTTCAGCCGGCGCAGGATCGAGCGGTTGGAGCGGTCGAACTCATCGAGCAGCGCCTCGGCGATCGGCCGCATCGCGCCCGCGCCCTCCGCCGCGCGCATAATCCGCGCGACGATGTTGAGCCCGAGATCCCCGGTCGCGAGGTCATAGGGCGCCAATCCCATCGGCAGGGGACCGGGATGGGGCACACGCGCGGGGAAGGCCTCCCAGGCGGGATGGCCGGAAAACCGCCGCTCGGCCTCGTAGAGTTTGACCATCCCGAACATCAGCGCGATCTGCGCGCCGGTCGCGCGTTCGGCCTCGGTCCGGCCATGTTCGGCGAAACACTGCGCGGCCGAGAGGCGCCAGCGGGTGGGCATGGTGCGCGCGAGATCGGCGCCCAATTCGTCCCAGATCCGGAAGAAGAGCGTGCGCGCCTGCGCCGGAGGATCGGCGCGGCGCAGCACCATCACGAGGCAGGCGTGCAGATATTCTAGCGCGGTCGTCTCGGGGTCGGCGGCCATCTCGCGTGCGAGATTGCGCGCGCGCCCGGCGAAATCGGTGAAGGCCGCGCTTTCGCGCGGGCCCTCGGGCACGCTCATCGGGCGGGCGCCGAGCGCAGAAAGGTCGCAATCGGGCGCCGGCAGATCGTCGGGGCCGAAGTCGAAGGGCGCCTCGCGACGTTCGAGCCGGGCAAGCGCACCCGCCACCCCCGCCCCGAGCGAGCTCTCGCCCAGGTCGTATTCGCCCTTGGTGGCGAGGGTGGCGCGGGGGTGATCGGGGTCGGATTGCGGCATCGGGGCTCCTCGGGTCCGGCGCAGAATGGCGCCGGAACGGCCGAAAGAAAAGGCCCCGAAAGGGCCCGAAAGGGGCCAATCCTTGACGCCGCGCGCCGCCTCTGGCAGGGGAGGGGCAACAAGGGAAGCCGTCCATGAACCTATTCGCCGATATCCGCACCGCAGTGATCGCCGCGCTCGACGCGCTCGTGGCCGAGGGCGTTCTGCCCGCGGGCCTCGATTATGCCAATGTCGCCGTCGAGCCGCCGCGCGATGCGGCGCATGGCGATATGGCGACCAATGCGGCGATGGTGCTGGCGAAACCTGCGGGCGCCAATCCGCGCGCGATCGCCGAGGCGCTGGCCGCGAAGCTCGGCGCCGATCCGCGGATCACCGCGGCCGAGGTGGCGGGGCCGGGCTTCCTCAATCTGCGGCTCGCGCCCGAAAGCTGGGATCGGGTGATCGTCGCGGCTCTGGCGGCGGGCGCCGATTTCGGGCGTTCCACGCTGGGCGCCGGGATCAAGGTCAACGTCGAATATGTCTCGGCCAACCCCACGGGGCCGATGCATGTCGGCCATACCCGCGGTGCGGTCTTCGGCGATGCGCTGGCCAGCCTGCTCGATTTCGCGGGTTATGACGTCACCCGCGAATATTACATCAACGACGGTGGCGCGCAGGTGAACGTGCTCGCCCGCTCGGCGTTCGAGCGTTACCGCGAGGCCTGCGGCCTCGAGCCCGAGGTCCGCGAGGGGCTCTACCCCGGCGATTATCTGATCCCGGTGGGCGAGGCGCTCAAAGCCAAATATGGCGAGAGCCTGCTCGACAAGGGCGAGCAATTTTGGCTCGAAGAGGTCCGCGAGTTTGCCACCGAGGCGATGATGGGCATGATCCGAGAGGATCTGCAGCTTCTGAACGTCAAGATGGACGTCTATTCCTCGGAAAAGGCGCTTTACGGCACCGGCAAGATCGAGGCGGCGCTGCAGCGGTTGCAGGATCTCGGGCTGATCTACGAGGGCGTTCTGGAACCGCCGAAAGGCAAGCTGCCCGAGGATTGGGAAGAGCGCGAGCAGACCCTTTTCCGCTCGACCAAATTCGGCGATGACGTCGATCGTCCGGTGAAGAAGTCGGACGGGTCGTGGACCTATTTCGCGCCCGATATCGCCTATCACTACGACAAGGTGCAGCGCGGCTTCGATCAGCTCATTGACGTCTTCGGCGCGGACCACGGCGGTTACGTCAAGCGGATGAAGGCGGCGGTCGCGGCGCTTTCGGAAAACCGCGTGCCGCTCGACATCAAGCTCATTCAGCTCGTGAAGCTCTTCAAGAACGGCGAGCCCTTCAAGATGAGCAAGCGCGCGGGCACCTTCGTCACGCTGCGCGACGTGGTCGAGCAGGCGGGCGCGGACGTGACCCGCTTCCACATGCTGACGCGCAAGAACGACGCGCCCTTGGATTTCGATTTCGACAAGGTGCTCGAGCAATCCAAGGACAACCCGGTCTTCTACGTCCAATACGCCCATGCCCGGGTGGCGAGCGTGGCACGCAAGGCCACCGAGGCAGGCGTCGACGTCACCGATGCGGCGCTGGCCGGGGCCAATCTGGCGATGAACCGCCACGAGGCCGAGCTCGCGCTTGCCCGCAAGATCGCCGAATGGCCGCGCCATGTGGAAATCGCCGCGCGCGCGAACGAGCCGCACCGGATCGCTTTCTTCCTCTATGAGATCGCCTCGGATCTGCACGCGCTCTGGAACCGCGGCAATGACGAGCCCGCCCTGCGCTTCGTGCAGGAGGATGCGGGTGCGACATCGGCGAAAATCGCCCTCGCCCGGGCCTGTGCCGTTGTGATTTCCGCGGGTCTTGGTATTCTCGGGGTAACCCCGGCCGAAGAGATGCGCTGACGCACGAAGGCCGGGCTGGGGGCGCCAAGGCCCCCGGATGGGCAGTTTGGCCGGGCGACCGGCGGCGAGGCGAGATGTCGGGCGATCAGCACCGCGAGGGCGGAGGATACGGGTATGACGGCGGGGCCCCTTCGGGCTCGGCCCTTGCGCCGGTGTCGCGCTGGGTGCGCGTCGCGGGCGCGGCCACCTCGCTTGCGCTGCTCGTGGGCGTCGTGGTCTGGGGCTACAAGCTCGCGGTGCGCGACGTCTCCGGCGTGCCGGTGATCCGCGCGATCGAGGGCCCCTCGCGGATCGCCCCGGAGGACCCGGGCGGCGAACTGGCGAGCCACGTGGGCCTTGCCGTCAATCAGGTCGCGGGCACCGGATCGGCTGCGCCCGGACCCGATCAGGTGATGCTCGCCCCCGATCCGCAGGATATCACCGACGAGGATATGACCATGGCCGCGGTCGGGCCCTTGCCCGATCCGGCGGCGCCCGCGCGCCCCGCGCTGCCCGCGGCCGCGGCGCCGACGCCTGTGCCCGACAGCCGCGCGGGCGCCGGCGCCGCGCCGGCCGAGGCTCCGGCGCCCGATGAGGCGGTGCCCGAGGGGCAGGAGGCCGAGGCCGAGCCCGGCGAGGCGCCCGCGGAAACGGCCGAAGACACCGGCGAAGACGCCGCTGCCCCGATCGTGGTCATCCCCACGACCGTGCCCGGGGTTGCGCACTCGCCGCGCCCGATGGCACGCCCGGAAACCGACCTTGCGGCCGAGGCCGCCGCGGCCGCCGTCGCCCGCGCGATGGGCGGCGAGCCGGAGGCCGGTGGTGGCACCGAAGAGGTCGACCCCTCGACCCTGCCTGAGGGCACGCGGCTCGCGCAGATCGGCGCCTTCGAAACGCCCGATCTCGCCCGCGCCGAATGGGACCGGGTGGCCGAGCGCTTCGGCGCGCTGATGGAGGGCAAGCGCCGGGTGATCCAGCAGGCGGCCTCGGGCGGGCGCACCTTCTACCGCCTGCGCGTCGAGGGCTTCGCCGATGTCGACGAGGCGCGGCGCTTCTGCGCGGCGCTGGTGGCCGAACAGACCAATTGCATTCCGACGCTCGTGCGATGAGCAGGCGTGCGCTGAGCGGGGAGGGGGCGGCATGAGCCTGGGGCGCGGGATCGACGCCGAAACAGCGGGGCGGGCGGCGATGCTCTCGGGCCTCGGCACGGCTGGCGCCACGATCTTCGGCTGCGCGGGGCTGACCCTTGGCGCCGACGAGGCCGCCTTCTTCCGCGAGGCCGATCCCTGGGGCTTCATCCTTTTCGCGCGCAATATCGACACGCCCGAGCAGGTCGCGGCGCTCTGCGCAGAGCTGCGCGCGAGCGTGGGCCGCGAGGCGCCGATCCTGATCGACCAGGAGGGCGGGCGGGTGCAGCGGCTGCGCCCGCCGCACTGGCGCGAATGGCTGCCGCCGCTCGACCAGGTCGCCGCATTTGCGCCTGAGCGCGTGGTGCGTGGCCTCTGGCTGCGCGCGCGGCTGCAGGCGGCGGAACTGCGCGCGATCGGCATCGACGTGAACTGTGCGCCCACCTGTGACGTGGCAGGCCCCGCCACCCATCCCTTCCTGCGCAACCGCTGCTTCGGCACCGATCCGGCGGCGGTTGCGGCCCATGCCCGCGCCACCGCCGAGGGCTTCCTCGCGGGCGGCGTCCTGCCGGTGATCAAGCACATGCCGGGCCACGGCCGCGCGACCGCCGACAGTCACCTGAACCTGCCCGTGGTCACCGCCTCGCTGACCGAGCTGCGGCTGAGCGATTTTGCCCCCTTCGCGGCACTTGCCGATCTGCCGCTCGCGATGAGCGCCCATATCCGCTTCACCGCGCTCGACGCGGCGCCCGCGACGCAAAGCCCGGTCGTGCTGCGCCTGATGCGCGAGGAGATCGGCTTTGCCGGGCTCATCATGACCGACGATATCGGGATGGAGGCGCTCTCAGGCACGATGGCCGAGCGCGCGGCGGCCTCGGTTGCGGCGGGCTGCGATGTCGTCTTGCACTGCAAGGGCACTCTGGCCGAGATGGAGGCGGTGGCCGGGGCGGCCGGTCGGCTCTCCGGCCCCGCCGCGCGGCGCGCCGAAGCCGCCCTTGCCCGCCGTCTTTCGCCCGCGGACGTTGACATTGCCGCGCTCGAGGCCGAGTTTGAAAGCCTCACGCACGGCGGGGCGCATGGCTGAGACCGAGACCCATCTTTTCGAGGCGCAAAGCGTCAGCGAACGGCTCGCGGCCGAGGCGCTGATCGTCGATGTCGAGGGCTTCGAGGGGCCGCTCGACCTGCTGCTCAACCTCTCGCGCACGCAAAAGGTCGATCTGCGGCGGATCTCGGTGCTGGAACTGGCCGAGCAATATCTGCGCTTCGTCGAGGAGGCCCGCGCGCTGCGCATCGAGCTTGCCGCGGATTACCTGGTGATGGCGGCTTGGCTCGCCTTTCTGAAATCGCGTCTCCTCTTGCCGCCCGAACCCGGGGCCGAGGGGCCCTCGGCCGAGGATATGGCCGCCCACCTCGCCTTTCAGCTCGAGCGCCTCGCCGCGATGCGCGAGGCGGCAGCGCAGCTCATGGCGCGCGACCAGCTCGGGCGCGACATCTTTGCGCGCGGCCTTGGCGAGGATGTCGAGCGGGTGCGCAAGGTAGTCTATTCCGCCTCGCTCCTCGATCTGATGCAGGCCTATGCGCGGATCCGCACCCGCGACGAGTTCCGCCCCTATGCCTTCGACCGCAAGGACGTCTTCACGATGGAGCAGGCGCTCGATCGGATGCGCGGGCTGATCGGCTTTGCAGGGACCTGGACCGATATCGTCAGCTACCTCCCCGAGGGCTGGCACCGCGATCCGAAGCGCCGCCGCTCGGCCACCGCGGCCACCTTCGCGGCCTCGCTCGAACTCGTCAAACAGGGGCACATCGAGATCCGCCAGACCGAAACCTTCGCGCCGATCTCGATCCGCGCCCGCACGAGCCCGCGTGAATGATGTCCGACGCAACCGAAAAATCGCTCTTCGCCGCCCCGCCGCTCGCCGAACAGGAGCGGATGGTGGAGGCGATCCTGTTCGCCTCGGCCGAGCCGGTGAGCCTGCGCGAGATGGAAGAGCGGATGCCGCATGGCTCGGACCCGGCCGAGGCGCTGGCCTATCTGCGCCGCCGCTACGAGGGGCGGGGGGTGCGTGTGGTCAAGGTGGGCGAGGCCTGGGCGCTGCGCACCGCGCCGGATCTGAGCTTTCTTCTGCAAAAGGAAGTGGTCGAGCAGAGGAAACTGAGCCGCGCCGCGGTCGAGACGCTCGCGATCATCGCCTATCACCAGCCCGTCACCCGCGCCGAGATCGAGGAGATCCGCGGCGTCGCGGTCAGCCGCGGCACGATCGACCAGCTTCTCGAAATGGACTGGATCCGCTTCGGGCGGCGGCGGATGACGCCGGGGCGGCCGGTGACCTTCGTGGTGACGCAGGGCTTTCTCGACCATTTCGGCCTCGAGAGCGCGCGCGACCTGCCGGGCCTCAAGGAGCTGCGCGCCGCGGGCCTTCTGGACAACCGCGCGATGCCCGGCTCCGAGGCCGAGGACGAGGCCCCCGATACCTCCCAGCCGGAACTGTTCGAGAGCCCCGATCTCGAGGATGACGGCGATCTGATCGAAGAGGACGATGGATGAACCTGAACCAGCTGATCAACATGGTGATCAAGATCGTGACCCGCCGCGCGGTGAATTTCGGCATCGACAAGGGCGCGCAGATGATGGCCAAACGCGGCGGCGAGACGGCCTCGCCCGAACAGCAGAAGCAGGCCCGCGCGATGGCCAAGCGCGCGCGTCAGGCCGCCAAGATCACCCGCCGGATGCGCTGAGCCGGGGGGCCGGGGGCTCAGCCCCGGCCGATCTCGGCCAGATAGAGCCGCACCGCCTCGGTTACGTGCCGGAAGCGGTCGCCGCCCAGATGCTTGCCGCCATACCAGCGGGTCACCACGATCAGGTGCCCGGGCAGGTTTGCGCCTTCGAGCATCTTCAGGATGATCGCGCCCGCGCCGGCCTCGCCGTCGTCGGATTTGACCGGCCCGTCGGGCCCGATCAGCCCCCAACTGTTATGCGTCGCACGGGCGAATTTCTTCTGCCGCTTGAGCTCTTTCAGCAGCGCCTTGGCCGCGGCCTCGTCGGCGCAGGGCGCGCCCGAGACCGCATAGCGCGAGCCGCGGTCGGAGATGATATCTTCGAGGATCAGCATGGGCTGGGGCGTAAACCGTCGTGGCCTTTCCGGCAAGTCCCGCGCACGCTCGGTCGGCGGACCGGGGGCCAGCCCCCGGACCCCCGGGATATTTGCGTCAGGTTGAAAGCGAGCCGGGGTTTCCCTTCAATCTGACGAAAATATCCCGGGGGTGAATTGCCGTAGGCAAGAGGGGCGCGAAGCCCCTTGCGCGCTGGGGCTTTGTCACCCAGCCCGGAAATGCTTGGCGAGTTTCAGCCCCTGGCCCTGATAATTCGAGGCGATGCCCGCGCCATAGAGCCGTTCGGGCCGGTCGGCCATCCGTTCATAGACGAGGCGCCCCACGACCTGGGCGTGTTCGAGCACGAAAGGCGCCTCATGGCAACGCACCTCGAGCACGCCGCGCGAGCCCGCGCCCCCCGCCGCGCCATGGCCGAAGCCCGGATCGAAGAAGCCCGCGTAATGCACGCGGAACTCGCCCACCATGGCCAGATAGGGCGCCATTTCGGCGGCGAAGTCGGGCGGGATCGTCACCGCCTCGCGCGAGACGAGGATGTAGAAGGCGCCGGGGTCGAGGATGATCCGCCCCTCGCGGGTGTGCAGCTCCTCCCAGAAGTCCGAGGCCGCGTAATGCGCGATGCGGTCGAGGTCGATCACGCCGGTATGAGGCTTGGCGCGGTAGCCCACCAGATCGCCCGTCTCGGGGCGCAGATCGACCGAGAAGCCGAGCCCGTGGTCGATCACCGCGGTGCCGCTCACCAGCGGCTCGGCCGCGTGCAGCGCCTTGAGCTCGGCGTCGGAGAGCGTCGCCTGACCGGCGCGGAAGCGGATCTGGTTCAATCGCATCCCGGGTCGCACGAGGACCGAGAAGCTGCGCGGGCAGATCTCGGCATAGAGCGGGCCCACATAGCCCTCGGGGATGCGGTCGAACTCGGTGCCGCCATCGGTGATGACGCGCGTGAGCAGATCGAGCCGCCCGGTCGAGCTCTTGGCATTGGCGACGGCGGTGATGCCCTCGGGCAGCGCGAGCCCCTCGGCCAGCGGCACGAGATAGACGCAGCCCTTTTCCAGCACCGCCCCGTTCGAGAGATCCATCCGGTGCATCTCGAAATCGGCGAGCTTCACATCGACGCGCGTGCCGGGGCCCGCGAGGAACGAGGCGCGGATCCGGTAAGCCACGGTGCCGAGCCGCAGATCGAGGCTCGCGGGCTGGATCTGTTCGGGGATGACCGCGGGGCTGGCGGTGATCTCGCCCGCGGCGATCATCGCACGGATCAGTCGGTCGGGCAGCACGCCTTCAGTCATTCTCGCCTCCCTCATCCGGGCCCCGCAGGGGCCGGACAGCCAAACGCCCACCCCGGGATGCGGGATGGGCGTTTGTCGTGATGGTCGGGCCGGAGAGATTCGAACTCTCGACCTTCCGCCCCCCAGACGGACGCGCTAACCAGGCTGCGCCACGGCCCGACGAGGCGCATATAGAGGCAAGGCGGCGGCGGGCGCAAGCGGCAAACTTTTTGCGACAGGCTTCGGGGGCGGTGATCCGGGCCGGGCAGCGGCGCGCGCCCTGAGTAGCCGGGGACGGCCCGGCCCCGGGGGGCGCGCTGCGCAGGGGGCTCATGCCCCGGGGCCGCGCGGGGCAGGGGGCGCGCCGCTCATTCGTGCGCGCAACGCCACGAGCCGGTCGCGCGCGCCGATCAGGCGCACCCGCTCGAGCGCCGAGAAGGCGGCCGGGTCATGCCGCTGCAGCCGTTCGGCGAAGGTCTTCGGGGGTTCGAGGGGCGCGGGCGCCGCCTCTTGCGCCACGGGGTCTTGCGCGATGGGGGCTTCCGGGGGGAGGACCTCCTCAGCCTCAGCCTCAGCCTCAGCCTCAGCCTCAGCCTCAGCCTCAGCCTCAGCCTCAGCCTCGAACGGCACCGCGTCGCTCTCCTGCGCGAGAGGCTCTGGTTCCGCCTCGGTGACGGCCTCAGGCTCGGCAGGGGCGGGCGCGAAGGCGACTACGGCTGCCTCTTCGGCCTCGGGCTCGACATCGAGCGCGATCGGCGCTTCGGGCACCGCGTCCGGGGCCGCATCTGCCGCAGGATCGGGCTCGACGAGGTCCTGGGATTCGAGACCGGCCTCGGGGTCGAGAGCATCGTCGAAGAGCGAGGCCTGACGCCAGGCGGGCCGGTGTGGCGGCGCGGGGGCGGCGGGGACCAGCGGAACCGGCTGCGCCGCGGCGGGCGGGGCCGGGGGCGCGGGCGGGGCCGGAACGAGGGGCACCAGCGGAACGACGGCGGGGGCTTCGGGCACGGCCGCAATCTCCACCTCGGGCTCTTCCGGATCGGCCGGGAAGGTGCCGGATGCCGGGGCCGGCCAGCCGTCGGCGCTCTCCTCGGGGTCGGCGGGGAAGGCGGGCGGAAGTGGTTCGGCCGCCTCCGTCGAGAGGGGCTCGGTCGTGAGGGGGGCGGGCTCCGATTCGGGCGTCGGCTCCGCGATGCCCGGCGCCGAGAGGAACGCCTCCTCGATCCCGCCCAGCGTCGGCACGAAGGTCTCGGGTTCGAAGGTCTCAGGTTCGGAGGGCTCGGCGTCAGTCGCGGGCTCCGGTTCGGGCGTCGTCGCCTCGGGCAGGGATGCGACCGGCTCGCCCGCCGCGCGCGCGGGCGCGTGCAGATCGTCGAGCGCGCTCAGCTCGTCCTCGGCATCGCCCTCTCCGGGCATCGATTCGTCGAGCCCGCCGAGCGACATCACATGCCGCACGCCCTCGGTCTTGAGCACCTGCTGCACGCCGCGGATCGCCATCCCCTCGGCATGGAGCAGATGCTTGATCCCGCCGAGCAGCGCCACGTCGTCAGGGCGGTAATAGCGCCGCCCGCCGGCGCGTTTCACCGGTTTGATCTGCGGAAACCGGCTTTCCCAGAATCGCAGGACATGGGTGGGCGTATCCAGAAACTCCGCCACTTCGGAGATCGTGCGGAAGGCATCGGCCGATTTCGACATCACGCCGCCTCAAATCGTCTAGGGTCAGGGCCGGCCCGGAGGCCGTGTTCAGGGACGGCTCAGGACGCGTTGCCCGAGGCCACCCGCTCTTTCATCAGATGCGAGGGCCGGAACGAGAGCACCCGGCGCGGCGAGATCGGAACCTCCTCGCCGGTCTTCGGGTTGCGCCCCACGCGCGAGGCCTTGTCACGCACCGAGAAGGTGCCGAAGGACGAGATCTTGACCGTCTCGCCGCGCACCAGCGCGTCCGACATGTGGCTAAGCACGCTTTCCACGAGCTGGGCGGATTCGTTGCGCGACAAGCCGACTTCGCGGAACACCGCTTCGCTCAGATCCATGCGCGTCAAGGTCTTCTCGGACATTCGGTCCCCCCGGTTTGCTTTTGGCCACGATGGGCGCAATGAAATCCCGAGTCAATATCAATGGCTTGCGCGGCGCTCTTGAGGTAGGCCGCAGGGCGGGATTCGGCGCAGTCCGCGCCTACCAGCGCAGAACGACCGAACCCCAGGCCAGACCGCCGCCGATCGCCTCGGTCACGATCAGATCGCCGGTCTTGATCTGGCCGCGGTCGCGCCCGACCGAGAGCGCGAGCGGGATCGAGGCGGCCGAGGTGTTGCCATGGTCCTGCACGGTGACCACGACCCGCTCCATCGGCACCTGCATCCGCTCGGCAGTCGCGGTGATGATGCGCAGGTTCGCCTGATGCGGCACGATCCAATCGACATCCTCGCCGCTCATCCCGATCTTGGCGAGCGCGGTATGCGCGGTCTCGGCGAGCTTCTGGACGGCGTGTTTGAAAACGGCATTGCCCTGCATCCGCAGATGGCCTGCCTGACCATTGGTCGAGACCCCGCCATCGACATAGAGGAGCTCGCGATAGCGCCCGTCCGAATGCAGATCGGTGGACAGGACGCCACGATCGGCATTGCTGCCCGCGCCATTCGCCGCCTCGAGCACGATCGCACCCGCGCCATCGCCGAAGAGCACACAGGTGCCGCGGTCGGACCAGTCCATGATGCGGCTGAAGGTTTCGGCGCCGATCACCAGAACGCGCTCGGCCTGACCCGAGATGATGAGGCCGTTCGCGTTGGTCAGCGCATAGACGAAGCCCGCGCAGACCGCCTGCACGTCATAGGCAAAGCCATGGGTCGAGCCGAGGCCCGCCTGCACCATGGTCGCCACCGAGGGGAAGGTGAAATCCGGGGTCGAGGTGGCGACGACGATCGCATCCATCTGGCTCGCCTCGAGGCCCGCGTCACGCAAAGCCGCCTCAGCCGCCTTGATCGCGAGTTGCGAGGTCGTCTCGCCTTCGGCCGCGAAATGGCGCCGCTCGATGCCGGTGCGCGCGCGGATCCATTCGTCGGTCGTTTCAAGCGTGGCTTCGAATTCGGAGTTTTCGACGATGCGTTCGGGCAGGTAGTGCCCGACGCCCCGGACCACGGCTCTGATCTTCATTTTTCGGTCTCGCTCTTGGCCGCGGTCGGTGCCGCGGTGTCGCTCGCATCCTGCCCCGGCCGTGACGCAGAGGCAACCCGCGCCGCGAGGCGGGCCGCGAAGCCCGAGCGCGCGAGCCGCACGGCAAGGTCGATCGCTGCGGCGACGCCGGTCGCATCGGCCGAGCCATGCGATTTCACCACGGTCCCGTTCAGGCCGAGGAACACCCCGCCATTGACCCGGCGCGGGTCGATCTTGGCCGAGAGCCGCTTCAAGGCCCCCATCGCGAGCAGGGCGCCGAGCTTGGCCAGCAGCGAAGAGGTGAAGGCCTCGCGCATCAGTTCCGCGGCCAGCTTCGCCGTGCCCTCACCGGTTTTCAGCGCGACATTGCCGGTGAAACCGTCGGTGACGATCACATCGACCCGGGCCGAGCTCAGATCGGTGCCCTCGACGAAGCCGACGAATTCGAACTCGCCCGCCTCCTGCGCCGCGCCCATCAGGCCGAAGGCCTCCTTGAGTTCGGCGCGGCCCTTGTGCTCCTCGGTGCCGACATTCAGCAGGCCCACGCGCGGGCGGGGCAGGCCGAGCGCGTTGCGCGCATAAGAGGTGCCCATCAGGCCATAGGTCAGCAGGTCGGTGGCCTCCGCTTTCACATCGGCGCCCATGTCGAGCATCACGTTGAAGCCGGTCGGATTGCGCGAGGGCCAGAAGCTCGCGATGGCGGGGCGGGTGACGCCGGGCACCCGGCGCAGCCGCAGGATCGAGATCGCCATCAGCGCGCCGGTATTGCCGCAGGAGACGGCGGCGGCGGCCGCGCCTTCGCGCACCGCGTCGATCGTCGACCACATCGAGGTCTTCTGCCCGTTGCGCATCACCACCGCGGGCTTGTCCTCCATCCGCACCGTCTCATCGGCGTGGCGGGTCGTGACGACGCCCTTGAGCCCGCGCGCGGCGACCAGCGGGTCGATCACGGCGGTATCGCCATTGAGCAGGAAGCGGACGTCGGGATGCTTGCGCGTGGCCAGCACGAGGCCGTCGACCACGGCCTCTGGGCCACGATCGCCGCCCATCGCATCGACGGAAATGACGACAGCGCCGGAAAATTCCGGCGCTTCGGCCGCCGCGGGGGCGGTGTCAGGGATCGGTTTGTCCGAAACGGTCTGGCCTTCGCTCATGTCGGTCGTGCCCGCTGAGGGGGACTTGTCCTGAGAGAAGGTCATTCCGGGGCCCGGGCGAGAGCGGCTTACGCCGCGTCTTCGTCCAGATCGACCTCGGCGGCTTGGGCCACCACTTCGCGGTCGTCATAGTGACCGCAGGCGCCACAAACGTGGTGCGGGCGCTTCAGCTCGCCACAGTTCGGGCATTCCGCCGGATTGGCGGCAACAAGAGCGTCATGCGCACGGCGCATGTTACGACGGGAGCGCGTGACTCGGTTCTGCGGGACAGCCATGTCTCAACCTCGGGTATGTTGGGGCGCAAGGCCCTGATTTTACAAAGGTTTCGTCACTGGAGCCGTTCTGCGGCCGGGTGCGAACCCAAACTTCGAATGAGGCCGGGAACATACTGCGATTCCGCCGCGTTGCAAGCCCCTTTTTTCGGCTTTTTCCCGCGGGCGCGCGCAGTCTCACGCGTGGCCTGCAGGGTGGGCGCCGAAAGTCCCCTCGGATCGCACTCGCCGCCCGCAAAAGCGGCGATTGCGGTGGTTTTGGGCGCTCTCAGGCGCCGCCGCCCTCGGGCGTATCCGCGCCCTTGCCGCCCAGAAGCGCCTTCAAACCGGCGAAGGGGCGCAGCGACTCATCGGTCATCGGGGCGATTCCCGGCTCGGCATGGACGCTCTCGCCGAGCTCGGCGCCTTCGGTGCGCGGATAGAGCGGCAGCGCCAGTTCCAGCGCCTCGAGCGCGACCGCGGCCAGATCAACCACCGCGGGGAGCGCCTCGGTGGTGTCGTCCTCGGGCATCTCGACCTCTTCGCCGGTGGGCTCGGGCATGTTCGCGAGGTAACGGCGCAGGACGGCCTCGGCCAGATCGGTGGTCACCGGCTCTGCGGTGATCACACAGGGCTGCACGACGCGGGCGGTAAACGCCGCCTCGAGCCGCCAGTCGTTGCGCCCCGACGGCGCGATCTCGCCCTTGAGGCGCAGGCTTTCGAGCGCCTCGATGCCCGCCCAGGCGGCGATCGCGGCGCGGGTTTCGGCATCGGGCGCGATGTCGAAGCGGGTGGCCTTGCGCGCGGGCAGATCGGCGATGCGCAGCGGATGCGCCCAGGGCAGGGCGTCGTCGGGGGCGGGGTGGTGGGCGTCGGTCATCGGCGGTCCTCGGTCTGGCGGGCGACGGCGCTGCGCCGCCGGTCTTGGGGCCGCAACGCGCTTGAGGGTCGCTGCGGGTTGTTGTAAGCGGGATAAAAGGCCTAAGGCTGTGAGGCAAGAGGGGGTTGCAGGTGAGCACCGGATCGGTAACGCGGCGCATGACGCTCGCGCTGGCACTCGGTGGCGGGCTGCTGCTGGCGGGCTGCACGGCGATCTATCGCGATCATGGCTATGTTCCCCTCGACGAGGATCTGGCGCAGGTCGAGGTCGGCAAGACCACGCGGGCCGAGGTGGCCGAGCTGATCGGCCGGCCGTCGTCGGCGGGTGTTCTCGAGGGCTCGGGCTGGTATTACGTGGGCTCGCGCTGGAAATATTACGGCGCCCGCGCGCCGCAGGAAATCGACCGTCAGGTCGTCGCGATCACCTTCTCTGACAAGGACACCGTCGCCAATGTCGAGCGTTTCGGCCTCGAGCAGGGCGAGGTGGTGGTGCTGTCGCGGCGTGTGACCGATTCCGGGATCAAGGGCATCACCTTCATCCGTCAGCTCATGGGCAGCCTCGGCCGCGTGAACGCGTCGCAGATTCTCGACCGCTGAGCCGTCACGGGGGCGCCGCGGCGCTCGGGTGACAAAGCGGTGACGGGCGGATTGCGGTTTCGCGACAGGCTGTTGCGGGGCTGCACCGGAGGGGGCGCCGTTGTCGCACCGGCAGGGGGGCCGCCGCGATTTTCGTTCCGTGAGGGGCGGCTTTGGCCTAGTCTGGCGCCAGAGGGTCCTTGCACCGCGGGGCCCGACGCAGGGGGATCGCCATGCTCTCGCTCGACAAGGGCCGTTACGCGGCCCGGCTGGCCGCAGGGGCCGAGGATATCCGGGCGGCACAGGCCCTGCGCTGGCAGGCTTTCGTCGCCGCCCGTGGGGTGACGCGCACGGCGCCTGCGGAGGGCGAGGCCTACGCCGAGGGGCTCGATGCGGACCGGTTCGACGATCTTTGCCGCCACGTCCTGATCGAAGAGCGCGAGAGCGGGCGGCTCGTGGCCTGTTTCCGCCTCCTGCCGCTCAAGGACGGCACCGAGATCGGCCGCAGCTATTCGGCGCAATATTACAATCTGCGGGCGCTGGCCGAATATGCAGGGCCCATGGTCGAGATGGGCCGGTTCTGCATGGCGCCCGGGGTGCATGACCCCGATATCCTGCGCGTGGCCTGGGGCGCGATGACGCGCTTCGTCGATGCCGAGGGGGTGGAACTCCTGTTCGGCTGTTCCTCGTTCCTGGGGACCGACTGGGAAAGCTATGCCGATGCTTTTGCCGTGCTGGCCGAGCGGCATCTGGCGCCGCGGCGCTGGCTGCCGCGGGTCAAGGCGCCGAAGGTCGTGCGCTATGCCCGCGCGCTGATGGGGCGCAAGGGCGATCCGAAACAGGCGATGCTGAAGATGCCGCCGCTGCTGCGCAGCTATCTGGCGATGGGGGGCTGGGTCAGCGATCATGCGGTGGTCGACACTGACCTCGGCACGCTGCATGTCTTCACCGGGCTCGAGATCCGCGCGATTCCGCCCGCCCGGGCGCGGGCGCTGCGGATGGTGGCGGGTTAGGGGCGCAGGCACGAGCCCCGATGCCGGGGCTTGAATGTTTTCTGATTGTTCCTCTATCGTCCGGCGAAACCAAAACTTTCCGACAGGACGGCCCCCTTGAACCTCATCATTGCCGTCGCGCCGATTCTTCTCACGATTCTTGCCGGTTACCTGACCGCTGTGTCGGGCGTTCTGCCGCGCGAGAAATGGGAGGCGGTGAACACCCTGAGTTTCCGGATTCTGATCCCGGTCGTCTTGATGAAATCCATTGCGACCTCGAATCTCTCGGGGATCACCTCGGGCGCCTGGATCACGGTCGTGCTGCTCACTCTCGGTCTGGCCGGGGCGGCGGCGCTGGTCACGCGGCTCTGGATGTCGCACAGCGCGTTGCCCGATCCGGCCTACACCACGCTGTTCCAGACCACCACGCGCTGGAACGCCTTCATTGCACTCGCCGCGGCCGAGCAATTCGTGGGCCCGAGGGGCGTGGCGATGATCGCCCTCGCGATGGCGTTCCTGATCCCGCTCATCAATGTCGCCAATATCGTCGTTCTGGTGGTCTTTGGCTCAG
This sequence comes from Rhodobacterales bacterium, assembly GCA_003249215.1. Taxonomy (GTDB): domain Bacteria; phylum Pseudomonadota; class Alphaproteobacteria; order Rhodobacterales; family Rhodobacteraceae; genus Rhodobacter. The sequence goes on from QKJR01000003.1 coordinate 104,848, forward strand.
GGCGCACGAGCCTCGCCGGCGTGCTGCGCGCGATCGTGCAAAATCCGCTGGTGATCGGGTGTGGTCTGGGGCTCGTCGTCAATCTGAGCGGCTTGCCACTGCCGGCGCCGCTGTCGGATGCGCTCGATCTGATCGGGCGGGCCGCGCTCGGCGTGGGGCTGCTCGCGGTGGGGGCGGGGATCTTGGTGCGGCGTCTCTTCGAACTCTCGTTGCCGGTCGGGCTTGGCGCCGCGCTGCGCCTGCTCTTGTGCCCGCTGTGCTTTCTGCTGCTGGCGGGGCTCTTTCATCTCGGTCTCGACGAGACGCTTGCGGGCGTGCTGATCTTCGCGGTTCCGGCCGCTACCAACGGTTATGTCGTGGCGCAGAAGATGGGCGGCGATGCCGATCTCTATGCTGATATCCTGACCTGGCAGACAGTTCTGTCGCTCGGGCTGCTGCCGGTGCTCGCGCTCCTCGTGCATCGTCTCTTCTGAGGCCGGCCTCACGCGGCGGTGGAACGGCCCGAAGCGCCGCATGGGGGCCCCGAAGCGCTGCAGGGGGGCATTGTGCGCGGCAGACGGGTCTCCTCTGCGCCTAGGCCCCGCGCCAACCCTTGACCTCTGCCCGTCACGCGCTTCTATAGAGCCAACGCAAACCGCCGCGAAAGGATAAGACGATGGCTTTCGAACTTCCCGATCTTCCCTATGCTCATGACGCGCTGGCCGCGCTCGGCATGTCCAAGGAAACGCTGGAATATCACCACGACCTGCACCACAAGGCCTATGTCGACAACGGCAACAAGCTGATCGCGGGCACCGAATGGGAAGGCAAGTCGGTCGAAGAGATCGTCAAGGGCACCTATGCGGCGGGCGCCGTGGCGCAGAACGGCATCTTCAACAACGCCTCGCAGCACTGGAACCACGCCCAGTTCTGGGAAATGATGGGCCCGGGCGGCAAGACCATGCCGACCGAGCTGGAAAAAGCCATCACCGAGAGCTTCGGCTCGGTCGCCAAGTTCAAGGAAGACTTCGCCGCCGCCGGCGCCGGCCAGTTCGGCTCGGGCTGGGCCTGGCTCGTGAAAGACACCGATGGCGCGCTGAAAGTCACCAAGACCGAGAACGGCGTGAACCCGCTCTGCTTTGGTCAGACCGCGCTTCTGGGCTGCGACGTGTGGGAGCATTCCTACTACATCGACTTCCGCAACAAGCGCCCGGCCTATCTGACCAACTTCCTCGACAAGCTGGTCGATTGGGAAAACGTCGCCTCGCGCCTCTGATCGCGGCCTGAACGAAAAACGGGACCCGCCGGTTTCGGCGGGTCTTTTTTGGTCCGGGGTTTCGGATCGAAGGCGAGGAGGCGGCGATGAGCGACCCGCGGCGCGAAGCGGTCAAGGGCTTCTGGGCGATGATTGCGGTCTGCGTCATCTGGGGCCTGTCGGGGCTCTATTACAAGCAGCTCTCCGAGGTGCCGCCGATCGAGGTGCTGGCGCATCGCACGCTCTGGTCAGCGATCTTCCTTGGCGCGGTTCTGGGCCTGCGCGGGCGTCTGGGCGAACTCGTCGCCGCGCTCGGTGGCGCGCGCGGCACGCTGATCCGTCTGATCCTCGCCGCGCTGGTGATCTCGACGAACTGGTTCGTCTTCATCTGGTCGGTGAAGGAGGGGCACGCGCTCGAAGCGAGCTTTGGCTATTACATCTTCCCGCTCGTGGCGGTGCTGCTCGGGCGGCTCGTGATGGGCGAGACGATGGGGCGGGTGCAATGGGCTGCGGTGGCGATCGCGGGGCTTGCGGTGGTGGTGCTCGGCGTCGGGCTCGGCGTCACGCCCTGGATCCCGCTGATCATCGCGGGGACCTTCGGCTCCTATGGGCTGATCAAGAAACAGCTCTCAGTCGCGCCGGTGACCTCGGTTCTGGCCGAGGTGGTGATCCTGTCGCCGATCGCGCTGGCGGTGCTCTGGGCGGCGCATACGGGGAGGATCGGCGACGGTCAGGGCGGGCAGTTCGGGCGGGATCTCGGCCATTCCCTGATGCTCGCCTTTTCCGGCGTGCTGACTGGCGGGCCGCTGATCCTGTTCTCCTATGCCGCGCAACGGGTGCGGATGGCGACGGTGGGCCTTGTGCAATATCTCAACCCGACGCTGCAACTCGGGGTGGCGGTTCTGGCCTTCGGCGAGCCGCTCACGCATTGGCATCTGGTTGCGCTGCCGCTGATCTGGCTGGCGCTGGCGCTCTATTCGGGGGCGAGCCTGCGGGCGGCGGCCCGCCGGCAATCGCCCCCGGCCGCGCCTGAGGCACGCTGAGCAGGTCGAGCGCGAAATCGCAGGCCGCGGCGCATTGCGTGGCGTAATCGGCGCCCTCGGCCTCGAGATGGGCTGCGAGCGAGACGACGCCCGCGCGAAACCGCAGATCGGTGAGCGCGGCCTCGATGCGCGCCTGCGAGAGGCCGACGCGGGTCAGATGCGCCACCAGCGCCTCGGTGAAGCCTTCGGTGCGCGCGTCGTCGTGAACCCAGAGCGGCAGCGCGGGCTCGGCGGCCTCGGCATTGCGCCAGGCCGCGGTTTGCGCGCGGTGCAGCCGCTCGGCCGCGGGGCCGGTGACCTCGCCCAGATAGGCGCGCACCACCACCACGCTCAGCACGCCGATGATCAATGTAATCGTGAACATACCCCAACCCCCGTGCGGACGGTTTCGGCTCGGGTTGGGGCGAAAAGGTGGCAGGAACGGGATCGGGGCGTGACCGAAAGGAAGAATCGGAACGATCGGGGGCGGGGTCAGGACAGCGCGGTTTCCAGCGCCGCCTCGAGCGCCGCCACATCCTCGACCCAGATCAGCATTTCAGCGATCGAGCGATCGGCGAACCCTTCGGTCACGATCTGTTCGATCAGCGCGCGCAACGGTTCCCAATAGCCTTCGGTATTGAGGATCAGGATCGGTTTCTCGTGCAACCCGATCTGGCGCCAGGTCAGCACCTCGAAGAGCTCGTCCAGCGATCCCGCGCCGCCGGGCAGCACGACGATCGCATCCGAGTTCATGTACATCACCTTCTTGCGCTCGTGCATGTTCTCGGTGACGATGAAGGTCGAGAGGTCGCGCTTGCCGACCTCGCGGGCAAAGAGATGGACGGGAATCACCCCGAAGGTCTCGCCCCCCGCGGCCTGGGCCGCACGCGCCACCTCGCCCATCAGCCCGACATCCCCCGCGCCGTAGACGAGCCGCCAGCCGCGCGCGGCCAGCATCGCGCCGGTGGCGCGGGCGGCTTGGGCATAGGCGGGGCGGGCGCCCGGGCGCGAGCCGCAATAGACGCAGACGGAGGAGAGGCTGGGCATGATCACACCTTTCGGCTTGGGCCCGGGGGAGGGTTCCCAGAGAGGGGGCCGGGCCATCTTGAGTTTGATACGCGCTCGGCTAAGGTTGCTCAAGACGCGCGGCGACAGACTGCGCAGCAATTCAGGGGGACGGCATGGCTGAGGGCGAGGCACCGCAAGGCGCCGCACAGACGGGTGCGAAGACCGGTGCAGAGGCGGGCGGGGGCACAGGCGCCACGCGCAGGGTCGGGGGCGGCAAGGGCGCCGTGGCGGGTGTGATCGCGGCCCTCGTGGTCGTCCTAGGCATGGTGCTCGTCTTCGGGCTGCGGTTGAGCCCGGCCCCCGTCTCGCCGACCGAAACCGCGGCGACGGCGCCCGCGGGCGCAGAGCCCGCCGCGCTGATGGCGCCGGAGGCCGGGGCCGCCGCGCCGACGGAGACCGCCGAGACGCGCGAAGCCACGCCGGACCCCGTGCAAGAGCCCGCCACCGAGACGGCGGCAGCCCCCGAGGTTGCATCCGTGGAAACCGCCGAGCCCATGCCCGAACCCGGAGAAACCGTGGCGATCGACACGACGGACGATGTGGCCAGCTTCGATCAGGTCCGCGCCAGTGCCGATGGCACGATCACCCTCGCGGGCCGCGTCGAGCCGGGCGCGACGGTCGAGGTGTTGCTCGATGGTGCGGTGATCGACACGGTCACCGCGCTCGCAGGCGGCAGCTTCGCCTCGGTCGCGCTGGCCGGGCCTTCGGCGGCGGGGCGTCTGCTGAGCGTGCGGGTGACCGGCGCCGATGGCCAGCCGCGCGAGAGCCGCACGAATGTGATCGTGGACCCCGGCGCCGAGACCGTCGCGGTGAGCGAGGGGGAGGGCGCGCGCGTTCTTGCCGCGGCCGATCCCGCGCAACTGACGATCGACACGTTCAGCGCCGCCGAGGCCGCCGCGGGGGGCACGATCTCGGGGCGCGGGGCGCCCGCGGGATCGGTGATCCGCGCCTATCTCGACGGGGCCGAGGCGGGCCTGGCAGCCCCCGGGCCCGATGGCGCCTGGTCGATCACCCTGCCGCAGGTTGCGGCCGGGGTCCATCAGCTGCGCGTCGATGCGCTCGATGCGGCGGGCAAGGTGCTGGCGCGCGCCGAGACCGAGGTGACCCGGCTTGCGGCCGAACCCACCGCCGAACCGCCCGCCGCAGTTGCGGCAGAGACCGCCCCCGCGCCGGTGGCCGCCGCGCCATCCGCGGCGGAAGAGGCCGCCGAAGCGACCGCCACACCTGTGCCCGAGGTCGTGCCGGCGCCCGAGACCGCGACCGTCCCCCCGCGGCTGCAGCGCATCGAGGTCCGTCCTGGCGATACGCTCTGGGCGATCGCCGGGGCCGCCTATGGCGATCCGCTGCTCTATGTGCAGGTCTTCAAGGCCAATGCCGGGCAGATCCGCGACCCCGACAGGATCTATCCGGGGCAGGTCTTCGAACTGCCCGAATAGGTTGGGCCCGAACAGCTTGGGCCCGAACAGCTTGGGCCCGAACAGCTTGGGCCTGAAGAGGGTCGGGGCTGGACTCTCGCGGCCGAGGCCCTATGTCTGGCGGCCGGGGCGCGCGTGCGGGACTTGCGCCCTGCAAGCAGCCGGAGACCTCCATGCCACCTTCCCAGATCACCACCGCAGGCAAGCCTGACCGGGCCGAACGCGCCCGCGGCTGGCGCACCATCCGTCAGGTCGCGCCCTATCTGTGGCCGCCGGGCCAGACCTGGGTGAAACGCCGCGTGGTGATCGCGCTCGTGGCCCTCGTCGCGGCCAAGCTGATTTCGGTCTCGACGCCCTTCCTCTACAAGGCTGCGGTCGACAGCCTCGCGGGCGAGGCGCGCGACGAGGGCTGGCTGCTCGCGCTGGGCGCGGTCTCGCTGACCATCGCCTATGGCATGGCGCGGCTGATGACGGTGGCCTTCGGCGAGCTGCGCGATGCGGTCTTCGTGCGGGTCGGTCAGCGTGCCCTGCGTCAGCTCGCGCTCGAGACCTTCGAGCATATCCACCGCCTCTCGATGCGCTATCACATCACCCGCAAGACCGGCGGGCTCAGCCGGATCATCGAGCGCGGCGTGAAGGGCGTCGATTTCCTGCTGCGCTTCATGCTGTTCTCGGTCGGGCCGCTGATCCTCGAGCTGACGCTCGTCGCGATCCTCTTCGCGGTGCTCTTCGACTGGCGCTATGCGGCGATCGTGGTGGTCACGATCTGGGCCTATGTCACCTTCACCTTCAAGATCACCGAATGGCGGGTCTCGATCCGGCGCCGGATGAACGAGGCGGACACGGCCGCGAACCAGAAGGCGATCGACAGCCTCTTGAACTTCGAGACAGTGAAATATTTCGGCGCCGAACGGCGCGAGGCGGCGCGCTATGACGCCTCGATGGAGGGCTACGAGAAGATGGCGGTGAAAACCGGCCAGTCGCTCGCGGCGCTGAACGCGGGCCAGTCGCTGATCATCACCGCGGGGCTCGTGGCGGTGATGGTGATGGCGGCGCTGGGCGTGCAGCAGGGCAAGCTCACGGTCGGCGATTTCGTCATGGTGCAGGCCTATATGATCCAGATCACCATGCCCTTGGGCTTCCTCGGCACGGTTTACCGCGAGATCCGGCAGGCGCTCGTCGATATGGGGGAAATGTTCGATCTGTTGCATCAGCCCGCCGAAATCACCGACAAACCGGGCGCAAATGTTCTAAAAGTGCAAGGCGGCGCGCTGCGCTTCGATCAGGTGAAATTCGCCTACGACCCGGCGCGGCCGATCCTCAAGGGGATCTCGCTCGAGGTGCCGGCGGGGCAGACGGTGGCCCTCGTCGGGCCTTCGGGCTCGGGGAAATCGACGATCGGGCGGCTCCTGTTCCGCTTTTACGACGTGACCGGCGGCGCGATCACCATCGACGGGCAGGACCTGCGCGACGTGACGCAACAGAGCCTGCATGACGCGATCGGCGTGGTGCCGCAGGATACGGTCCTCTTCAACGACACGATCCGCTACAACATCGCCTATGGCCGGGCGGATGCGACCGAGGCCGAGATCGTCGCCGCCGCCCGCGCCGCGAAGATCCACGACTTCGTGCTGTCGCTGCCCGAGGGCTATGACACGGCGGTGGGGGAACGCGGGCTCAAGCTCTCGGGCGGTGAGAAGCAGCGCGTGGGCATTGCCCGCACGCTCCTGAAGAACCCGCCGATCCTGCTTCTGGACGAGGCGACCTCGGCGCTGGATACCCAGACCGAGCGAGACATTCAGGACAGCCTGAAGGCGATGGGCCGCGGCCGCACGGTGATCACCATCGCGCACCGGCTCTCGACCATTGCCGATGCCGACCGGATCGTGGTGCTGGAAAAGGGCGAGGTGGTCGAAGAGGGCCGCCACGAGGAGTTGCTGTCGCGTGGTGGGCGCTATGCGGCGATGTGGGCGCGGCAATCGGCCGAAGAGGATGAGGCGCCCGAAGCGGCCGAGTGATCGGCTCGCGGCTGGCTGGGCAGGGGGGCGCCGCCCCCCGTCGCGTGCCGCGACTCCCCCCGGAGTATTTCGGCCAGGAAAAAGCGGCAGCTTGTGGCTTTTCCTGGTGAAAATACGCCGCGCGGAGCGCTCGCAGGCGCAGGTCTCAATCCTTCGAGAGCGTGGCCTCGCGCGGGCTGCCCGGCGCCGAGGGGGCGGCGGGGCCCGCCTCCTTGATCCCCCAGCCGCCGGTGGGCACGGTCAGAACACCGGCCGGAGCGGCGCCGACGATCAGGCTCGAGAGCAGGGCAGTGGCAAGGGCAAGGCGCATCTTCGGTCTCCCGTTCGATGGCTCAGCCTGCCAGAGGCGGGCGCGCGGCCCAAGTCCGGCATTCCCGACCCCCGGCGCCTCTTTCCCCCTCACCTGTGCAAAATATCCCGGGGGGTGAATTGGCCGCAGGCCAAGAGGGGGCGAGTAGCCCCCTGCGCCCTCGCCCCCTGCGCCCCGTCAATCGGCCGGGCGGATGACGTTACTCCGCCGCGCGCGGCAGGGATGGCCGGGCGGCAGGCTCGGGGGCCTCTTCCCAGAGGATCTCGGCCCCACCGGCCGCCCTGGTCCGCCGTTCGAGATCGCGGTCGGCCTGCGCGCGCGCCCCGCGCCCGAAGACCCGCGCGAGCCCGCGGCGCAGCCCCGCCCCGAACCAGATCCGGATCGCGAGCAGCGCTGGCGTCAGCACCAGCGTCAGCACCGTCGCGATCCCGAGCCCGAAGACCACGGCGGTGGCGAGTTGCTTCCACCAGAGCGCGGTCGGGCTGTCCCAGCTCGCGCCGCCGTTGATGAAATCGAGGCTGAGCCCCACCATCATCGGCGCGAGCCCCGCCATCGTCGTGATCGTGGTGAGCGCGACCGGGCGCAGGCGGCTCTCGGCGGTGCGGATCACCGCCTCGATCGGCGGCATGTAGCGGGCGTATTCCTGATAGGTGTCGATCAGGATGATGTTGTTGTTCACCACGATCCCGGCCAGCGCGACGATGCCCACCCCGGTCATGATGATCGAGAATTGCTGGCCCATCACCAGCATCCCCACCAGCACCCCCGCCGTCGAGAGCACCACGGCGAGGAGCACCAGAACCGCATTGTAGAAGCTGTTGAACTGCGCCAGCAGGATCACGAACATGAGCCCGAGCGCCCCGAGGAAGGCCTGCGCGAGGAAGGCTTGGCTCTCGGATTGGTCGACCATGTCGCCCGCCCATTCCCAGGTGATCCCCGGCGGCAGGGTCGCGGTCTCAAGCCAGGTCCCAAGCGCCGCGATCCGCTCGTTGCCGTTGATCGGCGCGCCCTCGTCGTTCACCAGCCCTTCGAGCACGTCGGCCTTGACGTCGTAATAGCGGGTCTGGTCCACCCGGTCGATCCGGCCGAGCTTGGGCACCGCGGTGCGGGTGATGAAGTTCGCGAGCGGCACGAGGCCCTCGGTGGTGCGCAGTTTCAGCGTGTCGAGCGTCGAGAGCACGCGATAGTGCTCGGGCAGGCGCACCCGGATCTCGATTTCCTCGTCCGAGCTTGGCACCCGCATCGTGTCGAGCAGGATGCCGCGGGTGACGAGCTGCACCATACCGCCCACGGTCGCCACATCGGCGCCGAAGCGGCCCGCGCGGGTCACGTCGACATCGATCTGCCAGTCGATCCCCGGGAGCGGGCGGGTATCCTCGATCGCGGTCACGCCGGTCATCGACCGCAGTTGCGCCTCGATCTGCTCGACCGCGGCGTCGAGCGCACCGAAGTCTTCGCCCTTGAGGCGGATCTGGATCGGCTTGCCCGAGGCGGGGCCGCGGTCTTGGGCCAGATATTCCGCGCGAATGCCCGGGATCGCGCCGATCCGCGCCATGATCCCCTCCATGATCTTCTCGCCGCTCTGGTATCCGGGCCGGCCGATCCGGTCCTCCCAGCGGGTCATCTCGATCTGGATCTGGCCGATCGTGTCGCGCGGGGCGACGGCGCCCCCAGTGTTCTGGTTGAGCCCGCCTTCGCCCGCGAAGGAGAAGACCGCCTTGACCCCGGGCGTGCCGAGCACCGCCCCCTCGGCCGACCGCAAGAGCGCATCCTTCTCGTCGATGCTCAGGTTGCCGCGGGCGCGGATGTAGACGATCGCCTGTTCGACCTCGCTGTCGGTGAAGAATTGCGTGCCGTTATTGTGCTTGCCAAAATAGGAGAAGGTGAAGGCCACCGCGCCGAGGATCACCGCGAGCGTCACCACCGGCATCACCGGATTGCCGGCGATGAGCGCGATGACGCGGCCGAAGGCGGTGCGGCGATAGCCGGCCTGAACCGGCTGCGGGCCGGGCAGGGGCTTGAGCGCGGTGAGGGTCGAGGAGGCCGACATCGCGCCGAGCGTGAACAGAGCCGCGCCGGGCAGCGCCGCGGTGAAGCCGCCGGGCGCGCCACCCAGAAGTGCCGGGTTCAGCATCGCCAGCGCGCCCGCGAAGACGAGCGCCACCGAAGCCGCCGCAAGCCCGAGGCGCAGGGCGAGCGGGCGGGGCCGCAGCCGGTCGGCCGCGTGATCGAGCGCCCGCGAGATCCGCCCCGCGACGCCGCCCACCACCGGCACATAGATCAGCGCCACGACGAGGCTGGCGGACAGAACGAAGATGATCGTGACCGGCAGCATCCCCATGAATTCGCCCGGCACACCCGGCCAGAACAGCATCGGCAAGAAGGCGCAAAGCGTGGTCGCGGTGGAACTGACGACCGGCCAGAACATACGTTTCGCCGCCTCGGTATAGGCGCGCATCGGGCCCTGACCCTCGCCGATCCGCTTGTCGGCATATTCGACGATGACGATGGCACTGTCGACGAGCATCCCCACCGCGAGGATCAGCCCGAACATCACGATATTCGAGATCGCCACCCCCATCGCGCCCAGGAGCAGGAAGGTGAGCAGGAACGAGGTCGGGATCGAGAAGCCCACGAGCAGCGCCGAGCGCGTGCCGAGCGTGGCCAGCACCACGATCATCACGAGCGCGATCGCGGTCAGCACCGAGCCCTCGAGCTGGCTCACCATCGCGCCGACGGTCTTCGACTGATCGAGCGAGAGCCCGACATCGACCGCCTCGCGCAAAGGTTCGGGCCAGTCCGCCTCGGCGCGCTCGACCGCGGCGCGCACCGCGGCCACGGTGTCGAGGATGTTGTAGCCCTTGCGCTTGACCACCTGCAGCGCGACGGTGGTCGCCCCGTTGAACCGCGCGGTGCCGGTGCGGTCCTCGAAGGTCAGCCGGATCTGCGCCAGATCGCCCAAGGTCACCACCCGCTCGCCATTGACCTTGACCGGCAGGGCGTAAATGTCCGAGGCGCTCTCGAAACTCGAGGGGATCTTGACCGAGAAGGCGCCGCCCGCGGTCTCGACCTCGCCCGCGGCGATGAGCTGGTTGTTCATCTGCACGACATTGATCAGCTCGGGCGCGGTGACGTTATAGGCCTCGAGCTTCAACGGGTCGATCAGAACCTCGACCATCTCGTCACGGTGGCCGGCGAGGGTCGCCTCGAGCACCGGTTCGAGCGCTTCAAGATCGTCCTGCAAGCTCTTGGCAAGGCGCAACAATGTGCGTTCCGGCGCGGCGCCCGACAGGGTCACGATGACGACCGGGAATTCCGAGAAATTGATCTCGCTCACGGTGTATTTGTCGGCGCCCTCGGGGAATTTCCCCTCGGCCGTGTTCATCGCATCGCGCACATCGGCGAGGGTCTTGGTCTTGTCCCAGCCGAAGTCGAATTCGAGCGCGACGCCCGCGTAATTCTCGGCCGCGGTGCCCGACATGGTCTTGAGCCCGTCGAGGTCGGAGAGCTCGGTCTCCATCACCTTGACGAGCAGTTTCTCGCTGTCCACGGCCGAGATGCCGGGGAATTGCACCGACACGAACAGCATCGGGATCTCGATATCGGGCTCGCCCTCCTTGGGCAGGCCGAAATAGGCCGAGAGCCCCGCCGCGATGGTGATCGCGACGAAGGCGAGCACCATGCGCGCGCGCGCGGCCGCCCAGTCGATCAGGCCGGTCATGGTTTTCCCCCGGCCGTGGCCCCGGCCGCATCGCCCGGCGCGTGATCGACGAGGGTCACGGCAAGCGCACTGCCCTCGGTCACGTAATCCTGCCCGACGACGATCACATCGGCGCTCTCGGGCAGGCCCGAAACCCAGAGCCCGCCGGGCTCGTCGCGCAGGAAGGTGACCGGGGCGAAGCGGGCGTGGTTATCGACCGCGAGGCGCACCCCGAGCGTGCCCTGATCGTCGAGGGTGAGCGCCGAGGCGGGCAAGAAATGCGCCTCAGTGCCCTCGGCTGCGATCAGCATCTCGACGGTCTGGCCCTCGCGGATCTCACCCGAGGGATTGGCCACCTCGGCCTCGACGCGGAAGGTGCGGGTGGCGGCATCGGCGGTGCGCGAAAGCGTGCTGACGCGGCCGGTCACCTGCTGGCCGGTCGCGAGCCGCGCGCCGACCATGGCGCCCGGCGTGACGCGGGGCAGCTCGGTTTCGGGCACGAAGCCCACGAGGCGGATCGGATCGAGCTGGATCACGGTCGCGCAGAGCCCGCCCGCGGCGAGGAAGGCGCCGAGCTCGGCGCTGTCGTCATCGAGAACGCCCGCGAAGGGCGCGGTGATCTCGAGGCGGGAAATATCGGTGCGCACCGCCTCGACCGCGGCCGCGGCGCCCTGCAGCGCAGCGGTTGCGCCCGCGGCTGCGGTTTCCGAGCGATAGCCGCCCGCCTGCAGCCGCGCGGCCGCGCTCGCGTTCAGTTCGGCCTCGGCCAGCCGCGCCTCGGCCTCGGCGAGCTGCGCAGGCCGCGTGCCCGGGTCGATCCGGCACAGCACCGCCCCCGCCGCCACCTCGGTGCCACGGCGGAGCGGCTCGGAGATCACCCGGCCCGTGGTCTCGGCGCGCAGCTCGACGCGCCGCGCGGCCAGCGTCTCGCCGCGCAGCACCACGCCCTGATCGAGCGGGCGGGCCTGCGAGCGCAGCACCTGAACCGGCACCCGGGGCAGGGGTTCGGCGCCGGGCGCGGGGGCGTTGGCGGCGGTTTCGGGCGCGGTTTGCGCCCCGGCGAACGCGCGCAGGGCATCGCGCTCGAAGACCAGCGCATAAAGCGCCGCACTGACCAGGAGCGCATTGACTATGGGAACAATTTTCATGGGAACTCTGGTGAACTTTGGGGGAAATCGGGGATCGGAGGGAGGCTCGGGCGGGCTGGGCTGCGGCGGGTCTGGCTTCGGCGATCGGCGGCAAGTGAACTTGCGAGTTCAAAATAGCTTGAGGGAGCGTGAGTGTAAAGCCTGTTTACATTGCGTCCCCGCGTCGCAGGGCGGGTGGCGGCGGCCTTGGCAAGGCAGGTCCGCGCGTATAAGAAGGCGCCAAAGCGAGAAGGGGCCCCCATGAGCGAGACCGACAGCTTCATCGACGAGGTGACCGAAGAGGTCCGCCGCGACCGGCTTTTTGCGGCGTTCCGCAAATATGGCTGGATCGGCGGGGTGGCGATCGTGGCCATCGTCGGCGGTGCGGCCTGGAGCGAATGGACCAAGGCCGAGGCGCGCGCCAAGGCGCAGGCCTTTGGCGATGCGGTGCTGGCCGCGGCCCAGACCGCGGACCCCGAGGCGGCGCTGGCCGCCCTGCCGGGGACCGGGGCGCAGGCCGGGCTTGGCGCGCTGATGACCGCGGCGCAGGCCGCGCAGGCGGGTCATGTCGATGTGGCGCTGGCGCAATATCGCGCGGCGGCGGCCTCGGCCGAGCTGCCTGCGAGCCTGCGCGATCTGGCGCGGATCAAGGCGCTGATCCTTGCGGGGAGTGCGATCGACCCGGCCACGCGGGCCTCGGAACTGGCCGATCTGGCGCGGGCGGGCGCGCCCTATCGCCTGCTCGCGGTGGAGCAGCAGGCGCTCGACACGCTCGCGGCAGGCGACCGCGAGGGGGCGATCGCGATTGCGCGCGGGATTTTGGCCGATGCCGGTGTGACGCCGGGCTTGCAACAGCGCGCATCTGAGTTGATTGTGGCGCTGGGTGGCGATCCGGCGCAGCAGTGACCGGGCGGGGCCAGAGGCCCCGACAGACGACCCAACGAGTTGAAGGCGAGGAACGAGCGGTGAAAGCGATCCGGGGAATTGCGCTTGGCTGTCTGGCGGCAGTGGCGCTTGCGGCCTGCGAAAAGGAAGTGATCCTGCAGGGCGAGCGGCTCGATCCGCGCGAGGTTCTGGCGCCCGAGGCGGCCCCCGCGGCGACGCCCGTGGCGGTCGCGCTCAAGCTGCCGGCGGCGCAGGGCAATGCCGAGTGGACCCACCGCGCGGGCGCGCCCTCTCATGCGCTGATCAATCCCGCGATCGGGGCGGGCAGCACGCGGATCTGGTCGGCCAATATCGGCGCGGCCTCGGGGCGCAAGCACCGCATCACCGCCGATCCGGTCGTGGCCGGGGGCCGGGTCTTCACCCTCGACAGCCATGCCGGCGTGACCGCCACCGCAACGAGCGGCGCGACGCTGTGGCAGGCGGATCTGACCCCGCCCGGCGAGAACCCGGAAAGCGCCTCGGGCGGTGGGCTCGCGGCGGCGGGCGGCGCGGTCTATGCCACCACCGGTTTTGGCGAGCTCGTGGCGCTCGAGGCGGCCACCGGCCGCGTGCTCTGGCGGCAGAAATTCGACGCGGGTATCGGCGGCGCGCCGACCGTTTCGGGCGAGATCGTCTATGTCGTGGCGCGCGACGCCTCGGCCTGGGCCGTGCGCACCTCCGATGGCAAGGTGCTCTGGCAATTGCCGGGCACGCCCTCGGGCTCGGGCATGACCGGCGTCTCGGCGCCCGCGGTCAATGACCGTCTCGTGGTCTTCCCCTTCCCCTCGGGCGAGCTGATCGCCGCGCTCAAGACCGGCGGTCTGACGCTCTGGCAGAGCAAGGTCGCGGGCGCGCGGCCGGGCCGGGCCTATACGTCGGTGCTCGATCTGACCGGCGATCCGGTGATCGTGGGCAAGGTCGTCTATGCGGGCTCTTCGGCGGGCAAGGTCACCGCCTTCGACGTCGACACGGGCGACAGGATCTGGACCGCGAAAGAGGGCGCCGTCTCGCCGGTGCAGGTCGCGGGCGGTTCGGTCTTCCTCGTCTCGGACGAGAACCGGCTGGTGCGGCTCGATGCGGCGACGGGCGAGGAGATCTGGGCGATCGAGCTGCCCTATTACCTTAAGGACAAGATCAAGAAGCAGCAGGCGATCCATGTCCATTACGGGCCGCTTCTGGCCGGGGGCAAGCTGTTCCTGGCGTCCTCGGACGGGCTCCTGCGGGTCTATGATCCGACCTCCGGCAACCTGATCGGTCAGGCGGAAATCCCCGGGGGGGCTGCCACCGATCCGGTCGTCGCGGGCTCGACCCTCTATGTCGTCGGCATGAACGGTCAGCTTCACGCTTTCCGTTGACGGAATTTCCGTGTATGGGGGCCGCTTGATCCGCCTCAGGAGGCAGAAATGAGCTTCACCCTGGCCATCGTGGGCCGCCCGAACGTCGGCAAATCGACGCTGTTCAACCGGCTTGTCGGCAAGCGTCTGGCACTGGTCGATGACCAGCCGGGCGTGACCCGCGACCTGCGCGAGGGCGATGCGCGCCTCGGCGATCTGCGTTTTATCGTGATCGATTCGGCTGGGCTCGAGCTGGCCGAGGACGACAGCCTGCAGGGCCGGATGCGCCGTCTGACCGAGCGCGCGGTCGAGGAGGCCGACGTTTGCCTCTTTCTGATCGACGCGCGGATGGGCGTGACCCCGGCCGATGAGATCTTCGCCGATATCCTGCGCCGCAAGAACGCCCATGTGATCGTGGCCGCGAACAAGGCCGAGGGCCGCGCGGGCGACGCGGGCGCCATCGAGGCCTGGTCGCTGGGCTTGGGCGAGCCGGTGCGGATCTCGGCCGAGCATGGCGAGGGGCTCGACGATCTTTATGACATCCTGCGCCCGATCGCCGATGAATTCGCCGAGAAGCACAAGGCGAACCTGCCCGAGGTCGAGGTCGATATCGAAGAGGGCAGCGAGGAAGAGGACGCCGACACCTATCGCGCCCCCTCGGCCGCGCGGCCGCTGCAACTGGCGGTGATCGGCCGCCCCAATGCCGGGAAATCGACCCTGATCAACAAGATCATCGGCGAGGATCGCCTGCTGACTGGCCCCGAGGCCGGGATCACCCGCGACGCGATCTCGGTCACCACCGAATTCATGCAGACCCCGATGCGGATCTGGGACACTGCGGGGATGCGCAAGCGCGGCAAGATCAACGACAAGCTCGAGAAGCTCTCGGTCGCCGACGGTCTGCGCGCGGTGCGCTTCGCCGAGGTGGTCGTGGTGCTTCTGGACGTGAACATCCCCTTCGAGACGCAGGATCTGCGGATCGCCGATTTCGCCGAGACCGAGGGCCGCGCCGTCGTCGTGGCCGCGAACAAATGGGATCTCGAGGAAGACAAACCCGCCAAGCTCAACGAACTGCGCGAGGCGTTTGAACGCCTTCTGCCGCAGCTCCGCGGTGCGCCTCTGGTCACCGTCTCGGCCAAGACCGGCAAGGGGCTCGACCGGCTGCATGACGCGATCCTCAAGGCGCATCGGGTCTGGAACCGCCGGGTGCCGACCGCGAAACTGAACCAGTGGCTCGGTGCCATGACCGAGGCGCATCCGCCGCCCGCGCCCGGCGGGCGCCGGATCAAGCTGCGCTACATGACGCAGGTGAAGACCCGGCCGCCGGGGTTTGTGATCAAGGCCACCCATACCGATCAGATCCCGGAAAGCTATGGCCGCTATCTCGTGAATGGTCTGCGCGCCGATTTCGACATGCCGGGCACGCCGATCCGGATCACCTTCCGCGATCAGGGGACGAACAACCCCTATAAGGACCGCAAGAAGTCGATCCCCTCGCGGCTGACGAAACACGTCGAGGCCAAGAAACATGCCGCGCGCAAGGAAAAGGGGCTGGCAAGCAAGCCGAAGAAGTGAGCGGCGGGGTCTTCGGGCCCGGAACGTCAACCAAGACTATTGGGTCGATCCTGCGCGGGATCGGCCCTTTTTCTTGGCGAAAATACTCCCGCCGGAGGCGCAGGCTGGCCAAGGGCGGAAAGGTGAGTATTTGGGCCAAGAAAAAGCCCAGGGCGGGTTCTGTGAGCCGGTCTCAGGTTCGGTTCGCGGGGGATCAGCCGCGCCGCGCGCGCAACAAGGTGAGTGCGGCGAGCGCCAGCGCATAGGTCAGGCTCAGCGCTGCGAGGCCTCCGGGCGCGCCCCAGTTAGCGACCGCCACGCCTGCGAGCGCCCAGATCACCCCTGCGGCATAGGCGGGGCTCGGCCCGAGGCGCCAGATCAGGGCAAGGGCCACGAGGGCGGCGAGGCTCAGGAGCAGATAGCTCGCCCCCATCGGCGCGAGCAGGTCATAGCCGATCAGCACCGTGCCGGTGGCGACCGCCGTCGCCGCCGTCAGCCAGCCGGCATAGAGCGCAGGCGCGGCGGCAGCCCAGCGGCCCAGCACCGCCACGGGCGCGCGCGCCATCGCCCAGAGCGCGGTTGCCGCCATCACCCAGATCTGCACCGTGGCCAGCACCGGTGCGCGCATCGCCACCTCGAGCCAGCTCGCGCCAAGCGCCATCGACAGGAATAATGGCCAGCGCCCCGCGTCCCAGCCCGGATGATCGGCGCGGCGCAAGAGCCCATAGCCCGCCTGCAGGATCAGCCCCAGATAGATCAGCCCCCAGATCGAAAAGGCCCAGCCCACCGGTTGCAGCGGCGGGTCGATCACCGGCACCGGGAAGGCCTGCGGGTCATAGCCGCGGAAATTGCGGGCCGCATAGGAGGCCGCGGCAAAGGCCAGCGCCGCCACCAGAACAAGCACCGCTTGCATCCGTTTCATGCCGCTCTTCCTTCCAGGCCGTTGTGCAGGAGCACAACGCAAAAGCGGCGCGAAAGGTTTCGCGCCGCTTGCTGTTTTTCGGGCGATGTCAGACCAGCGCGCCGTCCACGAGCCGGGTCTTGCCGCCGAGATAAGGGTGCAGCGCGGCGGGAAGGGTGACCGAGCCGTCCTCTTCCTGACCGTTCTCCAAGACCGCGATCAGGCAGCGTCCGACGGCAAGGCCCGAGCCGTTCAGCGTGGCCACGAAATCGGGCTTCTCACCGCCCGCGGGGCGATAGCGCGCATTCATCCGGCGCGCCTGAAACTGGCCGCAGGTCGAGCAGGAGGAAATCTCGCGATAGGTGTTCTGGCCGGGCAGCCAGACCTCGAGGTCATAGGTCTTCTGGCTGCCAAAGCCCATGTCGCCGGTGCACAGCACGATCCGGCGATAGGGCAGGCCGAGGCGCTCGAGCACCGCTTCGGCGCATTTGGTCATCCGTTCATGCTCGGCGATCGCCTCTTCGGGGCGGCAGATCGTGACCATCTCGACCTTCTCGAACTGGTGCTGGCGCAGCATGCCGGCGGTGTCCTTGCCGGCGGACCCGGCTTCCGAGCGGAAGCAGTTCGTGTGCGCCGTCATGCGAATGGGCAGGGCCGAATCCTCGAGCACCTCGCCCGCGACGAAGTTCGTCAGCGTCACCTCGGCCGTCGGGATCAGCCACCAGCCGTTGGTGGTCTGATAGCTGTCCTCGCCGAATTTCGGCAGGTTGCCGGTGCCGAGCATCGCCTCGGGGCGCACCAGCACGGGGGTGATGTTCTCGGTCAGCTCATGCTCGGTCACATGCAGGTCGAGCATGAATTGCGCGAGCGCCCGGTGGACGCGGGCGACGCCGCCCTTGAGCACCACGAAGCGCGCGCCCGAGAGTTTCGCGGCGGTCTCGAAATCCATCGCCTGACCCACGGCCGAGAGCTGATAATGCTCCTTCGGGTCGAAGGCGAAATTGCGCGGGGCGCCGTGGCGGTGGATTTCCACGTTGCCGTCCTCGTCGGCACCATCGGGCACCTGATCGAGGGGGCTGTTCGGGATCCACAGGAGCTTGTCGCGCAGCTCGGCATCCTTCGCGGTGGCCTCGGCCTGCATCGCTGCCACTTCCGATTTCTTCTCGGCCACCAGCGCGCGCAGCCGCTCGAATTCGGCCTCGTCGCCCTTGGCCTTGGCGGCCCCCACGAGTTTGCTCGCGGCGTTCTGCTCGGCCTGCGCGGTCTCGGCGGCGTGGATTGCTGCGCGGCGCGCCTCGTCGAGCGACAGGATCTCCGAGGCGAGCGGCGAGAGCCCCCGGCGCGCGAGGCTGGCGTCGAATTGGTCGGGGTTGTCGCGGATCGCGCGGATATCGTGCATGGGGCACCTTCAATTTGATGGGCAAGTTCTTGCGCGTCAGGGTTTAGCGCGGAAAGATGCGACGTGAAAGCCCCGGCGGCCGGACAAGTGATGCAGGTCAAGGCACTCGCCCTTGCGAGGGTGTTGAATTTTGGATATGTGACACACATTCAAAAACCGGAATGTAAATTCCGGCAGAACTTCCGGCAGGCCCGCGCCGCCTGACCGACTGGACCCGAGGGGAGGACCCGAGATGAGATCGAAACTGATGGTGCTCGTGCTGAGCGCGATGATCCTGCCCGGGGCAGGGAGCCTGGCGCTGGCCGAACCCTTCGTGGTCGAGCGCAGCCCGATGACCGACTGGAAGGCGGTCTTCGGCCGGGTCGAGGCCAAGGACACGATCGAGGCGCGGGCGCGTCTGGGCGGCACGCTGGTCGAACTGAGCGTGGCGGAGGGCGATCAGGTGCAGGCCGGTCAGGTGCTGGGCCGCATCGTCGACGAGAAGATCGGTTATCAGCTCAGCGCGATCGACGCGCAGATCACCGCGCTCGAATCGCAGCTCGCCAATGCCCAGACCGAGCTCAAGCGCGCCGAGGAGCTGCGCGCGCGCGGCGTCGCCACCACCCAGCAATTCGATACGCTGCAGACGCAGGTCAGCGTCTACATGAGCCAGATCGAGGCGCAGAAGGCCACCCGCAAGGTCACCGAGCAGCAGGCGACCGAGGGTGAGGTGCTGGCGCCGATCTCGGGCCGCGTCCTGACCGTGCCGGTCGCCAAGGGCGCCGTGGTGATGGCGGGCGAGAGCGTCGCGACCGTGGGCGGTGGCGGCTTCTTCCTGCGCGTCTCGGTGCCCGAGCGGCACGCCGCGGCGATGGCCGAGGGCGATGCGATCACCATCGAGACCGCCAAGGGCACCGTCGAGGGGCATCTGGCCAAGGTCTATCCGCTGATCGAGAGCGGCCGGGTGACCGCCGATGTCGAGGTCCCCGATCTCGATGCGGCCTTCGTCGACGCGCGGGTGCTGGTGCGTCTGCCGCTGGCCAAGCGCGAGGCGATCCTGATCCCCGCCGATCTGATCAAGACCCATGCCGGGCTCGATTTCGTGGCGATCGAAGGCGCAGGCGGCACGGTCGAACGCGCGGTGGTGCCGGGCGAGCGGATGCTGGTCGAGGGCGTCGAGATGGTCGAGATCGTGACCGGACTTGCCGGCGGCGAGCGGGTGGTCGGCCATGACGAGTGATCTGAACTCCGGCCCGCAACATCCGGAAAATATTGACGAATACGCGGGAGAGAAGCTCGGGATCGCGGGCCGTCTGACGCGCGCCTTCATCCGCTCGGCACTGACGCCGCTCTTCATCCTTGCCGCGCTCGCCGTGGGGCTCGTCGCGCTCGTGAGCCTGCCGCGCGAGGAAGAGCCGCAGATTTCCGTGCCGATGGTCGATGTGCATATTCAGGCGCCCGGCCTCAAGGCCGAGGATGCGATGAAGCTCGTGACCGAGCCGATGGAAACCATCATCAAGGGCATCAACGAGGTCGAGCACGTCTATTCCCAGACCTCGGACGATTACGCGCTGGTGATGGCGCGGTTCATCGTCGGCACCTCGGCCGATGCGGCGATCCTGCGCGTCCACGAAAAGGTGCGCGCCAATACCGACCGGATCCCGAAGGGCATCGACGAGCCGATGATCGTGGCGCGCGGCATCGACGATGTGGCGATCGTTTCGCTCACGCTCTCGGGGCTGCCCGGGGCCGATGTGGGCGCCAATGACTTGACCCGGATCGCGCGCGAGCTGCAGACCGAGGTCACCAAGATCGAGAATGTGGGCCTGAGCTACATCGTGGGCGAGGCGACGGAGGCGATCCGGATCGAGCCCGATCCCGAGAAGCTCGCGCTCTACGGGCTCACGCTGCAGCAGCTCTCGAACAAGATCGAACAGGCCAACCGCAGCTTCAACACCGGCAAGCTGCGCGACAAGGGCGAGCAGATCGACCTCGTCGCGGGCAAGACGCTGACCGCACCCTCGGAAATCGCGGGGCTTTTGCTCACCGCGCTCGACGGGCGTCCGGTCTATGTGGCCGATGTGGCCAAGGTGGAATATGTCGGCGATACCACCGATCATATCGTCGCCACCGTGACGCGCGACGCCGAGGGGCTGCACCGCCGTCCGGCGGTGACGCTTGCCATCGCCAAGCGGGCGGGGGCGAACGCCGTCGTCGTGGCCGAGCAGATCCTGCACCGCGTCGAGGAGCTCAAGGGCGAGCTGATCCCGGCCAATGTCGAGGTGCAGATCACCCGCGATTATGGCGAGACCGCGAACGAGAAGGCCAACGAACTGCTGTTCCACCTCGGCCTCGCGACGATTTCGATCATCGCGCTCGTGCTGTTCTCGATCGGATGGCGCGAGAGCATCGTGGTGGCGATCGTCATTCCGGTGACGATCCTTCTGACGCTCTTTGCCGCCAATGTCATGGGCTACACGCTCAACCGCGTCTCGCTCTTCGCGCTGATCTTCTCGATCGGGATTCTGGTCGATGACGCGATCGTGGTGATCGAGAATATCGCGCGGCACTGGGCGATGAAGGGGCCGGGCGACCGGGTTCACAAGGCGGTCGTGGCCGTGGCCGAGGTCGGCAACCCGACCATTGTCGCCACGCTGACCGTGGTCGCGGCCCTGCTGCCGATGCTGTTCGTGTCGGGGCTGATGGGGCCCTACATGAGCCCGATCCCGGCCAATGCCTCGGCCGCAATGATCTTTTCCTTCTTCGTCGCGGTGATCGTCACGCCCTGGCTTATGGTCAAGATCGCGGGGCGCGCCGACATGAGCAGCCATGCCGAGGGCCCGGGCCATCACGCGGGCGGCAAGCTTGGGGCGATGTATGAGAAGGTCGCGCGGCCGGTGCTGAAATCCAAGGGCACGGCGGGGCTTTTCCTCGCCATCACCGTGGTGCTCAGCTTCGGCTCGCTCGGGCTGCTCTACACCAAGCATGTCACGGTGAAGCTGCTGCCCTTCGACAACAAGTCGGAACTGAGCGTGGTGATCGACCTGCCCGAGGGCAGCTCGGTCGAGGCGACCGATGCCGTCGCCCAGCAGATCGCCGCGGTGGTCACCGAACTGCCCGAGGTGATCTCGGTGCAGACCCATGCCGGCGCCGCGGCGCCCTTCAACTTCAACGGCCTCGTGCGGCACTATTACCTGCGCGAATACCCGTGGCAGGGCGATGTGCAGCTCAACCTGACGCCCAAGGGCGAGCGCGACCGCACGAGCCACGATCTCGCGCTCGAGGTGCGCAAGATGGTCACGGCGCTCGATCTGCCCGCGGGCACCAGCGTGAAGACGGTCGAACCGCCGCCCGGTCCCCCGGTGATCGCGACGCTTCTGGCCGAGGTCTATGGCCCCGACGCGGACACCCGCCGCGCCTCGGCCGCCAAGATCCGTCAGGCCTTCGAAAGCGTGCCCTATATCGTCGATGTCGACGACAGTTTCGGGGTGCAGGCGCGGCGTCTGCGCGCGACGGTGAACGAGGATGACCTCGAATTCTACGAGGTGAGCGAGTCGGATGTGTTCGACACGCTCGGGCTGCTCAACGGCTCGACCACGGTCGGCTATTCGCACCGCGGCAACGAACGCGCGCCACTGCCGATCGTGATGGAACGCGCCAAGGGGGCGCGGGTGATGGACGAGGCGACGCTCTCGACCCCGATCCCGGCGACGCTCCTGCCCGGCGCGCGCGGGGTGGTGGAACTCGGCGATGTGGTCAGCGTGGCCGAGGAGAAGGCGAGTTTCCCGATCTTCCGCCACAACGGGCGCGAGGCCGAGATGGTCACCGCCGAGCTTGCCGGGACCTTCGAGGCGCCGCTCTACGGCATGATTGCGGTCGACGAGGCGCTCGACAACATCGACTGGGGCCCGGGCGAGAAACCGACGGTCAGCCTGCATGGACAGCCCGAGGATGAAAGCCATGTGACGCTTCTGTGGGACGGGGAATGGGAGGTGACCTGGGTCACCTTCCGCGACATGGGCGCGGCCTTTGGCGTGGCGCTTCTGGGGATTTATATCCTCGTCGTGGCGCAGTTCGGCAGCTTCCGCCTGCCGCTGGTGATCCTGACGCCGATTCCGCTCACCTTCCTCGGGATCATGGTGGGGCACCTGCTCTTCAAGGCACCGTTCTCGGCGCCCTCGATGATCGGCTTCATCGCGCTTGCGGGGATCATCGTGCGCAACTCGATCCTGCTGGTGGATTTCATCCGCCATGCCGACCGGACCGGAAAATCCGAGGTCGATATTCTGATCGACGCGGGTTCGATCCGGTTCAAGCCGATCCTGCTCACCGCGGTGGCCGCGATGATCGGGGCGGTGGTGATCCTCGCCGACCCGATCTTTCAGGGGCTCGCGATCTCTCTCTTCTTCGGGCTTCTGAGCTCGACGCTGCTGACGGTGCTGGTGATCCCGGCGATCTACCGGATCTTCAAGACCTGAGGCGGATGGGATCGCGAAACGTGAGAGGGGGCGCGGGTTGCGCCCCCTTTTTTGTTGCCGGGCGGGGCGCGTTTGGCAGGTTCGGGACGCTCCGCGGGGAGTATTGAGGCCAAGAAAAAGCCAGGGCCGGGCGCCCGGGGTTCTTCCGGGGCTCTCGGCTTTTCCTGGTGCAAATACTCCCGCCGGAGGCAGCTTTCCCTCCCGCGCGCCCGTTGTTTTTCTTGGCCAAAATCTGCCCCGCGGCGTGGTCCGCAGCCGGGCAGGGGGCGCTCAGTCCGGCTGGAATCCCGTGATCAGCTGGCGCAACCCCAACAGCCCACCCGCGACGATCGCGGCCAGCGTGACCGGCGCCGAGAAGGCGAGGACCGACATCGCGCTCACGCCCTGACCGATCGAGCAGCCAAGAGCAATGGTGCCGCCGATCCCCATGAAGGCCGCGCCGAGCACCTGGCGGCCAAGCTCGCGCGGGTCTTCGCAGGCCTCCCAGCGGAAGAGGCCGCGCAGCGCCGAGCCGGTGAAGGCGCCGCCAAGGACGCCCGCCACGAGCCCGACCGAGAAGCTGATGCCGCCCGCGCTCGAGGTCATGAACCACAGGATCGTGCGGCCGAGCGGTGCGGTGAAGGAGGGCGCCTCGACACCGACCTCGCCGAAGCTCTCGCGATAGGCGAAGGAGGTGCCGATCAGGCACCACACGACCGCGAGCCCCGCGGCGACGCCCCAGGCGATGCGCCGCCGGTCGGCGCGCAGCGGCGCATAGGCGAGCGCCCAGGCGAGGCACCCCGCCGCCGCGATCAGCGCGAAGGCGAGGGGGGGCAGACCAGTGCGCGCGGCGAGCCAATGCGCGATACCCTGCGGCGCGGCGGCCTCGCCCTGCGGGAAAAGCAGGACCCGCAGCCCCGCGAGCGGGCCAGAGAGCGTGGCGAAGGCGAAGATGCCCATCACCACGACGACGACGAGCGCCCTGAGATCGCCACCGCCAAAGCGCACCAGCGCCCCGAAGCCGCAATTGCCCGCAAGCGCCATGCCATAGCCGAACATCAGCCCGCCCGCGATCGAGGCGAGCGGGTTCCAGGCGATCGTGTGATAGAAGGTGGCGGTGAGATCGGCGAGGCCCGCCGCCTCGGCGCAGAAGGCCGCGGTGATCGCGGTTGCGAGCACCACACCCCAAAGCCGCAGC
Organism: Rhodobacterales bacterium; assembly: GCA_003249215.1. Classification (GTDB taxonomy): domain Bacteria; phylum Pseudomonadota; class Alphaproteobacteria; order Rhodobacterales; family Rhodobacteraceae; genus Rhodobacter. The sequence goes on from QKJR01000003.1 coordinate 128,488, forward strand.
CGCCGCTGATCCTCGCCATAGGCTGCGGATTCGAGCGCGCCCAGCGTGCAGAAATCGCCCAGCCGCGCCGAGAGGCCGAGCACCAGCCCGCCGATCAGCCCGACCAGCGCCGCGATCAGATCCATCGGAAGATCACCCATGCCGCCCCTCCCTGACGTCATTGCACTCCGGGTTCAGCCGGCTCAGTCGCCGTTGCAGAACATGTCGTAGACGAGCTCGATCAGCCGCGCCGCACGCGGGTCCGAGAGCGAATAATAGATCGCCTTGCCCTCGCGCCGGCAGCTCACCAGCCCCTCGAGGCGCAGCCGCGCAAGTTGCTGGCTGACCGCGGCCTGGCGCGAGTCGAGCAGCGTCTCAAGCTCGGTCACCGATTTCTCGCCCGAGCTCAGGTGGCACATGATCATCAGCCGCCCTTCATGGGCGAGCGCCTTGAGCAGGTTGGCGGCCTCCTGGGCGCGGCCCATCAGCTCTTCGGCATCGAGGCGTGCGCAGCGGTCGGCGGGCATGTCGCCGCCGGGGCCCGGGCCGACCGGACCATAGCCTTTCTCGCTGCCATCGGGTGCCATCGCGCCCGCTCTCCCTCGCTTGCGGCGCGATCGGCTCGGATGCGCCCGTTTTGCCCGCGATATCATGGTCGCGGGGCAGAATCGAGGGGCAAGCGGACCGCCTCGGCTCGTCCTTAAGTCGGGCTCAGGGGGCGGCGGGCAGGGGGGCACCAGCGTCGCGCAGCGCCATCCCGAGCAATCCCCAGAAGAAATCCTCGCCTGGATAGCCCTCGATCCGGCCGACCTCGGTTTTGCCCTGCATCACAAGGAAAGTAGGGGTGAAAACGGGGGCGGGGCCCAGTTCGAGCCCCGCGCGCCACGCCGTTTCGCGCAGCTCGACGCGCTCGAGCGGGGCGATCTGGCCCTCGGGGGTCTTGGGATAGATCGGGCCAAGCTCGGCGTTCCAGCGCGCGCAATAGGCACAGCCGGGCTGTTCGACCATGATCAGCCGCCAGCCCGGTTCGGCGGTTTCGACCCCGGCAGCGGGGGCCGCAGCGGGGGGTGATTCGTTTTGTGTGGCGAGGGTGCGACCGGCGCCGAAGCAGAGCGCGGCAAAGAAAACCGCCGAGATTGCAATACGCATGATTGACGCACCCCTTGTGACATATGAATATCGTAATGTGTCTGTGGGTCCGGATCAAGGAATCGATCCGGTGGGAGAATTGCGCAGGCCGGGAGGAAAGATGATCATGGACCCCACCTATGGGGGCGCGCTGCTGGCGGGCCTCCTGTCGTTTCTGACACCCTGCATCCTGCCGATGGTGCCCTTCTACCTGTCCTATATGGCCGGCATCTCGATGTCCGAGCTGCGCGGGCAGGGGCAGATCGCGCCCGGGGCGCAGCGGCGCCTTGTCGTCTCGGCGGTGGCCTTCGCGCTGGGCGTCACCACGATCTTCATGCTGATGGGAATGGGCGCCACCGCGCTCGGTCAGGCGTTCCGGCAATGGATGGGGCCGCTTTCCTATGTCGCGGCAGCCGTCCTGTTCCTGTTCGGGCTGCATTTTCTCGGCGTGATCCGCATCCCCTTCCTTTATCGCGAGGCGCGGATCGAGGCCAAGGCCGACCCCTCGACGATCTTCGGCGCCTATGTCACGGGGCTCGCCTTCGGCTTTGGTTGGACACCCTGCGTGGGCCCGGCGCTCGCCGCGATCCTGATGGTCGCCTCGGGGATGGGGGACCTCTTTCGCGGCACGGCGCTTCTCTTCTTCTACGGCATCGGGATGACCGCGCCCTTCATCCTCGCCGCCTTTTTCGCGCGCCCCTTCCTCGCGCTGATGAACCGCCACCGCGCCAAGCTCGCCTATGTCGAGAAGGCGATGGGGGTGATGCTGATCCTGTTCGCCATTCTGATGGTGACCGGCAAGATCAGCGTGATCGCCGATTTCCTGATCCGCACCATGCCCTCGATCACCTCGCTGGGCTGAAAGGAGACGTCATGAGAGAGTATCTGACCACCGCCCTCGCCACCGCGGCCACCGTGATCGCGCTTGCACTGCCCGTGGGCGCCTCGGAAATCGGCGACGACGGGCTGCACAAGGAGCCCTGGTTCCGCGACACGTTCAAGGACATGCGCGAGGATCTGGGCGAGGCCAATGCCGAGGGTAAGCGGCTCCTCGTCATCTGGGAACAGCGTGGCTGCATCTATTGCAAGAAGATGCATGAGGAGGTGTTTTCGGACGACAAGATCCGCGGCCAGATCGAGGCCGATTATTTCGTCGTGCAGATGAACCTGTTCGGCGATGTCGAGGTCACCGATTTCGACGGCGAGACCCTGCCCGAGAAGCAGATGGCGATGAAATGGGGGGTGATGTTCACCCCCACGATGATGTTCTTCCCCGAAGAGGTGCCCGAGGGCGCCACCGCCCAGAAAGCCGCCGTCGCGAGCATGCCCGGGGCCTTCGGAAAGGGCACCACTGGGGCGCTTCTGACCTGGGTGAAAAATCACGGTTACGAGAGCGGCGAGAACTTCCAGAAGTTCGTCGCCGACCAGATGGCGACCCAGTGACGCCCGAATTTTGCGGCGTCGCGGCGAGATTTTCCGCCGCGCTGCGGCAAGTTATTCTGGGATAACAAGAACTTGCCTAGTGATCTTCGTGTGGCCTCGTTATGTCCGTCGGAACATATTGATAAACATATAGATTTTTGAATTTAAATGTTGCGTCACTCCGTCGCACATGACTAGATGCCCTAAGGGAGAAGACAAGGGAGGTCCTCGATGAATCGCCACGTTCTGTGGATGGCCTGTGCCGCCACCACGTTCGCAGCCGGAATTGCCTGCGCGGAAACCGCGCCGACGGAGGTGCAATTCGACGAAACCGGCGCTGTCGCCCAATCGCTCACCGGCGCGCCCGGCAATGCCGAAGAGGGCGCCAAGGTCGCCTCGACCCGCCCGCTCGGCAACTGCGTCGCCTGCCATCAGGTCGCCGCCTTGACCGCCGATTTTCAGGGCAATATCGCCCCCGCGCTCGATGGTGCGGCCGACCGCTGGTCCGAGGCGCAACTGCGCGGGATCGTGGTCGATGCCAAGCATACCTTCCCCGAGTCGATGATGCCCGGCATGTACAAGACCGGCCCCTTCATTCGCCCGGGTGACGCCTACACCGGCAAGGCCGCCCCGGCCGATCTGCCGCCGATTCTGACGGCGGCGCAGGTCGAGGACGTGGTCGCCTTCCTGATGACGCTCAAAGACTGATCGCGCCCCCGCGATCGCCTGACATTCCAAGAGGAGAGAGAGATGAACCTTAGCAGACGTGATGCTCTGGGTCTCGCGCTCGGTGGCGCCGCCGCCTTCGCGCTGCCCTTCCCGGCGCTGGCCGACGGCGCCGAGGCGATTGCCGCCTTCACCGGCGGAGCGACCCCGGGCGAGGGTGGGGTGACCCTGACCGCCCCGGAAATCGCCGAGAACGGCAACACGGTCCCGGTTTCCGTCGACGCGCCCGGCGCGACCGCGATCGCGGTTTTCGCCACCGGCAACCCGACCCCCGAGGTCGTGGTGTTCAACTTCGGCCCGGCGGCTGGCTCGCAAATGGCGTCGACCCGCATCCGTCTGTCGAAGACCCAGGACGTGGTCGCGATCGCCAAGATGGCCGATGGCAGCTTCGTTCAGGCCGCGTCGACCGTGAAGGTCACCATCGGCGGCTGCGGCGGCTGAGTTCGGTTCGAGGAGAGAAGATATGGCTGATAACGTCAAACCCCGCGTGAAAGTGCCCTCGAAAGCCTCGGCTGGCGAAGTGGTCACGCTCAAGACCCTGATCTCGCACCCGATGGAATCGGGGCAGCGCAAGGACAAGGACGGGAACCTGATCCCGCGCTCGATCATCAACCGCTTCACCTGCGAGTTCAACGGCGCCATGGTGATCGACGTCACCCTCGAGCCCTCGATCTCGACCAACCCCTATTTCGAGTTCGATGCCAAGGTCGATGCCTCGGGGGACTTCAAGTTCACCTGGTACGACGACGACGGCTCGGTCTACGAGGACGCCAAGTCGATCGAAGTGGCCTGAGGCCCGATCGGGTCGGATCGGGACCGACCCTACCAAGGAAAGCCTGCGCCCCGGGGAGAGAGGGCGCAGGCGCTACTCAGGGAGGATCTAGGAATGACGCTGCGCTTGCGCACCACCACCTTCGTCGCCGCTGCCGCGCTCTGTGCCGGTTTGGCGCCGGCTCTGGCCGAACCGGCCGATGCCGAGCTGGTCATCAATGACGAGGTCACCATCAAGACCGTCGCCCCCGCGGCCGAGCACCTGAAAGGGCATCTCGACACGGTCTATTCCGGCTGGCTCTTCCGCGAGGACGAGACCCGGGCCATGGAAATGGATGATTTCGACAACCCGAACATGGTCTTCGCCGAACAGGCGATGGAGGTCTGGTCGACCCCCGAGGGGACCGAGAACAAGTCCTGTGCCGATTGCCACGGCGCGATCGAAGAGGGCATGATGGGCGTGCGCGCCAAGATGCCCAAGATCAACGCGGCGGGCGATCTCTGGTCGCTCGAGAACTACGTCAACGACTGCCGCACCAACCGGATGGGCGCCGAGGCGTGGAAATGGAACAGCCAGGACATGAAGAACATGACCGTGGCGATCTCGGTCCAGTCGCGCGGGATGCCCGTCGCGGTGGAAATCGACGGCCCCGCCCAATCGCATTGGGAAAAGGGCAAGGAGATGTATTACACCCGCTACGGTCAGCTCGAGCTGAGCTGCGCGAATTGCCATGAGGACAACTATGGCAATTTCATTCGCGCCGACCACCTGAGCCAGGGCCAGGTTGCAGGCTTCCCGGTCTATCGCCTGAAGGACGCGAATATCGTCTCGATCCATCAGCGTTTCGTCGGCTGCATCCGCGACACCCGCGCCGAGACCTTCGCGGCCGGTTCGCAGGAGTTCATCGACCTCGAGCTCTATGTCGCCTCGCGCGGCTACGGTCTCGACATCGAAGGTGCGGGCGTTCGCCCCTGAGTTTCACGCGGGGCGGGGCAACCCGTCCCGCGTTCCTCCCTCTGATACATTCACACATCGCTATCTGACGAGGTTCGGACCCGACCGGACCCGGGACGACAGCCCCCGCGGGGGCCGAAAGGAGAAACCATGATTTCGCGTCGCGAATTTATCCAGGCGAGCTTGGCCGCCTCGACCATCCTCGGGGCCTCGGGCCTCTCGCGCTGGTCGCGGGTCATGGCGCAACAGGCGCTGACCCAGGACCAGCTTCTGGAGTTCGACACTTTCGGCAATGTAACGCTGATCCATATCACCGACATCCACGCCCAGGCGAAACCGATCTATTTCCGCGAGCCCGAGATCAACCTCGGCGTGGGCGCGGCCAAGGGCGTGCCGCCGCATGTGGTGGGCAAGGACTTCCTCGAGATGTTCAAGATCGCCCCGAACTCCCCCGAGGCCTATGCGCTGACCTATGACAATTATGTCGATCTGGCGAAAGGCTATGGCCGGATGGGCGGCATGGACCGGGTGGCGACCGTGGTCAAGGCGATCCGGGCGGACCGCCCCGATGCGCTGCTGCTCGACGGCGGTGACACCTGGCACGGCTCGATGACCGCGCTCAAGACCGCCGGTCAGGACATGGTCAACATCATGAACGCGCTCGGCACCGATGCGATGACCTCGCATTGGGAATGGACCTATGGTCAGGACCGGGTGAAGGAAATCGTCGAAACGCTGCCCTTCCCCTTCCTCGGCGCCAACATCTTCGACGTGGAATGGGACGAGCCGGCGTTCGAGCCCTACAAGATCTTCGAGCGCGGCGGCGTGCGCATCGCCGTCATCGGTCAGGCCTTCCCCTATATGCCGATCGCCAACCCGAAATGGATGTTCCCGGACTACTCCTTCGGGATCCGCGAGGAGCGGATGCAGGAAGTCGTCGACGAGGTCCGCGCCGAGGGTGTCGATCTGGTCGTCTGCCTCAGCCACAACGGCTTCGACGTGGACCGCAAGATGGCCGGTCGCGTGAAGGGGATCGACGTGATCCTGACCGGCCACACCCATGACGCGGTGCCCGAGCCGGTGCTGATCGGCGATACGATCATGATCGCCTCGGGCTCGAACGGCAAATTCGTCAGCCGCGTCGATCTCGACGTGCGCGACGGCAAGATGATGGGCTTCCGCCACAAGCTGATCCCGATCTTCTCGGACGTGATCACGCCCGATGCCGAGATGGCCGCCCTGATCGACGGCGAGCGCGAACCCTACAAGGCCGAGCTCGAAGAGGTGATCGGTCAGACCGAGAGCCTGCTCTACCGCCGCGGCAACTTCAACGGCACCTGGGATGACCTGATCTGCGATGCGATGCTCAGTGAACGCGACGCCGAGATCGCCATGAGCCCGGGCGTGCGCTGGGGCACCACGCTGCTTCCGGGCGACAACATCACCCGCGAGGACATCCTCAACGCCACCTCGATGACCTATGGCGCTTGCTACCGCACCGAGATGACCGGCGAGACGATCCGCACGATCCTCGAAGACGTGGCCGACAACATCTTCAACACCGACCCCTATTACCAGCAGGGCGGCGACATGGTCCGCATCGGCGGCATGGGCTATCACATCGACGTCTCGGCGCCGATCGGCAGCCGGATCTCGAACATGACGCTCCTGAAGGACGGCTCGGACATCGACCCCGCGCGCTCCTATGTCGTGGCCGGCTGGGCCTCGGTCAACGAGGGCACCGAAGGGCCGCAGATCTGGGACGTGATCGAGGACCACATCAAGAAAATCGGCACCGTGAGCCTGACCCCGAACACTTCGGTGGTCGTGACTGGCGCCTGAGCTTTGCCCCGCAAGGGATTGGAATAGAAGGAGAAGACGATGGACGAGAAGGAACGCGAAAACCGCGGGCTCGCGCTCGATCGCCGCACCTTCCTGCGTTCGGGGGCCGCGGTCGGCGCCCTGGCCGCGGGGGCGGGCGCCGCACGCGCCGAGGGTGAGCCCGATCCGCTGATCACCGAGGTCCAGTATTGGGCGAACGGCTGGGGCGACGGCGTGGATGCTTCGCCCTATGGCCTGCCGATCGAATTCGAGAGCGACGTGATCCGCCGCAACGTGCCGTGGCTGACCGCCGATGTGATCAGCTCGATCAACTTCACGCCGATCCACGCGCTCGACGGCACGATCACCCCCACCGGCTGCGCGTTCGAGCGCCACCACTCGGGTGCGATCGAGCTCAAGAAGGAAGATTACCGGCTGATGATCAACGGCCTCGTCGATCAGCCGCTGGTCTTCACCTATGAGGATCTCGAGCGCTTCCCGCGCGTGAACCGCACCTTCTTCCTCGAATGCGCGGCGAACTCGGGGATGGAATGGGCGGGCGCACAGCTCAACGGCGTGCAGTTCACCCAGGGCATGATCCACAACATGCAATATTCGGGCATCCCCCTGCGCACGTTGCTGGAAGAGGCGGGGCTCTCGAACATCGGCGATATCAAGGACAAGTGGGTCTATGTAGAGGGTGCCGACGCCTCGTCGAACGGCCGCTCGATCCCGCTGGAGAAGGCACTCGACGATTGCCTCGTGGCGATCAAGGCCAATGGCGAGGCGCTGCGCAAGGAGCACGGCTATCCGGTCCGTCTGTGCGTTCCCGGCTGGGAAGGCAACATGTGGGTCAAATGGCTGCGCCGCATCGAAGTGACCGACCAGCCGGTGCAAAGCCGCGAGGAAACCTCGAAATACACCGACACGCTGGCCGATGGCACCTCGCGCAAATGGACCTGGGTCATGGACGCCAAGTCGGTCGTCACCTCGCCCTCGCCGCAGATGCCGATCACGCATGGCAAGGGCCCGCTGGTGATCACCGGTCTCGCCTGGTCGGGCCGCGGCGCGATCACGCAGGTCGACGTCTCGCTCGACGGCGGCAAGAGCTGGAAGGTCGCGCGTCTGGCCGAGCCGGGCGTGGCGATGGCAATGAGCCGTTTCTATCTCGAGATCGACTGGCAGGGCGAAGAGATGTTCCTGCAAAGCCGGGCGCATGACGACACGGGCTATGTCCAGCCGACCAAGACCCAGCTCCGCGCGATCCGCGGCGAGAACTCGGTCTATCACAACAACGCCATCCAGACCTGGTGGATCAAGTCGAACGGGGAGGCCGAGAATGTCGAAGTTTCGTGATCTGGTGATTGCCGCGGGCGGCCTCGCGGTTCTGGCGCTGCCGGCGCATGCGGAAAAGCTCGGCCTCGGCCGCGCCGCGCTCCCCGAAGAGATCGCGGCCTGGACGGTCGAGGTCTTCCCCGACGGCACCAACCTGCCCGAAGGCTCGGGCTCGGTCGCCGATGGCGAGGAACTCTTCTCGGAAAAATGCGCGATCTGCCACGGCGAGTTTGCCGAGGGCGTCGACAACTGGCCGAAGCTGGCCGGTGGCGACGGCACGCTCGCCGACAAGGACCCGCTGAAGACCGTGGGCAGCTACTGGCCCTATCTCTCGACCGTCTGGGATTATGCCCACCGCTCGATGCCGTTTGGCAATGCGGGCACGCTGACCGTCGACGAGACCTATGCGATCGTGGCCTATATCATCTATTCGAACGATCTGGTGGATGACGATTTCGTCCTCTCGAAGGAGAATTTCCTCTCGGTCGAGATGCCGAATGCCGGGGGCTTCATCGTCGATGACCGCCCCGAGACGGAATATCCGGAATTCTCGAAACCGGCCTGCATGGAGAACTGCAAGGAGACGGTCGAGATCACCAAGCGCGCCACCGTGCTCGATGTGACCCCGGACGTGGAATAAGCGCCGCAAGACGCTGACAATGCAGGAAACGCCCGTCCCCGGACGGGCGTTTTTCTTTGTGCGGCCGGGGAGCCGACATGAAAAAGGCGCCCAAGGGGCGCCGTGATCGGGGAAAATGGGCGCGCGGCGCGCGCCGAACGCAGTCCGGGCGGGCTCAGAGGCCCGCGTTGACCTGACGGCGGGCGCTGGTGCGCATCACCACCTCACGCAGGAGGGCGGCGGCGATGACCGCGACGGCGAGCGTGTCGAAGCTGATGAATTCAAGGCCGGACATGATCTTCCTCCTGTTGGACAAGCCGACCATCGGCGGGAAATGGGGCGGAAAGAAGGCAGCGGGAGGGCATTTCGGTGCGCGGGGGGGCGGGGCGGTGCGGGGTCTCGGCCTGCGGCCACGTCCGGGCCGGCTGCACCGGGTTTGTGGGGGAGGCCCGCGGGCGCCGCGCCGGGGCGCGCAAGATCGGGCTTGACCTGCCGCGCCGCCGCGATACCGATGGGCGGGATCAGGAGGGGCCCCATGCTCTACGCCTTCACCCCCGGCAGCCGCGGCCTCGCCCGGCTCGGACAGGAAACGCCCCTCGCACCGGGCGCCGATCTCGAGCGCGCGCTCTGGATCGACCTTTACCGCCCGCTCGACAGTCAGGCGGCCGCGGTCTCGGCGCTCGGGGTCGACGTCCCGACGCTTGCCGACATGGAAGAGATCGAGATCTCGAACCGCCTCTACCGCGAGGAGGGGGCCGATGTGATGACCGTGGTTCTGCCCGGTCTGACCCCCGACGGCAGCCATGTCTCGGGCCCCGTCACCTTCATCCTGAGCGGCGCGCGCCTCGTCACCGTGCGCCACCACGCGCCGCGCAGCTTCGAGACCTTCCCCGAGCGCGCCGACCGTTCGGCCGCGGGCACCACCTCGGCGGAACGGGTCTTTCTGGGGCTCATCGAGGAAATCATCGCCCGGCAGGCCGACATCCTCGAAGGCATCGGGCGCACGCTCGACCGGGTCTCGGGGCTCGTGCTCGGCGGCACGGGGCCGGCCTCGGACGAGTTGCAGCGCGCGCTCGAAGAGGTCGGGCGGCAGGGGGAACTCCTTGGCCGGGTGCGGCTCGCGCTCCTCACGCTCGAACGCGCGCTCTCGTTCTTCGATCAGACGCTGAGCACCCATTCCGAGGGCAAGGAACTGCATGGCATCGTGAAAAGCCAGATCCGCGACATCGGCTCGCTCGCCGTGCATGGCGATTTCCTCTCGAGCCGGGTTTCGCTCTCGGTCGATGCCACGCTCGGGATGATCAACCTCGCGCAGAACACCACCGTGCGCATCGTCTCGGTCGTGGCCGCGCTCTTCATGCCGCCGACGATGATCGCCTCGATCTACGGGATGAACTTCCACATCATGCCCGAACTCGACTGGCCCTGGGGCTATCCGATGGCGCTCGGGCTGATGGCGGGCTCGGCCTTCGGCACCTGGGCCTTCTTCAAATGGAAGGACTGGCTCTGAGCGCAGGGCGCCTCCGGCGGGAGTATTTCATCCAAGGAAAAGATGGGCTTTTTCTTGGTCCAAATACTCAAAGAGCGCGGTGGCAACCCGCTCAACGCTCGAGGATCAGCCGGTCGCGCGTCAGTTCCACCCGTGCAAAACGCGTCAGATAGGTCATCCCCATCAGCGACGTGTCCATCTCGCTGTCGTTGACCACGGCGCGGACATTCTCGTCATGGATCGGACCAAGCTCCATCGATTTGATCCGCACTGGCGCGGTGGGGATCACGCCATTCGCGGTGCGCGCCTGCCCGATATAGGCAAGCCCCGCGGTGTCGATGCCGGCCCGTGCCGCGTCGCGCCGGGTCAGCACGACATCGGTCGCCCCGGTATCGACGACGAAGCGCACCGGCACGCCATTGACCGCCGCCGTCAGATAGTAATGCCCGTCGGGCGCGAGCGGCGCCTCGATCCGGCCGCCCTCGAGCACCGCCTGCCGCGGCAGGACCGTGGTCTTGATATCGTCCCAGAGCCCCGCGGCCGCGAGCGCCCCGAGGAAGATCAGCCCCCAGAGCGCGGCCTGTCGCACCGTCTCGCCGGGGCGGTGGCGGATCTGGATCAGGAAATAGCCCCCCACCGCCACCAGCAGCAGCGCGAGATAGACCAGACGGGCGAAGTTTTCGGTATCCATGCGCCCAATTTAGGCAGGCCGCGGCGGAATGCGAGGGGCCAATTGCCTCACCTTGGCGCGAGGGGGCGGGGGGGGGACGAAGGGCTCGCCTTCACCCCGCGATGACGCCCGCGCCCTTGAGCCCGTCGAGGATGAACTGGATCGCGAGCGCCGCGAGCAGCATCCCCAGAAGCCGCGTCACCACCATCGTGCCGGTGCGCCCCAGCACCCGTTCGAGGGGTGTGGCGAGCAGAAAGAGCACGAAGACGCAGGCCAGAACCGCGAGCATCACCAGATGCACGAAGAGGATATGCTGCGCATCGGCGCCGGGCGCCCCCGCGAGCAGGATCATCGTGGCCATCGCCCCGGGTCCCGCGATCAGCGGCGTTGCCAGCGGGAAGACCGAAGGGTCATGCGCGGGCTCGACCGACTGGCCCTCGCGGCGCTGGGTGCGGCGCTCGAAGAGCATGTCGAGCGCAGTCAGGAACAACAGAACCCCGCCCGCGATCCGGAAGGCGGGCATCGAGATGCCGATGCCCAAGAGGATCTTGTCGCCGAAGAGCCCGAAGAGCGTGAGCAGCCCCGCGCCGATCGCGATCGCGCGCAGCCCGACCGAGAGCCGCTGGCGGGCATTCATCCCCTGCGTCAGCGCGATGAAGAGCGGCGCGAGGCCGATCGGATCGACCACGACGAAAAGGGTGACGAAAGCGGTGATATATTCGGTGACCGGCATGGCGCCGACCCTAGCCGGATCCGGGCGGCGGCGCCAGTGGGGCCGGGGCCTCTGCGGAGGGGCTGGGCGGATCGGGGGGCAGAACGGCGCGGATCTTGTCGCCGAGGCTGCGCGCGCCCGCGGCGATCCGGGTATCGGCATGGGCCTCGGCCAGACGCAGGAGGTGTTCGAGCGCGGCGAGCTCTTCGGGCAGGAGCACGAGCGGCGGCAGCGCGACCGCCCGGCGCAGCATGTAGCCCACACCGCGCGAGCCGATCACCGGCACGTCATAGGCCTGTAGCTCGGCCATGTCGCGCCAGATCGTGCGCTCGGACACGCCGAGCCGCGCCGCGAGATCGCGGGCGCGGTGCATCTCGCCGTCGCGCAGAAGCGCGATCAGATGTTGCAGGCGGTCGTTGCGGCGCATGGGGCCTCCGGTCTGCCCGCAACTCTAGCAGTCGGGCCTGCAACTGACAATTAACTGTCAGTAATCTGGCCCCGCAGGCCGGGCCGGGCCGGAATCGGTCTTTTCCGGCCCGGCTCCATTCCGTAAATGTGGAACCGACCCGGTGCAAAGGCACCCCCCGCCATCTGAAAGACGAGGAAGACACATGCTCAACAACATCGGCCTGCCCGGCCTTCTCCTGATCGCCGTCGTGGTGCTCGTGCTCTTCGGGCGCGGCAAGATCTCGTCGCTGATGGGCGAGGTCGGCAAGGGCATCACCGCCTTCAAGAAGGGCGTGAACGACGGCACCAAGGAAATCGAAGAGGCCGCCACCGACGAGACCAAGGACGTGACGCCCACTGAGAAGGACAAGGCCTGACGCCGGCGGCGGGGTCTGATCCGAGATGTTCGATATCGGTTGGAGCGAGCTTCTGGTGATCGGCGTCGTGGCGCTGATCGTGGTGGGGCCCAAGGATCTGCCCGGCATGTTCCATGCGCTGGGGCGGATGACGGCCAAGGCCCGGGGCATGGCGCGCGAGTTCTCGCGCGCGATGGAGGATGCCGCGCGCGACACCGGCCTCAATGAGGCCGCGGGCTCGATCAAGGATCTCAAGGGGATCGCCTCGAAGAAGTCGCTCGGGCTCGATGCGCTCGAGAAGGCGACCGAGCGGTTCGAGAAATGGGAGCCGAAGATGCCCGGCGCGGCCAAGACCGCCGCGGCGGCCACCGGGGCCGCAGCTCCGGCCAGCGCCTTCCCCTCCGATCCCGAGGATGTCTTCGACGACGAGCTCGCCGATGAGCCCGCGCCCGCCGCACCCAAGCCTGCCGTGAAGCCGGCCGCACCCAAGCCCGCCGCCAAGGCCAAAAGTGCGGTGAAACCTGCCGCCAAGGCCGAGAAACCGGCCAAGACCGCGAAGCCGGTCGCCTCCAAGACCGCCGCCGCAAAACCGGCCAAATCCGCCGAGACCGCCGCCGCCAAACCGGCGCGCAAACCTGCGGCCAGGAAGACCCCCGCCAAGAAGGGCGACGCATGAGCTCGCAAGACCAGATCGACGAATCCGCCGCCCCGCTCATCGAGCATCTGGCCGAGTTGCGCACCCGCATCCTCTATGCGCTCGGCGCCTTCATCGCGGCGATGGTGCTCTGCTATCTCGTCTGGAACCCGATCTTCAACTTCCTGACCCAGCCGATCTGCCACGCGCTCGCCGATCGCGGCCAGCAATGCGGGCTCTATCTGATCAAGCTGCAGGAAGGCTTCTTCGTCGCGATCAACATCTCCTTCCTCGGGGGCTTCGCACTCAGCTTCCCGGTGATCGGCTATCAGCTCTGGCGCTTCGTCGCGCCGGGGCTCTACCGCTCCGAGAAACAGGCCTTCCTGCCGTTCCTGATCGCCTCGCCGATCATGTTCTTCGCGGGCGCGGCCTTCGCCTATTACGTCATCCTGCCGATGGCCTTCGCCTTCTTCCTCGGCTTCCAGCAGGGCGGGCTCGACCCGGCCGCGGGAGCCGCGAACGAGATGGCGGCGATCGGTTTTCAGGGCTCGGTGCAGGAATATCTCTCGCTCACGATGAAATTCGTGATGGCCTTCGGGATCTGCTTCCAGCTTCCTGTGCTGCTCACGCTGATGGGCAAGGCCGGGCTCGTCTCGGCCAAGGGTCTGGCGAACATGCGCAAATATGCGGTGGTGGTGATCCTGATCGTCGCCGCGGTCGCCACGCCCCCCGATGTGGTCAGTCAGGTGATCCTGTTCTCGGTGGTCTATGGTCTCTACGAGATCTCGATCCAGCTCGTCGCCCGCATCGAGAAGACGCGCGAGGCGCGGATGCGCGCCGAGGGTACTTGGGTCGGGGATGACGCGGACGAAGACGAAGAGCCCAAGGCATGAGCGATCCGCTGATCCGCATCGCCGAGGCGCTCGAACGCCTCGCCCCGGCGCCGGCGCCCGCGCCCGACTTCGGCGCGGCCGAGGCCTTCGTCTGGGCTACCGCACCCGATCGGCTGGTGCCGGTGGTTTCGGTCAACCGGGTCGATCTGGCGCTTCTGAAGGGCATCGACCGGGCGCGCGATACGCTTCTGGCCAATACGCTGCAATTCGCCCGCGGGGCGGCGGCCAACAACGCGCTTCTCTGGGGCGCGCGCGGCATGGGCAAGAGCAGCCTCGTGAAGGCGGTTCATGCCGAGGTGCTGCGGCAGGGGCTGCCGCTCAAGCTCGTGGAGCTTGCGCGCGAGGATCTGGCCTCGGTCGGGCGGCTGCTCAATCACCTGCGCGCCTCGGGGCAGCGGTTTGTCCTCTTTTGCGACGATCTCAGCTTCAGCCATGATGATCAGCACTATAAGTCGCTGAAAGCCGTGCTCGATGGCGGGATCGAGGGACGGCCGGCGAATGTGCTCTTTTACGCCACCTCGAACCGCCGCCACCTGATGCCGCGCGACATGATCGAGAACGAGCGTTCGACCGCGATCAACCCCTCCGAGGCGGTCGAGGAAAAGGTCTCGCTCTCGGATCGCTTCGGCCTCTGGCTCGGCTTCCACCCCTGCGATCAGGACGAGTTTTTCGCGATGATCGAGGGCTATTGCGCGGCCCATGGGCTCGATCTCGATCCCGAAGCGGTGCGCGCCGAGGCGGTCGAATGGTATCGCACCCGCGGCTCGCGGTCGGGGCGGGTGGCATGGCAGTTCTTCACCGATCTCGCCGGGCGCCACGGTATCGCCTTGTGACCCGCCGGGCAGGGGGGCTGCGCGCCCCCCTCTTGGCTGACGCCAATTCACCCCTCGGGATATTTCGGCACAGGTGAGGGGTGGCTTCGGTTGCCGGGGCGGCGGGCTGTCCGGGCGCCGAACCTGCAGTCGCGTGTTGGAACAGCGGGCCTTTATTGGGAACATTTTGACGTCAGTCATTCAACAACTACGCCATATCGTGCGTAATCATCCGGGCGTATCTCCTTGGTCATCAGATCACACACCGCCGATGCGGTGCTTCAGGAGAGAGAAAATGACCAACCTTCTTCAAGACTTCGGCTTCGGCTCGACCACTGCCATCGCCGCCGCCGCCCTGATCCTGCGCCTTGCGCTTGGCGGGCTCTTCCTTGCCCATGCCTGGCTCAAGGTCTTCGTCTTCACGCCGGCCGGCGCCGCGGGCTATTTCAAATCTCTGGGCCTGCCGGGCCTCTTCGCCTATCTCACCATCGCGGCCGAAGTGCTGGGCGGTGCCGCGCTGATCCTCGGGTTCCAGACGAGCCTCGTCGCGCTGCTGCTGGTGCCGGTGATCCTCGGCGCCACGATCTTCGGCCATATCCGCAACGGCTTCTGGTTCACCAATGAAAACGGTGGCTGGGAATATCCCGCCTTCTGGACGCTGACGCTGGTGGTGCAGGCGCTGATCGGCGGCGGGGCCTTCGCGCTCACCGCCTGACGAAAGGGGCCGTGCCCTTTTCCTGGTGAAAATACTCCATGGGGGTGCGGGGGTGTGAAACCCCCGCCTCGCTACATCAACAGCAGCACCAACACCTGTGGCGCGAGAATGCGCAGACACATGACCAAGGGGTAGACGCTCGCATAGCCGATTGACTGCGCCGCCGAGGGCGACATCGCATTGGCGAAGGCAAGCGCCGGCGGATCGGTCATCGAACCGGCCAGAACCCCCGCGAGGCTCAGGTAATTCACCCTCCAGATCAGCCGCGCGGCAAAGCCCACGATCAGGAGCGGCGTGATCGTGATCACCGCGCCATAGGCCATCCAAGTGAACCCGTCGCCCGCGAGCAGCGTCTCGAGAAAGCCCGCGCCCGCCTTGAGCCCGACGGCGGCGAGGAAGAGCACGATGCCAAGCTCGCGCAGCGCATGGTTCGCCACCGGCGGCATGAAGAAGACGAAGGGCCCGAAGAAGCCGAGCCGCGAGAGCGCGATGGCGACGATGAGCGGCCCGCCCGCAAGGCCGAGCTTCAGCGGCGCGGGCAGGCCCGGCACCGCAATCGGGATCGAGCCGAGCAGCACGCCCAGCACGATGCCGATGAAGACGGCCGAGAATTGGACGGTTTCGAGGCCCTTGCGCTGATCGCCGAAGAGCCCCTTGATCGCGTCGATATCCTCGCGCGCGCCGACCACCGTCAGGATATCGCCGAATTGCAGCGCGAGGCCACCCTCGGCCGGCACCTCGGTCCCCGCCCGCATCACCCGCGAGATCGTCACCGCCCGCTCGGTCAGGCCAAAGTCGCGGATATGCCGGCCGAGCGCGCGTTTCTCGGTCACGGCGATCCGCTCCCAGCTCAGCGCCGAGCCCTTGGTGGTGGTCAGGCCGACATCGACCTCTTCGCCGAGGATGAGCTGCATTTCATGCAGCTTCTCGCGCGGGCCGACGATATGCAGGATGTCGCCCCGCGCGAGCACCGTGTCACGTTTCGGCGCGATGAGCTGATCGCCCTTGCGCATCCGCGAGACCACCACGCCATGATCGAAGAGCTCGGGCACCTCGCCGAGCGTGAGCCCCTCGAGATTGGCGTTCTGCACCTTGAGGTTCATCGCCGGAAGCTGCGCCGCGCCACTCTTGCGGGCGGCCTCGAACTCGGCCTCCTCAGTGGGGATCGAGATCTTCAGCACCGTGCGCACGATCATCATCGCGCTCAGGATGCCCAGGATTCCGAACGGATAGGCGACGGCATAGCCTAGGCTAGGCAGCGCCGATTGCTCGGGCGGCACGCCGATATCCTTGAGGACCTGCGTCGCGGCGCCAAGGCCCGGCGTGTTCGTCACCGCCCCCGACATCAGCCCCACGAGCGCGGGCACCGGCGTGTCCGTGATCAGCGCCAGAAGCGCGGTGATCGCCACGCCCAGAAGAACGATCGAGGCCGCGATCAGGTTCAGTTGCAGCCCCGAGCGTTGCAGCGTGGAAAAGAAGCCCGGTCCGACCTGAATGCCGATCGTGAAGACGAAGAGGATAAGCCCGAATTCCCGCACGAATTCGATCGTGGGCGCATCGAAATGCAGTCCCGCCGCCTCGGCGAGATGCCCCACGAAGATCCCCGCAAAGAGCACCCCGCCGATCCCGAGGCCGACGCCCCGCAAGGTCAGGCCCCCGAGCAGAAGCCCGAGCGCGCCGGCGAGCGAAAGCGCCGCCGTGGCAAGCGCCACAGCCGGAAGGGAGTGCAGAAAGTCGAGAAGCGCGCCCATGATCAGGCCTCATGCTGCGTTGCGGCATTGGCGCAGGGTGCACATCCGGGGGCGCGCGGTCAATCGCCCGTTGCAGAGAATTCAGCCGAGGCGGGCGAAATCGCGCGCTATTGCAGATAGGGCATCGGATCGACGCTGTCGAAGCCCTGCCGCACCTCGAAATGTACGAAGCCGGGTTCGCCCGCGCGGACCTTGGCGATGGTTTGACCACGCTTGACCGTGTCGCCCTTCTTCACCGTGATGCCGTCGATATTGGCATAGACGGTCAGGAGCCCGCCGTCGTGGCGCAGCACGAGGATCGGCACCTGCTCGGTGTCCTTGGTGATCGCGGCGACGGTGCCGGCCTCGGCCGCGGCGACCGCGGTGCCCGGCGCCGCGGCGATATCGACGCCGTCGTTCTTCTTCTTGACATAGGGCCGGATGATCGAACCCGAAACCGGCATCTGCAGCTTGGATTTGCTCGCGGCCGCGCTGCGGGTGGTGCCGAGATCGGGGGCCGCGGATTTGTCGACCGGGGTGCTCGCCTTGGGCGGGGTCTCGGCGGGCAGGGGCTTGGCGGCCGAGGGCGGCGTGGGCGTGGGCGAGCCGGTGCCCGGCTCGGTCGTCACCGCAACCGGATCGGGGCGCGCGGGCGCCTTGGCCGAAGCGACCGGGATCAACAGATATTGCCCTTCGCGCACCGACAGATCCGCGGGCAGGCCGTTCCATTCGGCAAGCGACTTGACCGGCACATCGTAATAGCGCGCGATCGAATAGGCGGTCTCGCCGCGGGCGACCTTGTGGCGCGTGGGCTCGGGGCCTGCGGCGGGGGCGGTCGGGGCAGGGGCCGCGGCCGTGGTCGCGGGCTTGCCCGCTTCGGCGCGGTCGATCGCGGTGGAGGCGATCGAGGTGATGTCGATCGTCTCGGCGCCAAGGGCACCGGTGCCGGCCGGGGCGGCGCTCGCGACGGCGGTGGGTTCGGTCACGCGGCGGGGCAGGGCGAGCACCTCGCCCGCGCGCAGGGTGGTGTCGGGGCTGATCGCGTTGTAGCGCGCAAGCTCGCCCGCATCGAGGCCGATCCGGCTGGCGAGGCTCGCGGCCGTATCGCCGCGCCGTGCGACCGCGACCTGATATCCCGGATAGGAGATCACGCCGCGCGCATCGGGATCGGGCCGTGCCTCGGTCGCGCCCTTCGCGGCGCTCGTCGTGTCAAATCCGATCTGGCCGAAATTGCGCAGATCGGCGTCGAAGGTGCCATCGGCATCGCAGGCGGCCAGAAGCCCGAGCGCGGTGCTCGCGAGCGCTGCACGCATCAGGCGGCGGGAAAGGGGAAGGGTCATCGGCTCGGTCCTCGTCGTCTGTCGGCCCCTCGACGGGCTCTTGATCCTCTCTGGTGGTCCCAGTCTGGTGGTCCCAGTCTGGAGGTCCCGGCGAGCCTAGTCGCTCGCCATGCCCTCGACCAGCGGCACGAAGCGCACCGGGCGCAATTCTTCGTAATCGAAGCCGGTTTCGAGGCGCCGCACACGGATCAGGCTCTGGACCGTGTCGGACTGGCCCACGGGAAGCACCATGATACCGCCGATCTTGAGCTGGGACAACAGGGGGCCGGGTGGATCCTCGGCCGCGGCGGTCACCAGAATCCGGTCGAAGGGCGCCTGTTCGGGCAGCCCACGCGAGCCATCGCCCGCCCGCGCCACGATATTGGTCAGATCGAGCCGGCGAAACAGTTCCTCGGCCTCGCGCACGAGGCGGCGGTGGCGGTCGATGGTATGGACGCGCCGCGCCAGACAGGCGAGCACCGCCGCCTGATAGCCCGAGCCGGTGCCGACCTCGAGCACGGTGTCGCGCGTGCCCACATCGAGCGCCTGGGTCATCAGCCCGACGATCGAGGGCTGGCTGATCGTCTGGCCGCAGGCGATGGGCAGCGGCATGTCCTCATAGGCGCGCGCGGAAAAGAGGCCGCGCACGAACTGGCCGCGGTCGATCCGCTCCATCGCGGCGAGGACCCGGGCCTCGGTCACCCCCTTCGAGCGCAGCCCGAAGAGAAAGCGCATCTTGCGCTCGGCGAGCTCCTCGGGGCCAAGAGGGGGCTCGGGCGTCTCGGTCATGCCAGCCGCGCCTCGAGATCGGCGAGCACGTCATGCGCGGTCAGATCGGCGCGCATCGGCGTGACCGAGATGTACCCCTCGAGGTTCACCGCGGCATCGGTGCCCGGCGCGGTGGCGGTGTGCTGCGGTCCGCCCTTGATCCAGAGATAGCGCCGCCCGGTGGGCGAGCGCGCCGGCTCGACCGAGAAGAAGCTGTCGGTGCGATAGCCCTGCGCCGCGACGCGCGCGCCCTTGACCGCATCGGCCAGCGCGGGCGGGAAGTTGATCGAATAGAAGACGCGGTAGGGGCCGTCGTCCCAGATCCCGTTTTCCCAGATCTTGCGCACGAGGGCCGGGCCGTGGACCCGCGCCGCCTCGAACGGATCGGCGCCCGCGCCCATGTTGGCGCCGCCTAGAAACTGGCTCAGCGCGATCGACGGAATGCCTTGCAGCGCGCCTTCCATCGCGCCGCCCAAAGTGCCGGAATAAAGCGCGTTCTCGGCCGAGTTGTTGCCGCGGTTCACGCCCGAGAGGATCAGATCGGGCCGCCCGTCCTTGAGCACGTCGTAAAGCCCCGCCAGAACGCAATCGGCCGGGCTGCCCTCGGCCGCGAAGCGGCGCGGCCCGAGCTCGGCGATCATCATCGGGCGGGTGTAGCTGATGCAATGCCCGACGCCCGATTGTTCGAAGGCGGGCGCCACGGTCCAGACCTCGCCCTCGGCTCCGGCGAGGGCGGTGGCGATTTCGTGAAGAACCTCGAGCCCGGGTGCGTTGATGCCATCGTCATTGGTGATCAGAATGCGCATCCCCGCCCGCTCCTTGCCAGTTTTCCCTTGGAATCCTGCTTAGCCCGAGGCCGCGCGGGGTGTCAAAGCGATAGGGGAGGCCGTGCCCGAGTGTCGCGCAGATGCCGCAGCGGTGCGCGGGTGGTGGGGGCGCAGGGGGCGCTGCCCCCTCGGGCCTGGCGGCCCTCACCCCCGGGATATTTGGTTCAGGTTGAAGGGCAGAGGCTGTGCATTCAACCTGACTGAAATATCCCGGGGGAGTCCCGCAGGGACGGGAGCAGAGCCCCCCTTCGGCCTCAGAGGGCCCCGACGATCCGGGCGGCCTCGCTCCGGCAATCGGTCAGCGGCGCGCGGTCCTCGCCGGGGAAGAAGCGCGCGCGCACGGCGGTCGGCATCGGTGCGGGGCGGTCGATGATCACCCGCGGCCCGATCCTGGCGCTTTCCGCGGCCCAGCTCTCGGCGAGTGCGATCTGCGCGGCCTTGGTCGCGCCGTAGCAGCCGAAGAACTTCTGCCCCCCGCGGTCATCGGCGAAGAAGAGCGCGGTGCCATTCGGCCCCAGCACCGGGCCGATCTCGGCGATGAGAGTCGCGGTGCCCGCGATATTGGTGGCGATCGCCTTGGTCATGTCCTTCGGGTCGATATGGCCCGCGGGCGTCAAGGGCGCGGCATGGACCGCGCAATGCGCCCAGAGGTCGAGCCCCCCCCAGCGCCCGGCGATCGCCTGCGCCAGATGCGCGATCTGGGCGGGGTCGGCCATGTCGAGGGGCGCGAGCGTCGCAGAGCCGCCGGCGGCCTGAATCCGGTCGTCGAGCTCTTCGAGGCCTCCTTGCGTGCGCGCCACCGCCATCACGTGATAGCCAGCGCCCGCCAGGGCCTCGGCCAAGGCCGCGCCAAGCCCGCGCGAGGCGCCGGTCACGAGGGCGAGTTTCTGTCCGGTTTCGGTGGTCATCGGCGCCTCCCAAGGGTTTGGCGCCTTCTAGGGGGCGACGCAGAAGGGTGCAAGGGGCGGGGTGTCGCGGGGGCTCAGAGCGCGAGGATCATTTCGACCCGGTCGAGTCCTGACCCGAACCCCTCGGGAACGATCCGCTCTGCCGAGAAGCCGAAACCCTCGTAGAAGCCGCGTGTGTGCTGGCTCGTCTCGAGGGTGACCTCGCGCAAGCCGGGGATCGCGCGGGCCTGCGCGAGCCGCGCTTCGGTGAGCCGACGGCCGAGCCCCTGACCCTGCCGGCCCCGCGCGACCATCCCCCAACTCAGCCCGGCGCGTCGCGCCGCCGGGTCGAGCAGGAGCCCGCCACAGGCGCAGGGCCCAGTCGCGTCGCGCAGGATCAGATAGGGGGTGAGCGCGCCCCTCGCCAGATCGAGATGATGCAGGAACGAGGCGCGCTCTGTTTCGGCGAAATACCGCGGCACGTTGCTGTCGAAAATCGCGAGGCAGGCCGCGCGGTCCGCCGGAACGAAAGGATGGATCGTGATCTCGCGCATCTGCGCAGGCTAGGGCGGCGGCGCGCGGCCGTCGAGATGGGGGGCGCAACGCAAAAGGCCGGGGTTTCCCCCGGCCTTTCGGTTGTCCTGCGGCGTGCCTCAGCGGTTGGCCACGTCCACATAGTCGCGGAAGGTGGCGCCGGTGTAGAGCTGGCGCGGACGGCCGATCTTGCCCTGCGGGTCGCCGATCATCTCTTTCCACTGCGAGATCCAGCCGACGGTGCGCGAGAGCGCGAAGATCGGCGTGAACATCGAGGTCGGGAAGCCCATCGCCTCGAGGATGATCCCCGAGTAGAAGTCGACGTTCGGGTAGAGTTTCTTGGCGATGAAGTATTCGTCGTGCAGCGCGATCTGCTCGAGCTCCTTGGCGACTTGCAGCAGCGGGTTGTTGTGCACGCCCAAGAGGTCGAGCACCTCGTCCGCCGATTCCTTCATGACCTTGGCGCGCGGGTCGAAGTTCTTGTAGACCCGGTGGCCGAAGCCCATCAGCTTGAAGGGATCGTTCTTGTCCTTCGCCTTGGCGATGAACTCGGGGATCCGGTCGACGGTGCCGATCTCGCGCAGCATCTCGAGGCAGGCCTGGTTGGCGCCGCCGTGGGCCGGGCCCCAGAGGCAGGCGATGCCGGCCGCGATACAGGCAAACGGGTTGGCGCCCGAGGAGCCCGCCAGACGCACGGTCGAGGTCGAGGCGTTCTGCTCGTGGTCGGCATGCAGCGTGAAGATCCGGTCCATGGCTTTGGCGAGCGCGGGCTCGACGTGATAGGGCTCGGCCGGGACCGAGAAGCACATGTGCAGGAAGTTCGACGCATAGTCGAGGTCGTTGCGCGGATAGACGAAGGGCTGGCCGATCGAATATTTATAGGCCATCGCGGCGATCGTCGGCAGTTTCGCGATCAGGCGCATCGAGGCGACTTCGCGCTGCCAGGGATCGTTGATGTCGAGGCTGTCGTGATAGAAGGCCGACATCGCGCCGACCACGCCGACCATCGTCGCCATCGGGTGGCTGTCGCG
>QKJR01000086.1 GCA_003249215.1 Rhodobacterales bacterium
AGGGCGGCTGGCAGTCGATCCCGAAACTGACCTTCCCGGGCGGCGCGCTTCTGGGCTGTTCGGCGGGGCTCGTGAACGTGCCGCGGATCAAGGGCAACCACAATGCGATGCTGTCTGGCATCGCGGCGGCGGAAGCGGCGGCGGCGGCGATCGCGGCGGGCCGTGAGGGCGATGAGCTGGTGGCCTATGAGGCCGATCTGCGCTCGGGTCCGATTGCGGCGGATCTCAAGAAGGTGCGCAACGTCAAGCCGATGTGGTCGCATTGGGGGATGATCCCCTCGCTGATCTTCGGCGGGCTCGACATGTGGACGAACAACCTGTTTGGGTTTTCGCTCTTCGGCACGCTGAAACACGGCAAGAACGATGCGGCGCACACCGGCGAGGCCAAGAACTACAAGCCGATCGACTATCCGAAACCCGATGGCAAGCTGAGCTTCGACCGGCTGACCAACGTGGCGTTTTCCTTCACCAACCACGAGGAAAGCCAGCCCTGCCACCTGCGGCTCAAGGATCCGTCGGTGCCGATCTCGGTCAACCTGCCGAAATATGCCGAACCCGCGCAGCGCTATTGCCCGGCAGGGGTCTATGAGGTGCTGGAAGGGGACGATGGCCCGCGGTTCCAGATCAACTTCCAGAACTGCGTGCATTGCAAGACCTGCGACATCAAGGACCCGAGCCAGAACATCACCTGGACCACGCCGCAGGGCGGGGATGGGCCGAATTATCCCAATATGTGAGGGGCCGAATGGCAGAATTCATCTGGCGCAGGCGCGTGGGGTTCGGCGATTGCGACCCGGCGCAGATCGCCTATACCGGCCGGATCGCCGATTTCGCACTCGAGGCGCTCGATGCCTTCTGGGAGGATCTGCTCGACGGCCAGAGCTGGTTCGCGATGAATGTCGAGGCGGGGTTCGGCATGCCCTTCGTGCATATGGACTATGATTTCCGCCGCCCCATCGCCCCGCCCGAGCCGCTCTTTTGTCATGTCGTTCCAGAGCTGCTCGGGACGAGTTCGGTGACGCTCGCGGTGAGCGGGCGGCAGGGCGGACGGGTGGCCTTCGAGGCGCGGTTCGTCTCGGTTTTTGTCGAACGGCCGGGGCTGAGCAAGATCCCGGTGCCAGGTCACATCCGCGCGGCATTGGAGGCCCGCATCGGACAAGGCTGACCCGGCCGAGGTGGCGGCCGCCGCGCCTCAGAGCCTGCGCGCGTCGGCGATCGCCTGTGCCAGCGTCGCCTTGTCCATCGCGCCGGGAAAGACCTGCACCCCGCGCCGAAGCCCGGCCCCTCCTTCATCACCACCCGCAGCCCCGGATCCGCCCCTTCTCCATGATCACGCGCCCGTCCTCGTTGCCCGTCGAGGCACGCGGCGGGCGCCTGTTCGAACGGGGTGTCGCGCAGCGAAGCGATCTGGCCGCGCAGGGCGGTGACGGACATCGGCAACCTCTGCGGGGCTGGGGTGGCACCGCCCTTGGGCAGTGCCGGTCTTTTCCGGGCTCAATGCCCGGCGTTTTCAGCAATGAACTTGTAAAGGAACACGGCCGCGATGACCCAGACCACGGGTTTGACGTCACGGGACCGTCCGGTGAGCAGCTTCAGCAGGGCATAGCTGATGAAGCCGAAGGAGACGCCATTGGCGATCGAATAGGTGAAGGGCATCAGGAGCGCCGTCACCGCCGCCGGGATGACCTCGGTCACGTCATCCCAATCGAGTTCCGTCAGTTCCTGCAGCATCAGGCAGGCGACGTAGAAGAGCGCGGGCGCCGTGGCATAGGCGGGCACCGAACCGGCGAGCGGCGAGAGAAACAGGCAGAGCAGGAACAGCGCCGCGACGGTGATCGCGACGAGGCCGGTGCGGCCGCCCTCCTGCACGCCCGAGGCGCTTTCGAGATAGGCGGTTGTCGAGGAGGTGCCGAGCATCGAGCCCGCGAAGATCGCCACCGAATCCGCCATCAGCGCCCGGTTGAGACGGCCTTCGCGCTCCGGCGTGAGCAGGCCTGCGCGTTTGGCCACCCCCATCAGCGTGCCGGTCGCATCGAAGAGTTCGACGAGGAAGAAGACCAGGACGACGTGCAGGATCCCGCCCGAGAGCGCGCCCTTGATGTCGAGCGCGAAGAAGGTCGGTTCGATCGAGGGGGGCGCCGAGACGAGGCCGGTGAATCTGTTGTCGGCGAAGACGAAACTCAGGAAGGTGACCAGCATGATGCCGATCAGCAGCGCCCCCTTGACCTTGCGCACCGAAAGCGTGGCGATCACCACGAAGCCGATCACGGCGAGCACCACCTTGGGGTCGTGCAGATCACCCAGGGTGACGAAGGTCGCCGGGCTTGCGGCGACGATGCCCGCGCTTTTCAGCGAGATGATCGCAAGGAACATGCCGATGCCGACGGTGATCGCGACGCGGATCGACTGGGGGATCCCCTTCACGATCATCTCGCGCAGCCCGAACAGAGTCACCGCAAGGAAGCACAGGCCCGAGATGAACACCGCCCCCAAAGCCTCTTGCCAGGTGAAGCCCATGCCGAGCACCACCACATAGGCGAAATAGGCGTTGAGCCCCATCCCCGGGGCAAGCGCGATCGGGTAATTCGCATAGAGCCCCATCACCGCCGTGCCGAGCGCCGCGATCAGGCAGGTCGCGACGAAGACCGCACCCTGCGGCATGCCGGCATCGCCCAGGATGATCGGGTTGATGAAGATGATATAGGCCATCGTCACGAAGGTCGTGATCCCGGCGAGGATCTCGGTGCGGATCGTGGTGCCATGTTCCCGAAGATGGAAATAGCGCTCGATCAGATTGCCCTCGGTCGCGGGGCCCTCAGTCGCGGGGCCTTCGGTCGCGGGGGGCTGGTCGGTGGTCTCGGTCATGGTCGCTCCTGTCCTTCGAGGCGCGCGTCTGCCGCGCGGAACCGGCGGTCTCGGCGCAGTCTTTGTGCCTTGCTTTCGCGCTCCCGCCGTGTTCGGCTGTCGGAACCTGACGCGATCCTACATCCGCTTCCCGGGACGGCTCGTTTCTGATTGCAGCGCAGCATGTTGCCGGATCAGCATCAGGCAATGACCGGCTGTGGTGTTAAGAGCGCGCCCATGACAGAGATCCCATCGCAATCCGATCCCTTGCGCAGCAAGGCGCTTTCCGCGCCGCTGCTTGCGCGTATCTTCCACCAGGCGGCGCTCGTCTATTTCAACGCGGTGGCGACGCATCTGTCGGTGCGCGAGGCCTCGCGGCGGCTCAACGTCGCCTCCTCGGCGGTTTCGCGCCAGATCAGCCATCTCGAGGATGCGCTCGGCCTCGAGCTCTTCGAGCGCGAGGGCCGCAGCCTGAAGCTCTCGCCGGCGGGCGAGATCCTGTTCCACCATACGCGCCGCCTCACGGAGCGGCTCGATCTGGCCGTGCGCGAGCTCGAGATGTTGCGCGGATTGAACCTTGGAACGGTGCGGATCGCGTCGGTCGAGACGGTGGGCCTCGGGTTCCTGCCGCGGCTGATCGCGGAGTTCGGGGCCCGCTATCCGAAGCTGCAGATCGAGGTTTCGGTGACGAGTTCGGCCGAGGTGATCGAGCGGATCGTCAATGACCGCGCCGATATCGGCTTTGGCTTCGTCACCACTCCGCATCCGCAGATCGAGATCGCGCTGCGCCGCGATGTGCGGATCGGGGCGGTGATGCGCGCCGATCATCCGCTTGCTGCGCGTCAGACGCTGTCGCTCGGCGATTGCCTGCGCCATCCGATGGTGATTGGCAGCCCCGACATCTCGATCCGCTCGGTGATCGAGCCCTTCCTGCAGCGCAGCGTCACGGCCCTGCCGCCGCTCGTCGAGGTCGATTCCCTGCGGATGATGGTCGAGCTGGCCCAGCAGGGGCATTACCTGGCGATCATGACGCCGATCGGTGCTCATGCCGAGATTTCCTCGGGCGCGCTGGTGTTTCGCCCGCTGTCCGATCCCGGCCTGCCGCAGAACCGCTTCGGTGTGATGGTGCGCGCCGGGCGCGGTCTGAGCTTCGCCCCGGCGGCCTTCCTCGGCCATGCGCGCAGCTATCTCGCCGGGATCGAGCTGCCCGGATCGGTCTGAGTGCGGCGGGGCGGCGATCCTTGCGCGGACCCGGCCCGGCGAGATCATGACCCTGGCCCCGAGATCCGCTTCCGCGCAACGACACCGGGATGCGCCTGTCCGAGGTTGCCTCCGATGAGACCGTGCTTGATCATCGGCGCCTTGGGTGCCGGCGGACACTGACCGCTGCGTCATGGGGAATGTTCGAACCCATCTCGAAAAGCCGGGAAATGCCTTCGTGGCGCAGATCGTGGAAGTGCAGATCCTCGATCCCGACCAGCTTGCAAGCCCGGGTGAAGTCGGCCGTTATCGCGTCCGGGGAGTAGGGAAAGATCTCAGCCTTGCTCTGGCGCATACTGTCGATGACCCGAATGGCCTCCTCAGGCAGATCGACCCCGGTATCGTTTCCGAGCTTTTCGCCGGGATGCTTCATATAACGGACTAGGATGCGCTTGTGTTTCCTCTGGAAGTCATCCCAGGTGAGGCGGGTGATCTCTGCCTGTCGGCGCGTCGAGAAAAGAGCGAAAACGATCACCTTGTGCATGAGCATGGTCCTGAGGACCTGCGCCTTTGAGCGACCGATGTCCTTCACCGCTTCTTCGGTGTAGCGCTCAATCGCTTTGGACAACGGGGGGTCAGATACGTTCAATTCCTCTAAGGCACGAGGTTTTGCTGGCTCTTTCTAGCGCTTCTTTATCCAGGCGGTTGCGGCAGGGCGTCTGTCAAAGGTCTTCGTCTCATGATAGGAGGTTCCTTCTCGCATCATTCGCACGCGCGCAAGGTAACCGCTGCTGCCCTTCTTTCGCTTGCGTATACTGATCGAGCCAATGATGACCTCCTGACTTGGAACGTGGGAATCCTATTTGGTACATTGTGCCAAGCCCAGCGTCGAAATCGGCGTATTTGGTACAGAGCAGGCCGGAACGAGACGAGGGTGAGGCGCAGACAAGTGGCTGATAAAATTAAAAAACAAGATTTATCAACGGCTGCCCGCCTTTCTGTTGCGCCGATGATGGACTGGACGGATCGTCATTGCCGGTTTTTCCACCGTCAGATCTCGCGCCACGCGCTCCTTTATACCGAAATGGTCACTGCACCCGCGATTGTGCACGGCAAGCGTGCGCAGCTTCTCGATTACAGCGCCGCCGAGCATCCCGTCGCGCTTCAGCTCGGGGGTTCGGATCCGGCCGAGCTGGCCGAGGCCACGCGGATCGCCGCGGATTGGGGCTATGACGAGATCAACCTCAACTGCGGCTGTCCATCGGATCGGGTGCAGTCTGGCGCCTTCGGGGCTGTGCTGATGAAGACGCCCGATCTCGTGGCCGACTGCGTCGCGGCGATGATCGCGGCGAGCCCGGTCGAGGTCACGGTGAAATGCCGGATCGGGGTTGACGATCAAAGCCCCGAAGAGGTTCTGCCGAAATTTCTGGAAACCGTGAAAGCGGCCGGTGTGTGCCGCTTCACCATCCACGCCCGCAAGGCCTGGCTGCAGGGGTTGAGCCCCAAGGATAACCGCGAGATCCCGCCGCTCGATTATGATCTCGCGCATCGGATGAAGGCGGAATTCCCCGACCTGCACCTGTCGATCAATGGTGGCAT
The DNA here is from genome assembly GCA_003249215.1 of Rhodobacterales bacterium. Taxonomy (GTDB): domain Bacteria; phylum Pseudomonadota; class Alphaproteobacteria; order Rhodobacterales; family Rhodobacteraceae; genus Rhodobacter. The sequence continues at coordinate 5,644 of QKJR01000086.1, forward strand.
CACCACGCTGGCCGAGGTTCAGGCCCATCTGGCGACCGGGATGGACGGGGTGATGGTGGGCCGCGCGGCCTATCACGAGCCGATGAACGTGCTCGGTGCCGCGGATGCCGAGATCTGGGGGCAGGGTGCGCCCGTCGATCCATTCGACGTCGCCGAGGCGATGAAACCCTATATCGCCGCGCATCTTCAGACGGGGGGGCGCCTGCATCAGATCACGCGCCACATGCTCGGGCTTTTCCACGGGCGACCGGGCGCGCGCGGCTGGCGCCGGGTGCTCTCGGAGGGGGCCACGCGCGACGGCGCGGGCCTGCCGCTCTATGATTTGGCACTGGCGGAACTGCACCGCGCCGCCTAAGGGGTGATCGTCCCCGGAGGAGGAGAGACCGATGCCTGCACTTGCCACCTTGTTGCCGCTGACCGCCATCCTGATCGGGGTCGGCGCCTTTGCCGGCTTGCTCGCGGGCCTTCTGGGCGTGGGCGGCGGGATCGTCTTGGTGCCAGCCTTCTACTACCTCTTCTCGGGCCTCGGCTATGCCTCCGACGATCTGATGCAGATCTGTGTCGCGACCTCGCTCGCCACGATCATCGTCACCTCGATCCGCTCGGTTCTGGCGCATAACCGCAAGGGCGCGGTCGACTGGTCGATCCTGCGGCAATGGGCGCCACCGATTGCCGTTGGGGCAATTGTCGGCGTGATGGTCGTGGCGCAGCTTCGCACCCAGACGCTGCAGGTGATCTTCGGCGTGATGGTCTTCGTGATCGCAAGCTACATGGCCTTCGGAAAATCGAGCTGGCGGCTCTCGGATCACCTGCCGGGCGGGGGCTTCCGCGCCTGGTTCGGGCCATTGATGGGGTTCGTTTCGGTGCTGCTCGGCATCGGCGGCGGCTCGATCGGCACGCCGATGCTGACGCTGCACGGGGTGCCGATCCACCGCGCGGTTGCCACCTCGGCAGGCTTCGGCGTCACCATCGCGCTGCCCTCGGCGGTGGCTTTCCTGCTCACGCCGGTGCCCCACGCGCCGCCCTATACGCTCGGCGCGATCAACATTCCCGCCTTCCTGATCGTGATCGCCACGACGATGGTTACCGCACCCTGGGGCGCCGCGCTCGCCCACCGGCTCGACCCGAAAAAGCTCAAGCGTGTCTTCGCGGGCTTCCTGATGCTTGTGGCGCTCAACATGCTGCGCAAGGCACTGTTCTGAGCGCGCCGCGCGCCTTGTCCCTCAACTGTGCATAAATATCCCACGGGGGTCCGGGGGTGTGAAACCCCCGGCCTTCGTACGGAACGCTACTTCACACCGGCGCGCTTGGCCTGATCCCAAAACGCGTCCATCTCGGTCAGATCGCTGTCGCGCGGCGCCTTGCCGATCTTCTCAAGTGCATCTTCTATGTAATTGAAACGTCGCGTGAATTTCGTATTTGCCGCGCGCAGGCAGGCCTCTGGATCGAGCCCCATGTGCCGCCCCAGATTGACCATCACGAACAAGAGATCGCCGTATTCCTCGGCCAGTTCCTCGGGCCCGAGCCGGTCACGCGCCTCCTCGAGCTCCTTCGCCTCCTCGACGATCTTCTCGATCACCTCATCGGTCGAGGGCCAGTCGAAGCCGACCCGTGCCGCGCGGTTTTGCAGCTTGAGCGCGCGCGACAGCGCCGGAAGCCCCATCGCCACCCCGTCGAGCACCCGTTTCTCGGCCCGGCCCGCGCGTTCCGAAGCCTTGATTTTCTCCCAGTCTTCAATCTGTTGCGCCGCGCTCTTAACATTGCTTTCGGGGCCGAAGACATGCGGATGCCGGGCGATCATCTTGGCGTTGATCGCGCAGAGCGCATCGACCAGCGTGAAATGCCCGGCCTCCGCCGCCATCTGCGCGTGATAGACCACCTGAAGCGCCAGATCGCCCAGTTCCCCGGGCAGTTCGCCCCAGGCCTCGCGCTCGATCGCATCGGCGACTTCATAAGCCTCTTCAATGGTATAGGGCGCGATGCTCAGAAAATCCTGTTCCAGATCCCAGGGGCAGCCGCTGACCGGATCGCGCAGACATTCCATGATCGCGGCGAGGCGCTCGAACTGGCGCGCCACCCCTCCCGTCGCGTCAAACAGGATCGGATCGGTCGGTTTCGTCATTGCGCTCGCACCAGGATTGGGGATGATCGGGCCAGTATCGCCCTCAGACCGTCAGAGTCCAGCCATGCCCGTGATCAATCGCATCGCCGCCCTTGCCCCCGAAATGACCGAATGGCGCCGCTGGCTGCACCGTCACCCGGAACTCGAATTCGACCTGCCGCAGACCTCGGCCTTCGTCGCCGAACGCCTGCGCGAGATCGGTGTCGACGAGATCCATGAGGGGATCGCAAAATCGGGCATCGTGGCGCTGATCCGCGGCCAGAAGGACGGCCCCTGCATCGGGTTGCGCGCCGATATGGACGCGCTACCGATCGACGAGATCACCGGGGCGGAGTACGCCTCGGAACATCCCGGCAAGATGCACGCCTGCGGGCATGACGGCCATACGACCATGCTTCTGGGGGCTGCGAAATACCTGGCCGAGACGCGCAATTTCGCGGGCACGGTCGCGCTCTTGTTCCAGCCCGCCGAGGAAGATGGCGGCGGTGGCGAGGTGATGGTCAAGGAAGGCGTGATGGAGCGTTTCGGCATCACCCAAGTCTATGGCATCCACAATTCGCCCAATATGCCCTTTGGCCATTTCGTCACCGAACAGGGGCCGCTGATGGCCGCGGTGGATACCGCCTATGTGACCGTCACCGGCAAGGGCGGGCATGGCGCCACGCCGCATATCTGCGTCGATCCGATCCCGGCGATCGTCAACATGGTCTCGGCACTGCAATCCATCGTCAGCCGCAACCTCGATCCGCTGCAGGAACTGGTCGTCTCAGTCACCGAGATCCATGTCGGCACCGCCAACAACATCATCCCGGAAAGCGGCTGGTTCTGCGCCACGATCCGCAGCTTCACCCCCGAGGTGCGCGCGATGGTGGAAAAGCGCTTCCACGAGATCGTCGAGGGGATCGCCGCGGCGCATGGCGTGAGCATCGAGATCCGCTATGACAAGGGCTATCCGCCCACCATCAACGACCCGGCCCGTGCGCGCTTCGCCGCCGAGGTCGCGCGCGAGATCTCGGGCGCCGAGGCGGTCTCCGACAGTTCGGGGCGCGAGATGGGGGCGGAGGATTTCTCCTATATGCTCGAGGCGCGGCCCGGCGCCTATCTCTTCATGGGGACCGGCCCGGGCGCGGGCCTGCACCATCCGGCTTTTGATTTCAACGACGAGGCGGCGCCGATCGGGGCGAGCTTCTTTGCCCGGCTCGTCGAACGGGCCCTGCCGCTCTGATATTAAAAAAGCGCGCAGGGACAAATCCTTGCGCGCCGTTCTTGATGTTGGCCGCGGGGCTCAGGCGATATCGTCGGTGCACCGCATCAGCGCCCAGGCGAGGGTCGAACAGACCAGTGTCGCCACCACGATCGGCAGGGCCGTTCCGTTGAAGGCGAGCCCCACGGGTGCGGCGATGATTACCGCCCCCACCGTCGAGAGTGCAGTGACGACCGAGGCCGTCATGCCCGCCAGATGCCCCATCTTCTGCATCGCGAGCGCGTTGAGGTTGCCGAAAGTGAGCCCCGCCATGGCAAAGACGCTGATCGTATAGACGAAGATCAGTGCGAAATCGCCCGGTCCCGCCACCGCGCCGCTCAGCACCAGAACCAGCATCACCGCCGAGACCGCGATCTGCGCGATATAGGCGGCCTTGACGATCTTGCGCATCCCGAGCCGCATCACGAAGCGCGCGTTGAACACCGTGCCGCTGCCCGCGAGGATCGCCATCGCGGCGAACCAATGCGGGAAACTGTCGGTCACGCCGAAGACGGCGAAGAGCTGCTGCGAGGAGGACAGCAGCGCGAACATCTGCCCGAAGCCGAGCGCCATCACCGCCGCATAGAGCCGCACGTTGCGATCCGAGAGCACCTCGCGCGCCCCCGCGACCAGCGCGCCGACCCGCAGCGGCCGGCGGCGGTCGGGCGACAGCGTCTCGGGCTGGCGCAGCCCTACCCAGGTCATCCCGATCAGCCCGAACAACACGAAGGCCGCGAACACGCCATGCCAGCCGGTAAAGCCGATGATCACCCCGCCGATCGAGGGCGCGAGCGCCGGGATCAGGATGAACAGCATCATGATGAAACTGGTGATCTTGGCCATCTCGCGCCCGGCATAGAGATCGCGCACCAGCGCCATCGGCACGATCCGCGGCCCGGCGGCGCCGAAGCCCTGAATGAAGCGCGCCGCGAGCAGGACTTCCAGATTGTTCGACACAAGCGCACCCAACGCGCCGAGGATGTAGATCGCGCCCCCGAGGAAGATCGTCCGCCGCCGCCCGATCGCATCCGAGACCGGCCCCGCGAAGAAGGTGCCGAGCCCCATGCCGAGCACGAAGGAGGTCAGCACGAGCTGCGCGCGGTTGATGTCGTCCGGCGACAGCTCGGCCGCGATCTGCGGCAGTGCCGGCAGCATGGCGTCGATCGAGAAGGCCACGGTGGCCGTCAGCGTCGCGAGCATCGCGGTGAATTCGGGCAGGGACAGGCGCCGCTGCGGAGCCGCCGGCGCGGTCTGGGTCATATCGCTCACGGTAATCGTCCTGAAAAACGGGCTTGGGCCCCGTCATGCCAGAAGCCGGGGGCCGGGGAAAGGCGCAGGGGGCTGTGCGCAGGTAAGCAGGTCGGCCTAGCAGGCGTCGCCCGGCAGCGGGGTTTCGGAGATGTCGGAGCCCGAGGCCAGCCCTGCGGCGATCTCGTCGATCACGCCGGTCCAGAACTCGACCGGCTGCGCGCCCGAGACGACATAGTGATTGTCGATGACGAAGGTCGGCACCGCGCGGATGCCACGCTCGCGGGCATGGGCGTCGCGCGTCTCGATCGTGTCGCGGTCCGCGTCCGAGGCCAGAAGCCGCGCGATCATCGCGCCGTCCATGCCGACCTCGGTCGCGATCGCAGCCAGCACGTCGGGATTGCCGATGTCGCGCCCCTCGCGCCAATAGGCCCGCAGGAGGGCGGCCATCGCCGGCGATTGCCGGTGTTCGATCCCGGCCCAGTGCAACAGGCGGTGCGCATCGCTTGTATTGGGCATTCGGGTGATCTTGGGAAAGTCGATGTTGACGCCCGCCGCCTGCGCCGCCTCGATCAGCGGTGCGTGATATTTGTCGGCATCGTGGCCGAATTTCGCGCGCAGATAGGCGGCGCGGTCCATCCCCTCGGGCGGCATCGTCGGATTGAGCTGAAACGGATGCCAGGCGATGACGAAGGGATGGCCGGGCCGGGCCTCGAGCGCGCGATCGAGCCGCGCCTTGCCGATGAAGCACCAGGGACAGACCGGGTCGGCAAAGATATCGAGCGGGATCATCGGGGGCTCCTCAGCGGCGGGCAAGTGCGGGCCAGTCCGCGCGGATCGCACGGCGGTCGATCTTGCCATTTGGGTTGCGGGGCAGGGATGGCAAGTGCCGGAAGGCGCGCGGCTGCTTGTAGCGCGCCAGATGCTCGCCGGCATGGGCGGTCAGATCGGCCTCGGTCGCGGTGCCGGTGAAGGCCAGCGCGATGATGCTCGCCTCGGGGCCCGCGGGGATCTCGACCGCGGCCACCTCGCCCGCGCCGGGCGCCCGCGCCATCACGGTTTCCACCTCGAGCGGGCTCACCCGGAAGCCGCCGGCGTTCATCATGTCGTCGCCCCGGCCGAGATAGGCGATCGCGCCATCCTCGGCCATGGCGACCGTATCGCCGGTGCGGAACCACGCGCCATCGGGCGAAAAGCGCGCGGCGGTTTCCGCCTCGGCACCCCAATAGCCGAGGAAGAGCCCCGGGTCCGAGCGATGCACGGCAAGCTCGCCCGGCTCACCGCGCTCGACGGGCGCGAGATCCGGGCCGAGCACGGCGATCTGGCGGCCCTCCTGCGGATAGCCCATCGTGCCCTCGGGGGCGGGGCGCGCCGGCGCGCCCGAGATGAAGGTCGAGCATTCCGACATGCCCAGCGCCTCATAGATCTGCGTGCCGCTGGTCGCGTTCCAGCGGTTGCGCACCGAGACAGGCATCGCCTCGCCCGCGGTCAGCCCATGGCGCAGGCGGGGCAGGGCGAGCCTCTCGTGATGTTTCAGGATCTGGCGATAGACCCCGGGGGCGGCGGCAAAGATCGTGGCGTCGAAGCGCTTGAGCAGGAGCGCAAGCTGTTCGGCCGCGACACCCGCGCCCGGGATGAGCGCGCTCGCGCCGACCGACCACGGGTCCATCAGCCCGGTGCCGAGCGTATAGGTCCAGTTGAAGGCGCCCGCGTGCAGAAGCCGGTCGGCCTCGGTCAGCCCATACCAGCCCTCATGCATCATCTGCCGCGCCCAGATCGCGCGATGGGCGTGCATCACGGCGCGGGGGCTGCCCGATGTGCCCGAGGTGAAGACGATATAGGCGAGGCGGTTCGGATCCCCCAGGGCGTAATCGCAGGGCGCCAGCGCCTCGAAGCCGCGCAAAACCTCCTCGGGGATGACGCGGGCCACGCCTTCGGGCAGCGCCACACCTTCGCCCGCGACCACGCCGGCCGGTGCGATCTGCGCGGCCATCTTGGTGATTTCGCCCGTGGTGAGCTGCGCCGAGGTCGGCACCGGCACGATCCCGGCCGCAATCGCCCCAAGGAAAGCCACCGGAAATTCGGGCGTATTGCCAAGCCGCAGCAGCAGCCGGTCGCCCGGTTTCAGCCCGGCCTCGAGGAACCCCGTGCCCGCCCCACGCACCGCCGCCATCAGCCGGCCATAGGACCAGCGTTCCGCACCATTGGGGCGCAGGATCTGCAGCGCGTTCTTGTCGGCCAGCCTCTCGGCAGGAGCCAGCACATGGGCGGCCATGTTGAAACGGTCGGGCGGGGCCCCGAGCGGGGCGGTGGCATGGACAGAGCGCATGGTTTGAGCTACGCCGCGAAAGGCGGTTATGCAAGCGGCGAGGGCCTTGAAGCGATGGGCGAGATCGAACAGGCGAAGATCATCCGGATCGCGCGCGAAGGCAGCGCCGAGGAGATCACGCCCGAACCGGTGGATCTGGCGCATCGGGTGCGCGAGCTGCGCCGGGCGCGGGGCTGGACGCTGGAACAGGCGGCACAGGCGATGGGGCTCGCGCGTTCGACGCTCTCGAAGATCGAGAACGGGTTGATGTCGCCCACCTATGATGCGCTCAAGAAACTCGCCATCGGACTCGAGATTTCCGTGCCGCAGCTTTTCACCCCTCCCTCCAAGGGGCAGGTGACCGGGCGCATGGCGGTGACCAAGGTCGGCGAGGGGCAGCCGCTCATCACCACCACCTATGAACACGAACTGCTCGCCGCACCGCTCCGCACAAAACAGATGCTGCCCTATCGCGCCCGCATCCGCGCCCGCAGCTTCGAGGAATTCGACGGCTGGGTGCGCCATGACGGCGAGGAATTCCTCTATGTGCTGACCGGCATCGTGCGGCTCTATACCGAATTCTACGAACCGGTCGATCTCAAGCGCGGCGACAGCGCCTATTACGACGCGACCCAGGGGCACAACCTGATCTCGATCAGCCCCGAGGATGCGACCGTGCTCTGGGTGACCTCGCTCGTCTGAGCGCCTGGGCACGTGGGTGGCTCGGGGCGCCCGGAGCGGATCGGCCATATCATCTGTGTCCAAATATCCCGGGGGGAGGTCGAAGACCGGGGGGCAGAGCCCCCATCTTGGCGACACCCGAACGGCGCACCTGCGCGCTTTTGCGGCATTGCGGCGAAAAAACTGACCAAATTTGCGCCGCTGTCCGATTTCCAATGCAGGCGCAGCAATTTTTTCTGGGCTTCGAAGCGCTTTGAGGCGATGAAAACTCACGCGCAGCCGCAATGGCGTGGCTGGGCACCGATTCGGCCCTCATATCGGGGCCACCCGCAGCAACGGCGCTGTCCTTTCCGATCATCGGGCCGAAAGGCCCCCTGTATTGAGTGAGACGCGCCGATGCACGCCAGCTGTCTCGCCCTTCGTCGATCGCCGGTTTTCCGGATCCTCGTTCCCTCCCCTTCCGCGGGCGGTCCGGGGCCGGTGGCGTCGACGCAGGTTCGCTGGTGGGCGGGATGCCAGCCCCGCCGGGACCAAGAACAACAATAACAAGACCAGACTTATTCGCACCACATCCCGCAGCACCGACTGCTTTACAACGAATGAGGGACCACATGGCCTATGTTCAACCGTCCGATTTCGCCGCGAAGATGATCGACGCCGGCGAATCCAAGATCCTGATGTCGACCAAGGACACGCTGATCCGCGCCTATATGGCCGGGGCGATCCTCGCGCTTGCGGCGGCCTTCGCCGTCTCGATCGCCGTCAACACCGGCAACTTCCTCGTTGCCTCGCTGCTGTTCCCGGTCGGGTTCTGTATGCTCTATCTGCTGGGCTTCGACCTTCTGACCGGGGTCTTCACCCTTGCACCGCTCGCGGTGATCGCCAAGCGTCCGGGCATGACCTGGGGCGGTGTGCTGCGCAACTGGGGCCTTGTGTTCATTGGCAACTTCGCCGGCGCGATGACCGTCGCGGTGTTCATGGCGATCGTCTTCACCTTCGGTTTTTCCGAGGCCCCGAATGCGATCGGCGAGAAGATCGGCAAGATCGGTGAGGCACGGACGCTCGGCTATGCCTCGCATGGCGCGGCGGGGATGCTGACCGTCTTCGTGCGCGCGGTGATGTGCAACTGGATGGTTTCGACCGGCGTGGTCGCGGCGATGATGTCGAGCTCGGTCTCGGGCAAGATCATGGCGATGTGGATGCCGATCCTGGTGTTCTTCTACATGGGCTTCGAGCATTCGATCGTGAACATGTTCCTGTTCCCGAGCGGCATCATGCTCGGCGGTCAGTTCACCTGGGTCGACTATTTCGCCTATAACGAGATCCCGGTCGTGCTGGGCAACCTCGTGGGCGGTCTGACCTTCGTCGGTGGCATGATCTACGCCACGCATTACAAGACCTCGCCCAAGCGTCAGGTCGCCGGTTCGGCGGTCGGCACCCCGGCGGAATGATCCTGCAATGACCCTGCGGGCGGTCCCTGCGGGGGCCGCCCTTGGCCCGGAGATCCGCGATGCGCGACGACAGGAGCGATGACGGCGGCCTGAGCCTCGGGCAGGCGACCGAGGCCGGGCGCAAGCCGGACAATCAGGATTTTCACGGCGCGCTCCTTGCCGAGGGGCGCGCGCGGGCGTTGAAGGGCGTCGCGCTCGCGCTGGCCGACGGGATTTCCACCTCGCGCGTGAGCCGCGCCGCGGCCGAGGCCTGCGTGCGGGCGCTGATGAGCGATTATTACGCCACCCCGGAAAGCTGGAGCGTGAAAACCTCCGTCGAGCGGGTCTTGCGCGCCACCAATAGCTGGCTTGCCGCGCAGAGCGCCCATGCCGGCGCCCACGACCCCGATCACGGCTATGTCTGCACGCTGGCCGCCCTCATCCTCAAGGGGCGGCAGGCGCATCTCTTTCATGTGGGCGACAGCCGGATCTGGCGGCTTTCGGGGGCGACGCTCGAACCGCTGACCGAGGATCACCGTGTCTCGGGCCTGCTGACCCGGGCGATGGGGGCCGCGCCTCAGGTCGAGATCGCCTATCGCGCGCTGCCGGTCGCCGAGGGCGATGTCTTCCTGCTCACCTCCGACGGGGTGCATGACCATTGGGAGCCGCGTGCGGTGGCCGCGCTGATCGCCGCGGCGGGGGACGATCTCGACGCCGTGGCCGGGCGTGTCATCGCCGAGGCGCTGGCCGCGGGCAGTGCGGACAATCTGACGGTTCAGATCCTGCGCATGGACCGCCTGCCGCCTGAGGCCGAGATGAGCTTCGAGGAGGCCGCGCTGCCGGTGCCCGATCTACCGCGGATCGGGGCCGAGATCGACGGCTATCGCATCCTGCGCGAGCTGCACGGCAATCACCGCTCGCATCTCTACCTCGCCGAGGCGCCGGGTGGCGCGCGGGTCGCGCTCAAGATCCCCGGCCCCGAGATCCGCGACGACCCGGCCGCGCGGCGGCGTTTCGTGATGGAGGAATGGATCGCCCGGCGGCTCGATCATCCGCATCTGATGGGGGCGCCGGCGTCCGCGGGGCCGCGCCGCGCGCTCTATGTCGTGCTCGACTACATCGAGGGGCAGAGCCTGCGCCAATGGATGCACGACCGGCCGGAGGCGCACTTCGAGGAGATACGCGAGATCCTCGATCAGGTGATTTCGGGGCTGCGCGCGCTGCACCGGCGCGAGATGCTGCATCAGGATCTGCGCCCCGAGAATATCATGATCGACCGGGATGGGCGCGTGCGGCTCATCGACTTCGGTTCGGCCTATGTCGCGGGCGTGCAGGAGGCGGGGCCCGCGGGCGCCGAGGAGGGCATCCTCGGCACGCATCAATATACCGCGCCCGAATATTTCCTCGACCAGCCGGTGAGCTGGCGCTCGGACCTCTTTTCGCTCGGTGTCATTGCCTATGAGATGCTGACGGGTGAGTTGCCCTATGGCGCCGGGGTGGGGCGGCTGCGCGCGCCGCGCGATCTGGCGCGGCTCAGCTATCGGCGGGCCGAGCGGGCAGGGCGGATGCTGCCCGGCTGGCTCGATGATGCGCTGGCGCGCGGGGTTGCGCTCGATCCCGCGCGGCGGCCCGCGGCGCTCTCGGACTTTGCCGCAAGCCTGCGCGCGCCTTCGGTGAGCTACGTCAAGCGCAATGCCCGCCCGTTGATCGAACGCGATCCGGCGCGGTTCTGGAAGGGCGTGGCGCTCGGGCTCGGGCTCCTCTGCCTCGTCCTCGCACGGCTCGCCCTGCGTTAGGCGCCTGCGCTAACCGTCATCGCCAAAGCGCGCGTCGTCGTCGTATTCATCCTCACCCTCGGGCACGAATTTCTTCGAGAGCGCGATGGAATGATTGTCGTGGCGCGGGTCCATGACCACATCCGAGGGCAATTCCCCCGTCAGCCAGTCGCGGATCTCGTCGCGCGCGTCGCCCGGCTCCTGCCCGGTCAGCTCGGCGATATAGGCGATAAAGGCGCGCTGATCGCCATCGACCTCCTCAAGCTCTGCCTCGTCCGCGCCCTCCCAGCGATCCATGATCGCATCGAAAAAGGCCGGCCAGTTCTCCTGAACATGATGCCATTTCATCGCGCACTCCTTCCCGGGGCTCCTCTTCCCCGGCTTCCAGATTGCGCCCTAACGCGCCGGAGGGAAAGGAAAATCGCCGGGCCCGGGTGACGGGGGCGAGGCGCTCACCGGAAAAGACCCGGCAGGGCCGGGCTTTGAGCGCCACGCAGGGCACGCCGGATCAGAACCAGTTTTGCACCGTGCGGGCGGTGCCGGTCACATCCTCGCCCACACCGGCCACCGTGTTGCAGCCCGCAAGCAGGCCGGCCAGAACCGTCAGGAGCATCAGTTTGCTGCGCATCAGTTTGCCTCATACCACCAGACATCGGGCTGAAAGCCCGGCCAATCCCCGTATAGCGGAAGCTGCTCGGGGAAGTGAAGCGAGCTGGCATAGGCGAGATGCGAGACCTGCGCATACCAGTTCGGGATGACATAGCGCCCGGCGGTCAGGATCCGGTCGAGCGCGCGCACGGCGGCCTGAAACTCCTCGGGGGCGCGCGCCTCGAGCATCGCCCGCACCATCGCCTCGGCGGCGGGCACGTTCATCCCCATCAGGTTGCGGCTGCCCGGTTCGCTCACGCCGCGGCTGCCCCAATAGAGCATCTGCTCGTTCCCGGGCGAGAGCGAGGTCGCGATCCAGAGCCAGGCCATGTCGAAATCATAGGCATTGGTGCGCGCCTTGAGCTGGGCATCGTCGATCGTGGTCACCCGCGGGTGGATGCCGAGCCGCGAGAGCGCCTCTGTGTAGATGTCGACGATCGCCTGGGTCTCGCCCGCGCCCTGCGGCAGCACGATCTCGGGCGCGAAGGCCTGACCCGCGGCATTGCGCAGGATGCCGTCATCGCCCACGTTCCAGCCCGCCTCGGACAGAAGTTTCATCGCCTTGCGGGTATTGCCGCGGTTGAGCTCGGTCCCGTCGCCCACCGGCAGGGCATAGCCCTCGATCACCCCGGGCACGAGGTCGGCCGCGAAGGGCGCAAGCAGCTCGCGCACGCGGCCCTCGGCGGGGCCGGGGCGCATCGCAAGGTCGGAGTTCGCGAAATAGGAGGTGATCCGCGGATCGGCGCCGCCATTCAGCGTCTGGCTGATGAATTCGAAGTTATAGGCGAAGATCATCGCCTCGCGCACCCGCCAGTCGGCGAAGATCGGTTTGCGGGTGTTCATCACCAGCCCCATGATCCCCGAGGGCCGGTGGTGCGGAATGTCGGCCTTGACGATCTTGCCGTCGCGCACCGCCGGAAACTCATAGTCGCGCGCCCATTTCGCGGCGTTCGTCTCGCGGTAGAGGTCGATCTCGCCGCCCTTGAAGGCCTCAAACACCACCCCGCCATCGCCGAAATAATCCCAGCGCAGCTCGGCGAGGTTGTGGCGGCCGCGGTTGAAGGGCAGATCCTTGCCCCACCAGTCGGGGTTGCGCTTGAGCGAGATGAACTTGCCGGTCTCGACCCGGTCGACGACATAGGGCCCCGAGCCGATCGGCGCGGTGGTGGTGTCGGCGGCGAAATCGCGGCCCTGCCATTGCGCCTTTTCCAGCACCGGGCGCATCCCCATGATCAGCGCGAGCTCGCGGTCGGGCTCGGTGAAGGTGATGCGCAGGCTGCGTTCGCCGGTCTGCTCGATGCGCGCGACCTTGCGCCAGGCGTTCTGGTAGCGGGGATGGCCTTGGGCGCCGAGCGTCTCATAGGACCAGATCACATCCTCGACGGTGACCGGATTGCCATCCGAGAACCGCGCCTCGGGGCGCAGCGTATATTCGACCCAGGACCGCGCCTCGTCGGTCTCGACGCTCTCGCAGAGCAGACAATAGAGCGTGAAGGCCTCGTCGATGGTGCGGCCCATCAGCGATTCGGCGACATAATCGCGAATCCCCTGCGCGGCACGGCCCTGCAGGATCCAGGGGTTGAGCGAATCGAAACTGCCCGATTCGCCCATCCGCATCCGCCCGCCCTTGGGGGCATCCGTGTTGGCATAGGGCAGATGGGTGAAATCGGCGGACAGGGCAGGGGCGCCATACATGGCGATTCCAGAACTCGGTTCGGCCAAGGCGCTTGTGCCAAGCAAAACAGGGCCGAGCGCCACCGCACAGACACGCAAAGCGCGGAAAAACACCGATCCCCTCATGGCAACAATCCCCTGTTTCGTATTGTTTTCAGGCGGAAAACTAGACAAGCGCGCGGGCGGACGCAAACTTTTCCCTTGGAGACAGGCGGCGAAGTGCTTATAAAAGACTCACTGCTCGATAGGTTTCTTGCCTGTATGAAACCTGCCTCATGACTTAACGCCCGCCTTGCGCGGGCGTTTTTTTTGGTGCCGCGCCCTGTCGGGGCGCCGTGCGGGCGGTGCGGCTCACAACCCCGTTCACTGCCATGGACCTTTTGCGCCACTGCGCTACTCTCGCCTCAGCACATCGCTAAGGAGATTTTCCATGAGCCTCAAAGGCAAGACCGCAATCGTGACCGGCTCGAATTCCGGGATCGGCCTCGGTGTCGCGCGCGAACTCGCCAAGGCGGGGGCGGATGTGGTCCTCAATTCCTTCACCGACCGGGAAGAGGATCACAAGCTCGCCGCCGATCTGGGCGCCGAATTCGGCGTCACGGCGCGCTATATCAAGGCCGATATGTCGAAGGGCGAGGAGTGCCGCGCGCTGATCACCCAGGCCGGGCGCTGCGATATCCTCGTGAACAACGCCGGTATCCAGCATGTAGAGGGGATCGACACCTTCCCGCCCGCGACCTGGGACCGGATCATCGCGATCAACCTCTCCTCGGCGTTCCACACCACCGCGGCCGCGCTGCCCCTGATGCGCAAGGCGGGCTGGGGCCGGGTGATCAACATCGCCTCGGCGCATGGGCTCACCGCCTCGCCCTTCAAATCGGCCTATGTCGCGGCGAAACACGGCGTCGTGGGCTTCACCAAGGTGACCGCGCTCGAAACCGCCGAAGAGCCGATCACCGCCAATGCGATCTGCCCGGGCTATGTGCTGACGCCGCTGGTCGAGGCGCAGATCCCCGATCAGATGAAGACCCACAACATGAGCCGCGAGGATGTGATCAAGAAGGTCATGCTCGACCGCCAGCCCTCGAAGGAATTCGCGACCGTCGAGCAGATGGGCGGCACCGCGGTCTTCCTGTGCTCGGATTACGCGGCGCAGATCACCGGCACGACGATCTCTGTCGATGGCGGCTGGACGGCGCTCTGAGCCCTCGCCTCGGGGGCTCTGCCCCCGAACCCCCGGGATATTTGGACACAGATGATAAGAGGGTCTTTTCCCATCATCTGTGCATAAATATCCCGGGGGGAGCCGAAGGCGGGGGGCAGCGCCCCCTGACCCGCCAAGCCAAAGGAGAACCGCGATGGACACGAGGCGGATCAACCTCGCCCTGCAAGGCGGCGGCGCGCATGGCGCCTTTACCTGGGGCGTGCTCGACCGGTTGCTCGATGAGAAATGGATCGAGATCGCCGCGATCTCGGGCACCTCGGCGGGGGCGCTGAACGGTGCGGCGCTCAAGGCGGGGCTTGCCAAGGGCGGGCGCGACGGGGGCCGCAAGGCCGCGCGCGAGAACCTCGACTGGCTCTGGTCGCAGGTCTCGGAAATCAGCGATCTCAGGCTCGACCGCTGGGTCTCGGCGCTCTTTCCCTATCCGGACGGGATCAACCGCTGGATCGAGACCTTCTCGGCCCGTGCCTGGATGGATCAGATGGCGCGGCTCGTGTCGCCCTATGATCTGGGGCCGTTCTACGTCAACCCGCTCGAACGCATCGTCGAGCGCTTCGAATTCGGTGCGATCTGCGATACTGCGGGGCCGGCCTTCTTCGTCTCGGCCACCAATGTGCGGACCGGCAAGATCCGGGTCTTCTCGGATGGCGAGGTTTCGGCCAAGGCGATTCTGGCGTCGGCCTGCCTGCCGACGCTGTTCCAGGCGATCGAGATTGACGATCCGCAGACCGGCACGCGCGAGGCCTTCTGGGATGGCGGTTTTACCGGAAACCCGGCCCTCTTTCCGCTTTTTGAGAAGCAGTTCCCGCGAGACATAGTGATCGTCAATATCAACCCGCTGCTGCGCGACGGCGTGCCCAAGAGCCCGGGCGAGATCGAGGAACGGATCAACGAGATCAGCTTCAACTCCTCGCTTCTGCGCGAATTGCGCGCGATCGGTTTCGTGCGCCGCCTGATCGCCGAGAGCCGGGTGCCCGAGGGGGCGATGAAGGATGTGCTGATCCATATGGTGGCCGATGACAAGGTGATGACCGATCTGGGCGCCACCTCGAAGGTCGCGCCCGGGATCGGCACGCTCGAGCGGCTCAAGACCGCGGGGCAGGCGGCCGCCGACCGGTTCCTGAGCGCGCATGGCGCCGATATCGGGGTGCGCGCCTCGGTCGATCTGGCGCAGCTCGTAGGGTGAGCCGCGCCCGGCGTTATCCGTCGCGGCCGGGCTCTGCCGGATCTTTCGAGAAGAGGGCAATCTTGTTGCCCTGCGGATCGCGCAGATAGGCCACGTAAAACCGCGGGCCATAAGCGGCGCGAAAGCCCGGTGCGCCCTCGTCCGCGCCACCGGCGGCGCGCCCCGCGGCATGAAGGGCGCGCACCTGTTCTTGGCTGCGGGCTTGAAAGGCGATCATCGTTCCATTGCCCGCCGAAGCCGGGCGCCCGTCGAAGGGCGGTTTGACGTAGAAATCGGGCCGTGCGGGGGCCGGCGCCGGTTGCGCGGGCAGGGAATAGCTCAGACCCTCCGGCCCCTCTTCGACGCCATAGCCGAGCGCGAGCAGGATCGCGTCATAGAAGCGTTTCGCCCGCGCGATGTCGTCGGCGCCGACGGTGACGTAACCGATCATGCCTGCCCCCTTCCGGCCCCGTCCGGCTCAGCCTTTCGCTGGCTTCTTCGCGCCACTCGGCGCCTTCTCACCCGCCTTCTTCTCGGCCGGATAGACGAGGCCCGCCGAGATGATCAGCTTGGCCGCATCCTCGACCGACATGTCGAGCCAGGTGATCTGGCTTTCGGGCACGAAGAGGAGGAACCCCGAGGTCGGGTTTGGCGTCGTCGGCAGGAAGACCGAGATCAGCGGGTCGTCCCCGGTGCCGCCCTTGGCCGCCACCTCGCCCTTGGTGCGCGAGGAGACGAAGGCCATCGCCTTGAGGCCCGGGCGCGGATATTCGATGAGACAGGCGCGGTCGAATTTCGTCTCGCCTTGGGCGAAGACCGTCTCGGCGATCTGCTTGAGGCCATTGTAGACCGAGCGGATCACCGGCATCCGGTCGACGATCCGCTCGCCCCAGCGCAGGAGCGAGCGCCCGATGAGCCCCTTGGCAAGCCAGCCGATGAGGATGGTGAAAACGAGGAAGATGATAACGCCGACACCGCGCAGGTTGATCCCGATGTAATGCTCGGGGCGCAGATGCTCGGGGATCAGCGGCAGGACCCAGCTATCGACCCAGCCCGCCACCGTCCAGATCAGCCAGAGCGTGAGCCCGATCGGCGCGATCACCACGAGCCCGGTCAGAAAGGCGGCCCGCAGGCGCGCGAAGACCCCGTGACGGGGCGTGTCGGTCGGGGGCTTGCTCATCCGCGGGTTCCTGAAGGCTGTGACCCCAGAGGTAGGATGCGCGCGCCGCCGGCGCAATGGGCGCCTTACTGCGCCGCAGAAATTTCGATGGCGATCGCGGCGCCGAGCCGGGCGTTGTTCAGAACGAGGGCGATATTGGCCTCGAGCGAACGGCCCTCGGTCAACTCGAAGATCCGCGACAGAAGGAAGGGCGTAACCGCTTTCGCGGCGATGCCCTGCGCCGCGGCCTCGGCCAGCGCGGTCTCGATCACCGGGGTGATCTCGGCGCGGGGGATCTCGGCCTCGGCCGGGATCGGATTGGCGACGAGTTGCCCGCCAGTGAGGCCAAGGCGTCCCCGCATCAGATGCGCCGCGGCGATCTGGCCGGGGGTGTCGGCGCGCAGCGGTGCCTTGAGGCCCGAGCTCTGCGACCAGAAGGCGGGGAAGTCGTCCTGGCCATAGGCGATGACCGGCACGCCGTTGGTTTCCAGAACTTCCAGAGTTTTCGGAAGATCCAGAATCGCCTTGGCGCCGGCTGCGACCACGGTGACGGGCGTGAGCCCCAGCTCGGCCAGATCGGCGGAAATGTCGAACGTATCCTCGGCACCGCGATGCACCCCGCCGATGCCGCCGGTGGCAAAGACATGGATCCCCGCCAGCGCGGCACAGATCATCGTCGCGGCCACCGTTGTCGCCCCGATCCCGCCATTCGCCAGACAGACGGCCAGATCGGCGCGACTGAGCTTCATCGCGTCATGGGCATGGGCCAGACGTTCGAGCTCGACCTCGGTCAGGCCGATATGGATATAGCCCTCCATCACCGCGATCGTGGCGGGCACGGCGCCTTCGGCGCGGATCGCCTCTTCGACCATCTGCGCGGCCTCGAGGTTCTGCGGATAGGGCATGCCATGGGTGATGATCGTGGATTCGAGCGCCACGACCGGCTGGCCGGAATCGAGGGCGGCGCGGACTTCGGGGGCCACGCGCAGGGGGGCGGTCGAGGGGAAGGGCGGGGTCATCATGAGGCGCTGTCTCCGGAAACGTAGCGGGCGGCGGCCTTGAGCGCGCGTTCGAGCGCGGGGCCGCGCGCTGCGCCCTCGCGTTCGGCCACGAGATGGGCCGCCATGAAAGTATCGCCTGCGCCGGTCACGCGGGTCACGAGAACGGGGGGCGGGGCGGCGGCAATCACATCGGCGCCGGTCTCGCCGCGCATCCCGTCGGCCGCGGCACGCCCGCCATCGGTGACGAGCACGCGCGCGGCGCCGCGCTCGATGAGGCCGCGGGCGGCGGTCTCGGCACTGTCGAAGTCGCGCTGGCACAGGATGCCGGCCTCTTCGAGGTTCACATAGAGCGTGGCGCCGGAATGGCGCATCAGCGGCGCCAGACGCTCGGCCTTGCCGGGGCTTGCGGGCGCGACCCGCAGATCGGCCGCGGCGAAAAGGGGCGAGGCGGCGATCTCGGAGAGAAGCGCCTGCGTGAGATTGCCGTCGAGCGCGATCGGCCCGGTCCAGGGCGCGTGGATCGTCCCGAGCCGACCATCCGCGAGAGGACGGAGGATCTTGTCGCCCGCCTGTTCGAGCGAATGCGCATCGGCGATGGCCGCGATCAGCCCGTTCGCCCCCTCGATCGCCATGTAGCGGTCGGTCGGCAGATCGTCGGAGCGATAGAGATAGCTGCAATCGATCCCCATCACCTCGGCCGCCTGAATGAGGTCCGCGCCCTGACTGTCGCGCCCGATCGCGGTGAGGATCGCGGGGCGCAGGCCAAAGCGGGTCAGCGTCATCGCGATATTCATCGCAACGCCGCCGGGCAGCCGCTCGATCCGGCCGGGCACATCGGAGCCCGCGCGCATGTGCACCGAGGCGCGGCCGATGATGTCCCACAGGACCGAGCCGATGCAAAGGATGTCGGGACGCTGTTCCATGCCCCTTGGTGCCCCGGCCCGGCCCTGTGCGCAAGGGGGGACGTGGAGGGGGCGCTGCCCCCCGGCTTCGCCGTCCCCCGGGATATTTTTGCACAGTTGATGAGATGAACACTGCTCTCATCATCTGTGTTCAAATATCCCCGCCGGAGGCATCCGCCGCGTGGGGCCGGGCGGCCGGGCGGGCAGGCACGCGCGATAAATCGTGGAAATTCGCGCAAAACAGCGGAAAAAGGCAGGGCGCGCGGCCTTCGGGGGCTTGCCAGCCGCTCGGGGCGCGGCTATAGCGCGCTCACTTCACAGGCGAGGGCGGGCCTTGCGGGGAGACATCCCGTAACGGTCCACCGGTTGGGGGCAACCCCTGATCCCTCGCTCAGGCGTAAACCGGAAAAGGACCAATTGAATGGCGCTTCCCGAATTCTCGATGCGTCAGCTCCTCGAAGCTGGCGTTCACTACGGCCACCAGACGCAACGCTGGAACCCCCGCATGGGCGAGTTCATCTATGGCGAGCGCAATGGCATCCACATCCTCGACCTGACCCAGACCGTGCCCATGCTGGACGCCGCTCTGCAGGTCGTGCGTGACACCGTCGCCAAAGGCGGCCGCGTTCTCTTCGTCGGCACCAAGCGTCAGGCCTCGAAAGCCGTCGCCGAAGCCGCCGAGAAATGCGCGCAATATTACATGAACCACCGCTGGCTCGGTGGCACGCTGACCAACTGGAAAACCGTGTCCCAGTCGATCCAGCGTCTGAAAAACATCGACGAGATCATGGCTTCGGGCGCCGAGGGCCTGACCAAGAAAGAGCGTCTGAACATGGAACGCGAGCAGGCCAAACTGCAGGCCAGCCTCGGCGGGATCCGTGAAATGGGCGGTCTGCCGGATCTGCTGTTCATCATCGACGTGAACAAGGAAGATCTCGCCATCCTCGAAGCCCAGAAACTGGGCATCCCGGTTGTGGCCGTGGTCGACACCAACTGCTCGCCCAAAGGCGTGGATTACATCATCCCGGGCAACGATGACGCAGCGCGCGCCATCGCGCTCTACTGCGACCTCGTGAGCCGTGCGGCGCTCGACGGCATGACCGCCCAGATGGGCGCGGCCGGCGTCGACCTCGGTGCGCTCGAAGAAGCGCCGGCCGAGGAAGCTGCGGAAGAAGCCGAGGCCTGATCGCCTCGCGGGGCCGCCACCACGCGGCCCCTTCGCGCCTCCGCAGCCGGGGGCGCGTCACCTCACTGACACGGGCCCGGGGTATCCCCGCCCGCAAGATCAATCGAGAGGAGGGTCCCCGATGACCGTCACCGCCGCCATGGTGAAAGAACTGCGCGAAGTTTCCGGCGCAGGTATGATGGACGCGAAAAAAGCGCTGACCGAGAACAACGGCGACATGGAAGCCGCGATCGACTGGCTGCGCACCAAGGGTCTGGCGAAAGCCGCCAAGAAAGCCGACCGTGTGGCCGCCGAAGGCCTGATCGGGGTTGCCGTCGACGGCGGCAAGGGCGTTGCGATCGAGATCAACTCGGAAACCGACTTCGTTGCGAAAAACGAAGATTTCCAGAACCTCGTGCGTGACATCACCCGCGTGGCGCTCGAAACCGGCGAGACCGTAGAAGTGGTCAAGGCCTCCGATCTCAACGGCGAGACCGTCGAGAACGTGCTGAGCAACGCGATCGCCCGGATCGGCGAGAACATGACGCTGCGCCGGATGCATCTGCTGGAGGGCGACACCGTCGTCTCCTATGTGCACAACGCGGCCGCCGAGGGCATGGGCAAGATCGGCGTTCTGGTTGCGCTGAAGGGCGATGCCGAGAAAGCCGCCGTGATCGGCAAGCAATTCGCGATGCACATCGCCGCGACCGCGCCGCTCTCGCTCTCGGAAGCGACCCTCGACCCGTCGGTGGTCGAGCGTGAGCTCGCCGTGCAGACCGCGAAAGCGCTCGAAGAGAACGCGACCTCGGCCAAGCCGAAGCCCGAGCAGGTGATCCACAACAACATCATCCCGGGCCGGATGAAGAAGTTCCTCGCCGAGAACACGCTTCTGGGCCAGGCCTTCGTGATCAACCCCGACCTCACCGTGGAAGCCGCGGCGAAAGAGGCCGGCGTCGAGATCACCGGCTATGCCCGCGTCGCCGTCGGCGAAGGCATCGAGAAGAAAGAGGAAGATTTCGCCGCCGAGGTCGCCAAGACCCTGGCGGGCGGCTGATCGCCCCTTCGATCGTCAGATCGCAGCGCCGCCCCCTCGGGGCGGCGTTTTGCTTTTCCAGAGGCGCGGGACGTGCAGGAAGGAGCCATGAGCCGGGTTCATTTCTGTGCCACAGCCTCTGATTTTTGCAGCACCTGCGAAACGGTCGACCGCAAGCTGACACTGAGTATCGCGGCCTGCGCCCGTGCGCCTTGGCGCGACGATCTGGCGGCGTTGATCTCCGATCGCTTCACTGATGTTCCGGGGCTTGGCGTCTTGGAGGACCCGAACGCCAATCCTTGGTTCGAGCGTTACCTCGCGCTCGACCGCTCCGTGCCGTTGACGATCCGCAAGCGGCATCTGGGGCTCATGCGCTACGAGGCGGTGCTGAACGCGAGCTATTAGGGCGCCGTCGATGTCACGCCCGGCGGCGAGTATCTCGATGACGGGATCATCATGGGGGAAGTTCTGTCGGCTCTGGCCACCAAGGACAGCGAGCGGATCGTCCGCGCCCTCCGCACCGTGATGAAAAAGCAATTCGGGCGGCGTACCTTCTTCGGCGCTCGGGTCGGCCCCGAGGTTCTGGCGCGTCTGCGCGCCGGGCGGGCTCGGCTGACCGATAACGATACGCATCCCGATCACGACATGTCAGACGTCAAGCTCGATCAGATCAGCCGCGCGTGATCGCCTATATTGGAGTGCAAAAGTCACCGTGAGGCGACCGGTGGTCCGAGCGGGTGAAAATGCACCCGCCGGACCGGATCGCCGGTCGCCCGACGAGGAATGTGACCGCCGGACCAATCTTCGGCTGCCCCAGTCCCACCTGTTCCAGGCCGAAGCCTCCACTCACGGAACCTCTTTGAAGGTGCGTAAAAGCCGCTCTTTTGGGTAGTCTGGTTTTCCCGACCTTCCGGAAAAATATTGTCGCAGCCTCTCTATGCGGCAGTGCCGGCCCCGCGCTCGGTGCCCGCGCTCAGCGTCGGCGGGCCGCCGAAGCCAGGTTCGCGACCACGATCGGCGCCGCGCCGTTGAGGAAGATCTGCTTTTGAACCGAGGCCTTGAGCACCGCCTGAGCGGTGGTGTCGACATCGAGCCCCTCGCGCGCGAGGCGCAGGTGCTTCTCGACCGTGGCGACAGTCAGCCCCATGATCGTCGCGATATCGGCCGAGGTCTTGCCGTCGGCCACCCATTCGAGCACCTCGCGCTGGCGCGGGGTGAGTGGACGGCGGGCCGAGGCGAAGGGCATCGCGGCGATGCGCAGATGGGTGAGTGAGTTCAGCACCATGAGCTCGCGGCCATGCGCCTCCCAGATCTCGTCGACTTCGTGCTGACGCAGGCCCGGCTCGGCGCAGAGCCCGATCCCCGCCTTGGCGCGTACGTTGATATCGGGGAAGGAGATCGAATAGCCTGCGCGCACACCATGGCGCAGGTTGCAGTCGAGCACCCTGAGCTCGGCCGCGCTGAGCCGGCCGGCCCGCGCCTGAGTATCGACCCATCGCCACGAGCAGGCCCCGGTGTTGTGCGCGGTCCATTTCACCATCGGCGCGTCGTTGAACAGGCCCTGGCCGATGAATTCCGTCAGATAGGTATCGTCGTGGTTCGACAGGATCAGCGTGTCTTCGAGGTTGCCGAAGCCGTTGGCGGTGCGGAACCGGGTGAAGGCATAGAGCAGTCTATCGAAGCCGAACTGAGCCATCTTGGCGCAATGCAGCGCCCAGATCTGTTCCACTTCGCGTTGTTCGAGCAGCTTTTCGATATATTCGAGCATCCGTGCCCCCGTAAAATAGCGACACACCCCCGCCGAAGCCGGTTATATCCCCCGCAAGATTTGTGACACGGACCGCGGGGCACTGCAAGACGCGACGTCAACGTCAAGCTGCCCGGCGCTTATTTTCAGCGGGCGGTCTCGCAGCGCGGCAACTCGAGCGTCTCGCGGGTCCGCGCGGGGGCGAGTGCGCTCAACGCATCGAAATGCGTCAGATAGACCTGACCGCCCAGATGGGTGATCAGATCGGAACGCACGAGGTGATCCATCACCGGTCCCTTGACTTCGGACAGGTGCAGCTTGACGCCGGAATCCTTGAGCTGGGCATTGACCGCCTCGAGCGCCTCGAGCGCGGAGGCGTCGATGAAGTTGATCGCGGGGCAGTTCAGCACGACGTGGCGGATCGCCGGATCGGCGGCGACATGGCCGTAGATCGTATCCTCGAGGAATCGGGCATTGGGGAACCACAGGCTCTCGTCGACGCGGATCGAGAGCACCTCGGGCACCTCGATGCCGCGGTGGCGGCGGATGTTGCGGAAATGCTCGGTGCCGGGCACCTGACCAAGCACGGCGTAATGCGGGCGCGAGCTGCGCCACAGATGCAGCAGGATCGAGAGCCCCACACCGGCCGAGATTCCGGTCTCGACGCCCGACACGAGGGTCACGACGATCGTCGCCACCATCGCCGCCGCATCGCCCTTGGAATAGGCCCAAGTGTGCCCGATGGCGCGCAGATCGACGAGGCTGAGCACTGCGGTGATAATCGTCGCGGCGAGCGTCGCCTGCGGCAGATAGTAGAGCGCGGGCGTGAGCAGGAGCGTGGCGAGCGCCATGCCGATGGCGGTGAAGGCGCCTGCGGCGGGGGTCTCGGCGCCGGCGTCGAAATTGACGACCGAACGGGCGAAGCCGCCGGTGACCGGAAAGCCGCCCGAGAAGCTCGCCGCGAGATTGGCGCCGCCGAGCGCCACGAGCTCCTGATCGGGGTCGATCCGCTGGCGGCGCTTGGCTGCGAGCGTCTGGGCGACCGAGATCGTCTCGACATAGCCGACGATGGAAATCAGGAGCGCGGGCAGCGCGAGGCTCGCCCAGAGGCCGAGATCGAGCGGGGGCAGCGCGGGCACCGGCAGACCGCGCGGCACCTCGCCCACGACATGCACGCCGCGGCCCTCGAGCCCGAAGAGCCAGGTGACGGCGATGGTCAGGAAGACGGCGACCACGGGGGCCGCGCGCACCAGAAGGCCCGCGAGCCGCGCGCTGAGCCCGAGATTCTGAAGAACGGGTTTCAACCCCTTGCGGGACCAGAATAAAAATGCCGTCGCGGCGATGCCGATGATGAGGGTGAACGGGTTGATCCCGCCGATATTGTGCCAGAGCGAACCGAGGATCTCGGGCAGGGTCTTGCCACTGGCCGAGACGCCGAGGAGATGCTTGATCTGGCTCGCGGCGATCAGAATGCCCGAGGCCGAGATAAAGCCCGAGATCACCGGATGGCTGAGGAAGGAGGCGATGAAGCCGAGCCGCATCACCCCCATCGCGAGCAGCATGAGCCCCGAGAGAAACGCGAGCGCGATCGCCGCGCCGAGATATTCCGGCGTGCCCTTGGCCGCAATCTCGCCCACCGCGGCCGCCGTCATCAGCGAGGCCACCGCCACCGGCCCGACGGCGAGCGCGCGCGAGGTGCCAAAGACGGTATAGACCACGAGCGGTGCGATCGAGGCATAGAGCCCGACCTCGGCCGGCAGCCCCGCCAAGAGCGCATAGGCGAGCGATTGCGGGATCAGCATGATCGTGACGATCACGGCCGCCACGAGATCGGCCTCGAAGGTTGCGCGCCCATAGCTGGGCGCCCAGGACAGGATCGGAAAATAGCGTTTCATATCGGGCCTTTGTGGGGCGTTCTTCTAGCGGCTTTCGGCGTGCATCTGCAAGAGCGGCACGAGACCGGAATGGTCGTAACCGGCCTTGGCCGCGGCCTCCACGATCTCTTCGGTCGGGCGCTTGCCCGCCTGCCAGAGCGCCCAGAGATGCGAGCTGCGCGTGCCCGAGCGGCAATAGGCGAGCACCGGGCCCTCGATCACCTCCATCTGCGCCTCGAAGGCCGCGATCAGATCGCGGGTCAGCGCGCCGGGGTAATAGGGCAGGTAGTGATACTCCATCCCCGCGGCCTTGGCAGCCGCCTCGATCGCCGCGCCCTGCAGGTCGGGGCCGACCTCTTCATCGGGGCGGTTGTCGATGACCACACGAAAGCCGAGCTTCGCGGCTTCGGCCAGATCGGCCGGGTCGATTTGCGGGGTGACCGCAAAATCGGGCGCCAGATGACGCAGGTCCATAGTCGTCTCCCAATACCCCGCATCTCCCTGCGGGGGGCGCGTGGCGCCGGTCACAGCCCGTTGACGGGCACTTTCAGATAGGTCTTGCCGTCATCCTCGGGCGGCGGCATCTGGCCCGCGCGCATGTTCACCTGCAGCGAGGGAATGATCAACCGCGGCATGGCGAGGGTGGCATCGCGCTCGGTGCGCATCTTGACGAATTCCGCCTCGGACTTGCCCGCGCCAACGTGGATATTGCGCGATTTCTCTTCCGCGACAGTGGTTTCCCAGGCGTAGTTATCACGGCCCGGGGCCTTGTAATCATGCGCAACGAAGATCCGCGTCTCGTCGGGCAGGGCGAGAATCTTCTGGATCGAGGCATAGAGCGCCTCGGCCGAGCCGCCCGGGAAATCGCAACGCGCGGTGCCGAAATCGGGCATGAAGAGCGTGTCGCCGACGAAGGCCGCATCGCCGATCACATAGGTCAGGCAGGCGGGGGTGTGGCCCGGCGTGTGCAGGACGCGGCCCTTGAGCGCGCCGATCTCGAAGGTGTCGCCCTCGACGAAAAGCTTGTCAAACTGGCTGCCGTCGCGCTGAAACTCGGTGCCCTCGTTGAAGATCTTGCCGAAGGTGTTCTGCACCACGGTGATGCGGTCGCCGATGCCGATCTTGCCGCCCAGACGCTCCTGAATATAGGGCGCGGCGGAGAGGTGATCGGCGTGGACATGGGTTTCGAGGATCCACTCGACCGCGAGCCCCTCGGCCTTGACCCAGGCGATCACGCTATCGGCGGATTTGGTATCGGTCCGGCCCGAGGCATAGTCGAAATCGAGCACGGAATCGACGATGGCGCAGGCTTTGCTCGTCGGATCCTTGACCACGAAGGTCACGGTGAAGGTCGCCTCGTCGAAGAAGGCTTTGACATCGGGTTTCACGAGATCAGGCATGGCAGTCCTCCCTTTCCCCCGGATATAGCCATTGGACCACACATATCAAGTTGTGAATATGTATTTCCGCGGCAATCCGGCGGCTTTCCCTGATTATTCCTCGGACACCCAGGGAAAATGCGCAACGATTCCCTCGAGCATCGCATAATCCGAGAAGGCGATGCTATGCGGC
>QKJR01000060.1 GCA_003249215.1 Rhodobacterales bacterium
CCAGATCCCAATGCTAGCTATCAGTACCAGCCCGATTGCAAGATAAGTTGGCATCCACCAGTTCAGCACCTCGACAGATACTCCAACGATCAGCGCCGCAAAGATATACGCCAGAAGATCCAGAACTTCTTTCGCAACACGTTTCAAGACTTGGTACATGTCGCGCAGTCTCGCAAACGGCAGGGGTTCAAACAGGTTTTTGACTATGAAGTGGCTGATACCAAAAAACACCATTGTCCTTGCTCTATGTCAACGTCCGCAATGGGCTCCAAGCGGCCACTCGGCGCATCGAACGGACCGCCACTAAACCGCCACGCACCCGAGCACTGCACACAGTACCCGCTGGCGATTAGCGCCCATCATATTCCTCTAAACATCAGGTCTATCATGGAAAGAAAAACCGCCAAAAGCAATGCGGGATTGAATATCTTGAGCACAACCGATGCTTTATTGGGCGCCATCTGAGAAAAAATATTCGCCAGCAAATAAATTCCAAATGAGAAAAGAAGGACGCCTCCATGATCAACATCAATGACGCGCATAGCACGTGCGAATGCGCCGTCATCGCCGGTAAACAAAGGAAATATTGTCAATACAGTCATCAGAATGAAATGAGGCACGCCCGCCAGAATGTAAGGAACGACATTATTACCCTTGCCTTTGACCAAACACAAAAAACACAATACTTGCGCCAGAAAAATTCCCGCAAACACAAGAAACATTATGGGCACCCTCTGATCCGAAATTCTTCAAATTGCGTGCAGGTTGGCCGAATCATCGCCTGAAACTGCCCTTCTCGGCGTGTTCCGGCCCCGAGCGCCGTCCGCAATCTGCACGCGGCGCCCCCTAAAGCTCGATCCCCTCGGCGCCGCCTTCGATCCCGCTTTCGGGCAGTCCGGGCGATTTCGGCAGGTCGGGGGCCGCGGGTTCGCCGGGCTTGCGGCGGATGATCACATCGCCATTGGGCAGCCGCTCGGGCGCCTCGTAATTCTTCACATCGTCGATCAGCGCAAGCAGCTGGCGCAGCGCGGGGCCGAGATCCTTGGCCGCATCCTCGAGCCCCTCCTGCATCTCGTCGAGCGAGGTGCCCATCTCGTTCAGGATGCCCCGGAAGAGCAGCTTCATCCCCTGCTCGACCAGATCCGATCCGGTGTCGATGTCGCCGCCGGGCGTTGTCTCTGGCGCGGCCTTGGGCGCAGGCACCTGCGGGACGGGCCGCGGCACGGGATCCTCGGCGCGCACAATCGCGGCGAGGGACAGGGCGAGCGCGCCCGCAAGCGCAAGGGGGACGATCTTCTTCATGCTCCCAATATAAGCATTCAGAGCGTCAAATCCACGCTGACCGGAAAATGATCCGAGGCCTGCAGAAGCGCCTCGCGCAATTCGGGCGTTGCGTAACAGGCCGGGTCGTCGAACGGATGCCAGATCCGCCAGCGCGGTTTCGTCTCGCACAGATCGGGCGAGAGCATGACATAATCGAGCATCGCCGAGAAATAGGCCTGCCGCTCGGGCAGATAGAAGCGCGCCGAGGACGGGGTGGCCGCACTCGGATGGGGATGGCGGCTGAGGCGCGCATGCGGGTCATGCATCCGCCGTGCGGGCGGATCGCCCTCGCCCGAGACGATCTCGAGCCCCGAGCGCCCGAAGAGCGCCTCGAATTCGTCGAGCCCCGGGCCGTCGTTGAAATCGCCCAGCACGATCAGCCGCTCGCCCCGGTCGAGATGCCCGTCGATCCGGCGCCGGAGCCAGATGCATTGCGCAAGCTGCTTGCGGCGGTTCTCGATGGCGATGCGCACCTCGGCCTCGGGGGTGGTCGCGCCATGCGGGGCCTTCGACTTGATATGCACCCCGATCAGCCGCAGGATCTCGCCCGCCTTGGTCTCGACCACCGCCTCGAGCGGCGGCTTGGAAAAGCTCACCGTGTCGAGCTGCGCGTCGATGTCGAGGTCGATCTGCAGCGAGCCGTCGAAGCGCGGCGCCGTGGGGCCGTCGTCGAGCGGGTCGTGGCGCAGGCTCACAAGGTCGGGGTCATAGAGGAGCGCGATTTCCTGCTGGGTCTCGTTGGCGAAGCCGATCAGCGCGCGGCGCTGGCGCAACCCGAACCGCGCGGCGAAGCTTTCGAGCATCGGCACGCTGTGGCGGCGCGAATTTTCGTCGGGGGCCTCGACCACCAGCATCAGATCGGCATCGACCGCGGTCATCACGATGGCGATCGCGCCGAGCTGCTGGGCGCGGGTGACATTGTAGCGCGCCGACCATTCGTCATCGTCGAGCATCCGGCCGCGCCGGTCGAACAGGTTGGTGAACCATTCCACATTATAGGTGGCGATCCGCATCGCGGCCCTCCCCGGCCCTTCCGGGCCCTCAGTCCCGGCCCCTTAGTCCCGGCCCTCAGCCCCGCCCCTCAGTGAACCCCGTTGGCCGCGGCCCCGTCGCGGATCTCGTGCCAGGCGCGGTTGAGCGCGATCATCCGCGTCTCGGCCAGACGGATCGCCTCGGGCGGCAGGCCGCGGGCGATGGCGCGGTCGGGATGCGCCTCGCGCACCAGGCTGCGCCAGCGCGCGCGGACATCCTCGACCGGCGTGCCGCGCGGCAGTTCCAGCACGGTCCAGGGGTCGGGCGTGGCCTCGGGCACGAAACTCGCCCGGATCGCGCGGAAACAGCATTCCTCAAGCCCGAAGATCCGCGCGACCTCGGTCAGGAAGGCGTCCTCAGCCTCGTGGTAATCGCCATCCGCCAGCGCAATGACGAAGAGCCCCTCGAGCAGGTCCTTGAGCATGTCCGAGCCGGGCCCGAACATCGCCGCGATCTTGCGGGCATAGGCATCGAAGCCCGCGACATCGGTGCGCGCGAGGTTGAAGACGCGCGCGGCATTGCCCTCCTCGCCGGGCGGGATCTGAAAGACACGGCGAAAGGCGGTCACCTCGTCGCGCGTCACCTCGCCATCGGCCTTGGCCATCTTCGCGCCGAGCGCGATCACCGCGATGGTGAAGGCGACCGAGCGTTCGGGGGGCGCGCGCAGGTGGTCGAAGACGGCCGACAGCCCCTCACCCCGGGCGAGGGCGGCCAGCGCCTGCGAAATGCGCGTCCAGAGAGAAACCGGCTTGTCCATGGCGCCACTCTAACGGCTCAGAGCGTCTTTTGCATCAGCACAAGATCGAGCCAGCGGTCGAATTTGCGCCCGGCCTCGCGGATACGGCCGGTCTCGACATAGCCGACCGCGGCATGAAAGGCGACGCCCGGCGCATTCTCGGCAGAGACGCCCGCCACCATGATATGCGCGCCCGCCGCGCGGGCATGGTCCTCGATCGCGGCCATCAGCACGCGCCCGACGCCCCGCCCCCGCGCGGCGGGCGCGAGGATGATCGTGTGCTCCATCGCATGGGCGTAACCCAGCCCCTTGCGAAACTGATCGTAGCTCGCAAAGCCGAGGATCTCGCCCGCGGCCTCGGCCACCAGAAAGGCTCGCCCCCCCGCCTGCCGCGTGGCGATCAGCTCGGCGAGCCCCTCGGGCGTATGCTCGGCGGGCGAGAAGGTGATCGTCGTGTCGCGGATCACCGGGTTCCAGAAGGCGATGACGGCGGGCACATCGGCCGCGGTGGCGGGCCGGATCGCGACAGAACCGGGACGGCGGGCGGCGGCGGCAGGCGAGGTGGTGGTCACGGCCAGGATCCGGAACAGGGGCGCGAACGCCGGGAGGCGGCGCGGGGGGACACGAAGGGACGATCGGCGCGGCAATCGGCCGGCACCGGCCGCATCCTGCCAAAACCGCGCGCGCCTCACAATGGGGGATGCGCCCCCGAACGGGTGCCGGGAGGGCGCCAGCACGTCGCGGGTCCACGCGCCTCGGCCAAGCGGCCCCAGCTTGTGCCGCCGCCGCGCCACCCGGCATCCGCAGCCCCGACAGAGGTGGTCCACGCGTCACGCCTGTCCAAAATCGGCATCCCGGGCGTCGATTCCGGGCGCTTTGCGCTTGCAAACCGCCCCCCCTTGCCCATTTTGAGGAAAACACTCACGAACCGACAAGGGGAGCTAATGACCGCTTTGCAGCGCATAGAGAAGCTGTTTCACCACGAGGCCGCCGGGGGCGTGGTGCTCATGCTCGCAACCGTCGCGGCCTTCATCGTCGCCAATTCCGAATGGGCGCATGTCTACAGCGCGACCCTGCACCATGATTTCGAAGTGCTCTTCAACGGCGCGGGCCTGTCGAAATCGCTGATCCACTGGATCAACGACGGGCTGATGGCGGTGTTCTTCTTCCTCGTCGGGCTCGAACTCAAGCGCGAGATGCTCGAAGGCCGCCTCAAGACGCCCTCGAACGTGATCCTGCCGGGCCTCGCGGCCGTGGGCGGGATGGCCGCCCCCGCGCTCGTCTACCTGCTTTTCAACGGCTCCGATCCGGTCAACGCCCGCGGCTGGGCGATCCCGGCGGCGACCGACATCGCCTTCGCGGTCGGCGTCGTGGCGCTTCTGGGCAGCCGGGTTCCCTCGGGCCTCAAGATCTTCCTGCTGACGCTCGCGATCCTCGACGACATGGGGGCGATCCTCGTCATCGCGCTCTTCTACACGGCTGAGCTGAAGGTAAATTATCTCCTGCTCGCGCTGATCCCGATGGCGCTCATGCTGCTGCGCAACCTGCGCGGCCATCACCGGATGGCGCCGACGCTGCTTCTGGGCGTGGTGCTCTGGGTTCTGGTGCTCAAATCCGGGGTGCATGCGACGCTCGCCGGCGTGGTCACCGCCTTCTTCATCCCGCTCAAAGACAAATACGGCAAATCGCCGCTGCACTCGCTCGAACACGGGCTGCATCCTTATGTGATGTTCCTGATCGTGCCGGTCTTCGCCTTCGCCAATGCCGGGGTGAACCTCTCGGGGATGGGGATCGGCGATCTGTTCCAGCCGCTGCCGCTCGGCATCGCGCTCGGCCTGATCATCGGCAAGCAACTCGGCGTCTTCGGCGTGACCTTCGTGATGGTCAAGGCGGGCATCGCGCGGCTGCCCGAGAACACGAACTGGCTGCAGGTCTATGGCATCGCGAGCCTCGCCGGCATCGGCTTCACCATGTCGCTCTTCATCGGCTCGCTGAGCTTCGACAGCGAAGAGCAGATGAACCTCGTGCGGATGGGCGTTCTGGCGGGCTCGCTCGTCTCGGCCGCGCTTGGCTATACGGTGCTGCGCATCGCCTCCAAACCGCAAAAGGCACCGCAGGACGCCCCTGCCAAGGCCGCCTGAGCCCTCGGCGAAATCAAACCAACAGGGGCGCCTTCGGGCGCCCCTTTGCTTTGACAGAAAGGGGCCCTGCCCCTCTTTGCGCTGACGCGCAAATTCACCCCGGGATATTTCCGCACAGATGATGAGACGGGCTCCGCGAGCCCTCTGCCCCTCACCTGTGTCCAAATATCCCGCAGGGGGTGAATTCGTCGCAGACGAAGAGGGGGGCGCGAAGCCCCCCTGCCCGGTTCGTGATGTTGATCGCCCTCAGCCCTTGGCGGTGCCGATCAGATCGAGGATCTCGCGCGCCGCGGCCGGGATATTGGTCCCGGGCCCGAAGATCGCCTTCACGCCCGCCGCCTTGAGGAAATCGTAATCCTGCTGCGGGATCACGCCGCCGCAGATCACGATGATATCCTCGGCGCCGCGCTCCTTCAGCGCCTCGATCAGCTTCGGCGCCAGCGTTTTGTGGCCCGCGGCCTGCGACGAGATGCCGACGATATGCACGTCGTTGTCGACCGCATCCTGCGCGGCCTCTTCCGGGGTCTGGAAGAGCGGGCCCACGTCGACGTCGAAGCCGATATCGGCGAAGGCCGTCGCGATCACCTTGGCGCCGCGGTCATGCCCGTCCTGCCCCATCTTGACCACCAGCATCCGCGGGCGGCGGCCCTCGGCCTCGGCGAAGGTCTCGACGTCGCGCTGGATCTGGGCGAAGCCCTCGTCGCCGTCATAGGCCGCGCCATAGACGCCCGCGAGCGTCTTCACCTCGGCGCGGTGGCGCCCGAAAATCTCTTCCATGGCCAGAGAAATCTCCCCAACAGAGGCGCGCGCGCGCGCTGCTTCCACCGCGGCCTCGAGCAGGTTGCCGCCCTCTTTCGCGCGCCGGGTGATCTCGGCCAGCGCCGCCTGGCATTTCGCCTCGTCGCGGGTCGCGCGCATCTTGGTCAGACGGGCAATCTGCGCCTCGCGCACCGCCACGTTGTCGATGTCGAGAATGTCGATCGGGTCTTCCTTGGCGAGGCGATACTTGTTCACCCCGACGATCACCTCTTCGCCGCGGTCGATCATCGCCTGACGCTTGGCGGCGGTTTCCTCGATCCGGAGCTTGGGCATCCCCGAGGCCACGGCCTTGGTCATCCCGCCCATCTCCTCGATTTCCTCGATGAGCTTCCAGGCCTCATCGACGAGTTGCGCGGTCAGGCTCTCGACGTAATAGCTGCCCGCGAGCGGGTCGACGACATGGGTGATCCCGGTCTCTTCCTGCAAGATCAGCTGGGTATTCCGCGCGATCCGGGCCGAGAAATCGGTGGGCAGCGCGATCGCCTCGTCAAGCGCGTTGGTGTGCAGCGACTGAGTGCCGCCAAGCGCCGCCGCCATCGCCTCATAGGCGGTGCGCACGACGTTGTTGTAGGGATCCTGCTCCTGCAGCGACACGCCCGAGGTCTGGCAATGGGTGCGCAGCATGGACGAGCCCGGCTTCTTCGGGTTGAACTCGGCCATGACGCGCGACCACAGAAGCCGCGCGGCGCGCAGTTTCGCCACTTCCATGAAGAAGTTCATGCCGATCGCGAAGAAGAACGACAGACGCCCGGCGAAGGCATCGACATCCATCCCGCGCGCCAGCGCCGTGCGCACATATTCGCGCCCGTCGGCGATGGTGAAGGCGAGCTCCTGCACGAGGTTCGCGCCGGCCTCCTGCATGTGATAGCCCGAGATCGAGATCGAGTTGAATTTCGGCATCTCGTTCGAGGTGTATTCGATGATATCCGCAATCAGCCGCATCGAGGGTTCGGGCGGGTAGATATAGGTGTTGCGGACCATGAACTCCTTGAGGATGTCGTTCTGGATCGTGCCCGAGAGCACCGCGCGGTTGTGGCCCTGCTCCTCGCCGGTCACGATGAAGTTCGCAAGGATCGGGATCACCGCGCCGTTCATCGTCATCGAGACCGAGACCTTGTCGAGCGGAATGCCGTCGAAGAGGATCTTCATGTCCTCGACCGAGTCGATCGCAACACCGGCCTTGCCCACGTCGCCGACGACGCGCGGGTGGTCAGAGTCATAGCCGCGGTGGGTGGCGAGGTCGAAGGCCACCGAAACGCCCTGCTGCCCCGCGGCCAAGGCCTTGCGATAGAAGGCGTTCGAGGCCTCGGCGGTGGAGAAGCCCGCATATTGCCGGATCGTCCAGGGTCGGCCGGCATACATCGTGGCGCGCACGCCGCGGGTGAAGGGCGACACGCCCGGCATCGTGCCGAGGTGCTCGAGCCCTGCCGTATCCTCTTCGGTATAGAGCGGCTTGACCGGGATGCCCTCGAGCGTGTCCCAGGTCAGGCTCTCCAGCGGCCGGTCGCGCAGTTCCTTTTGCGCGAGCTTGGCCCAGTCCTCTTTCTTGGTGGTCATGGAACGCTCCTTCTTCCTCTCTCGCCGGTGCCGCAGGTCATCCCCGGGCCTCGGCCATCCCTTTCACTGTAACCGTCCGGTGCCCGGGGCCGGCGTAAAAACGCCGCGGGCCCCTTGGCCCTGCCCCCCCGCGCACCCTATATTCCGGGTCATGAGACCCAAGACACGCCTCGCGCCCGCAATCGACCGCCGGATGCTCTTCGGCCTGACCGGCGCGATGCTCGCGCAGCTCGCGCTTGCGCCCGCGCTCCGTGCCGAAGAGCCTCCCGCGGCCGGGGGCTTCACGCCGCTCGCAGCCGAAGGCCTCGATCTGGCCGATTTCACCTGGCAGAAACGCCCGGTCGTGGTCTTTGCCGACAACCCCGCCGACCCCGCCTTCGTCGAACAGATGAAGCTGATCGCGGCGCGCTGGCCCGAACTGGCCGCGCGCGATGTGGTGGTGATCGTGGATACCGCGCCCGAGCCGATGTCGGCGGTGCGCCGCAAGCTGCGTCCGCGGGGCTTCTCGCTCGTCCTGATGACCAAGGACGGGCAAGTCTCGATCCGCAAGCCTCTGCCCTGGGACGGGCGCGAGATCATGCGCGCGATCGACAAGATGCCGATCCGGCGCGAGGAAATTCGCAATGGTGCCGGCGCGATCGGCGCGGCGCCGGGGTATTGAGCCCCCGCAAGGGCGATCAGAGGGGCGCCGAGGGCGCCCGCCCGGTTCTTTCCAAAGCCCGAAAGACAGGCTGCCGCAGCCGCCGGGGCGGCGGGGCGCAGAGCGCCCGGGCCCTTGGGCTGCGGCAGGACCATCTTACTCGAACTCCATGATGATGTCGTCGACCTTGAGGCTCGCCCCGGCCGCGGCATTGATCTTCTTGACCACGCCCTTGCGCTCGGCCTTGAGGATGTTTTCCATCTTCATCGCCTCGACAGTCGCGAGCGCTTGACCTTCCTGCACCTCGTCGCCCTCCTCGACCGAGATCTTCACGATCAGGCCGGGCATCGGGCAGAGCAGATATTTCGAGGTATCCGGCGGCAGTTTCTCGGGCATGAGCAGGCTCAGCTCATGGGCGCGCGGGGTGCGCACATGGACCTTGAGATCGGCGCCACGGACCCGGATCCGGAACCCCATCGGGATCTCGTTCACCTTGAGGACCAGCGGCTGGCTCTCGATCAGGAGCTGGGCGAGCGATTTGCCCGGGGTCCAGTCGCTTTCGACGCGCAGATGGGTGCCGTCGTCGAACTTCACGGTCGAACCCGACTTGTCGGCGTGGATCGTCAGCGGGAAGCTCTCGCCCTGCAGGCTCACGACCCATTTCTCGCCGACGTGACGCTCGTGGTTGCCGAGCGTGCCCGAGATGCGCGAGCGCCGGATCTCGGCCACGCGGTTCATCGCCGCCGTCGCCGCCGCCACGCGTTTCAACGTCGCCGCATCGAGCGTCACGCCCTCGAAGCCCTCGGGATATTCCTCGGCGATGAAGGCCGTGGTGATATTGCCCGAGACGAAGCGCGGATGGTCCATCACCGCCGCGCAGAACGGCAGGTTGTGGCCGATGCCCTCGACCTCGAACGTGTCGAGCGCCAGACGCATCTCCTCGATCGCATCGGCCCGCGTCATGCCCCAGGTGCAGAGCTTGGCGATCATCGGGTCGTAGAACATGCTGATCTCGCCGCCCTCGAAGACGCCGGTATCGTTGCGCACGATGCCGCCGCGCACCGAATGGCCCTCGGCCGGCGGGTTGTATTTGGTCAGGCGCCCGATCGAGGGCAGGAAGTTGCGATAGGGATCCTCGGCATAGAGGCGGCTTTCCATCGCCCAGCCGTTGATCTTGAGATCCTTCTGCGCGAAGGGCAGCTTCTCGCCGGCGGCCACGCGGATCATCTGCTCGACGAGGTCGACGCCGGTGATCAGCTCGGTGACCGGATGTTCCACCTGCAGGCGGGTGTTCATCTCGAGGAAGTAGAAGTTGCGGCTGCCGTCGACGATGAATTCGACGGTGCCCGCGCTGGTGTAGCCCACGGCCTTGGCCAGCGCGCAGGCCTGTTCGCCCATCGCCTTGCGGGTGGCTTCGTCGAGGAAGGGGCTCGGCGCCTCTTCGATGACCTTCTGGTTGCGGCGCTGGATCGAGCATTCACGCTCGTGCAGATAGACGCAATTGCCGTGCTGGTCGGCGAGCACCTGAATCTCGATGTGGCGCGGTTGCGTGACGAATTTCTCGATGAAGATCCGGTCGTCACCGAAGCTGTTCTTGGCCTCGTTCTTCGAGCTCTCGAACCCTTCGCGCGCTTCGGCTGCGCTCCAGGCGATCCGCATCCCCTTGCCGCCGCCGCCGGCGCTGGCCTTGATCATCACCGGGTAACCGATCTGATCGGAGATCTTCACCGCCTCATCCGCGTCGGCAATCAGACCCATATAGCCGGGAACGGTCGAGACGCCGGCCTCTTGGGCCAGTTTCTTCGAGGTGATCTTGTCGCCCATGGCTTCGATCGCGGGGCTCGGGGGGCCGATGAAGACCACGCCCTCTTTTTCCAGCGCCGCCGCGAAATCCATCCGCTCGGAGAGGAAGCCATAGCCCGGGTGAACGGCCTCGGCGCCGGTCTGGCGAATGGCATCCATGATCTTGTCGATCACGATATAGGACTGGTTCGCCGGCGGCGGGCCGATATGCACCGCCTCGTCGGCCATCTTGACATGCAGCGCATGGGCATCGGCATCGGAATAGACGGCGACCGTCTTGATGCCCATCTTGCGCGCCGTCTTGATGACCCGGCAGGCGATCTCGCCGCGGTTCGCGATCAGGATTTTCTTGAACATTCTCAGTCCCTTCCCTCCAGGCGCGGGGAACAAATCCCGCGCCCCCTTACGTGATTGCAGGTGTTATGGTCGAAAAACGAAATGCCACCGGGGCGGCGGGCCCCGATGGCATCGGTGAAATGCGCGCCGCCCCGCAGGACGGTCGCGTTATGGCTCAGCCCTGCCTCAGCGGCAGATGCCCGCGTCGTCGCAGACGGTGCCGGCGAGACCGCCGAGCGCCGCACCGGCGACGATGTTGGTGTCGGTCGCATCCGCGATGATCGCGCCGGCCGCGGCGCCGGCAAGGGCGCGCTGACCGTCGTTTTCCATGCAACCGGCGACGAGAGTCGCGCCGAGCAGGGCGAAAAGAACAGGAAGTTTGCGCATGAGTGACTGCCTCCGTCAGGAATTGTGATTGGCGCCGAGTCTACTGCGCCCGGGGCGAAAGAAAAGCCAATTCGCGCGCGGAGATGCGCAAAACCGCGGCAATCGGCGAACTGCCGCCGCCCGGTTGAGACACGCGAAAAAAGCGGTCCGGCCGGGGGGCCAGACCGCAGATTTCGGGAAGGGTTAGGGACAAGCGACGGCTCCAAATGCCAGTCCGAGGCCGTCGCACCCTCATGCTGCGCCGCCGCCGCGCGATTGGCAAAACCAAAACGCGGACCCCCGCGGGGATCGGCAACAAGTCGCCCAAAGGTTGCAACGACCGGCAAAATCACGCCCAATCCTCCTCGTCGTCTTCGTCGTCCCAGGTAAAACTTTCGGGATCCTCGAACACCTCGGGGAAGGCCACGCGGGCGCGCGCCACGTCGATTTGCAGTAATTGATCGTAATCGGCGGGATCGGCGGGATCGGTGGCGAAGACCACCTCGCGCCCGATCAGCCAGCTCAGCCGCCCGGCATCGAGATTGCCGCGCTCGAATGGCTCTTCGCCGAAATGGTTCCACAGTGCCGCCATGAAGCCCGCATCGGCGCGCCGGTCGACGGCGGCGCGGTCGCGGAAGCGCTCGCGGCGGATGATCTTGGTCGGCCCCTGCTTGTTGGCCCGGCGGATGGTGAACTGGAAATCCGTGCCCGGCAGCCGGCTCGGGAAGCCGCGATGTTTCAGCATTCTATGCCCTCCTGTTGCGAAGGGCCGTCCTGCCACGGCAGGGCCCGGCACGGCAAGGCCGGGCGGGAACCGGACGCGCGGATCAGGCCGCGCGCCCGGAGGGGATCACTTGTATTTGCCGGTGTAGGTCGGCTCGGTCGAGACCGGCTCCATCGGAGCGGGTTCGGGTTTCGGCGCGCAGGCGGCAGCGAAAGCCACGAGGGCGAGGGCAAGAAGCGCTTTTTTCGACATGTCTCTCTCCTGACCGGACAGGGCAGAGCGCGGCGCGCCTCATCCATCTGCCGGAAATCGTTGATGGTCGCGGGCATGAGCGTCACACCCGGGTGCAGTCTATCACGGCTTTGCGACTTGCCCAGAGGCAAACGCCCCGCGGTGGCGCCCGGCGCGCAAGCCCGCGCACGCGCCACCCGGGCGGGCAGTTGGCCGGCCATGACGGCGCGAGGGGCCTCGGCCCCCTGCCCCATCCTGCCACTCTGCCACCGCGCCGCCATCAATAGAGCTCCCAGACACAGGCCCCGTCCTGAACGGAATAGGCCTCGAAATATTGCACCGCTTCCTCGTCCACCTCGCCGAAGGGCACGACCCTGTCCGAGAGGCTGATCACGATCTGCGCCGGTTGCGGCCCGAGTGTCGGCAGCCGCTCGATCGCGAACCCGTCGCACAGCGCCTCCATATCGGCGAGCGCCACCTCGGCCCCGACCGGGTCGGTGCCCCCGATCTGCGGCGCGAGAAACCGGAAGCGCAGCGTCAGCCCCATCGGCCCCTGCGCATCCGAGATCGTCTCGATGAACCGCACCTCCTGGCCCGAGGGCACAGGGATCGGCGGCACATCCGGCAGCACCACCCCCGCCCCTTCGGCGAGGAGGGCCCGGGCAGTCAGCACCAGTGCCAGCAGGGCGATCGCCCCCCGGCCCCGGCGCCCGATCTGCCCGGTCCGCTGCCCCATTCCGCGCCCCTCAGAGCGGAATGTTGTCGTGTTTCTTCCAGGGGTTCGAGAGCTTCTTCGAGCGCAGCGAGGCAAAGGCCCGTGCCACCCGGCGGCGCGTCGAATGCGGCTGGATCACCTCGTCGATGAAGCCCTTCTCGGCCGCCACGAAGGGGTTGGCGAAGCGGTCCTCGTAATCCTTGGCGCGCGCCGCGATCTTCTCGGGCTCGCCCAACTCGCTGCGATAGAGGATCTCGGTCGCGCCCTTGGCGCCCATCACCGCGATCTCGGCCGAGGGCCAAGCATAGTTGAAATCGCCGCGCAGGTGCTTCGAGGCCATAACGTCATAGGCGCCGCCATAGGCCTTGCGGGTGATCACCGTGACCTTCGGCACGGTCGCCTCGCCATAGGCGAACAGAAGCTTCGCGCCGTGCTTGATGACCCCGCCGTATTCCTGGCTCGTGCCGGGCAGGAAGCCGGGCACGTCGACGAGCGTCAGGATCGGGATCTCGAAGGCGTCGCAGAAGCGCACGAAGCGCGCAGCCTTGCGCGAGCTGTCGATATCGAGGCAGCCCGCCAGCACCATCGGCTGGTTCGCGACGACGCCCACGGTCTGACCCTCGATGCGGATGAAGCCGGTGATGATATTGCCCGCGAAGTCCTTCTGGATCTCGTAGAAATCGCCCTCGTCGGCGATCTTCGTGATCAGTTCCTTCATGTCATAGGGCATGTTGGGGTTGGCGGGGATCAGCGTGTCGAGGCTTTCCTCGACGCGCGCGACATTGTCGAAGAACGGCCGCACCGGCGCCTTCTCGCGGTTCGACAGCGGCAGGAAGTCGATCAGGCGGCGGGTTTCATAGATCGCCTCGACGTCGTTTTCAAAGGCCGCATCCGCAACCGAGCTTTTCTTGGTGTGGGTCGAGGCGCCGCCCAGCTCCTCGGCGGTGACGATCTCGTTGGTCACGGTCTTCACCACATCGGGGCCGGTGACGAACATGTAGGAGCTGTCCTTCACCATGAAGATGAAGTCGGTCATCGCCGGCGAGTAAACCGCGCCGCCCGCGCAGGGGCCCATGATCAGCGAGATCTGCGGCACCACGCCCGAGGCCATGATGTTGCGCTGGAACACTTCGGCGTAACCGGCGAGCGAGGCGACCCCCTCCTGAATCCGCGCGCCGCCCGAATCGTTCATACCGATCACCGGGGCGCCGTTCTGCATCGCCATATCCATGATCTTGCAGATCTTCTCGGCATGGGTTTCCGAGAGCGAGCCGCCGAAGACGGTGAAATCCTGGCTGAACACATAGACCATGCGGCCGTTGACCGTGCCCCAGCCGGTGACGACGCCGTCGCCCGCGGGCTTGTCCGATTCCATGCCGAAATCGGTGCAGCGGTGGGTCTTGAACATGTCGAATTCTTCGAACGTGCCCTCGTCGAGAAGCAGCTCGATGCGCTCGCGGGCGGTCAGCTTGCCCTTCTTGTGCTGCGCCTCGATGCGGCGCTCGCCCCCGCCCAGACGGGCTGCGGCACGGCGCTCTTCGAGCTGATTCAGGATATCTTTCATGGGGGTCCCCTCCGCAAATTTTCCGGCACCCTACATCTACGCAAGATTATTACAAAGCGGATTTGGGAAAATTTGCAAAATGTTGGCAGCTGGCATTGCGCAAATTGCGATCTTGCAAAGTTCAGCATCCATGGCGTGGCCTCCAGACACGCCCTGCCCCCGCCGGCTGTCCCCGGGGGGCAATTCCAGCCCAAAATGGCGGTTTCGGCGGCCCAGTGCCGGGGCATTAACGCCCAGGATTTCCGGAACACAACGATATCAGTTGGTTACGGTTTCGACGGGCCCGCTGTCGTCACCGCGGCCGCCCGGGCCCTACCTCTGGCGCTTCACCTATCGCGGGCGCACCGCCGAGGTCACCATGCGCCCCGGCCATGTGCGCGAGGAATTCGTGCGCCTCGGCGCGAAGCCCGACCGCAGCGCCGCGGAAGACGCCCGCCTCGAGGCGCTCAAATCCGAGATGGCCGCGCGGCTGCTGCCAGTTGCGGCCGCCGATGTCTACGAGGTCCGTCAGATCTGCGCGCGGGGAGGCCCCGGCGCGGCCGCTTCGCGTCTCTGGCGGAGAGGCACGCGGCGCGATACTCCGGGCCATTGCGCGCGCGCCTTGGAGGCCCCGATGACCCTGCCCGCCCCGATCGTCACCGTCTTGCTGCTCACCGCGTCGAACCTCTTCATGACCGTCGCCTGGTATGGCCATCTGAAATTCAAGGCGGTGCCGCTCTGGGCCGCGATCGGCGTGAGCTGGGGGATCGCGCTCTTCGAATACATGCTGCAGGTGCCGGCGAACCGGATCGGCTATGGCGCACTCACCGCCGCGCAACTCAAGACGATTCAGGAAGTGATCTCGCTCTCGATCTTCGTGGTCTTCGCCTGGGCCTGG
Organism: Rhodobacterales bacterium; assembly: GCA_003249215.1. GTDB lineage: Bacteria > Pseudomonadota > Alphaproteobacteria > Rhodobacterales > Rhodobacteraceae > Rhodobacter. Next base: position 14,865 of record QKJR01000060.1, read on the forward strand.
CTCGGCGAGGCGCCGAAATGGCAGACGCTTGCGGGCTTTGCGCTGATCGCGGCGGGGGCCGGTCTGATCTTCGCGGGCAAGGGCTGAGCGCCGAGCGCCCGGCCGTCCCCACAAGGGGCGCCGATTGTCGGCATACATTTTACCCGATGGACAAAGCCGCGACGCCCCCGCAGAAGGTTGCATGGCCTTTCTCGACCGACGTTCGCCGCCGCATCTGATCACCCTGGTCCTCGTAACCGGGATCGCGGCGTTGTCGATCAACATCTTCCTGCCCTCGCTGCCCCGGATGGCACGCGAATTCGGCGTCGACTACCGGCTGATGCAGCTCGCCGTCTCGGGCTACCTCGGGGTCTCGGCCGTCCTGCAACTGGTGATCGGGCCGATTTCGGACCGCTTCGGGCGGCGCCGGGTGCTGCTCGGGATCCTCGTCGTCTTCGCTCTGGCGACGCTCGGCACGATCGTCGCGCCGAACGCCCAGCTGTTTCTGGCCGCGCGCTTTGCTCAGGCGGTGGTGGCGACCGCCCTCGTCGTCTCGCGTGCGGCGGTGCGCGACATGGTGGGCGGGCCTGCGGCGGCCTCGATGATCGGCTATGTCACGATGGGGATGTCGCTCGTGCCGATGGTCGGGCCGATCCTCGGCGGCGTGATCGACGAATGGATCGGCTGGCGGGCGAATTTCGTGCTGCTGCTCGGACTGGGCCTCGCGGTTCTGGCGCTCGCCTGGGCCGATCTGGGCGAGACGCTGGCCGCGGGGGGCGTGCCGTTCCGCGCACAGATCGCGGCCTATCCGGTGCTTTTGCGTGCGCGTCGCTTCTGGGGCTACAGCCTCGCCGCGGCCTTCGGCTCGGGGCTTTACTTCGCCTATCTGGGCGCCGCGCCCTTCGTGGGCGAGCAGGTCTTCGGCCTCACCGCCGCGCAGGTCGGCTATTTCTTCGCCCTGCCCGCGCTCGGCTATGCGGTCGGAAACTTCGTCTCTGGGCGCTTTGCCACGCGGCTCGGGATGGATCGGATGGTGCTCACGGGCACGGTGCTGGCCACGGCGGCGGTGGCGGTGGCGCTGCTCGCCGATCTGCTCGGCGCGCTGAACCCGGTCATCTTCTTCGGCGCGGTGGGCTTTGGCGGCATGGGCAACGGCATGACGCTACCCTCGGCCAATGCCGGGATGATGTCGGTGCGCCCCGAGCTTGCGGGCACCGCCTCGGGCCTTGGCGCCACGCTGACGATCGGCGGCGGCGCGGCGCTCTCGGCACTCGCCGGCGCGCTTCTCGGGCCGGGGACCGGCGCGACCCCGCTTCTGGTGCTGATGTTTGCCTCCTCCGCCGCCTCGGTGGCCTCCATCCTGTGGGTCTTCGCCCGCCGCCGTCGGCTCGGGCTGTAATCCGCGACGGGATTTGACGACGGCGCTTTGCAAAGCTAGGAGTATCTTTGCAAAGCCGCGCCATCGCCGCCGCGGCCGGAGGATGCCATGGCCACCCAGAAACTCTATGCCGGTGTGAAGCTGCGCGAGACGCGCGCGCGCCTCGGGCTCACGCAGAAGGCCTTCGCCGATCGGCTCGGCGTGTCGCTGCCCTATCTCAATCAGATGGAGAACAACCACCGCCCGGTTTCGGCGGCGGTGGTGCTGGGCCTTGCGGGCGAGTTTGGCCTCGATGTGACCGAGCTTTCGGCGGGCGACGCTGAACGGCTCGTCAGCGACATGCGCGAGGCGCTGGCCGATCCGGTCTTCGCCGATGGCGCGCCGCCCTTGGCCGATCTGCGGCTCGCGGCCTCGAACGCCCCCGCCTTGGCGCGGTCCTTTCTCGAACTCCATCGCGCCTATCGGCAGGCGCATGAACGGCTCGCCTCACTCGATGAAGCCTTGGGCCGCGAGACCGGTCAGACGGTCGTGAGCCCCTGGGAAGAGGTGCGCGACTTCTTTCACTATTGCGACAATTACATCGACGCGGTGGACCGCGCCGCCGAACGGTTTTCCTGCCCGGATGGCAAGCGGTTAGACCCCATTCTTCGCGCAACCGAAGCCCTCGCCGCCCGGGGGGTGAAAGTTCAGTTTTCCGACATTTCCGCCCTGCGCGAGCGCAGCGCCGACACGATCCGCATCTCGAGCCATGCTGGCCGCCCGACGCAGGCCTTCCAGCTTCTGCATCAGGTCGCGCTGATCACCCAGAACGAGCTTTTGGAGGCCACGCTCGACCTCGCGCGGTTCCAGTCCGACACCGCCCGCGCCATCGCCAAGATCGGGCTCGCGAACTATTTCGCGGGGGCCGCGCTCCTGCCCTATCGCGCCTTCCTCGAGGCCGCGCAGGAAACCCGCCACGACCTCGAACGCCTCGCCGACCGGTTCGGCGCCTCGATCGAGCAGATCGCGCACCGGCTCTCGACCCTGCAACGCCCCGGCGCCAAGGGCATTCCCTTCTTCTTCGTGCGCGTCGATCAGGCCGGCACGATCACCAAGCGCCACTCGGCGACGCGGCTGCAATTCGCCCGCTTTGGTGGTGCCTGCCCGCTCTGGAACGTCCATCAGGCCTTTGAAACGCCAACGAAATTCCTGCGCCAACTGGCCGAGACGCCGGACGGCGTGCGCTATCTGTGCCTTGCGCGGGACGTCTCGAAACCGGGCGGAAGCTTTACCGCCCCGGTGCGGCGCTATGCGATCTGTCTTGGCTGCGAGGTCAGCCACGCCCGCGGCGTCGTCTATGCCGACGATATGGAACTGACCAACCCGCGCGCCTATCAGCCGATCGGCATTTCTTGCCGGATCTGCGAGCGCAAGGAGTGCCACCAGCGCTCGGTGCCGCCGCTCGAACGCCGGCTGGCCGTCGACCCCGATCGCCGCGGGTTGCTGCCCTACGACATCGCCTGACATGAAAAAGCCCCGGTTTCCCGGGGCTTCCACGTCGATCTTCATCCAAGGATCAGACGGTCGTCAGCATCCGTGCGATCTCATCCTTGATCGCCGCGCGTTTCTTGCGCAACTCGACCTCGGCGAGGCTCTCCATCGGCGTCACGTTGGTTTCCGCGTTATGGACGGCATCGTTGAGGCTGTCATATTGCTCCAGCAGCCGGGCGAAATGGGCATTGGCCCCTTTCAGCTCGCGCAGCCGTTCGATGTCATGCGGAAACTCTTCCTGCAGCGTGTGAGGGGTGTTCGACATGTTCCTCTCCCTTCTTGATCTTTCACCTGACCCTAGCGCCCCGAGTCGGGCGCGACATTGACACGGGTCAAATCCGGCGCGGCGCCAAGCCCCTCAGCCGCGCGCCGCGCGCCAGCCCGCCGCGCGGGCCTCGGCCTCGGAACAGAACCAGCGTTCGCCCTTGGAAGTGTCGATCCGCGTGGCGTCATAGCTCGCATCGCCCGGCCGGTGGTAGATGCGACCCTTGCTCGAGATATTGCCCTTGATCGCGCAGGTGCCCGGAGCCTGTTGCGGCGGGTTTTTCGCGGCGCGCACGGCCTCGGGGCGCTCGGCGCTCCCAGCCCAGATGCCGCGCCGCGCGGCGCGGGCTTCGGCCTCCAGAGTGGTGTAATCCTTGGAATATTTCCGATAGGCGAAGGCCATGCCCGCGGCGACGAGGGTCGAGCCCAGATCACGTTCGCCCGCCATGCAACGCGCCACGATCCGCCCATAACGGTCGGTGTCCCGCGCCTCGCAGCGCACCCCGCCCCGTACCAGCGCGGCCAGCGCCCCGCGTGCCGCCGCCCCGCAATCCCAGCTCCGGCCGGCCGCATCCCGACAGCTCTGCCCGATCTCGGGCGCGTCGATCCCGTGCAACCGCAGCCGCTCGTGCCCGAGCTCGAGCGTGTCGCCGTCGATCACCCGCGCCGCCCCCGTCATAACCCGCCCGGCGTCGGCGGGCAGGCACAGCAGCGCCAAGGCCAGAAGAAATGAACAAATCATGAACATGGCCCAGATATGGCGGAACACTCCCCGGATGCAATCCAAATCCGGTGGCAGCCTTAACGCTGCGCCGCGCGCCAGTTCGGATTGATCCAGGGCTCGGCATTCTCCGGCGCGAGCCGGCGACCAAGGATATGATCGGCCATCTTCTCACCGGTCATGATCGAGGGACCGTTCAGATTGCCGTTCGTGACCCGCGGGAAAACCGAGCTGTCGGCAACGCGCAGCCCCTCGACGCCGATCACCCGCCCCTCTGGGTCGACCACCGCCATCGGATCGTCGGCGCGCCCCATCCGGGCGGTGCCGCAGGGGTGATAGGCGCTTTCGGCGTGATCGCGAATGAAGGCGTCGATCTCGGCATCCGACTGCACGCCCGCGCCCGGCTGGATCTCGTGCTTCACATGAGCGGCCATCGGCGCTTGGGCGAAGATCTCGCGGGTGAGGCGGATCACCTTGCGGAATTCCTCCCAATCGTCGGGGTGGCTCATGTAGTTGAAGCGGATCACCGGCGCCTGCCGTGGATCCTTGCTGCGCAGGGTCACCGCGCCGCGCGATTTCGAGCGCATCGGCCCGCAATGCACCTGAAACCCATGACCCTCGGCCGCGGCCTTGCCATCATAGCGCACCGCAATCGGCAGGAAGTGATACTGGATGTCCGGGTATTCGATCCCCTTGTCGGAACGGATGAAACCGCAGGCCTCGAACTGGTTCGACGCGCCGAGGCCCTGCTTGGTGAACAGCCACTGCGCGCCGATCAGCGCCTTGCCCCAGATATTCCAATATTTGTAAAGCGTATCCGTATGTTGCGCGGCGAACTGCATGTAGATCTCGAGGTGATCCTGCAGGTTCGCGCCCACCCCCGGCCGGTCCGCCACAACCGCAATCCCGTGCTCGGCCAGATGCGCCCCGGCACCGATCCCCGAGAGCATCAGAAGCTTCGGCGTGTTGATCGAGCTGGCCGCCAGCACCACCTCGGCCCGCGCGCGGATCACCTCGATCTGCCCGCCGCGCTCGATCTCGACGCCGGTCGCCCGCCCGTCCACGATCTCAACTTTGCGCGCAAAACCTTTGACAATGCTCAGATTTCCACCCTTCAGCGCAGGCCGCAGGTAGGCATTGGCCGCCGACCAGCGCCGGCCCTTCCAGATCGTCGCCTCCATCGGGCCGAAGCCCTCCTGCTGGCGCCCGTTATAATCGGCGGTCACCGGATAGCCCGCCGCACGACCCGCCTCGATGAAGGCACCAAACAGCGGATTGCGCCGCGGCCCGCGGGTGACATGCAAGGGACCCGAGGCGCCCCGCCAATCGGCATCGCCGCCGTCGCCCGCGCCGTGCCAATGCTCCATGCGTTTGAAGTAGGGCAGCACATCGGCATAGGCCCAGCCCGCCGCGCCCTGCTCGGCCCAATGGTCGAAATCGCAGGCGTGGCCGCGCACATAGACCATGCCGTTGATGCTCGACGAGCCGCCGATCACCTTGCCACGCGGCGTGACGAGCCGCCGCCCGCCAAGCCCCGGCTCGGGCTCGCTGCCAAAGCCCCAATCGTAAAGCCCCATGTTCATGGGATAGCTCAGCGCCGCGGGCATCTGGATGAAAGGCCCCTCGTCGGTGCCACCGTGTTCGATCACGATCACCTTCTTGCCGGCCTCGGCCAGCCGATAGGCCAGAGCCGAGCCGCCCGATCCCGCGCCGATCACCACATAATCCGCTTCCATCACGCCGCTTCCATCATCTGTGCGTAAATATCCCGGGGGCCCGGGGGCAGAGCCCCCGCCCGCGCTCTCAATAGGGGCTCTCGACCGGCCCCATGCCGACGTAAACCGCCTTGACCTGCGTGTAATGCTCGACCGCCGCGCGCGAATTTTCGCGCCCGAACCCCGAGGCCTTGACCGCACCGAAGGGCATCTCGACCGGCGTCAGGTTATAGGCGTTGATCCATGTGGTCCCCGCCTGCAACTGCGCAATGACCCGGTGCCCGCGCGCCAGATCGCCGGTGAAGACGCCTGCGGCGAGACCGAATTCGGTGCCATTCGCCCGCGCGATCACCTCATCCTCGGCCTCGAAGTCGAGCACCGCCATGACGGGCCCGAAGACCTCCTCGCGCGCGAGGGTCATGTCATCCGTCACATCGGCAAAGACCGTCGGCTGCACGAAGAGCGGCCCTGCGTTCCCGGCGGCCCCACCGCAGATCAGCCGCGCGCCCTCGGCCTTGGCCGTGGCGATATAGCCCATCACCTTCTCATGCTGCGCCGCACTCACCAGCGGGCCGAATTGCGTGGCTTCATCCAGCGGATCGCCCGCGATGATCCGCCCCGTGCGCTCGGCGAGCTTGGCGAGGAAGGCCTCCTTGATCGGCTTTTCCACGAAGACGCGCGTCCCGTTCGAGCAGATCTGACCCGAGGAATAGAAATTCCCGAGCATCGCCGCGCCCACCGCGCCATCGAGATCGGCATCGGCGAAGACGATCAGCGGCGACTTGCCCCCGAGTTCCATCGTCACATGCTTCATCCCCGCCGCCGCCGCCTGATAGACCCGCGCGCCCGTGGGCACCGAGCCGGTGAGCGAGACCTTGGCGATTCGCGGATCCGTCGAGAGCGCCGCACCCACCGGCCCGCGGCCCTGCACGACATTGAAAAGACCCGCCGGCGCCCCGGCCTCGATCAGGATCGCGGCCAGTTGCAGCGCGCCCAAGGGCGTCACTTCGGAGGGTTTGAACACCATCGCATTGCCAGTCGAGAGCGCGGGCGCGGCCTTCCAGCAGGCGATCTGGCTCGGGTAATTCCACGCGCCGATGCCCGCGCAAACGCCCAGCGGCTCGCGAATCGTATAGGCGAAATCGCCGCCCAGCGGGATCGTCTCGCCGGTCAAAGTGGGCGCGAGGCCCGCGAAATATTCGAGGCTGTCTGCCCCCGAGGGCCAGTCGGCCACGAGCGTTTCCTGCAAGGGCTTGCCGGTGTCGAGCGTCTCGAGTCGGGCCAGTTCATCGCCGCGCGCCCGGATGATATCCGCCGCCTTGCGCAGCACGCGGGCACGTTCCACGGGCTTCCACGCGGCCCAGATCTTCTGCGCGGCCGCGGCGCCGGAAATCGCGGCCTCGATCACCGCGGGCGTCGCGCAATGCAAACGCGCGATCACCTCTTGCGTGGCCGGATAGAGCACCTCGAGCACCTCGCCCGCGGGATCCTCCATCCAGTCGCCATTGATGAAATGGCTTGCCTTGGGTTGCGCCATCATCCCCGCACCTCCAGTTCCCGATCCAGATATTCCATAACGATTTTCAGGGCATAGGCCCGGTCCGGCGCACCGTCGGCCAGCGCCGCACGGATATAGACGCCGTCGATCATCGCGCCCAGGCCGCGCGCCACCACCTCGGCGCGCGCGCCGACGATCGGGCGCAGCTCGTGGCGCAGGTTCGAGCGCAGCCGGCGCTGATAGACGCGGAGCAGGCGATGCGCCTGCGGCTGGGTCTGCGCCAGAACATAGAAGTTGAGCCAGGCCGAGATCACCTCACGCCGGAAGCTGCCCGGCGCGAAACTGCCCGCCACGATCGCGCGCAGCCGCCCCTCGGGGCCCTCGGCGATCGAGACCGCGCCGCGCACCTCGGCGCCGTAAAGCGTCAGGATGTGGCGCATCGCGGCGAGGAAGATCTGCTCCTTAGAGCCGAAATAATGATGCGCCAGGGCCGAGGACATCCCCGCCCTGCGCGCGATCTGCGCGACAGTCACTTCGAGCGAGCCGGCTTCACCCACCGTCTCGATCGTGGCTTTCACCAGCGCTGCCCGTCGAATAGGCTCGGCCCCAAGCTTCGGCATGGCTTTTCGGTCCTTTCGCAAAAAAGGTCTTGCTTTCTGGAGCTACAGGTAAGTTTATTGACTCGTCAATCAACAAAAAGCCTGAACCGAAAAACAAGGCGATGCAAGGGAGACCAGCATGACGATCCGTTCCATTCTTCTGGCCGGGGCCGCGAGCCTCGCTCTCACTCAGGGCGCGCTGGCCGAGGGCTGCGACAAGGTGACCTTCTCCGATGTGGGCTGGACCGACATCACCGCGACGACCGCAGTCGCAACCACCGTTCTGGGCGCGCTCGGCTATGAGACCGATATCAAACTGCTCTCGGTGCCGGTGACCTATTCGGCGCTCTCGACGGGCGATGTGGATGTCTTCCTCGGCAACTGGATGCCGACGATGGAGGCCGATATCGCCCCCTATCGTGAGGCGGGCACGGTCGAAACTGTCCGCACCAACCTTGTAGGCGCGAAATACACGCTGGCGACGAACGCCGCGGGGGCCGCGCTCGGCATCAAGGATTTCGCCGATATCGCCAAGCACAAGGACGAGCTCGACGGCAAGATCTATGGCATCGAGCCCGGCAATGACGGCAACCGCCTGATCATGGACATGATCGACGGCAATGCCTTCGGCCTGCAGGGCTTCGAAGTGGTCGAGAGCAGCGAGCAGGGGATGCTCGCGCAGGTCGAGCGCGCCGGAAAGTCGAACGATCCGGTCATCTTCCTCGGTTGGGAACCGCATCCGATGAACGCCAATTTCGCGATGAGCTATCTGACCGGTGGCGACGAGTTCTTCGGGCCGAACTTCGGCGGGGCCGAGGTCGCGACCAACGTGCGCAAGGGCTATGTCGCTGACTGCCCGAACACAGGCAAGTTCCTCGAAAACCTCGAATTCTCTCTCGCGATGGAGAACGAGATCATGGGCGCGATCCTGAACGACGGCACCGAGCCCGCCGAGGCCGCCAAGGCCTGGCTCGGCGCCCATCCCGAGGCGCTCGGGCCGTGGCTGGCGGGCGTGACCGCCAAGGATGGTGGCGATGCGATGGCCGCTGTCACCGCCGCGCTGAACTAAACCAGACGCGAGGCCGGGGTTCAGGGACCCCGCCTTTTCACTCCCGATTTTCCGCACGCGCCAAAGGGAGATTTCGCGCGATGGACTGGCTTACCGCCTATAAAATTCCGGTCGGCAAGACCGCCAAGACCGTCTTCGACTGGCTCAAGGACAATTTCTCGGGCGTTTTCGACGTTCTCGCGGGGCTCATGCAGGGGCTGATCGACGGCATCCTCGCGGTGCTGCAGGGGCCGCCGCCGCTCGTGATGGTCGCGATTTTCGTCGCGCTCACCTGGGTGCTGCAGCGCGGCTGGAAGATGCCGCTGCTGGTCGCCGCCGGCTTCCTCTTCATCCTCAATCAGGGGTACTGGAAGGCCACGACCGAAAGCCTGACGCTGGTGCTCTCGGCCTGCGTCGTGTGCATGGTGGTGGGCGTGCCGATCGGCATCGCCACGGCGCACCGGCCACGGCTGTTCTCCGTGATGCAGCCGGTTCTGGACCTGATGCAGACCCTGCCCACCTTCGTCTATCTGATCCCGGCGATCGTCTTCTTCGGCATCGGCATGGTGCCCGGGCTGATCGCGACGGTGATCTTCGTGCTGCCCGCGCCGATCCGGCTGACCCATCTGGGCGTGAGCTCGACGCCGGTTTCGCTCCTTGAGGCGGCGCGCGCCTTTGGCGCCACCCCGCGTCAGGTGCTCTGGAAGGTCGAGCTGCCCTATGCCGCGCCGCAGATCATGGCGGGGCTAAACCAGACGATCATGCTCTCGCTCTCGATGGTGGTGATCGCGGCGCTTGTCGGCGCCAACGGGCTTGGCGTGCCGGTCGTGCGCGCGCTGAACTCGGTCAACACCGCGCTCGGGTTCGAGTCGGGCTTCATCATCGTCGTCGTCGCCATCATCCTCGACCGGATGCTGCGCATGGGAGGTCGCAAATGACCCGCACCACCGCTCCGCAAGACACCGCCGGCATCGCCGTGCGCTTCGACAAGGTCTCGATCGTCTTCGGCGACCACCCTGACCGCGCCCTGCCCCTGATGGATCAGGGGCTGAGCCGGGCCGAGATCCAACAGGCAACCGGTCAGGTTCTGGGCGTGCATGACTGTTCGCTCGACGTGGCCGAGGGCGAGATCCTCGTGCTCATGGGCCTCTCGGGCTCCGGCAAATCCACGCTCTTGCGCGCGGTGAACGGGCTCAATCCGGTCTGTCGCGGTGCGGTCCATGTCTGCGACGGCAATGCGCTGATCGACGCGACCCATGCCGATGCCGCCACGCTGCGGCGGATCCGGCTGCAGCGGGTGGCGATGGTGTTCCAGCAATTCGGCCTGCTACCCTGGCGCACAGTGCGCGAGAATGTCGGCCTCGGGCTCGAGCTTGGCGGGATGTCGAAGGCCGAACGCCGCGAGCGCGTCGAGGCGCAACTCGAGCTCGTGGGCCTCTCGAACTGGGCCGACCGTCGCGTGGGTGAGCTCTCGGGGGGCATGCAGCAGCGCGTGGGCCTTGCCCGTGCCTTCGCGACCGAGGCGCCGATCCTGCTGATGGACGAGCCGTTTTCCGCGCTCGACCCGCTCATTCGCGCCAAGCTGCAGGACGAGCTGCTCGAGCTGCAGGCCCGCCTCAAGCGCACGATCATCTTCGTCAGCCACGATCTCGACGAGGCGTTCAAGATCGGCAACCGGATCGCGCTGATGGAGGGGGGGCGGATCGTGCAGCTCGGCACCGCGCGCGAGATCATCGCCAATCCGGTCGACGAATATGTCGCCGATTTCGTCGCCCATATGAACCCGCTGGGCGTACTGACTGCCGAGGATCTGGCCGAGGCGGGTGCCGCCGAGGGCGCGGCCCTCGCCCCCGATACGCCGGTGCGCGAGGTGATGGAGCGGCTCTGTCATGCGCCGGCGGTGGCGCTTTCGGACGGGCGGCGGATCACCCGCGAGGGGGTGATCGCGCGTCTCATAGATCCCCGCGGGCGCGCGGGCGGCTGAGGGCGGATTTTGAGTATTTGAACCAAGAAAAAGCAAAAGCCTTTGGGCCCTGACGCTTTTTCTTGGCGAAAATACTCCCGCCGGAGGCGCCTGCCCCGCCCCTGGCACAGATGTTTGGCAGGGGCGTCAGGCCTTGGTTGCCGGTGGGGGGGGCGTCAGCGTGCGGCGCTTGAGCTGCGCTTCGCGGAAGGTGACATAGGAAATCGCCCCGATGATCAGCCCGCCGCCGAGAATGACATAGGGGTCGACCGTCTCGCCGAAGAAGATCCAACCCGCGGTCGAGGCGAAGACGAGCTGGGTGAAGACCACCGGCTGCGTCACCGTCACCGGCGCGCATTGGAAGGCCCGCGTCATCGCGTAATGCGCCACGGTGCCAATCAGCGCCGTCGCGCCGAGCCAGAGGAATTCGGACCAGCTTAGCGGCTGCCAGACAGCGATCGCGAAGGGCGCGAGAAAGATCGTCACCACCGTGGTCATCATCGCCACGATGAACGCCGCCGGGGCCACTCCGCTCAGTTTCTTCGCGGTCAGATAGGACAGTCCGAAGAAGATCGCCGCGCCGAGCTGGGCAATGTGGCCGGGCAGGATCTCGCGCACGCCGGGGCGCAGGATGATCAACGCCCCGATCAGCGCAACGATGACCGCGAGGCCACGGCGCCAGGCAAATCCCTCGCCGAGCAACAGCGCGCCCCCGAGCGTCACCACGATCGGGTTGAGATAGCCGATCGCGGTCACATCGGCGATCGGCGTGCGCGCCATCGCGAAGAACCACAAGAGCACCGCCACCGATTGCATCGCCCCGCGCAGCGCAAAAAGCCCCCAGATCGCGCGGCCATAGCGCGCCCGCAGCCCCGCCCAGAGCGCGGGCGCCACGAAGAGCACCCCCCAGGCGAAGCGCAGGAACGAGCTTTGCGCCGCCGGAAGATCGGCGCCGAGGTAATGCACGATCACGTTGACCGCGGTGAAGCAGAGCGTGGTGACGAGCATCCAGAGCACGCCCTGAACGGGACGGTGCGGATCGCCGGCGGGGGGAGAGGTCGGTTGGGCCATGGCCTTTCTTGGCGTGGGCGGGCCGCGGCGGCAAGCGCGGAAATGTATGGATACAGGGCCGGGGCGCCCGCCGGGGCGGATCACCCTCCGAGGATCAGGCGCAGTGCCACCGAAACGAGCACGATCGCCACCCCCGCGTCGAGGAGGCGCCAGGCGAAGGCCTTGGCGAAGAGCGGCGCGAGCAGCCGCGCGCCATAGGCCAGCGCAAAGAAGAAGACAAAGGAGGCCGTGGCCGCCCCTGTACCGAAGGCGACCCCCCGCCCCGGGAATTGCGCCGAGACCGCACCCAGCAGGACGACCGTATCGAGCCAGACATGCGGATTGGCCCAGGTCAGCGCCGCCATGGTGAGCAGCACCCGCCCGAGCGGCTCGGCCCCGCCCTGCCCGGCCTCGAGCCCTTCGCCGCCGCGCCAGGCCGCGCGCGCGGCGCGCCCCGCATACCAGAGGAGAAAGGCGACGCCGCCCCAGCGCAGCGCCTCGCCGAGCCCCGGAAGTGCCGTGGTGACCGCCGCAAAGCCCGAGACGCCGAGCGCGATCAACGCCGCATCCGAGGCCGCGCAGAAGAGCGCCACCGCGAAAACATGCTCGCGCCGGAGCCCCTGACGCAGCACGAAGGCATTCTGCGCCCCGATCGCCACGATCAGCCCGAGCCCGAGCCGGAAGCCTGCGAAAAATGCTGCGAAATCCATGGCCTTCCCCGGCTGAGGCCTTTTCCCTATCCGGCTTTGCCCCTAGTCTCCACTGAATTGAATTCAGGTGGGATTAGGGGGGCTAATGTTCGACTATGGGGCACTCGAGGCGCTGGCGGCGGTTCTGTCGAGCGGATCTTTCGAGGGGGCGGCGGCGCGGTTGCATGTGACGCCCTCGGCGGTCTCGCAGCGGATCAAGGCGCTCGAGGAGCGGATGGGCACGGTGCTGGTGATCCGGGGCGCGCCCTGCACCGGCACCGAGGCGGGCACCCGGCTTGCGCGCCACGCCGAGCAGGTCGCCCTGATGGAAACCGAGGTGGCCCTGCCCGAAAGCGCCGCAGGCGAGGCGCCGGTCTTGCGCATCGCCGTCAATGCCGACAGCCTCGCGAGCTGGGTCCTGCCGGCGCTTGCCCGCGTCGAGGGGCGGATGTTCGATCTGGTGATCGACGACCAGGACCATGCCGAGGACTGGCTGCGCCGCGGCGAGGTGGTGGGCGCGATCACCTCGCAACCGGTGCCGGTGCCGGGCTGCGATGCGGTGCCGCTCGGCGTGATGCGCTATCACGCGGTCGCCACCCCCGATTTCATCGCCCGGCATTTCCCCGAGGGGCCCCGCCCCGAGGCCTTCGCCGCCGCCCCGGCCCTGATTTTCAACGAGAAGGACCGGCTGCAGGCGGTCTGGGTCAAGATGGTCACCGGCCAGACGATCGCCCTGCCCCATCACCGGATCGCTTCGGCGCATGGCTTTCTCGATGCGGCCAAGCTCGGGATGGGCTGGGGGATGGTGCCCGATCTGATGTGTGGCCGGCCACTGCGCAACGGCCGCCTCGCGATGCTTTCGGAAACGCCGCTCAACGTGGCGATCTACTGGCAGAGCCTGCGCCGGCTGCGCGGCCCGATCGACGGGCTCACCCAGGCGCTGCGCGAGATGGCGGCGCAGGCGCTGTTGCCGATCAAGTAAAAAGGCGCCCCGTGGGGCGCCTTCCTGATCACGGTCGGGCATGGGCCTCAGAGCTGGGCCGCCACATCCTCGGGCACGTCGAAGTTGTGGGTGACGGTCTGCACGTCGTCATCCTCTTCGAGCGTGTCGATCAGCTTCATCAGCTTCTGCGCGGTCTCCAGATCGACCTCGGTCGAGACCTGCGGTTTCCAGATCAGTTTCGACTCGGTTGACTCGCCCAGAGCCGCCTCGAGCGCCTCGGAGACCTCGTTGAGGTTCTCCACCGCGCAATAGATCCAGTGGCCCTCTTCGTCGCTCTCGACGTCATCGGCACCGGCCTCGAGCGCGGCCATCATGACGGTATCGGCATCGCCCGCCTCAGCCGGATAGCTGATCTCGCCGACCCGGTCGAAGCCGTGGCTGACCGAGCCGGTCTGACCGAGGTTGCCGCCCGATTTGGTGAAATAGCTGCGCACGTTCGAGGCGGTGCGGTTGAGGTTGTCGGTCAGCGCCTCGACGATGATCGCGATGCCGTTCGGGCCATAGCCCTCATAACGGATTTCGGTGTAATCGGCAGCATCGCCCTGCTGCGATTTCTTGATCGCGCGGTCGATCACATCCTTGGGCATCGACTGCGATTTCGCGGCCTTGACCGCCAGACGCAGGCGCGGGTTCTTCTCGGGATCGGGGTCGCCCATCTTCGCCGCGACCGTGATCTCTTTCGAGAGTTTCGAGAACATTTTCGAGCGGATCGCATCCTGCTTGCCCTTGCGGTGCTGGATGTTCGCCCATTTCGAATGGCCTGCCATGACCTTCTCCGTTCGGAATTCCTTGAATTGCGGCCTCTATATGCCACAGGAGCGCCC
>QKJR01000063.1 GCA_003249215.1 Rhodobacterales bacterium
GCGCCAAGCCCCCCCGTCACCGGGCGGGTCAGCTTGATCGTGAAGCTGCGCGAGCCGTCCTCGAGCCAGAGCGTGCCATAGGCGGCAATATCCTCGGGTTCGGTGCAGAAGCTTTTCAGCCGCACCTCGCCCTGCACGCCGAAGGCCCCGGCAATGGCGCCGACGCAGACGCGATCCGGTTTCGCTTCGCTCGATTTCGACATGACTTTCCTCCGGGACGGCAACGGGCCGAGCATAGCCCGGCCCGCCACTCTTACCAAAATCCGGCCCGAGGCCAGACCCGATTTTCTTATTCTTCGGCCGGAGCAGCGGCTTTCGCGGCCTTCTCTTCAGCGCGCTTCGCGGCTTTCTCGCCGGGGACGGCTTTCTTCATGTTCTTGCGCTCGGTTTTCGCCAGAACGCCCGCGGCTTCGAGGAAGCGGGCCACGCGGTCGGTCGGCTGGGCGCCCTGCGCGAGCCAGTAGTTCACGCGCTCCATGTTCATCTTCACGCGGTCTTCGCTGTCTTTGGCCAGCAGCGGGTTGTAGGTGCCCAGCTTCTCGAGGAAGCGGCCGTCGCGCGGCATGCGCGAGTCGGTCGCGACGATCGCGTAGTGAGGACGTTTTTTCGAACCGCCGCGGGCGAGCCGGATCTTCATAGCCATGGTGTATCTCCTTTGGATGGCTTGGTGCGGGTCTTGCAGACCCGTCATTTCTGGAATTTTTCGTGGTGCCGGATCACTTCCGAAATCACGAAGTTAAGGAATTTCTTGGCGAATTCGGGATCGAGATCGGCCTCTTTCGACAAGCGTTCAAGCCGTTCGATCTGTTGCGTCTCGCGCGCGGGATCGGACGGGGGAAGTGCGTGCTCGGCCTTGAGCCGGCCCACGGACTGGGTGTGCTTGAACCTTTCGGCAAGCGTATAGACGAGGATCGCATCGAGCCGGTCGATACTGGCGCGATGCTCTTTCAGCAGCTCGGCGGCACGGGTCACGGCGTCGCTCATGCGATCCCCTCCGGTTTCGGGTGACGATAGACGAGCGAGGGTTTCTCGCCGGGCAGGGGCGGGGCCTCGGGGTC
This sequence comes from Rhodobacterales bacterium, assembly GCA_003249215.1. Classification (GTDB taxonomy): domain Bacteria; phylum Pseudomonadota; class Alphaproteobacteria; order Rhodobacterales; family Rhodobacteraceae; genus Rhodobacter. The sequence continues at coordinate 1,059 of QKJR01000063.1, forward strand.
GAGGCGTGCGCCCAGCTTCTCGGCGAGACGGGCCGAGCGGATGTTCTCCGGCGCGATATAGCTGACCGCGGTGGCCCAGCCGAGCGTGCCGAAGGCATGCGCGATCGTGGCGCGGGCGGCCTCGGTCATCATGCCGGTGCCCTCGTGTTCGGTCGACCAGCACGACCAGCCGATCTCGAATTCGGGCCAGTTGCCCGGCGCCCAGGGGCCGACCATGCCGAGCCCGCGGTCGCTCTCCTGCGTGGTGATCACGAAGGTGCCCCATCCGCGCATCACCCAATGCCCGATCACGCCGGCCCAGGCGCGCCAGGCGGTGGCCTCGTCGGGTTCAGCGACAGAGCGGATGAAATGGCTGCGCTCGTCCATGAAGAACGCCCGCCAGCCGTCGAAATCGCGGGCCGCAGGGGCGCGCAGGACGAAGCGTTCGGTTTCCAGAACCGGGGTCGGGCAGAGGATCACGCTCATGCGGCGGCCTCCGCCAGCGCCTGCGCCGAAGGGTGGCGCCAGACATCCATCACCCCGTGGCGTTCGTGGAGGAAGGTGCCCTCGCGCAGGCAGCCGAGCCGCTCGGCGACCCGCGCCGAGGCGGTGTTCGGCGGTTTCACGAGGCTCATCACCGTGGGCAGGTGCAGCACGTCATAGGCAAAGGCCCGCGCCGCGCGCCCGGCCTCGGTGGCGAAGCCGCGGCCCTCGAAGCCGTTGAACAGATCCCAGCCGATCTCCGGCTCGGGCCAGCCCTCGGGGTTGAAAAGGCCGATCATGCCGACAGTCGCGCCGGTGGCCTTTTCCTCGGCGATCCAGCGGCCATAGCCACGCAGAAGCCAATGCCCGGCCTCCATCGCCAGCATCCGCCAGGTCAGTTCCGGCGTGGTCGGGCCGCCGACGAAACGCGCGCGGTCGGAGCCATAGAACTCCACCATCGCCGGGAAATCCCGTTCCGCGGGGGCGCGCAGGATCAGGCGCTCGGTCTCGATCGTGGGGATGGCGAAGGGCGTGCTCATGCCGCGGCCCCCATCGGATGACGATAGACCAGATCATCGGCATCGAGCCGCGCGGCCCGCGGATCGAGCACCGCACCGATCCGCTCGGCCAGCGCCGCCGAGCGCGTGTTACCCGCCGAGATATAGCTCACCAGCGTTTCCCAGCCGAGCACGCGGGCCGCATAATTGCGCAAGGCCCGCGCCGCCTCGGACAGATAGCCGCGGCCCTCATGCCCCTCGAGCGCCATCCAGCCAAGCTCGCGTTCCGGGAAATGCGGAATGTCGTTCAGCGCGACCTGACCGACCATCTCGCCGCTCTCGCGCAACGTCACCGCCAGCGCCCCGCAGCCCTTGAGCGGCCATTGCGCGACATCCGAGGCAAAGCAGAACCACGCCTGTTTCAGGCTCATCGGCCCGCCCATGAACCGCGCACGCTCGGACTGCATCACCGCCAGATAGGCGGGGAAATCCGCCCAATCATGCGGGCGCAGACGCAGGCGCGCGGTATCGAGGACGGGGGCGCTCATCTTATTTCTTCTTGCCCATGCCGAGCCCGGCCAACCCGCCGGGCAGCTTCATCCCGCCCATCCCGGGCAGGCCCGGAAGCCCCTTCATCTGGCCGAGCGCCTTGGCGGCTTCTTCCATCTTCGCAGGGTCCATATCGCCCGCTGCCGGCAGGCCACCCGCCTTGCCCTGCATCGCGGCCATCGCCTGTTTCAGCATGCCGCCCTTGCCCATCTTGGACATCTTCTTCATCGTGTCGGCCATCTGCCGGTGCATCTTCAGGAGCCGGTTCAGCTCCGACACCTCCATCCCCGCACCCGCCGCGATCCGCTTCTTGCGGCTCGCCTGCAGCATGTCGGGATTGGCGCGTTCCTTCTTGGTCATCGAGTTGATGAGCGCGATCTGGCGCCGGATCGCGAGATCCGAAAAGCCCGCATCCTCGGCGGCCTTGGCCATCTTGCCCATGCCCGGCATCATCGACATGACGCCCTGCATCCCGCCCATTTTGAGCATCTGATCGAGCTGTCCGCGCATGTCGTTCATGTTGAACAGGCCCTTGGCGAAGCGTTTCGCCATGCGCTCGGCCTGCTCGGCCTCGAAGGTTTCCTGCGCCTTTTCAACCAGCGCAACGATATCGCCCATGCCGAGGATCCGGCCCGCGATCCGGCTCGCCTCGAAGGTCTCGAGGGCTTCCATCTTCTCGCCGAGGCCAACGAAGCGGATCGGCTTGCCGGTGGTGGCGCGCATGGAAAGCGCCGCACCGCCGCGGCCGTCGCCGTCCATCCGGGTGAGCACGACGCCCGAGATGCCGACCTTGTCCTCGAATTCCTGCGCGACCTCGACGGCGACCTGACCTGTCAGCCCGTCGACCACCAGAAGCGTCTCGCGCGGGGAGGCGACATCGCGCACCTGCGCGACCTCGTCCATCAGCACTTCGTCGATATGCAGCCGGCCCGCGGTATCGAGCAGGTAGACGTCATAGCCGCCGAGCGTCGCCTGTTGCTTGGCGCGTTTCGCAATGGCAACCGGCTTCTCGCCCGCCACGATCGGCAGCGTATCGACGCCGATCTGCTGACCGAGGATCGCGAGCTGCTCCATGGCGGCCGGGCGATACACGTCGAGCGAGGCCATCAGCACGCGCTTGCCCTCGCGCTCCTTGAGGCGGCGGGCGAGCTTCGCGGTGGTCGTGGTTTTCCCCGAGCCCTGCAGACCGACCATCAGGATCGGCGCGGGCGGGTTGTCGATCTTGAGCGGCCCGGTCTCGTCACCGCCCAGCACCTCGATCAGCTCGTCATGGACGATCTTGACGACCTGCTGGCCCGGGGTCACCGATTTGGTGACGGCCGCGCCGGTGGCCTTGCCCTCGACCCGCTTGATGAATTCGCGCGCGACGGGCAGCGAAACGTCGGCCTCCAAGAGCGCCACGCGCACCTCGCGCATCGCGGCGCGGACGTCATCGGCCGACAGAGCGCCCTGTTTCGTCAGGCGCTCGAAGACGCCACCAAGGCGTTCTGAGAGACTTTCGAACATGCGCAGCTCCTCAAAGTGGCCGGCGGACCGGCAAGACAAACGACAAGCGCACCAGTGGGCGCAACGCGCTGACTGGTGGCGATCCCTGCTTCATGCATGGGACCGGAGGAATTGGCCTCCGGGGATTCCGGGCTCGCTTACGCCGATTGGGGGTGTGAGTCAACCGATGTGGGCCGAAAGGCCCAGCAAAAGCACGATTTCGGCCAGTTGCTGGCCCGCGCCGAGCACATCGCCGCTCTGCCCGCCGATCTTGGCGCGGGCCAATGCGCCGAGGCCAAAGGTCACAAGCGCCGCGGCGATCAGCGCGACAGGCAGGCCGGTCAGGGAGAGGCACGGCAGGCACAGGAGTGCCGCAACCAGCACCGCGCCCGGGCGGGTGCCGCTGGCGGATCGCCCCATCCCATCGCTGCGCGCGGGCGGCAGACGCCAGAGAAGAAGCGCGGGGGCAAGGCGGCTGATCATCGCCACGGCGATCAGGGCCAGCGCGGCCCGGTGCGGGGCGTCGGCCAGCGCGGCAATCGCCTGCCAGCGCAGGCCGGTGCCAAGGATCAGCGCGAGCGCGCCATAGCTGCCGATCCGGCTGTCGCGCATGATCTCAAGCCGCCGCGCCGCCTCGCGCCCGCCCCAGAAACCGTCGGCCAGATCGGCCAGCCCGTCCTCATGCAGCGCTCCGGTGGTGAGGATCTGTGCGGCCAGCGCCACCCCCCCAGCCAGTGGCGCGGGCAGCCCCACGGCCAGCGCCGTCAGTAGCACCGCCGCCGCAATTCCCCCGACCGCCAGCCCCGCCAGCGGGAAGGCCCAGAGGCTCGCGCCAATTGCGGGCGCAGGCTCGGGCAGCCGCCCCGCCGGCAGCCGCGTGAGCAGCATCACCGCCAGTTGCACCTGCGCGAGCCGCTCTCTCATGCGCTCTCGCCTTCCGCCCCATCGACCCCGGCCTCGCCAAAGGTCGCCATGCCGTTGTGGCACTCAAGCGCCGAGCGCAGGATCCCGAGCGCCAGCGCCGCGCCCGAGCCTTCGCCGAGCCGCATGTCGAATTCCAGCACCGCTCGCTTGTCGATCGCGGCCAGCAGGCGGCGGTGCCCCGGCTCGGCGCTGGCGTGACCGACCAGACAGTGATCCAGAAGCCGCGGGTCGGTTGCGTAAAGCGTCGCCGCGGCGGCGGTGCAGATGAATCCGTCGAGGATCACCACGGTCCGGTTTTCCCGCGCCGCCAGAACCGCGCCGCAGATCGCCGCCTGCTCGCGCCCGCCGAGTGCGGCCAGCGTCGCCATCCCGTCAAGGCCGCCGTGCAGCGTAAGACCCTTTTCGATCGCCGCGATCTTGCGCTTGAGCCCCGCTTCATCGGAGCCGGTCCCGGGTCCGACCCAATCGGCCGGCGTCGCGCCAAACAGCGCCGAGGCCAGCGCCGCCGCAATCGTCGAATTGCCGATGCCCATCTCGCCAAGGATCAGAACGTCCGCCACGGGATCGACCGCCGCAGCCCCACGGTTCATCGCATCGAGCGTCTCGGCTTCGGACATCGCGGGGCCTTGCGTGAAATCCGAGGTCGGGTGATCGAGATCGAGCGAGACCACAGCCAGATCGGCGCCATTCGCCCGGCAGAGCTGATTGATCGAGGCACCACCCGCCTCGAAATTCGCGACCATCTGCGCGGTCACCGATTGCGGATAGGGGTTCACCCCCTGCGCGCAGACCCCGTGATTGCCCGCGAAAATCAGCGCCTGGGCCCGAGTGATCCGCGGCCGGTCGGTCGCGCGCCAGGCGGCCATGAAGAGCGCCAGATCCTCGAGCCGCCCAAGCGAGCCCGGCGGCTTGGTCAGGCTGTTCTGCCGCGCCAGCGCCGCGGCGCGCGCGCCCTCGTCGGCGGTGGGCAGGCGGTCGGCCAGGGGGGCGATTTCGTCAAGGCTCTGGAACTGCATCATTTCACCTTCATCGGCAGGCCCGCGACGGCAAGGATGACCTCATCCGCCGCCGCTGCGACCCATTGGTTTAGGAGGCCCGCGGCATCGCGGAACTCACGCGCAAGTTTGTTTTCCGGCACGATCCCGGCGCCGACCTCGTTCGTCACCAGCACCACGGGCGAGGCTTGCTGCGGCAGCGCCTCGGCGAGCGCCCGCCCCGCCGCCTGCCAGTCATGCCCGCCGAGCATCAGATTGGTCAGCCACAACGTCAGGCAATCCACCAGCCGCGGTTGCCCATCGGTCGCATTGAGCGCGCCGATCAGGTCGAGCGGCTCGGCGTGCGTGGTCCATTCCGGTCCGCGCCGCGCCTGATGGGTGGCGATCCGGGATTTCATCTCGTCGTCCCAGGCCTCGGCCGTGGCGATATAGATCGCGGGCGCGCCGAAGCCGAGCGTGCGCGCCTCGGCGATCGCGCTCTTGCCGGATCGCACGCCCCCGGTGATCAGGATGGTTCTCGTCATCGCCTCTTGTCCCTTTCGCGCCGACAAAGCAGAAACGGCGCCGGGACGGAAGGAGAAATGCAACCATGGCCCCGGGTGCGGTGACCGAGCTTCTGATGATCCGCCATGCGCCGGTGGTGGCGGACGGACGGCTGGCCGGCCGGCGCGACGTGGCGGCGGATTTTTCCGGCGTGTCGGTTGCGGGGCTTGCGGCCGAGATCGCGGGGGCGGCGCTGGTGGCAAGTCCCGCGCGGCGGTGTTTCGAAACCGCGGCAGCGCTCTGTCCCGGTCTGACGCCCGAAACCGATCCGCGCCTCTGGGAGCAGGATTTCGGCGCGTGGGAGGGGCTGCCCTTCGCCGAGCTGCCCGATCTCGGGGCGCTGTCCGGTGCCGAGCTCGCCGCGCATTGCCCGCCGCAGGGTGAGAGTTTCGCCGATCTCTGTACCCGCGTAAGGCCATCGCTCGAGGCACTCGCCGCGCGTGGGGGGCGGGTCGCGGTGGTGGCCCACGCGGGCGTCGTGCGTGCCGCCCTCGCCCGGGCGACCGGCGATGTCGGGGGCGCGCTGGCGTTTCAGGTAGCGCCGCTCTCGCTGACCCGGATCATCGCCGGGCCTGGCGGCTGGTCGATCGTTTGCGTCAATCGGGTCTTCACATGAGGGAGCGGCTGCACATCCCCGGGCATTTCGGCGAATGGCTGCAGGGGCGGCTTGGCCCGGAGGGGCCGGTCGCGCTGATCACCCTGCCTTGTGCCCGCCTTGGGGTGCACGCCCGCCATTGGCCGGGCGGCGCGCTGCATCTGCATCGCGCGGGGGCGCCCGAAAGGGCGCGCGCCCTTCTGACCCGCCTCGGCTTGCCCGCCTGCGGCCGGTTCGCGCTGCGGCCGCTGGCCGCGCCCGGCCTTGGCACCGGGGTTTCGACCGCCAGCCTGATCGCCATCGCCCGGATGGCCGGATCGCAGGGCGCGCCCGAAGACCTTGCCCGGGCCTGTGTGGCCGTCGAGGGCGCAAGCGATCCGCTGATGTTTGCCGATCCCGAGCGGCTGCTCTGGGCGTCGCGGATCGGGCGCAGTGTGGCGCAAATGCCCGCGCTGCCGCGCTACCAGATCCTTGGCGGTTTCTACGGCACGCCACGGCGCACCGATCCGGGCGACGACCGCTTTCCCGACATTTCCGACCTCGTCGCCGACTGGCCGCGTGCGCGCAGCCTGCCCGACTTCGCGGCGCTGGCCAGCGAAAGCGCCGCCCGCACGCTGGCGCTGCGCGGCCCCTCGGGCGACCCGAGCCTGACGCTGGCCCGCGAGATCGGGGCGCTGGGCCTTGTCGTCGCGCATACCGGCGCCGCTCGTGGTTTCGTCTTCGCCCCCGGTACGGTTCCCGAGGGCGCCGAAGGCGCATTGCGCGCCGCGGGCCTGCGTGGCGTGCTGCGGTTCAGAGGGGGCGGGGCATGACATTCGCACTGATGATGCTGGTCGCCATGGCTCTCGATGTGGCGCTGGGCTGGCCGGTGGGGCTCTTCACCCGGATCGGCCATCCGGTGACCTGGCTCGGGCGGCTGATCTCGGCGCTGGAGGTGCGGCTGAACCACGGGGCGAACCGGCGCCTGCACGGCGTGATGACCGCGCTGATCGTGATCGCGGCGGCGGCGCTGCCGGCGGCGATTGTCCAAACGCTCCTGCCCCCGGGCTGGCCGCGGATCCTGATCGGCGGACTTCTCGCATGGCCGTTCGTGGCGCTGCGCTCGATGCATGATCACGTGGCGGCCGTCGCGCGTCCGCTGATCGCGGGCGATCTGGCCGCCGCGCGCCAGGCTGTCTCGATGATCGTCGGGCGCGACCCGTCGCGGCTCGATGAGGCGGGCGTCGCGCGGGCCGCGCTGGAAAGTCTGGCCGAGAACAGCTCGGACGGGATCATCGCGCCGCTCTTTTGGGGCGTCATCGCGGGCCTGCCGGGGATCGCCGCCTACAAGGCGATCAACACGCTCGATTCGATGATCGGCCATCGCAACGACCGCTATGAACAGTTCGGCTGGGCCTCGGCGCGGATCGACGATCTGGTCAATTTGCTGCCTGCGCGGATCACCGGGGTGCTCTTTGGTCTGGCGGCGGGGCGGGGCGGGGCGCGGGCGCTCGATGCGATGGAACGCGACGCCCGCGCGCATCGCTCGCCCAATGCGGGCTGGCCCGAGGCGGCGCTCGCCGGGGCGCTGAACATCCGCCTGTCCGGGCCGCGGATCTATGGCGACCGGATTGCGAACGAGCCCTGGCTGAACGGCGCCGCCCCCGATCCGGTGCCACGGGATCTGGCGCGGGGGCTCGGTCTTTACCGGCGGGCGATGGCGATTGCGGCGGGGCTGATCGCCAGTGTCGCCTGGGCGGGGAGCCTTTTCTGATGCGCGATCACGGCGGGAATATCGACTGGGCGCGAGCCAACTGGGGCGGCGACGACTGGATCGACCTTTCGACAGGGATCAACCGGGTGCCGTATCCGTTGCCCGATCTGCCGCCCGAGGTCTGGACCCAGCTTCCCACGGCCGAGGCCAAGGCGCGGCTGATCGGGGCGGCACAAGTGGCGCTCGGAACCACCGCATCGGGCGTCGCGCTCGCCGGGGCGCAGGCGGCGATCCAGATGGTGCCGCGCCTGACCGCGCCGGGCCGCGCGCGGGTTCTGGCGCCGACCTACAACGAACATGCGGCGAGCCTGCGCGCGGCGGGGTGGCAGGTCGAGGAGGTCGCCGATCTCGCGGCGCTCGCGGGGGCCGATCTCGCCGTCGTCGTCAATCCGAACAACCCCGATGGCCGCTGTCACGATCCGCAGGTCCTGCGCGCGCTGGCGGGGCAGGTGGGGCTGTTGGTGGTCGATGAGAGCTTCGGCGACCCGCGCCCCGATCTGTCGCTCTTGCCCGATCCGGGGCGGGCGCTCGTGCTGCGCTCCTTCGGCAAGTTCTGGGGGCTGGCGGGGGTGCGGCTCGGCTTTGCCTTCGGGCCCGGGGCGTTGGTCGAACGGCTGACCGAGATGGCGGGGCCCTGGCCGGTCTCGGGGGCCGCGATCGAGATCGGCACCCGCGCGCTCGCCGATGCGGACTGGGCGCGCGTCACGATCGCGCGGTTGCGCGCGGATGCCGCGCGGATGGACGATCTCGGTGCCGTCGCCGGCTGGCGCCTGATCGGCGGCACGGAACTCTTTCGGAGCTATCACACCGCCGATGCGGTGGCGGCGCAGGACCATCTTGCGCGCCATCGTATCTGGTCGCGCGTCTTCCCCTGGTCACCCACCTGGATCCGCCTCGGCCTGCCGGCGCCGGACGAATGGGACAGGGTTGATGCTGCGCTGCAGCAGTGTGCAGATGACGGCCGGCACAACCCGTGCTAGGACTTTGACTTCAAACGTATCGCAGAGGCGGCCATGACGGGTTTCATCTCTTTTGTCTCTTCCGGGCCGGGTGATCCCGAGCTGATCACCTTGAAGGCGGTGGATCGCCTGCAACAGGCCGATGTCGTTTTGTTCGATGATCTCGCATCGGGGCCGGTTCTGGGCCATGCCGGCGCGCGGGCCGAGCTGATCGCGGTGGGCAAACGGGCCGGGCGCCCCTCGGCCAAGCAGGAGCACGTGAACGCGCTGCTGGTCGAGCACGGGCTCGCGGGGCGCCATGTCGTGCGGCTGAAATCCGGCGACTCCGGCATCTTCGGGCGGCTGGAAGAGGAGATGGCGGCGCTGCGCGGTGCGGGCCTGCGCTACGAGATCATTCCGGGCGTGCCCTCGGCCTGTGCGGCGGCGGCGATGGCGGGGATCCCGCTGACGCGGCGGCTGACCGCGCGGCGGGTGCAATTCGTGACCGGCGCCGATGTGACCGGTGGCCTGCCCGAGGCGGTGAACTGGGCCGCGCTCGCCGATGCGCAGGCGACCACGGTCGTGTTCATGGGCAAGCGCACCTTCCCGAAGCTCGCGGCGGGGCTCATCGCCCATGGCCTGCCGCCCGAGACGTCCGCGTTGATGGCCGAAGCGGTGGGCCACCCCGAGCAGACACTCTTGCGCGACACGGTGGCGGGGCTTGCCGCGCGGCTCACCGGGGCCGCGGCGGATCATCCGACGCTGATCCTCTATGGGCCGCTCGCCGCATTCGACCCGCCCGCAACGTGAAACGCGCGCCCCGAGGGGCGCGCGCCGGTTTCGTGAGTGGTGAGCGATCAGGCCGCGAGTTTCGCGATCTCGGCTTCGGCGCGGGCCACGGCGGCCGCGGCATCGACGGCCACGCCCTCGGCGGCGACCACGGTCACATCGGTGATGCCGATGAAGCCCAGCACCTGCTTGATATAGGGGGTCGCGAGGTCATAGCCCGAACCGGCCGGCACGCCGCCCGAGGCATAGGCCACGATCACGCGTTTCGCACCGGCAAGGCCCTGCGGGCCGGCTTCGGTGTATTTGAAGGTCTCGCCGACGCGGCAGACCATGTCGATCCAGGCCTTGAGCGGGCCGGTCACGCCGAAGTTGTAGATGCCGCAGCCGATCACGACCACATCGGCCGCCTTCAGTTCGGCGATCAGCTCGTCCGAAAGCGCGAGCAGCTCTTTTTGCTCGGCGGTGCGGGCATCGGCGGGCGTATAGGCGGCGCCGATCCACGCGCCGTCGATCATCGGGATTGCGGTGGCGTCGCGTTCGGTCACCTCGCCGCCGATCTGGTCGACGATGGCACCGGTGAGTTTGCGGGTGATCGAGGCGTCGCCTTTGATGGACGTGTCGATGCGAAGGATCTTGGTCATGGGGAGGACTCCGGTTTGCAGATGCAGCTTTGCACTTGCGGCAAGAATTGGCCCTTGTGCGTTCGAACGCAACTGTCATGATCGCACCGACTTTGTTCGCAGGTGCACAAATGAGCTTCGACAACTGGGATGAGATCCGCACCGCCTTTCAGGTGGCGCGAGTGGGGACGGTCTCCGGCGCGGCCGAGGTGCTGGGGGTTCACCATGCCACGGTGATCCGGCATGTCGACGCGCTCGAGACGCGGCTCGGCACGAAACTGTTTCAGCGTCACCCCCGCGGCTATACGCCCACCGAGGCGGGGCAACAGCTTCTGGCGGTCGGTCAGGCGACCGAGGATCAGTTCAACCAGCTTGCCGCACGGATCGCGGGCGCGGGCGAGGAGGTGACGGGCGAGTTGATCATCACCTCGCTGCCGACCTTCTCGGGGCTCGTGCTGCCTGCGCTCGATCAGCTCATCGAGGATCATCCCGGCCTGCGGCTGCGCTATCTCACCGATCAGCGGGTCTTTCGCCTCGAATATGGCGAGGCCCATCTCGCAGTGCGGGCGGGCAACCGGCCGACCGAACCCGATAACGTGGTGCAGGCGCTCGGCGGACATCCGGTCGGGGTCTATGCCTCGCAGGGCTATATCGACCGCCACGGCCGGCCGACGCCCGAGACCCTTGCGCAGCATCGCTTCATCGGCCCGGACAATCGCGAGAACCGGGCGCCCTTCTACCGCTGGATGGCGACGGAAATCCCCGACGAGCAGGTGATCTTTCGTTCGAACGATCCCGAATCGCAGGTCATGGCGGTGCGCGCGGGGCTTGGGATCGGCTTCGTGCCGAGCCTGAGCGCCGAGCTCGAGCCGGGTCTCATTCAGGTGAGCCCACCGCGCCCGGAATGGGAATCGGTGCTTTGGCTGGTGACCCATGTCGACTTGCACCGCACGCCCAAGGTGCAGGCTGCGTTGCGCGCGCTCAAGGCGCGGGCGGTGCAATGCGGGTTGAAGACCGCCTGAGACCTCAGCGCGCAGCGCGGCGCGGGGCGCTGCGCTGGCCGATGGGGGCGGGTTTCTGCGCCGGGGCCTCGGGCAGGGCACGATGCACCGGCAGCGCGGCGGCGGTCTTGCGATCCTGCGCGCGCAGCCATTCGCGGCTCGCCGCGAGCGCATATTGCAGCGCGAGCCCGCCGAGGATCAGCGCGCTGTCCTGTGCGAACCCGCCCGGATGCACCTCCTTGATCGCCTGCGCGAGGATCGCGAGCACGGTGCCGAGCGCAAAGACCGGAAGCCCCTGCCGCCCGAGCACCCGCACCACGCCCGCCGCGCGTGAGGCGGCGATCCGCGGCACGATCCCGGGCAGGCTGAGCAGATAGGCCAGCGCCAGGAAATGCGTCAGCCGCATCACCGAGACATAGGTCTTGTCGTTATCCACGAGGAAGAAGGGCACATCCCACTGGCGCAATTGCCAGATCACATGGCCCAGATCGGTCATCAATTGCTCGGAGCGCACCCAGACAAGGCAGAAAGCCACCCAGAGGCCCGCAACCCAGATCAGTCCCTTGTGGACCGGCGCAAAGCGTTCGCCCCGGCGCAGCGCGAGGCCGGTCAGAATGCCGAGGCTGAAGAGAAGCTGCCAGGCGAAGGGGTTGAAGAACCAGCCGCCGTCGAAGGGATAGTTCGGCAGATCGAGCCGGGTCATCCCGGTCAGCGCCCAGAAGCCGAACGTGAAGGCCAGTAGCCCGCGCGGCGAGCGCAGCCCGAGCCGGATCAGGAAGGGCGCGCCGAGCAGAAGCACCGCATACATCGGCAGGATGTTCACATAACCGAGCTGATGGCCGAGCGTCACGATCCCGATCAGGAAGCCGAGCGGATCGGTGGTCAGCGGCAAAAAGGCGTTGCGGGTCAGAAGCACCTCGCCGCCGAACCATTTCGCGGCACTCGCGATGATCGCGATCGCCCAGGCGGCGGTCATCAGATGCACGAGATAAAGGAGCCACGCCCGCCCCCAGATCTTGCGAAATGATCCGAGATTGAGCCCGCCCGCGAGTTTCGGCCCATAGGCCAGTGCCGCCGCGCAGCCCGACATGAAGACGAACCCTTCGGCCGCATCCGAATGGCCGAAATTGCGCGAGGTCAGCGTCTCGTAGATCGTGCCCGGAACATGGTTCAGGTAGATCATGATCAGGCTGAGCCCGCGGAAAAAATCGAGGCGCGGATCGCGCGCGCCTTGCGGCAGGGCGGCGTTGGCGGGACGGGTCTCAGGCATGGGCGGTCTCGGGGTGTTGCGGTCCGGGCGGGGTCGCCTCGGGGGCGGCTTCGGGGGCGCTCCAGCGCGCGAGCACCGCATCATGGCGGGCGACGACGGGTGGGATCTGATATTCGGCGGGCACCGACATGAGCCGGCCCGACGAGGGATGCGAGGACCACCACAGGATCAGCGGCGCGCCGATCATCGGCAGGCCGACCGGCAGCAGCCACAGAAGCAGACCGGGCGCGAAGGTCCAGGTCGCGCCGAGCCCCAGCAGGCCGATCGTCAGGATCCAGTGCGAGGCGAGGAAACTGTCGCGCAGGCTCAGGCTGCCGTCGCCGCGGTTGTTGGTGGGCCAGCCGCCGTCGCGCCCGAGCATGACCTGCAGCACCGAACGCGTCGCATACATCAGCAGGACCGGCGCCGTGAGCGAGGAAAACGCAAGCTCCCCCAGCGTCGAGGCGAGCGCGAGGCCCGCCCCGCCGAAGCCGCGGGCGCGGCCGGTGATCCCGGCGCGCAGCGCGATCAGGATCTTGGGCAGGAGCAGGAGGCCGAAGACGCCGATCGCAAGGCTGATCGCCTTCGAGGCCGAGGAGGGCGGGAAATAGGGGAAGGGCCAGTAGGGCTCGGGGAAGTAATCCGGCGGCGGCGCGATCAGGGGCGCCACGATCGAGGCGGCCAGAAAGCCGAGCCAGAACAAGGGCGCGATATAGGCCATGATGCCTTGCGCGAAGACGAAGCGCGACCAGGGTTTCAGCCCCGGCGCGCCGATGATCCGGCTGTGCTGCAGGTTGCCCTGACACCAGCGGCGGTCGCGCTTGGCATGGTCGACGATATTCTCGGGGCCCTCTTCGTAGCTGCCGCCGAGATCGTCATCCAGCCGCACGATCCAGTTCGAGCGCGCCAGCAGTGCCGCCTCGACGTAATCGTGGCTCATGACATGGCCGCCAAAGGGCGGTCGTCCGCGCAAAGCCGGCAAGCCGCAGCTCTCGGCGAAGGCGCGGACCCGCACGATGGCGTTATGGCCCCAGAACGGCCCGGTCTCGCCCTGCATCATCGCAAGGCCGCGTGCGAAGATCGGTGAGAAGAAGCTGGCCGAGAATTGCATCGCGCGGCCAAAGCGCGAGCGGGCGCGGATCACCTTGGGCAGCGTCTGCAGCAGACCGAGCCGCGGCTCGGCCTCCATCCGGCGGATCATCTGCAGGATGGTCGCGCCTTCCATCAGGCTGTCGGCGTCGAGAATGACGGCATAATCATAGGCCGCGCCCGAGCGGGTGATGAAATCCTCGATATTGCCGGCCTTCTTGCCCGTGTTGTTCTCGCGCCGGCGATAGAAGAAGCGGCCGACACCGTCGCGCTCGGCGACGAGGCGGGCGAAGGTCTCGACCTCGCGCGCGGCGATGTCCTCCTTGCGGGTGTCCGACAGGATCGCGAAATGCACCTCGGCCGGGTCGCGGCAACCGGCGAGAGAGGCGTCCATCGCGGCCACGCGCGAGAAGGTGGTCACCGGATCCTCGTTATAGACCGGCACGAGCACCACCGTGCGGCCGCGGATCGGCGCGGCGGGGTCATAGGCGGGCGCGCGCGCGAAAGTGGTAAGCCCAATCAGCGCCTGCACCGCGCCCCAGGCGAGCCAGAGCGTCGAGATCAGGATCAGCACCGCGCGGGTGATGTCGAGAATGTCGAGCCCGTCGGCATCGCCGAATTGCAAAAACAGCCAGAACGCGCCAAGCCCGGCCAGCAGGCTGAGCGCAAGCGCCAGCCCGCGTAGGCCATAGAGTCCGACACGCGAGGGATGAGCGCGGCTCATGGGGTCAGGCGCCGGCACCCGCCGAGGGGGCCGCGGGACGCTGCGGCAAGAGCGCGGCGATCAGGCGGCGGATCAGCCCGGTCCGGGGCTCGATCACCTGCGGCGGCATTGCCATCGGCGCGACGGGCAGGGCACAGGGCCCCGCGACCAGCGCGGTGGGCGCAAGCGCCCGGGCTTCGACAGCTTCGGCGGCGTCGGCCGCGTCGGGGAAGAGATATGCGGTCATGCCTTGATCCATTGATAGAGCCACGTTTCAGTCAGCTTGCGATCGTAACCCGCGATATGCGCGGAAAGTTCCACCGGCTTGTCGCCATCGGCGGCGACGTCGAGCACGAGGCGCCAGATATCGGTGCCCCAGATCTGGGTGAGCGTCTGGGTCTCGATCTTGCCATTCGCCGCAGTGGCGATGACGGTCAGATCCTCGACCGCTTCGCCGGGCAGGTTGCCGAGCAGCCCGCCCTTGAAGTCGATGACGAACTTGCGCGTGCCGGTGGTGTTTTCAACCCCCGAGACGCCACCGGCGCCGGCCCGCGTCTCGAGGACATGGGCGCGGTCGTCGCGGCTGTCGGGTTCGAGCGCGCCCCAGCGCAGCCGATAGGCGAACTCGCGGCTCTCGCCGGCTTTGGCGGGGGCCTCGGGCACCCAGAAGGCGACGATATTGTCGTTCACCTCGAGATCCGAGGGGATCTCGACGAGCCGGACCGCGCCGCGGCCCCAGTCGCCGAGCGGCTCGACCACGCAAGAGGGGCGTTTTTCGTAATGTGCGGCGGCATCCTGATAATTCGCGAAGTCGCGGTCACGCTGATAGAGCCCGAAGGAGCGCGGCGTGGTTTCGACGAAATAGCTCGAGGCGAGCCGCGGCGGGTTCGCAAGCGGGCGCCAGATCGCCTCGCCATCGGCGCGGGTGATCCCGAGCCCGTCGCTGTCGTGCACCTGTGGACGGAAATCGTCGAATTTCGTCCGGTTGCGCTCGGCAAAGAGGAACATCGAGGTCAACGGCGCGACCCCGAGCTGTTCGACATCCTTGCGGAAATAGAGCCGCGCAGTGACCTCGAGCGCGGTTTCGGCGCCGGGGCTGATCACGAAGCGATAGGCCCCGGTCAGCGAGGCGCTTTCCATCGCGGCATGGACGGTGATCGTCTGCGCGCCGGGCTGCGGGCGCTCGATCCAGAAGCGGGTGAAGCGCGGGAATTCCTCGGCCACGGCCAGCCCGGTGTTGATCGCCAGACCGCGCGCCGAGAGGCCATAGGCCGAGCCGCGCCCGAGCGCGCGGAAATAGGAGGCGCCCTGAAAGGCGATCAGCTCGTCGAAGATATCGGGGCGGTTGAGCGGATTGTGCAGCCGGAAGCCCGCCACGCCGGGCAGTTCGACATGTTCGGGTACATGGTCGCGCGCCTGACGTTCATAGATGAAATCGTCGGTGCCGAAGGTCATCGGCGTGGCCATGCCGTCGGCCACTTCGAACAGCAGCACCGGCTCCTTGAAGAGCCAGCCCATATGGAAGGCGTGGAGCTGAAACTGCACATCCGGGCTATCGGCAAAGCGCGCGCGCTCGGGGTTGAAGCGGATCAGCCGGTAATCGTCATAGCCCAGACCCGAGAGGAAGCTCTCGGGCAGGGTGAGGGTTTGCGGGGCCTGAGCGGCCAGTCCCTGCATCTCGGCCGAGAGCGCGTCGAAGCTGAACGGTTGCTGCGGCGCAGCGGGTGCCGGGGCGGGCACCTCGGCTGCGGGCGCGGGCGTTTCCTGCGCTTGCGCACCGCGCGGAAGCGCGGTCGTGCAGGTCAGAAATGCCCCCGCGGACAGCGTCGCGAGCAGGCGGCGACGGCTGAGCGGCAGGGGGCGGCGGGGTTGCGCGAGGGGCATCTATTTTCCAAGCGATCTCAGATAGTTCTTAAGGCCGCCCGAGGGCAGCCCTTTGCACAATCCTTAGCCACAGCGCCGAAAAAACTGCAAGCGATCAATGCGTCATGAAAGCGTCAAGAACCCGTGTCCCCCCTGCAATGGTCAGAATGTTGCCGGGGCGCCGCGCCGAACTGGCGTAATCTTGCCGATTCTGCGTTCGCGAAGGATTGAGCGGGGAATTTCGCACCTGCCGCAGGCTGGGTTCGGGGGGGCGGAGAGGAGTCGGGTTTGGCCCGAACGGGGGGTGAGTCGCGCGCCTCGGGCCGCGCTGCGGCGGCGTCGGGTCGATCGCATGCCCGAGGATGCCTCTATTTCGCGCGTTTGCGAGAGGCCATCGCCCGCCCGCGCGAACTTGGCACGCGGGAAGAAGCCGGCGCCGTCGCCCCACGGGTCGGCGGCCTTGATTCTCCTTGTTCCCGAGCCGCGTCCTCCGCTACATCAGGCGCAATAAGGACAGGAGAACCTTGATGGAAGCAATCGATCTCACGGGTCATTGGGTGGGGTTCCTCTGCCTGCTGATCTTCGTTGGCGCCTATGTGCTGGTGATCTTCGAAGAATCGACCCATATGCGCAAATCCAAGCCGGTGATGCTCGCGGCGGGTCTGATCTGGGCCTTCATCGGCATCGAATACATGCGTCAGGGCCTTTCGCAGGTCGCCCATGACCACGCCCGCGAGATCGTCGAGGAATATGGCGAGCTGTTCCTGTTCCTGCTCGTGGCCATTACCTACGTCAACACCATGGAAGAGCGCCGGGTGTTCGACGCCCTGCGCGGGCGTCTGGTGCGGCTCGGCATGTCCTATCGCAAGCTTTTCTGGCTCACCGGGGTGCTGTCCTTCTTCCTCTCGGGCGTGCTCGACAACCTCACCACCTCGCTCGTGATGGGGGCCGTGGTTATGGCGGTTGGCGCGACCTCGCCCAGCTTCGTCGCGGTGGCCTGCGTCAACATCGTCGTGGCCGCGAATGCCGGCGGTGCCTTCACCCCGTTTGGCGACATCACCACGCTGATGGTCTGGCAAAAGGGCGTGATCGGTTTCTTCGAATTCTTCGTTCTGCTGGTGCCGTCGCTGGTGAACTGGATGGTGCCGGCGGCGATCATGTCGCTCACCGTCTCGCGCGACGTGCCCCCGGCGAGCGAAGATGTCGCCCGCGGCAAGCCGGGTGCGGTGGGCGTCGTCATCCTGTTCGTTGCGACGATCATCACCTCGGTCAGCTTCAAGAACTTCCTCGCGCTGCCGCCCGCGCTCGGGATGATGCTCGGCCTCGGCTATCTCCAGATCTTCTCCTATTTCATCACCCAGAAGGGCCATCGCTCGCGCCGCGAGGAGCTCGTCCTCGACAGCTTCAAACAGGTCGAGCGGGTGGAATGGGATACGCTGCTGTTCTTCTTCGGGATTATCTTCGCGGTCGGCGGGCTCGGCCTGCTCGGCTATCTCGATTTCCTCTCGAACCTGCTCTATGTCGGTCTCGGCCCGACTGCGGCGAACACCATTCTCGGCGCGATGTCTGCCATCGTCGACAACATCCCGTTGATGTTCGCCGTGCTCACGATGGAGCCGGACATGAGCCATGGCGAATGGCTCCTGATCACGCTGACCTGTGGCGTGGGCGGCTCGCTCCTGTCGATCGGCTCCGCGGCGGGCGTGGCGCTGATGGGGCAGGCGCGGGGCGTCTATACCTTCACCAGCCACATCAAATGGACCTGGGCGATCGCGCTGGGCTACGGCGCCTCGATCGTCACCCATCTGCTCATCAACGCGCATCACTTCTGATCCCCCCGCGGATCGGTGAGAGGCCCGGGATTTCCCGGGCCTTTCGCTTTGGATCAGTTTTCTTTCATCGCCCCCCCTTGCCGGCAATTGACGGCGGGGTGCGCCCTCCGATAATTTGATCAAATTATTGGAGGGCGGCATGGGCATCACCACAGAGGGCGGCGTATCGACCGACCGCATCGCCGCGCTCGCGGCGGTGGAAGGCGCAGCCTATGCCGAGGCCCGCCCGAAAACCCGCGCCGCGCTGGCGGCCGGATCGGGCGCCTTCCTCGACGGCGTGCCGATGCATTGGATGCGCGACTGGCCGCAGCCCTTCCCGATGCTGGTAGCGCGGGCGAGCGGCGCGGTGATCGAGGATCTCGACGGCCACCAGATCGACGATTTCTGTCTGGGCGATACCGGTTCGATGTTCGGCCATTCGCCCGCCCCCGTGGCCGCCGCCATCGCCGAGCAGGCCAGCCGTGGCCTGACCTATATGCTGCCCTCCGAGGCCGCGCTCGAGGCTGGCCGCCTGCTCACCGAGCGGTTCGGCCCGATGCTCTGGCAGATCGCGACGACGGCGACGGACGCGAACCGCTTCGCTCTGCGCGTGGCCCGTGCCGTGACCGGGCGGCGCAAGGTTCTGGTGTTCGACGGCTGCTATCATGGCACGGTCGATGACGCGATGGTCTGCCTCGAGGGCGGCCGCACCGTCGCGCGCCCGGGTCTGGTGGGGCAGGTCGCCGATCTGACCGAACTCGCCGTCGCGGCCACGTTCAACGATCTCGCCTCGGTCGAGGCGGCGCTGGCCAAGGGCGACGTGGCCGCGATCCTGACCGAGCCGGTGATGACCAATTCCTGCATGGTCCTGCCGGAACCGGGCTTCCATGCGGGTCTGCGTGATCTCGCGACGCGTTATGGCGCGCTCCTGATCATCGACGAAACCCATACGATTTCCTCGGGCCTCGGCGGTTACACCCGCACCCACGGCCTGCAACCCGATATCTTCGTCGTCGGCAAATGCGTGGCGGGCGGGGTGCCGACCGCGGTCTGGGGCCTCTCGCCCGCGGTCGCAGACCGCTTCCGCGCCTATGACGCCAGGCGGGCCCCCGGCCACAGCGGCATGGGCACGACGCTCTCCGCCAACCCGCTGCAATTCGCGGCCCTCGTCGCCAACCTGCGCCATGTGATGACGCCCGAGAACTATGCCCGGATGGAGGCGGGCGCCGCGCATCTTTGCGCGGGGCTTACCAAGGCGGTCGAGACCCATGGCGCGCCCTGGCACGTCCTGCGCGTCGGCGCCCGAGTCGAGTTCATCTGCGCACCGGGGCCGTTGAAAAACGGTGCCGAGGCCGCCCGCGCCCATGCCCCGGCGCTTGAGGCCGCCGTGCATCAGGCGCTCCTCAACCGCGGCTGCCTGATCGCGCCTTTCCACAACATGATGCTGATTTCGCCCGAGACCTCGTCCGACCAGATCGACCGCCTGATCGCGGGTTTCGACGCGGTTCTGGGGCTTCTATTCGAGACCTGACATGACCCAATCCCCCACCGGCTCGACCCTGACCGAGGCCGAAGACTTCCTGAACGCCCATCCCGAGATCGAGGCCTTCGACATCGTGCTGCACGATGCGAACGGCATCGGCCGCGGCAAGATCATCCGCCGCCACGAGCTTTTGGGCCTTTACAAGAACGGCCGCCACCTGCCGATCTCGATCCTTGGCCTCGATATCGTCGGCGAGGATGTGCATGAAACCGGCCTGATCTGGGATCAGGGCGATGGCGATCTGCGCGCCTGGCCAATCCCCGGCACGATCAAGGCGCTCCATGGCACCAACCCGCCGCGCGGCGAACTCCTGATGAGCATGTATCATCTGGACGGCGCCGAGATGACTTCGGACCCGCGCCATGCGCTGCGCCGTCAGGTCGATGCGATGGCGGCCGAGGGGCTGCACCCTGCGGGGGCGTTCGAGCTCGAATTCTTCCTGCTCGATCCCGATACCAACGCGGGTATCCGCCCCGCGGCGGCGGTGCTCGACGGCCGCCGCAGCGACTGGACCGAGGTCTATTCGGTCGATCACCTGCACGGGATGGAGCCGCTGTTCAGCGATATCTACCGCGCGGCCGAGGCGATGGGCATCCGCGCCGAGACGGTGATTTCCGAATATGCGCCCGGGCAATACGAACTGACGCTGGATTACCGGACCGATGTGATGCAGGCCGCCGATGACCTCGTGCGGCTGAAGCGCATCGTCCGGATGCAGGCCCGGCGCCATGGTGTGGTGGCCTGCTTCATGGCCAAGCCGATCGAGAAATACGCAGGCTCCGGCATGCATTTCCACGTCAGCCTCTGCGACGATCAGGGCCGCAACGTCTTCGCCGAGGCCAACGAGGGGCAATGGACCGACACGATCAAACACGCGATCGGCGGGTTGCGCGCGACGATGGGCGAGTCGATGCTGGTCTTTGCGCCGCATGGGAATTCCTGGCGCCGCTTCGTCGGGCAAAGCTATGCGCCGGTCTCGCCCTCCTGGGGCGTCAATAACCGCTCGGTCGCGCTGCGGATCCCGGCGGGCGAGGTCAAGGCGCGGCGGGTCGAGCATCGCCCCTCCGGCGTCGACGCCAATCCCTATCTGGTCGCGGCGACGGTGCTGGCGGGTATCCGTCATGGCCTGAAACACCGGATCGACCCGGGTCCCGAGACCACCGGCAACGGCTATGAGGGCACCGACGATCTGCCGATGCCCGCCGACTGGCGCGAGGCGATCCGTGCGGCCCAAGGGTCCGCGTTCCTGAAAGAGGCCTTGGGAGAAGACATGCACCGCACCTTCTGCGCGATCAAGGCCGCCGAACAGGCCCGAGTCGCCGCCTGGATCGCGGATGTGGATTACGCGCTTTACCTGCACAACGTCTGACGCTTGGCCCGCGCCGGGGGCTTCGCGCCCCCCGCGCGTTATCCGATTTTCGATCCGATCAGATCAGCTTGGCATGAGCCATGGCCGCGTCGATTTTGGCCTTGGTGCCGTCGGTCAACTCAACGAGCGGCAGCCGCACTTCGGCGCTGCACAGGCCGAGTCTCGACATCGCATATTTTGCACCGGCCACACCCGGCTCGAGGAAGATCGCGATGTGCAGCGGCATCAGAAGGTCCTGATATTCCAGAGCTTTGGCATAATCGCCCGCCAGCGTCGCCGCCTGCATCTCCGCGCAGAGCCGGGGCGCCACGTTCGCAGTGACCGAGATGCAGCCGACGCCCCCCATCGCATTGAAGCCCACCGCCGTCGCATCCTCGCCCGAGAGCTGGACGAATTCGGTCCCGCAGGTCAGCCGCGTTTTCGCCACGCGCGCGAGATCGCCGGTCGCATCCTTGACACCCACGATCCGCGGCAGGGCGGCCAGTTCGCCCATCGTCTCGGGGCTCATGTCGACGACCGAGCGGCCGGGGATGTTATAGATCACGATCGGCAGGGCGCAGGCATCGTGCATCGCGGTGAAATGCGCGACCATGCCGCGCTGCGTCGGTTTGTTGTAATAGGGCGTCACGACGAGGGCTGCATCGGCGCCCGCGGCCTCGGCATGGCGGATCAGCTCGATCCCCTCGGTGGTCGAGTTCGAGCCCGCCCCCGCGATCACCGGTACCCGGCCCGCGGCGGCTTTCACCACTTCCTCGACCACGCGCACATGCTCTTCGTGGCTGAGCGTGGGGCTCTCGCCCGTGGTGCCCACCGGAACGATGCCCGCCGAGCCCTCGGCGATATGCCAGTCGACCAGCTTCTTGAGCGTGTCCAGATCCAGCTCGCCGTTCGCAAACGGCGTGACGAGTGCGGGGATGGACCCTTTGAACATGACACGCTCCGTGAGTTTCGGGCGGATTCGCCCGGGTTGAAATCGCGCGGAACATAGACGGGCGCCCGCGCCTTGCCAACTTGTGAATTGCACCGGGGCGCTTGCGCAGGCAGGAAGGAAAAAACACCCGAGCAGAGTGATGACCCGAGCCCTGATCCTGGCCGCCGTTCTGGCGTTGACGAGCATTTCCGCCCCCGCGCGGGCCGAGGATGCGCCGGCGCTGGCCGCGGCGCTGCGGGCGGCCTCTGCGCGCGACTGGGCGGGGGCCGAGGCGCAGGCGCGCGCGGCGGGGCCGCTCGCCTTCGATCTGATCGAATGGCAGCGGCTGCGCGCGGGTGAAGGCGACTTCGCCGATTACGCCGATTTCGCCACGCGCCGCGCCGACTGGCCGGGGATGGACCTGTTGCGCCGCAAGGGTGAGGACAAGCTGACCTATGCCGGGCCCGAGGCGATTGCCGCCTATTTCTCGGATGCGGCGCCGCAAACCGGCGAGGGCGCGCTCGCGCTGATCGAGGCGCTTCGGGCGCAGGGGCGCACCACCCGCGCCGCGCAGGTGGCCGAAACCGCCTGGCGCAACCTGACGCTGAGCCGCGACGAACAGGCGGTGTTTCTCGCGCGCTATCCCGATCTGGTGGCGCCGCATCACGGCGGGCGGATGCAGGGGCTCTTGGACCGCGGCGCGCTCGATCAGGCTCGGGCGATGATGGATCTGGTGACGCCGGGCACGCGCGCGGTGGCGGCGGCGCGGATCGCGCTTCAGGCGCGCGCCAGCGGCGTCGATGCGCTGCTCGAGGCGGTGCCCGAGCGGATGCAGGGTTCCAGCGGGTTGGCGCGTGACCGCGCGCAATGGCGCTGGCGCAATGACCTCGAGGCGGCATCGGCGGCACTGGTGCTGGAGCGTTCGGGCAGTGCCGACAGCCTCGGCGATCCCGCGCTCTGGGCCGGGCTTCGGGCCAATCTGGCGCGGTTCTTCCTGCGCGGGGGCGATGCGCGCACCGCCTACAAGGTCGCTGCGCGTCACCGGTTGAGCGGGGGCGCGGATTTCGCCGATCTCGAATGGCTGGCGGGTTATGCCGCGCTGAAACTCGGCGATGCGCCGGTCGCGCTCAAACATTTCGAGACCTTCTCGGCCGCGGTGCAAAGCCCGATCAGCGCCTCGCGCGGGGCCTACTGGCGGGGCCGCGCGCTCGAGGTTCTGGGCCGCCCGGGGGATGCAAAGGCCGCCTTCATCGAGGGGGCGAGATTCCAGACCTCCTTTTATGGCCTGCTGAGCGCCGAGCGTGCGGGCGTGGCGCTCGATCCGGCCTTCGTGGCGCCGCCCGCGCTGCCCGATTGGCATAGCGGCAGCTATACCGGAAACAGCGTCTTTCAGGCTGCGCTGTTGCTGCACGAGGCGGGGGATCAGGAGCTGGCGCGGCGGTTCCTTTTGCATCTCGAGGAAAGCCTGCCCTCCGATCAGATCGCGCCGCTCGCCGATCTCGCGCTCGACTGGAACGATGCGCATCTGGCGCTGGGGCTGGCGAAGCGCGCGGCGAACGAGGGGATCGTGCTGACCGCGGCCTATTATCCGCTGCCCGATCTGAGCACCCATGACCTTGGCGCGCCGGAGGAGCTCGTGCTGTCGATCGCGCGGCGCGAGAGTGAATTCGACCCGGTCGTGGTGAGCCATGCCGGCGCGCGCGGGCTGATGCAACTGATGCCCGGCACCGCCGAGATGATGGCGAAGAAAACCGGCCTGCCTTATGACCTGCGGCGACTGACCACCGATCCGACCTATAACGCGCAACTGGGCGGCGCCTATCTCGCGACCTTGCGCGCGGAATTCGGCGCCTCGCCGGTGCTGGTGGCGGTGGGCTACAATGCGGGGCCCGGGCGGTCGCGGCGCTGGATGGAGGAGCGCGGCGATCCGCGCTCTCCCAGCGTGGATGTGGTCGACTGGATCGAGATGATCCCCTTCACCGAGACCCGCAATTACGTGATGCGGGTGGCCGAGAGCCTGCCGGTCTATCGCGCGCGTCTGGGTCTGGCGCCGGTGAAATTCACCGACGAGCTGCGCGGGATCGCGCCCTAGCCCTCTTGCGCCTTGCGGTGGCTGCGCCAGAGCGTGAAGAGCCCGGCCGAGGCCACGATCGCCGCACCAATCACGACATTGCTGCGCAGGATGTCGCCGAAGAGCGTCATCCCGATGATCGAGCCCCAGACCAGTTGCAGATAGGCGAAGGGCTGCAGCGCCGAGGCCTCGGCGATCTCATAGGCGCGGATCAGCAGGCCGTGACCGGCGACCCCGGTGAAGCACAGCAGGAGCATCCAGAGCCAGTCCGTGCCGGTCATCGGCTGCCAGAACCAGACGCCGACCAGCGTCGAGAAGATCATGCCGACGGTGCCGGTCCAGAAGAAAGACACATCCCCGCTGTCGCGGCGCGCGACGTAGCGGGTGAGCAACGCGTAGACCGCAAACATCACCGCACCCAGAAGCGGCACCCAGGCATAGGCCGAAACGACCCCGCCCCCGGGTTTGAGGATGACGAGCACGCCGAGAAAGCCGATGCCGATCGCGGTCCACCGGCGCCAGCCGACGCCCTCGCCGAGCACCGGTCCGGAGAGCGCGGCGACCATCAGCGGATAGCAGATGAAGACCGCATGCGTGTCGATCAGCCCCAAATGCACGAAGGCGAACAGCATGACATAGATCTGCCCGACGAGGAGGGCGCCGCGCAGGGTCTGCAGGATCGGGTGATGCGCATGGAGCGCCCGGGGAATTCCGCCGGGCTGGCGCGCCGAGACGGCAAGCACGAAGAGCGCGAAGAACCAGTAGCGGATCATCACCACCATATAGGTATTGTAGGCGCCGGCGAGGTGGCGCGAGATGGCGTCCTGAAGGGCGAAGATCACCGTTGTCGCCACGATCATCGCGATACCGCGGCGCAGGTTCTGTTCAACCATTGTGGATCCCCTTGCTCATGTGACGCTTGCCGGCGTACCCCGGTGCGCGGGTGACCTCGAAGCCCGCCGTGGCAAGGCCGCGGCGCACAAAACCCGCCGCCGTATAGGTCGCGAAGGTGCCGCCCGGAGCCGTGTGGCGCCCGACCTCCGCCATCAGCTCCTCGCCCCACATCTCGGGGTTCTTGGCGGGCGAGAACCCGTCAAGGAACCACGCATCGGCCCGGCCGGTCCAGACGGGCAGGGTCTCGCGTACATCGCCCTCGATCACCTCGACGGCGATTGAGCCAAGCGTGAAGCGGCGCGCGCCGCGGGTCCAGGCCTCGATCAGCGGGTCTGCAATGGCGCGGGCTTCGGGGAAAGCGGTGAGGGCGCGCTCCATTTCCGGGGCCGACATCGGGAAGGCCTCGAAGGAGGTGAAGCGCAGCGCCGTGTCCCCGGCGATCAGCGCCAGCGCGAGCAGGTTGAGCCCGGTGCCGAAGCCAAGCTCGGCCACGTGAAAGCCGGGCACCAGCCGCGCGGGCAGGTCATTGCCCGCAAGGAAGACATGCCGCGTCTCGTTCAGCCCGTTGGCGAGGCTGAAATAGGGGTCGTCGAAGCGGGTCGAGACCGGAATGGCATCGTCGCGCCAGTCGAGCGCGGCGGGGCTCTGGTCAGGCAGGGGCATCGGGGGTAGGCCTTGGGCAGGTCCTGCGACATGCAGGGCCGAGACGGCGCGACACTGACGAAAGGGGCAGGCAATGGCAAGAGGCGATTGGGTCACGGTGCGCGGCGGCGGCATCTTCGGGCTTGCCTGCGCCTATACGCTCGCGCGCCGCGGCGCCCGGGTCCGACTGATCGAGGCCACGCGGATCGGTGCGGGGTCTTCGGGGGGCACGGTCGGCGCGCTGGCGCCGCATGTGCCCGAGCAGTGGAACCCCAAGAAACAGTTTCAGCTCGAGAGCCTGCTGATGGCCGGGGGCTTCTGGGCGGGCGTGGCCGAGGCGGGGGGCGGGAGCCCGGGCTATGCGCGCACCGGCCGGATTCAGCCGCTCGCCGATGCCGCGCAGGTCGCCCGCGCCGAGGAGCGCGCAGCGGGCGCGGCTGCGCTTTGGGCGGGCCGGGCGATCTGGCGCGTGGCGCCGGTGGCGGAGTTTGGCCCCTTCGCGCCGGCCTCGCCCACCGGCCTCGTCGTGCATGACAGCCTGAGCGCGCGGGCCGCCCCCCGCGCGGCAGGCGCCGCTTTGGCAGCGGCGATCCGGGCGCTCGGCGGCGAGATCGTGATCGGCGCGGGCGAGGAGATCGGTCCGGTCCTGCATGCGACCGGCTGGCAGGGGCTGGCCGATCTGTCGCAGGCCTTCGGCAAGCCTGTCGGCAATGGCGTGAAGGGGCAGTCCGCGCTCCTGCGCTTCGATGCCGGGCCGGTGCCGCAGGTCTATGCCGAGAGCCTGCACATTGTGCCCCATGCCGATGGCACGGTTGCGATCGGCTCGACCTCCGAGCGCGATTTCGAGGCGCCGGACAGCACTGATGATCAGCTCGACGCGCTGATCGCCAGGGCGCGCGCGGTGCTCCCGGCCCTGGCCGATGCGCCGGTGATCAACCGTTGGGCGGGTGTCCGGCCCCGCGCGAAAAGCCGGGCGCCGATACTGGGCACCTGGCCGGACCGCAAGGACCACTTCATCGCCAATGGTGGGTTCAAGATCGGCTTCGGCATGGCGCCGAAAGTGGCCGAGGTGATGGCCGATCTGATCCTCGAGGGGCGTGATGCGATCCCGGCGGGCTTTCGGGTCGAGGACAATCTCTAGGGGCTCTGCCCCTCGGGCCTGCGGCCCTCACCCCGGGATATTTGAACACAGATGATAAGCCCATCACCTGTGCCGAAATATCCCGGGGTAAATTTGCGCGGCAGCGCAAAGAGGGGCAGCGCCCCGTTACCAGCGGTTCAACGCGGCCTCGTCGGTGTCTTTGGCATCCACCCAGTCGCCGGGGCCGTCCACCCCGATCTCGCGCTTCCAGAAGGGCGCGCGGGATTTCAGGTAATCCATCAGGAATTCGGCCGCCTCGAAGGCCGCCTTGCGGTGGCGCGCGGCGGTGGCGACCATCATGATCGGCTCGCCCACCGCGAGGCGCCCGTAACGGTGGATCACCACGCAATCGGCAAGCGACCAGCGCGCCATCGCCTCTTCCGCGATCCGGGTCAGGGCCTTTTCGGTCATGCCGGGGTAATGTTCGAGTTCGAGCGCCACCATCCGCCCGGTGTCGTCGCGCACGATGCCCGAGAAGGTCACCACGGCACCGGCATTGCCCGCCGCGCCAAAGCCCGCGATCTCGGCGCCGAGGTCGAAGGGCGCCTCTTGCACCGAAATCCGCATCTCAGCCGCCCGTCATCGGCGGGAAGAAGGCGACCTCGCGCACACCGGCCAAGGGCGCGTCGAAATCCGAGAGCTCCTGATCGAGCGCGACCCGCACCGCCGCCAGATCGGCGAAGGCCGCAGCATAGCGCGGCTCGCGTGCGCTCAGTTCGGCGACCAGATCGGACACGGTGGCCGCCCCGGTCTCGACGCGCTCGCGCGGCACGCCGATCCGCTCGCGCAGCCAGGCGAAATAGACCACCTCAACCATCGTGGTGATCCCTGAGGAACGGCAGCGCCTTGGTGAAATAATCCCAGCCAGTGATCGCGGTCAGCACCGCCGCGATCCAGATCAGCGCGAGGCCCACATGATTGGCGAGATCGGCCGGCGAGAAGCCGGTGGGCAGATCGCCTTCGCCCGCGCGCGGCGCACGGCCTTGTTCGAGGAAGGCAAGCCCCGTGCCCAGAAACAGCACCGCGATCGCCACCATCTGCGCGGTGGTCTTCCACTTGGCGAGCTTGGTGACCTTGAGTTTGCCCGCATCCGCGCCGATGAATTCGCGCAGCCCCGAGACGAAGACCTCGCGGAAGAGGATCACGGTCGCGGGCAGGATCAGCCAGGGGTTCATCCCCGAATAGCCGGTCAGCACGACGAGCGCGATCACCACCATCGCCTTGTCGGCGATCGGATCGAGCATCGCGCCGAACTTGCTTTCCTGCTTCCAAAGGCGGGCGAGGTAACCGTCAAACCAGTCGGTGATGGCGGCGCTGATGAAGAGCGCGAGCGCGAACCAGTCCGCCCAGGGCCGGTGGAAATAGAGAAACATCACCGCAACGCCGGGGGCGGCGAGCAGGCGGGCCACGGTCAGCACATTGGGCAGGGTCCATCTCATGGCGGCAACCTAGCGAGCCCTTGGCGCAAGGGAAAGGGGGTGTGTCAGTCAGTCTCGGGCGCGAGGGGCGCCGCGGCCCCCGGATCGGCATAATCATGCGTGCCGCCCTGCCAGTCGGTCACGCGCCAGAGGCCGGGGGCGGCGCCGGGGGCGAAATGCTCGGCCGTGATCGGCACCTTGCCGAAGCCGCCGGGGATGTCGAGCACATAGGCGGGCAGCGCCGTGCCGCTGATCGCACCGCGCAGGGCGCGCATCAGGGCACGGCCCTCGTCGATCGTGGTGCGGAAGCTTGCCGTGCCCGGGGCGAGGTCGCAGTGATGCAGGTAATAGGGTTTGACGCGGTTGGCGAGCAGCGTGCGGAACAGGTCCGACAGCGCCGCGACCGAGTCGTTCACGCCCTTGAGCAGCACCGATTGCGACAGGAGCGGCACCCCGGCCTCGACCAGCCGCGCCAGCGCCGCGCGGGCGGGGGGCGTCAGCTCCTGCGCGTGGTTCGTATGCACCACGATCCACAGGGTGGGGCGCGCGGCGCGCAAAGCCGCGATCAGGGCCGCGCCAATCCGCTCGGGCGCCACCACCGGCACGCGGGTATGGATGCGGATCATCTCGACATGCGGGATCAGGTTGAGCCGGCGGATCACCGCGCCGATGCGGCGGGGGGACAGGGTCAGCGGGTCGCCCCCGGTCAGGATCACCTCGCGCACCGCGGGCGTGAAGGCGATATAGGCCAGCGCCATCTCGAGCGCGCTGTCCGAGAGCGGCCCGGTCTCGCCCACCGTTTCGCGGCGGAAGCAGAACCGGCAATAGACATCGCAGGTCTTGGTGATGTGCAGGATGACGCGATCGGGATAGCGATGGGTGAGCCCGGGCACCGGCGCGTGCGCCCCGTCTCCGATCGGATCGGGGAGCTCCTCGGGGCGGGTGATCAGCTCGGCGGCGCGCGGCACGAATTGTGCGGCCACGGGGTCCGCCGCATCGCCCGGCGCGGAAATCGCCGCCTGCATCGCGGGGGTGATGCGGATGCGGAAGCTTTGCGCCACCTCGGCCAGCATTTCGGCATCACCGGGGGCGGCGAGGCCCGCGGCCAGCAGATCCTCGGCGGTGGTCAGGGCATGGGGGGCGGGGGGCGCTTCGGTCATGGCCGGGCGCTACGCTGCGCGGGGGCGCGGGTCAAGTCCTGCGGTTCAGCCGGCCGTCTCGTTGAAGAAGTTCCAGATGGTTTCCGCCATCGCCTGAGAAATCCCGGGTGCCTCCATCAGATCGGTGACGCCCGCGCGGCTGACCGCCTTGGCCGAGCCGAAATGCGCGAGCAAAGCGCGCTTGCGGGTCGCGCCGACGCCGGGGATTTCATCCAAGGGGTTCGCCATCGTCGCCTTGGCGCGTTTCGCCCGATGCGCGCCGATCGCCCAGCGGTGCGCCTCGTCGCGCAGGCGCTGCACGTAGTAAAGCACCGGATCCTGGCGCGGCAGGGCAAAGGGCCGCGCGCCGATACGGTGGAATTCCTCCTTGCCCTGATCGCGGTCGATGCCCTTGGCCACGCCCACCATCGGGATATCGGTCAGGCCGTATTCCTCCAATATCTCATGCACCGCCGAGACCTGCCCGGCGCCGCCGTCGATCAGCAGAAGATCGGGCCAGGTATCGCCCTCGCGCTCCGGGTCCTCGCGCTTGAGCCGCTCGAAGCGGCGGGTCAGCACCTCTTTCATCATGCCGAAATCGTCGCCCGGGGTCAGATCGTCGCCCTTGATGTTCCACTTGCGATACTGGCTTTTCACGAAACCATCGGGCCCGGCGACGATCATCCCGCCGACCGCATTGGTGCCCTGAATATGCGAGTTATCGTAAACCTCGATGCGCTCGGGGGGCTTGGGCAGACCAAAGGCCTCGGCCACGCCTTTCAGCAACCTCGCCTGCGCCGCCGATTCCGACATCCGCCGCCCCAGGCTCTCGCGCGCATTGCGCAAGGCGTTTTCCACGAGCTCCGCCTTCTCGCCGCGTTTCGGCACGGCAATCTCGACCCGCCGCCCTGCGCGGTTCGACAGAAGATCGACCATTAGATCGGCATCCTCGATCTCATGGCTGAGAAGCAGCAACCGCGGCGGCTCCTTCGCGTCGTAGAACTGCGCGAGGAAGGCCTCGAGCACCTCGGGCTCCTCGGCGCCCGAGCCGGTGCGCGGATAGAAATCATGGTTGCCCCAGCTTTGATGGGCGCGGATGAAGAAGACCTGCACGCAGGCCTGCCCCCCCTCCATATGCACCGCGATCACATCCGCCTCGGCCACGCCGCGCGGGTTGATGCCCTGACTTTGCTGCACATTGGTCAGCGCCTGAATCCGGTCGCGCAAGGCCGCCGCGCGCTCGAATTCCAGCGCCTCGGACGCGGCCATCATCTGCTCGGCGAGGTCCTTCTGGATGCTCGTCGATTTCCCCTCAAGGAAGCGCTCGGCATCCTCGACGGTTCTGGCATACTCCGCCTCGCTGATCTTGCCGACGCAGGGCCCGGAGCAGCGCTTGATCTGGTACTGCAGGCAGGGGCGGGTGCGGCTGGCAAACATCGCATCCGAGCAATTACGCAGCTGGAATACCCGTTCGAGGTGGTTCAGCGTGCGGTTGACCGCGCTGGCGCTGGCGAAGGGGCCAAAATAGGCGCCCTTCACATTGCGTGCGCCGCGATGCTTGCGGATCATCGGGAAGGGATGGTCCTGCGCGATAAGGATATAGGGGAAGCTCTTGTCGTCGCGCAAAAGCACGTTGTAGCGCGGCTTGAGTTGCTTGATCAGGTTCTGCTCGAGGAGCAGCGCCTCGGTTTCGGTCCGCGTCGTCAGGAACATCATGTAAGACGTTTCCGAGATCATCCGCGCGATCCGCGCCGAATGGCCGGAGGGGCGTGCATAGTTCGACACGCGCGCCTTGAGGTTGCGCGCCTTGCCGACGTAAAGCACCTCCTGTTGCGCGTTCAGCATCCGATAGACGCCGGGCGAGCCATCGAGCCGGGACACGTAATCGGCGATCAGCTCGTGCCCTTTCAGCCGCTGGTTTTGCGGCATTGCAGCATGGTCTTGGGGGCTATCGCTATCGGTCATGGCGGCTCTGCGAAGGGGCTCCGATTCTCGGTCAGAGCTGCAACCTTAGCGCCCTGAGTTCAAGAGGAAAGCTGTCCACCGTTTTTGTGGATAAGTCTGTTGGAAAGTTTTGCTGCGGCACGGAATTTCCTTGTATTGCAGCGCCTCCGATGGATTGCCTGAATATTGAGCAAATATATAACGCATTGATTTTGAGTGAAAAAATTAGATACCCGCCGCAAGTGACTGATTCAATTAGGAGATTCGTAACGAGTTTGTTACGCAACCCTGAAAAGTGGACAAGTTGCCGCAAGGTCCGCGCCCGGAGGCTGTTTTCGGGCTATTCGAGCCCCAGAACGTCGGGCGTTCGCCAGCCCAGATGCTGCCCCCCGTCGACACACAGGAGCTGCCCGGTAACGGCCGGCGCGTCGAGGAAATAGCCAAGCGCCGCGCAGATATCGGCGGGGTCCGCGCCGCGCTCGAGAATCGTAGCGGCGCGTTGGCGGGCGAAGTGATCCGCACTCTGGCGCGTGCCTTGCAGCGTCGGGCCCGGGCCGATTGCATTGACGCGGATCTCGGGCGCGAGCGCCTGCGCCGCGGTGCGGGTCAGCGACCAGAGCGCGGCCTTGGCGAGGCTGTAGGTCATGAATTCCGGCGTCGGCTTCAAGACGCGCTGGTCGATCATGTTGAGCACCATCGCCTGCGCTCGGGGCTCGCCCGTGCTGCGCTCGGCCTTCGGCGCCTGTTCGGCAAAGGCCTGGATCAGCACGAAGGGCGCGCGCAGGTTCGAGCCCATGTGCCGGTCCCAGCTCGTCCTGGTCGCGCTGCGCAGATTGTCATATTCAAAGATCGAGGCGTTGTTGATCAAGAGATCGAGCGGCCCGCCGAGCGCCTCGGCGGCCGCGGGCACGAGCGCGGCGGTCGCCGCCTCGTCGAGCAGATCGGCGCAGAGCGCCACGGCCTGCACGCCCAATGCCCGCGCCTCGGCCACCGTCGCCTCGGCCGCCTCGGCCGAGCCGTGGTAATGCACGGCCACATCATATCCGCGCCCGGCAAGATAGAGCGCCATCGCCCGCCCCAGCCGCTTCGCCCCGCCTGTCACCAGTGCCCGTGCCATCTGCCCTCAGACCTTGCCCATCATCATCAGCGTCACGACATAGATGGCATAGATCGCGACGAAGCCGAAGCCCGCGATGCGGGTGAAGGGGCGGCGCGTGAACAGGAAGGGCGCGATCAGCGCCGAGGCGCCCAGCATCACCCACAGATCGAGCCGTTTCATCTCGGGCGGCACCGGCAGCGGGCCGACGAGGCTCGCGATGCCGATGATCGCGAGCAGGTTGAAAATGTTCGAGCCGATGACATTGCCGAGCGCCACATCCGAGCGGCCCTTGAAGGCGGCGGTGACCGAGGTGGCCAGTTCCGGCAGCGAGGTGCCGACGGCCACGAGGGTGAGGCCGATCACCGCCTCTGAAATGCCGGCGGCGCGGGCGATATTGGTGGCGCCATCGACGAGGAAATCGGCGCCAAACGGCAGGCCGATCAGCCCGAGCGCGAGGAAGAGAGCGATCTTGGCCCAGGGCATCTGCGGATCGGCGCCCTCGAGCTCGTCTTCGGGATCGGCCTTGCCCGCGGCGCGATGGGCCATCGCCTGACCGATCTGCCGCGTGAGGATCGCGGCCAGCGCGCCGAGCAGAACGAGTCCGTGGACCCAGGTGAAGCCCCCCATGAAGGCGAGCGCGATGAACAGCACCGACCCGGCCATCATGATCAGATAGCTTTCGCGGGTGTCGTGTTCATCGGTGCGCATCGCTGCGATGATCGCCGGAATGCCGATCACCAGCAGGATATTGGCGGTATTGGAGCCGATGACATTGCCGAGCGCGATCGCCGGCGCATGATCGAGCACGGCTGCGACCGAAACCATAAGCTCGGGTGCCGAGGTGCCGAAGGCGACCACGGTCAGCCCGACGATCAGCGCCGGGATCCCGAGCCGCAGCGCCAGATTGACCGCCCCGCGCACGAGGATATCCCCCGCGACCACGAGAAGCCCGAGCCCGAGCGCGATTTTCAGAAGGTCGATCAGCACTCAGCTCTCCTTTTTCGAGCAGGGACAGGGGCCGCGGCCGATCTTCGGCCGGCCGCATTTCGGGCATCTCGTGGCCCCTCGCCTGGCCCCTCCGGGCAGCCGCAGCCGCCCAAACATGGCGAGCACCGCCATCACCACGAGAAAAAGCGTCATTCCCTTGATCAGCATGGTGTCAGAGCCCGTAGCGCGCCCAGAGTGCGCGCTCCTCTGCCGCGCCGATCAGCGCGGCGGCGGCCTCCGCCCCGAGCGTCGAGCCGGCCTGTGCGCCGAAGCGCCCGAGCCAGCCGCGCTTCGGCCCATAGGGCACCAGACGCACCTTCTCGCCGTAAAGCGCTTTCAGCTTGGGCACCGGATGGCCGATCCCGTCGATCAGTCCTGTCTCGATCGCCTGCGCGCCGGTCCAGATCTCGCCGGTGAAGAGGTCCACGCCATCGGCGAGCCGGTCGCCGCGCCGTGCCACGACCTGCGCCTTGAAGGCGCGGTGCATGTCCTCGAGCAGGCGCGTCAGTCGCGCCACATCCTCGGGCTTTTCCGGGCGGAACGGGTCGAGGAAGCTCTTCGAGCCGCCCGCGGTATGCACCCGCCGCTCGACCCCGTGTTTGGCGATGAGCCCTTCGAGCCCGAAGCCCGCCGAAATCACCCCGATCGAGCCCACGACCGAGGTCTCATCGGCCCAGATGTCATCGGCGGCGGTGGCCAGCCAATAGCCGCCCGAAGCTGCCACATCCTCGACGAAGGCATGAACGGGGATCTTCTTTTCGTCCGCCAGCCGCCGGATCCGCGCGGCGATCAGGCTGCTTTGCACCGGCGAGCCGCCGGGCGAGTTGATGATCAGCGCCACCGCCGCGGGCCGCCCCTTGGCGAAGGCGCGCTCGATCACCGGAGTGAGCGCCGCATCCGACAAACCGGGGGAGCCCGGCCGGGTAATGCCGATCGCGCCCTGCAGCCGGATCACGGCGACGCGCGGGGGGCGCCTGCGGCGCAGGCGGGCGGGGAGGAAGCGGGTCAAATCCATGTGAAGGATGTAAGGAGCGCCCCCGCGCGCGACAACCCGCCGCAGCGCAGAAAGGCGGGGAAATTTTGCCTCCGCGGCCCCTCTGGCGCGGGGGCCGCGCCACGGCTAGGGTCGGGCAATGATCGACAAGCTCGAAATGTTCATGATCCTGGCGCGCGAGGGGCATTTTGGCCGCGCGGCCGCCGCCTATGGGGTGACGCAACCGACGCTCTCCTCGGCGATCCGCGCGCTCGAACAAAGCCTCGGCGTGCAGCTCGTGATGCGCGGGGCGCGTTATCGCGGGCTCACGCCCGAGGGGGCGCGGGTGCTCGATCATGCCCGCCGGATCGTGGGCGAGGCGCGCGCGATGCAGGATGAAATGCGTCAGGCCCGCCATGGCGTGGCGGGCCATCTGCGCATCGGCGTGATCCCGACCGCGCTGCCCCGCGTCGCGCGGCTGACGGCGCCGTTTCTGGCGCGCAACACTGCGGCGCGGGTCAGCATCATCTCGGCGTCGTCGGCCGAGATCCGCGCCGGGATCGAGGCGCAGGATCTCGATGCCGGGATCACCTATCTCGATGCCGAAGAGCGGCGGATGGATGCCGTGCCCCTCTGGACCGAGCGCTATCGTCTGGTCGAGCGCGGCAGCAACGCCGGGCCGCTGACCTGGGCCGAGGCCGCGACCCGGCCGCTCTGTCTGCTGACGCCCGAGATGCAGAACCGCCGCCTGATCGACGCGCATCTGGCCGAAGCGGGGGCGCGGGTCGCGGCGCCGCGAGTGGCATCGAATTCGACGCTGGCGCTGCTCGCCCATGTCGCAACGGGGAGCTGGGCCGCGATCCTTGCCGAGGCGCTGAGCGAGGGGTTTTCGCTGCCCGATGGCTGCGTCGCGCGGCCACTCATCGCGCCCGAGGCGAGCCATTCGGTGGGCCTCGTGACCGGCCATCGCACAACCCAGACGCCGAGCCTGCGGGCGCTGATCGACGAGGCGCGGCGGGTGGCAGATTGATAGATAGTGCCTATTGCTTGACGAGTAATTGAAATTGATTTGCCTATCATCCTGCGCTAGCCCGGGATCAGCCAAGACCCCGAGGGAGGATAGCCATGAAGGATGCCGCGCCAGTGGCCTTGCCGCCCGCGCCTGCGCGCCTGAGCGAGGGGATTGCCGAGGTGCTCGCCGCCCATGAGGGGCAGGAGGGGGCGCTTCTGCCGATCCTGCACGATCTTCAGGCCGAATTCGGTTATGTGCCGCCCGAGAGCTATGACGCGATCGCCGAGGCGCTGCGGCTGAGCCGGGCCGAGGTGGCGGGTGTCGTCGGCTTCTACCACGATTTCCGGGCAGCACCTGCTGCGCGCCATGTGATCAAGCTCTGCCGGGCCGAGGCCTGTCAGGCGATGAATGGTGCGGCCACGCAGGCGCGGCTCGAGCACGCGCTGGGGATGAAGCTCGGCGAGACCAAGGGCAATGTGGCGCTGGAGGCGGTCTATTGTCTGGGGCTCTGCGCCTGTGCGCCGGCGGCGATGGTCGGTGATCGGCTGGTTGGGCGGCTCGATGACACCGCGATTGCGGCGATTGCCGAGGAGGTCCGGGCATGAAGGTTTTCGTTCCGATTGATGCCGCCGCCCGCGCCTGTGGCGCCGATCTGGTCGCCGCCGCCGTGGTTTCCGCGGCTGGGCTGCGCGGGGTCGAGGTCGAGCTGATCCGCACCGGCACCCGCGGTATGGTCTGGCTCGAACCGCTCGTGGAGGTCGAGACCGAGGCGGGCCGGATGGCCTTTGGCCCGATGACACCGGCCGATGTGCCCGCCCTCTTCGACGCGCCCGAGAGCCATCCCAAGGCGCTGGGCCTGACCGAGGAAATCCCCTTTCTGAAACGTCAGACGCGGCTCACCTTCGCGCGCTGCGGCGTGATCGACCCGCTCGATCTGGCGGCCTACGAGGCGACCGGGGGCATGGCCGGGCTGCGCAAGGCCTCGGTCACCAAGCCCGAAGAAGTGGTCGACCAGATCGCCGCCTCGGGCCTGCGCGGGCGCGGCGGGGCGGGCTTCCCCACGGGGATCAAATGGCGCACCGTGCTGCATGCCAAGGCGCCGCAGAAATACATCGTCTGCAATGCCGACGAGGGCGATTCGGGCAGCTTTGCCGACCGGATGCTGATGGAGGGCGATCCCTTCACCCTGATCGAGGGGATGGCGATTGCCGGGATCGCGACCGGGGCCACCAAGGGCTTCGTCTATATCCGCTCCGAATACCCAGACGCGATCCGGGTGATGCGCGAAGCTGTCGTGATCGCGACCCGCGCGGGCATGATCGGCGCGAGCGTTCTGGGCAGCGCCCATGCCTTCGATCTGGAAATCCGGGTCGGCGCCGGTGCCTATGTCTGTGGCGAGGAGACCTCGCTCCTGAACAGCCTCGAGGGCAAGCGCGGCGTGGTGCGCGCCAAGCCGCCGCTGCCCGCGCTGCACGGCTTCATGGGCCGCCCGACGGTGGTGAATAACGTGCTGTCGCTGGCGGCGGTGCCGTGGATCATGGCGCATGGCGCGCAGGCCTATCATGATATCGGCGTGGGCCGCTCGCGCGGCACGATCCCGCTGCAGATTGCGGGCAATGTGAAATTCGGCGGGCTTTTCGAGACCGGCTTCGGCATTACGCTGGGCGAGATCGTGATGGAGATCGGCGGCGGCACGGCCTCGGGGCGCCCGGTCAAGGCGGTGCAGGTGGGCGGGCCCCTGGGCGCCTATCACCCGGTTTCGGATTTCGGCCTTGCCTTCTGCTATGAGGAGTTCGCGGGCCAGGGCGGGCTGATCGGGCACGCAGGCCTCGTGGTGCATGACGAGGCGGCCGACATGCTCGGCCTTGCGCGCTTCGCGATGGAGTTCTGCGCGGTCGAGAGCTGTGGCAAATGCACGCCCTGCCGGATCGGCGCGGTGCGCGGCGTGGAAACGCTCGACCGGTTGCGGGCGGGCGACACGGCGGCCCTGCCGCTGATCGAAGACCTCTGCGAGACGATGAAGCTCGGCTCGCTCTGCGCGCTCGGCGGCTTCACGCCCTATCCGGTGCTCTCGGCAATCCGGAACTTCCCCGAGGAATTCATGCCCCAGCAGGAGGCCGCGGAATGAAAGATCTGATCATCCCCCCGAAAGGCTGGACCAAGGATATGGGCACGCCGGAGCGGACCGGCAAACCCGTCCATCTGACGATCGACGGCGTGGCGGTGACCGTGCCCGCGGGCACCTCGGTGATGCGCGCCGCGGCCGATGCCGGGATCACCATTCCCAAGCTTTGCGCGACCGACAGCCTTGAGCCGATCGGCTCGTGTCGGCTCTGCATGGTGGAGATCGACGGCATGCGCGGCACGCCCGCGTCCTGCACGACCCCGGTGACCGAGGGGATGCAGGTTCATACCCAGACCGATCAGCTCGCCCGCCTGCGCAAGGGGGTGATGGAGCTTTATATCTCGGATCACCCGCTCGACTGCCTGACCTGCGCGGCCAATGGCGATTGCGAGCTGCAGGATATGGCGGGCGCCGTCGGTCTGCGCGAGGTGCGGTATCAGAAGGGCGAGAACCATTTCGAGGTGCGCGCGAATGGCGAGGCCAATCCGCGCTATATCGCCAAGGATATCTCGAACCCCTATTTCAGCTATGACCCGGCGAAATGCATCGTCTGCATGCGCTGCGTGCGGGCCTGTGAAGAGGTGCAGGGCACCTTCGCGCTGACCATCGAGGGCCGCGGGTTCGATGCGCGCATCGCGACCGCGGCGCCGGATTTCCTCGCCTCCGATTGCGTGAGCTGCGGCGCCTGCGTGCAGGCCTGCCCGACCGCGACGCTGGTCGAGAAATCGGTCGAGGAAATCGGCACGCCGGAGCGGTCCGTGGTCACAACCTGCGCCTATTGCGGTGTGGGCTGTTCCTTCGAGGCGCAGATGCGCGGCGATCAGCTGGTGCGCATGGTGCCGTGGAAGGGCGGCGAGGCGAACCGCGGGCATAGCTGTGTCAAGGGCCGCTTCGCCTATGGCTATGCGAGCCACAAGGACCGGATCCTGAACCCGATGATCCGCGAGGCGACCGATCAGCCTTGGCGCGAGGTCAGCTGGGAAGAGGCGCTGGAATTCACCGCGAACCGGCTCACCGCGATCCGCGAGAAACACGGCCGCAATGCGCTCGGCGTCATCACCTCGTCGCGCTGCACCAACGAGGAAACCTTCCTCGTGCAGAAGCTCGCCCGCGCGGTCTTTGGCACCAACAACACCGATACCTGCGCGCGGGTCTGCCATTCGCCGACCGGCTATGGGCTGAAGCAGACCTTCGGCACCTCGGCGGGCACGCAGAACTTCGATTCGGTCGAGAAGACCGATCTGGCGCTGGTGATCGGCGCGAACCCGACCGACGGGCATCCGGTCTTTGCGAGCCGGCTGCGCAAGCGGCTGCGGGCGGGGGCGAAGCTCATCGTGATCGACCCGCGACGGATCGACCTGTTGGAGACCCCGCACCTTGTCGAGAACTGGCACCTGCCGCTGCGCCCCGGCACCAACGTCGCCGTGCTGACCGCGATGGCGCATGTGATCGTGACCGAGGCGCTGACCGATCAGACCTTCATCGCCGAGCGCTGCGATCTCGATGAATGGGCCGATTACGCCGAATTCGTGCGCAACCCCGAGTATGCGCCCGAGGCGGTCGAGGGGCTGACCGGGGTGCCGGCGGCGCTGCTGCGGGAGGCCGCGCGGGCCTATGCCGCGGCGCCCAATGCCGCGATCTATTATGGTCTGGGCGTGACCGAGCACAGCCAGGGCTCGACCACAGTCATCGCCATCGCCAACCTCGCGATGATGACCGGGAACATCGGGCGCGAGGGCGTGGGCGTGAACCCGCTGCGCGGTCAGAACAACGTGCAGGGCTCGTGCGACATGGGATCGTTCCCGCACGAACTGCCGGGCTATCGCCACGTTTCGGACGACAGCGCCCGCGCGATCTTCGAACGCGTCTGGGGCGTGACGCTCGACCCCGAGCCCGGCCTGCGCATCCCCAACATGCTCGACGCGGCCGTGGGCGGCACCTTCAAGGCGCTCTACGTTCAAGGCGAGGACATCCTGCAATCCGACCCGGATACCCGTCATGTGGCCGCGGGCCTCGCGGCGATGGACTGCGTGATCGTCCACGATCTTTTCCTCAACGAGACCGCGAACCACGCCCATGTCTTCCTGCCCGGGTCGAGCTTCCTCGAGAAGGACGGCACCTTCACCAATGCCGAGCGGCGGATCAACCCGGTGCGGCGCGTGATGGCACCCAAGGCGCGCTATGCCGATTGGGAGGTCACACAGCTTCTGGCCAATGCGCTGGGCGCGGGGTGGAGCTACACCCATCCGCGCGAGATCATGGCCGAGATCGCGGCAACGACGCCCGGGTTTGCCAATGTGACCTATGAGCTGCTCGATCAGCGTGGCTCGGTGCAATGGCCCTGCAACGATGACGCGCCGGAGGGCTCGCCGATCATGCATATCGACGGCTTCGTGCGCGGCAAGGGGCGGTTCATCCGCACGGCTTACGTGCCGACCGAGGAGCGCACGGGGCCGCGCTTCCCGCTTCTGCTGACCACGGGGCGGATCCTGAGCCAGTATAACGTGGGCGCCCAGACGCGGCGCACCGAGAACGTGGTCTGGCATGATCAGGATGTGCTCGAGATCCACCCGCACGACGCCGAGACGCGTGGTGTGAAAGAGGGCGACTGGGTGCGTCTGGCGAGCCGTGCGGGCGAGACCAGCCTGCGCGCGCGGATCACCGACCGCGTGAGCCCGGGCGTGGTCTACACCACCTTCCACCACCCCGATACGCAGGCCAACGTCGTCACCACCGACAATTCCGACTGGGCGACGAACTGCCCGGAATACAAGGTGACGGCGGTGCAGGTCGCGCTCTCGAACGGGCCCTCGGCCTGGCAGGAAAGCTATAACGCCCAGGCCGAGGCCGCGCGGCGGATCGAGGCGGCGGAATGAGCAGACTGCCCCGAGATCTGCCCTCCGGCGCGGTTCGGGTCTGGCTCGGCGCGGGCGCCGAGGTTCTGGCCGAAGAGGTGCCGGTGGCGCTCGTCTATGACGGGGTGACGCAGGCGGTGATGATGGCGACGCCCGCCGATCTGGAGGATTTTCTGCTCGGCTTTGCCCTCACCGAGGGGCTGATCGACGCCCCCGCGCAATTGACCCGCACCGAGATCGTGGCGCAACCGCGCGGGATCGAGGCGCGCGGTTGGCTCGCGGCACCCGCGGGCGCGCGCTTTGCCGAGCGGCGCCGCGCGATGGCGGGGCCGGTTGGCTGCGGGCTTTGCGGGATCGACAGTCTGGAACAGGCGCTGCGCCCGCTGCGGCCCGTTGCCTCCGGCGCGATCGCGGGCAACCCCGACAATCTCGCGCGGCTGGCCTTCGATGCCTTGCGCGCGGGGCAGGGGCTGCAGGATGCGGTGCGCGCGGTCCATGCGGCGGGCTTCTGGATGCCCGGGCGCGGGCTGATCGCGCTGTGCGAGGATGTCGGGCGGCACAACGCGCTCGACAAGCTCGCCGGCCGGCTTGCGCGCGCGGGGATCGAGCCGGGCAGTGGCGCGGTGGTGATGACCTCGCGGCTCTCGGTCGATCTGGTGCAGAAGGCCGCGACGATCGGGGCGGGGGCGCTGATCGCCCCCTCGGCGCCGACCGCGCTCGCCGTGACCGAGGCGCGCGCCGCCGGTCTGCGCCTGATCGCGCGGGCGCCGCATCTGGGCCATTTCGTCGATTATTCCGATCCCCCTCCCGCACAGGATGACGCCGCATGAGCGAGGACAAGCTGGTCCGCATGGCCAATCAGATCGCCACCTTCTTCGAGGTCCAGCCGAGCGACCGTGCCGGATCCGTGGCCGCCCATATCAACGAGAACTGGTCGCCGCCGATGCGCGCGGGGCTCCTCGCCCATGCCGCGGCCGGGGGCGAGGGGCTCTCGCCGCTCGCGCGCGAGGCGGTCGCCTTCGTGCGTCCCGCGCTCGGGCAGGACGCCTGATCCGCCTCAGAGTGCCGCGCCGAGCCGGGTGCCCTGGTCGATGGCGCGTTTCGCGTCGAGCTCGCCCGCCACATCCGCGCCGCCAATCACATGCGGAGCTCGCCCCGCGGCGATGAGCTGATCGGCCAGACCGCGCGCGCTGAGCTGACCGGCGCAGAGCACGACCGTATCGGCCTCGATCAGCGTGGGATTTTCTCGCGCGGGCCCGAAGCTCACATGAAGCCCCGCTTCATCTATCGCCTCGTAATTTACCCCGCCGATCATCTTGACCCCCTTGGCGGCCAGCGCCGCGCGGTGGATCCAGCCGGTGGTCTTGCCAAGCTTGCGCCCGGGTTTCTCGGGTTTGCGCTGCAACAGCGTGACGGTGCGGGCCGGGGGCTCGGGCGCCGGTTTGGCAAGACCGCCCGGCGTCTCGGCCGGATCGCCGACGCCCCATTCGCGCCGCCAGTCGTCGAGATCGAGCGTCGGGCTCTCCTCCACTGTCAGGAATTCGGCCACGTCAAAGCCGATACCGCCGGCGCCGACGATCGCAACACGCGGGCCCGCGATGGCACGGCCGGTCAGGAT
Organism: Rhodobacterales bacterium; assembly: GCA_003249215.1. Lineage (GTDB taxonomy): Bacteria > Pseudomonadota > Alphaproteobacteria > Rhodobacterales > Rhodobacteraceae > Rhodobacter. The sequence goes on from QKJR01000063.1 coordinate 42,665, forward strand.
GTCGATATAGCTCACCGCGCGTGCCTGCCCGGGGATGCCCGGGTCGCGCGGGGTGACGCCGGTCGCGATCACCACCTCGTCGAAGGGCGCCAGCAGATCGGGCGTGGCCTCGGTATTCAGCCGGACCGTCACACCCGCGCGTTCCAGCATCACGGCGAACCAGTCGGTGAGGCCGTGGAACTCCTCCTTGCCGGGCACGCGCCGCGCCATGGTCAGTTGCCCGCCAATTTCTGCCGCCCGATCGAAGAGCGTCACCGCATGGCCGCGCCCGGCCGCGGTGATCGCGGCCGAAAGGCCCGCAGGCCCCGCGCCGACCACGGCCACGGTCTTGGGCGCTGCGGTGGGGGTGATCACCAGATCGGTCTCGAATCCCGCCCGCGGGTTCACGAGGCAGGAGCTGACCTTGCCCGAGAAGGTGTGATCGAGGCAGGCCTGATTGCAGGCGATGCAGGGGGCGATCTCGTCGGCGCGGCCGGTCGCGGCCTTCACCACGAAATCGGGATCGGCGAGGAAGGGGCGCGCGAGGCTCACCATATCCGCGTCGCCCCGGGCGAGGATGTCTTCGGCCACTTCGGGGTGGTTGATCCGGTTCGAGGTGATGACCGGAATGCCGACCTCGGGGCGCAGGCGCGCGGTGAGCCAGGTGAAGGCCGCGCGCGGGACCGAGGTGGCGATGGTGGGCACCCGCGCCTCGTGCCAGCCAATGCCGGTGTTGAGCAGGCTTGCCCCCGCGCCCTCGATGGCCTTCGCAAGCGTCACCACCTCGTCCCAGGTCGAGCCCTCGGGCACGAGGTCGATGAGCGAAATGCGGAAGATCACGATGAAATCGGACCCGACGGCGGCGCGCACACGCTTCATCACCTCGACCGGCAGGCGCATCCGGTTCTCGTAAGACCCGCCCCAGCCGTCTTCGCGCCGGTTCACATGGCGCACGAGGAACTGGTTGAGGAAATAGCCCTCGGAGCCCATCACCTCGACGCCGTCATAGCCCGCCTCGCGCGCGCGCGCCGCCGCGGTGGCGATGTCGGCAATCTGTTTCTCGATCCCCGCCTCGTCCAGCGCGCGCGGGGCGAAGGGCGAGATCGGCGATTTCACCGCACTGGCCGAGACGCAATCGGGGCCATAGGCATAGCGCCCGGCGTGCAGGATCTGCATCGCGATCCGCCCGCCGGCCTCATGCACGCGGTCGGTGACGATGCGGTGATGCGCGATGTCCTGCGCGGTATAAAGGCCCGAGGCGCCGGGGAAGACGCCACCCTCGGGGTTCGGCGCCATGCCGCCCGTCACCATCAGCCCGACGCCGCCGCGCGCCCGCGTCGCATAGAACTCGGCCACCGCGTTCCAGTCGCCGCGCTCCTCGAGATTGGTGTGCATCGAGCCCATCAGCACCCGGTTGGGCAGTGTGACGTGGCCCAGAGCGAGCGGGCGCAGAAGATGCGGATATTGGCTCATGGTCTCTCCCCCCGTGATGCCCTCGACCCAAATTGCCGTGGCCCCGCGCGACTGTCACGCGCTACGCGGCGTCATTGTTTCGCGGGCGGAAAACTTGCCGTCGGGGCACCCGTCTGGCGCCCGGGCAGGCTCTTTCCGGCTGTCGAACAATCGTTTCCCCGCCTTAACCCAACCGTGCAATTTCCCCGGTATTGTCCCCGCTTGGCCGCATTTGCGCCCGATTTCGGCGCGAGAACTTGGTCAAACACGAAACGTCCACGAAGGGTGCACAATGGATCGCCTGACCGAAATGGAAGCCTTTGCCACCGTCGTCGACCAGGGTGGCTTCACTGATGCCGCCAAGAAGATGGGCATCTCGAAATCGGCTGTCTCGAAACATGTCTCGGCGCTCGAGGCCCGGCTCGGGGCGCGGCTGCTCAATCGCACCACGCGCCGCGTCAGCCCGACCGAGATCGGTCTTGCCTATTACGACCGCGCCCGCCGCGTTCTGAACGACGCCGGAGAGGCCGATGCGCTGGTGACCTCGATGCAGGTCGCGCCTTCGGGTCTTCTGCGGATTTCGGTCGCGACCGATTTCGGGGTCAATCTGCTCAGCCCGGTTCTGGGCGATTTCCTGCAGGAATATCCCGAGATCACTGTGAACATGGTGCTCAACAACCGCTATGTGGAGCTGATTTCCGAAGGTTTCGACATGGCGATCCGGGTGGGCGAGCTCGAAGATTCGAGTCTGCGCGCCCGCAAGCTAACCGAAACCTCGCGCCGGATGATCGCCGCGCCGGGCTATTTCCAGCGCTACGGCCGCCCGCTCAAGATCGACGATCTGACCGATCACAAGCTTTTGCATTACTCGAACCAGTCGAACGGCAATGTCTGGAAGATCACCGCCCCCTCGGGCGAGCGCCGTCAGGTGCGCTCGGCGGGCTGGCTGACGGTCAATGACGGCCAGTCGCTGCTCCATGCCTGCATCGCCGGTCTCGGCATCGCCTATCTGCCGAGCTTCCTTTACGCCGATGCAATGAAACAGGGCCTCGTCGAAGAGGCGATCCCGGATCTGCCGATGGAAACGCTCGGCATCTACGCGGTCTATCCGCCGGGCCGCTTCACCCAGCCCAAGGTGCGCGCCTTCATCGATTTCCTCGCCCAGACCTTTGCCGACAAGGGTCCGGACGCCTGGTGACAGACTTCCCCACGGTGCGGTTTCCGTCCCGCGCCGTCAACTTGGGGTCGAGGTGAGAACCGCCTCGACCCTTCTGTTTTTCGCGCGCCCCTCTTCGGTCCGATTGCTCGTTCGCGGCGCGAGCCAGCCCGCGCCCTCGGCGCTGATCTGCCCGGGTGCGACGCTGAATTGCTCGATCAGCCGCGTGCGCACCGCCTCGGCCCGGCGTTTCGAGAGCGCGACATTGGCCGCGAGCCCGCCCATCGTATCGGTATGCCCGACAAGCGCGATCCGCGCCTCGGGCCGGGTGGCGAGGTAATCGGCCAGCGCGCTCAAGCTCGGATAATCGCCCGCGTCGAGATCGGCCGCACCGGTGGCGAAGATCAGATCGTCGAGCGCGACGGAGCCCTCGGCCTCGATCCGCTCGGCGAAGGGGCCGGTGGGCGCGGCGGGGGTGGTGGTTTCCGCTTCGAGCGGGCTGCGGCTCGCGGCGGCGGTGATCTCCTGCGCCTCGAGCGTCGTCAGATGCACGAAGCCCGATTCCGAACTGCGCGAGACGGTGAGCGCGAGCCAGCTTCGGCCCTTGCGCGCCGCGAGATAGCGGAAATCGGCCAGATCGACATGCATCTCGGGCTCGGGCAGGAGGTCGAGCGCATAACGGAAATCGAAGCCGCCACAGGCTTCCGTCTCGCAATCGTAAAGCACCCGGTAGCCCGCCGCGGTGAGCTGTTCGCGTAGCGGCGCGAGGATTTGCAGCGTGGTCTGCTGATTGGCGCGCAACCGCCATGCGGTATCGGCCCGCGCGCCTTCCAGCGTGACACGGGTGCCGCCCGCCGCGCTGAACGGGCCGGTGGGCAACTCGAAACTGGTGGCCGGAGTGGTCTCGCTCGCGCTCACATAGGCGCCCTGCGGCAGTTCGGGCGCAAAGGGTTCGGCGCGGGCCATGCCCGCGACGAGCATCAGCGCGACGGGGACGAGTGCGACGGCGGCGGCTGCCCTCATGCGCGCGGCTCGCGGCGATAGTGATAGCTGCCGACCTCGGTCATCCCGAGGGTGCGATAGAGCCCGTTGGCCGCCGCGTTCGCGCGGGTCACGACGAGGGTCATCTCGGTCGCACCCTGCGCGTCGGCCCAGCGGGCGGCCTCGGCCATCATCGCGCGGGCAAGGCCCTTGCGGCGCATCTCGGGCAGGGTGGCCAGTGCATGGACCATCGCCACGCCGTCATGCACGCCCACGAACATCGCCCCCGCGGCGCGGTCCTCCTTGCGTCCGAGCACGCAGACCTTGGGGGCCGGGGCGCGGTCCATCACGCCCTGACGCGCGGCGCCGATCCCGAGCTCGGCCCAGAGGTCGCGCGCGATCTGCAAGGGCGGCCAATGCGCGAAGGCGGTCACCGGCGGCACCGGCTGCAGGAGTGCCGCGATCGGCGCGCCATAGATGATCACCGGGTCGAAGATTTCCATGCCGCGCGCGGCAAGCGCCGCGTCGAGTGCCTCCTCGCCGGGGCGGAGCATGAATTTCACCGGCTGGTTCAGCGCGCGATGGGCGGCGATGGCCGCGTCGATGTCGCAGGCCTCGAACGGCACTTCGAGGCTCGCCGCGCTGACGCGCGAGCCCGCGCCGAGCCCCTCGCGCACGAGGAACCCCCCCGCCTCCCGCGTGGAGGCGGCGGGCCAGGTGGCGTCGATCACCGCGAAAAGATCGCTCATGCGCCCTCCGGAAATGTGGCACGGAGCGCCGCGTGGGCGGCCTCGACAGCGGCCAGATCGGTGCCGCGTGCCACGAGGTTGGTGCCGTATTGGCCGGCATCGTTCACGAAGGGATAGGAGCCGAAGGAGACCCCGGGATGGGCCTCGGCGAGTGCGCGGAGCTGATCGGCCACCGCGGCCTCGGCGATCATGAGCTGCCAGTTGCGGCTGATCAGCGGCGCACCGCCCTGCAGCCGCGGCAGAAGGCCCATCACCATCGCCTGAAAGATGTTCGGCACCCCGGCCATGACGTGGCAATTCCCGACCGAGAAGCCGGGCGCGGCCGAGACCGGGTTGTCGATCAGCGCCGCGCCTTCGGGGATGCGGGCCATGCGCATCCTCGCCTCGGTGAACTCGACCCCACGCGCGGCGTAATGGCGCGCGAGGATCTCGCGGGCGTCGTCGCGCACGCCGATCGTGCGCCCGAAGGCCTCGGCCACCGCGTCCGCCGTGATGTCGTCATGGGTCGGGCCGATGCCGCCCGAGGTGAAAAGCTGATCGTGGCCGGCGGAAAGCTCGCGCACGCAGGCGACGATGGTCGCGTGATCGTCGGGGATCACCCGGATCTGGCGCAGGGTGATGCCCGCGCGGGCCAGTTCGCCGGCGAGGAAATGGGCGTTGCCCTCGCGGGTGCGGCCGGTGAGGATCTCGTCCCCGATGATCAGGATGGCGGCGGTGGGATTGGGCATCTTTGGCCTCCTTTGCGAAACGGTATAGGACGCCTCACCGCGGCGGAAAAGCCCAGCTCTGGCCAAGGCCCGCTTTTGTGACTAAGTAAGGCCCGGATCATTCGAGGAGAACGCCAGTGGAAGACGCCCGCGGCCGGGTCACGAAAGACGGCATCCGGATTTACGAGCAAGCCGATTTCGAGGGAATGCATGCGGCGGGCCTCGCGGCGGCACGGATCCTCGACGAGGTCGCCGATCTTGTGGCGCCGGGCGTGACCACCGGTGTGCTCGACGATTTCATCCGCGGCCGGGTGAACGAACTGGGCACGGTCTCGGCCACGATCGGCTATCGCGGTTACAAGCACGCCTCGTGCATCTCGGTGAACCATGTGGTGTGCCATGGCATCCCGGGCGACAAGGTGCTCAAGGATGGCGATATCCTGAACATCGACGTGACCGTGATCCTCGACGGCTGGTATGGCGACAGCTCGCGGATGTATGTGGCGGGCAACCTGAGCCGCAAGGCCGAGCGGCTGATCCAGGTCACCCACGACTCGCTGATGATCGGGATCGAGCAGGTGCGGCCGGGCAATACTTTCGGCGATATCGGCCATGCCATCCAAGCCTTCGTGGAAGGGCATCGGATGTCGGTGGTGCGCGATTTCTGCGGCCATGGGCTCGGCCGTGTCTTCCATGCCCCGCCGAACGTGCTGCATTACGGGCGCAAGGGCTCGGGGCCGGTGCTGGAAGAGGGGATGTTCTTCACCATCGAGCCGATGGTGAACCTCGGCCGCCCCGAGACCAAGGTTCTGGCCGACGACTGGACCGCGGTGACGCGCGACAAGTCGCTGAGCGCGCAGTTTGAGCATTCGGTTGGGGTGACGGCGGATGGCTGCGAGATCTTCACGCTGTCGCCCGCGAACCGGTTCCATCCGACCTGGGCCTGAACGGCGAGCGCCGGGGGGCTCTGCCCCGTCGCGGCAATGCCGCGACTCCCCGGGATATTTCGGCACAGATGATGGGGGATCAGAGCCCGATCAGGGCCGGGACCTGCGCCATATCGGCGAAGAGTTCGGCGCCCTCGGCGGCGAGGCGCGGGTTGGGGCCATGCGGCGCATAGCCAAGGCAGCGCATTCCTGCGGCGGCGGCGGCGCGGGCGCCGGTCGCGCTGTCCTCGATCACCACGCAAGTCTCGGGCGGAACGCCGAGGACCTTTGCGCAGTGCAGGTAGAGGTCGGGAGCGGGTTTGGGTGCGCCCAGTTCCTGACCAGAGAACATCCGCCCTTCTAGCCGCGCGCGGACCGCCGGATGCTGGCCCAGCGTCGCCTCCATCTTGGCCATCCGCCCGTTCGAGCCCACTGCATAGGGGATGCCCGCCGCGTCGAGGCGGTCGAGCAGTTCGGGCACGCCGGGCATGAGGTTCGTGCCTGCACGCAGGCGGGCGTAGAGCCTGGCGTAGTAGTGATCCGCCCAATCCTCGGCGAAGGCCGCGCCCATCGCGTTCGCCTGCCGCCGCACGCCCTCGATCGTGCCGCCGATGAACATCAGCTCCATCTCGGGGATGCTCATATGCAGGCCTTGCGCGGCGAATTCCTCTTGCAGCAGCAGGAAGGTCGCGGGTTCGCTGTCGACGAGCACACCGTCGCAATCGAAAAGAACGGCAGCTGTTTTTCGGGGGGCGATCATGCGGGCATCCGGGCGAGGGTGACGAGCGTGTCGCCATATTTGCGTTGGTCGATTTCTTCGAGGGGCGCCGGGACGATGGGGGTGGTGTTCTCCTCCCAGACCACCATCGCGCCGGGGGCGATCCAGCCGTGCTCGAGGCACGACGCCAGCGCGCGTTCGCCCAGGCCCAGGCCATAGGGCGGGTCGAGAAAGATCAGGTCATAGCCCGCGCCGCGGCAGGGGCCCATGTTGGTCGCATCGCGGCGCCAGACATCGGTCACGCCCATCGCGCGCATCTTCTCGATGTTCTGGCGCAAAAGCGCGCGCGCCGCGGTGCCGTCATCGACGAAGGCCACGCGGGCCGCCCCGCGCGAGAGCGCCTCGAGCCCGAGCGCGCCGGTGCCCGCGAAGAGATCGAGCACCCGTGCGCCCGGCACCGGATTGCCATGGGTGCCGTTGATCAACAGGTTGAAGATCGACTCGCGCACCCGGTCGGTCGTCGGGCGCAGATGCGCAGCCATATCGCCCTCGCCCACATCGGCGAGCTTCAGGCCCCGCCGGTCACCGCCGATGATCCTCATTTCATCAGCGCCTTGAGGTCGGTGGCCGCCTCGATCTGCTCGGGGGTGACGGCGCTGCCGCCCTCGATCAGCCGCTTGCCGACCATATAGGCGCGCGCATCGTTCAGCGCATCGACCGCGATCAGCCGCGGGCCGCGGAAATACCAGAAGCTTTCGCCCTCGCCGCGCCGCGTGATCACCCGGTCATAGCCGGTGTTGAGGCCCGCGATCTGCAGCTTCGCATCGTATTGATCCGACCAGAACCAGGGTTTGGGCACATAGCTCTTGCCGGCGCCGAGCATGTTCTCGGCCACGAGTTCGGCCATGTCGATCGCATTGCCGACCGATTCGAGGCGCATCCGCCCGTCCGGTCCGGGGAAAGAAGCGCAGTCGCCCGCGGTCCAGATCGCCGGATCCGAGGTGCGCCCCTGCGCGTCGGCGGCGATCCCGTTCTCGCAGCTCAGGCCCGCGGCCTGCGCCAGTGCGGTCTCGGGCGTGACGCCGATGCCGGTGATGACGAAATCGGCGGGCAGGGTGCGGCCGTCCGCCAGCTCGACGCCGGTCACGCAGGTCTCGCCCGTCAGGCGCTTGAGCCCGGTGCCTTCGAGAATGGTCACGCCCTGCGCGGTATGCAGGGCGCGGACCGCCGCCGCCGTCTCGGCGCAGGCGACCCGGCCGAGGATGCGCGGCGCGGCCTCGATCAGCGTGACCTCGAGCCCGAGCTTGCGCGCCACCGCCGCGGCCTCGAGCCCGATATAGCCGCCGCCGACCACGACCAGATGCCGCCCGGGAGTGAACTCGCCCGCCATCTCGTCGACGTCCGCCAGCGACCGCACGACATGCACGCCGGGCAGATCGCCACCGATCGCGGCGGGCAGGCGCCGCGGCATGGCGCCGGTGCAGAGCGCGAGCTGATCGTAGCCGATCACCTCGGTTCCCGAGCGCAGCACCTTGGCCGCGCGGTCGATCGCCTCGACATGAACCCCCGTCAGCAGCGCGATGTCATTGGCGGCCCACCAGTCCTCGGCCCGCAGGGTCAGCCGCTCGACCGGCATTTGCCCCAGCAGATAGGCCTTCGACAGAGGCGGGCGCTGATAGGGGGCGAGCGGTTCCTCGCCGATCACCGTCACCGGCCCGACATAGCCGAGCGCGCGCAGCTTCGCCGCCATCGAGGCCGCCGCCTGTCCCCCGCCCAGGATCACGATCCCGCCCCTGATCTCGGCCATCATTCCACCTCTGGTCACATTGCGCGCCGACCCTATATCCTGCGGGCAATCTTATGCAACGCGACAGGGAGATCGGCATGAGTATTACGGTTGGGGACGTGCTTCCCGGCGCCACGCTGCTGCGGGCGGGCGACAATGGCCCCGAGGGCGTCAGCCTCGGCGACAAGATGAAGGGCCGCAAGGTGGTCCTCTTTGCCGTGCCCGGCGCCTATACGGGCGTCTGCACCACGGCGCATGTGCCGAGCTTCATCCGCACCAAGGATAAATTCGCCGAAAAGGGCGTGGACGAGATCCTCTGCATCTCGGTCAACGATCCCTTCGTGATGAAGGCCTGGGGCGAGGCGACCGGCGCCAGCGCGGCCGGCATCACGATGCTCGCGGATGCGGAATCGGCCTTCACCACCGCGATCGGGATGGAGTTTAGCGCGCCGCCCGCGGGGCTCATCAACCGCTCGGCGCGCTATGCGATGCTGGTCGAGGACGGGGTCGTGAAGATCCTGCACCGTGAAGAGAGCCCGGGCACCTGCGAGGCCTCGGCGGGCGAGGGGCTTCTGGCCGCGATGTGAGCGGCACGACGATCCTCGAAAGGCCCGCGCCCCGGCGCGGGCCTTTTGTCGTTGCGGATCAGTTCATCTTGGGCTCGGGGACCGCACCGCCGGTCTTGCCGCCGCCGGTCTTGTCGTTGCCCTCGACGACGAGGGTCCGCGTCGGGAAGGGGATCCCGATTTCATTGGCGTCGAACTCGCCCTTGATCTCCTCGGTCAGGTCGCATTTGAGGGCCCACCAATCGGAACTCTTCGACCAGACGCGAAAAACGAAATCGACCGAGCTGTCGCCAAGTTCCTTGACCTTGATGAAGGGGGCGGGCTCGGCGAGGATGCGCGGGTCCGAGGCGGCGATCCGCTCCAGAGCGGCCCGCGCGCGGCGCAGGTCGGTGTCATAGCTCACCCCCAGTTGCAGATCGACCATCCGGGTCTCGTTGGCCGAGTAATTCTTGATCGACGAGGACCAGATATCGCCATTGGGCACGATGATCTGCAGCCCGTCATAGGTGCGCAGCTCGGTATAGAAGAGCGCGATCTCGACCACCGTCCCCGCGCTGTCGCCCGCCTCGATATACTGGCCCACGCGGAACGGACGGAAGAGCACGATCATAACCCCCGCGGCGAGATTGCTCAGCGTGCCCTGCAGCGCCAGACCGATGGCAAGACCCGCCGCACCGATCACCGCCACGAGCGAGGCGGTCTGGATGCCGAAGCGGTTGAGCACGAAGATCGTGCCCATGGCGAGGACGAAATACTTGGCCAGATTGCCGAGAAAGCCGAACAGCGTCGGATCGAGCCGCGGATGACGCGCGGCGAGTGCCGTGATGCGGCGGCGCAGCCAGCCGGCGACGACGAAGGTCGCGATCGCAATCGCGGCGACGTAGATCAGGTTCAGCGCGAAGGCGAGGGCGGTGTCGATCCTCGCCTGAGTGATCAGGCTGTCGAGTTGTCCGAGGTCGAAGCTGTCCATGTCGCGCGGTCCTTTCCGGTTCGTTGAGGGAAAGGAAACGCGGCGGGTCCGTGCGGGGTTCCCTCAGGCGCTGCGAAATGGCCCGAGCTCCGTCAGCGCCTCGATCTCCTCGGCCACCGCGTCGCGCTCGGCACTCAGGAATTCGGCGACCGCGCGACGCAGGCCGGGATGGGCGATCCAATGCGCCGAGAAGGTCGTGACCGGCAGATAGCCACGGGCGAGCTTGTGATCGCCCTGCGCGCCGGCCTCGACGCGGGCGAGGCCCCGCGCGATCGCCCAGTCGACCGCCTGGTGATAGCAGAGCTCGAAATGCAGGAAGGCGTGATCCTCGAGGCAGCCCCAGTAGCGCCCGAAGAGCGCCTCGCGCCCGATGAAGTTGAGCGCGCCCGCAACAGCCCGCCCGTCGCGTTCGGCGAGGATCAGGAGCACGTCGTCGCGCATCTCGTGCAAGGCGTCGAAGAAGGCGCGGGTGAGGTAGGGCCGACCCCATTTGCGCGCGCCGGTATCCTGATAGAAGTCCCACATCGCCGCCCAATGCGCGGGGGTGATCGCATCGCCGGTGAGCGCCCGGATCGTGCCGCCGAACCCGGCCGCGCGCGCGCGTTCCTTGCGGATCGCCTTGCGCTTGCGCGAGGCGAGATCGGCGAGAAAGTCGTCGAAAGTCCCGTAGCCGCGGTTGAGCCAGTGATATTGCTGGCCGGTGCGGGGCAAGTAACCTGCGCCTTCGCCAAGTGCGGCCTCGGCCTCGGCGCAGAAGGTGACATGGACCGAACTGACGCCAGCGCCTTCGGCGATCTGCGCCATCCCGGCGAGAAGGGCCGCGCCGGCTTCGGTCTCGTGCCCGGGTTTGGTGAGCAGACGCCGACCGGGGACCGGCGTGAACGGCACCGCGCATTGCAGTTTCGGATAATAGCGCCCGCCCGCGCGCTCGAACGCATCGGCCCAGCCGTGATCGAAGACATATTCGCCCTGGGAATGCGATTTCACGTAGAGGGGTGCCACGCCCAGAACCTCGCCGCCGCGCTTGGCGATCACCGGGCGCGGCTCCCATCCGGTGCCGGGACCGACCGAGCCCGAGGCCTCGAGTGCGCTCAGGAAGCGGTGGGTGCTGAACGGATCGAACGGCCGCCCGCCCGCAACCGCCTCGGGGCAGGCGCAGGCGTCCCAGACCTCGGCCGGGATGTCCGAAACGCTGGAGGCCAGCGTGATTTCAAAGGCTTCGCTCATCCGCCAAGGATGGGGCGCCGCGCTGCAGCGTCAAGGGGCCGGGATCAGCGCGGCATAGCCCTCGAAGGTCACGTTCTGCGCCACATGGCGCGCGGCAGCCTCGGCCTCGGGCGAGCGGATCGTCCAGCACAGGATCGCCGCGCCCGCAGCCTTGAGCGCGCCGACCCGGGTGCGCCCGAGATCGGAGGCCTCATGCGAGATGAAGGACGCGCCGAGCGCCTCGAAATCGGGGATCTCGCGCAGATGGGCGCAGGTGGCGGCGGGCAGGAGCGTCCAGTCCGCCGGCGCATAGGCCGAGGTGGTGAGTCCGACTGCAATCCCCGGTGCCGCCGCGCGGAAGGCCGCGATCGCATGGGGGTTGAAGGACATCACCGCGAGCGGACCGTCATAGCCCGCAAGTTCGGCGGCCACGGCGCGTTCCATCGGCCCGACCGTGGGGCCCATGCCGCCGTCCTGATCCTTGAGCTCGATCAGCAAAGGCACCCGGCCCCCCACGATCTGCAGCACCTCGGCCAGAGTCGGAATGCCGTCCTCGGCATCGAGGAGACGCGTCGCGCCAAGCTCGGCCGCGCTCAGGCCCCGGATCCGGCCCGAAACGCCGGTCAGGCGCTTCAGGTCATAGTCGTGAAACACCATCGGCACGCCCTCGGCCGAGGGCTGGATGTCGATCTCGATCCCATAGCCCGCCGCCACCGCCGCCCGGATCGCCGCACGGCTGTTCTCGGGGCGCCCGGCGGCGCGATCATGCAGCGCCCGATGCGCGATCGGCAGGCGCAGAAAGGCCGGGTCGAGCGCCACCGGGGCGAGGGTCAGGGCCGCGACGGGCATGGGATCGGTCATCATTCGACCTCGAAGATCGCCTCGATCTCGACCGCGACGCCGCGCGGCAGGCTCGCCGCCGAGACCGCCGAGCGGGCATGACGCCCGGCCTCGCCGAAGACCTCGACCATCAGATCGGAACAGCCGTTGATCACCTCGGGCTGATCGGTGAATTCGGCCGTGGAATTGACGAAACCGACGAGTTTCACCACCCGTTTGATCTTGTCGAGATCGCCGAGCGCGGCCTGCGCCTGCGCAATCAGCGCAAGCCCGCAGAACCGTGCCGCGGCGGCCCCTTCGGCCACATCCATGCCGGCGCCGAGCTTGCCCTTGATCATCCCCTCGGGGCCGGCCGAGATCTGACCCGAGATGAAGAGATGGGCGCCGGTGCGCACGAAGGGCACGTAATTCGCCGCGGGCATCGGGGCCGCAGGCAGGGTGATGCCGAGCTCGGCCAGACGGGTTTCGATCTTGGACATGTTCTTTCCTTACCAGTCGATGAAGTCACGGAAATCGGCGAGCACGACGCGCCACAGGTCGATCGTATCGTCGAAGTTCTTGGCGCCGACCCCGTCGTAATCGAGGTTGATGTCATATTCGATATGAGGGTCGCCCTCGTCGTCGAGGAAGGCCTTGCCGAAACGCTTGTCGCGGTTCCATTCGTTGATCGTCGAGGCGCTCATCGGCTGGTCGAGGTCGAAACCGGCCGAGAACTGGATCGACTGGCAGGGGCCGTCTTCGCAGCTGTAGAAATAGACATCGAAATTGGTGCCCTCGATCCGGGTCGAGAGCAGCGGATCGCCGACGCTGTCGGTATCTTGCGTCACCTGAAGGCCATAGGCCTGCAGCAGGTTCTGCACCACATCCGGGTCGCCCACGACCTGCGCCTGCGCGGCCCCGAGCCCGATCAGCGGCGCGATCAGGGCGCCGAGGATTGCCTGTTGCATCTGTCCCTCCGTCGTTCGCGCCGACCTTAGGGGCTCGGGCCGGGCTTGACCAGATCAGGCGACGAGTTGTTCGGCGCGTTTGAGGTCGACCGAGACGAGCTGGCTCACACCCTGCTCCTGCATCGTGACACCGAAGAGACGATCCATCCGGCTCATCGTCACCGCGTGGTGGGTGATGATCAGGAACCGCGTGTCGGTGCGCCGCGTCATCTCGTCCAGCAGATCGCAGAAACGGGTGACGTTCGCGTCATCGAGCGGCGCGTCGACCTCGTCGAGCACGCAGATCGGCGCCGGATTGGCGAGGAAGACCGCGAAAATGAGCGCCATTGCTGTGAGCGTCTGCTCGCCACCCGAGAGAAGCGAGAGCGTCGAGAGCTTCTTGCCCGGCGGCTGGCACATGATCTCGAGGCCGGCCTCGAGCGGGTCGTCGCTCTCGACCAGTTGCAGGTTCGCCTGACCGCCGCCGAAAAGGTGCGTGAAAAGGGTGCGGAAACTGTCGTTCACCTGCTCGAAGGCGGTCAGCAGCCGCTCGCGCCCCTCGCGGTTGAGGCCCGCGATGCCCGCGCGCAGCTTGCGGATCGCCTCCTCCAGATCGGCCTTTTCCTTGACCAGCGTGTCATGCTCTTCCTGCACCGAACGGGCGTCCTCCTCGGCGCGCAGGTTGACCGCGCCGAGCGCCTCGCGGCTGCGCTTGAGGCGGGCGACCTCGATCTCGAGCGCCTCCGATCCGGGCATCGCCTCCGGGTCGGCGTCGAGCGTCTCCAAGAGCGCCTCGGGCGTGGTGTCGAGCGCCTCGGCGATCCGTTCGGCGGTCTGCGCGAGCGTGGCGCGGGCGGCCTCGAGCCGGGTCTCGGCACGGGCGCGGCCCTCGCGCGCCTCGCCGGCCAGACGCTCGGCATCGCGCTCGGCGATCTGCGCCTCGCGCGCGGCGCCCTCGGCCTCCGACAGGCGGTCCTGCGCGGCGGCCCGGCGGGCCTCGGCATCCGCGATCGCCTCGCTCAGCTCGGCGCGTTTCTCGGCGAGCTCGGCGGGGATCTCCATCGCCTCCTCGAGCTCGGCCTGACTGTCCTCGCGGCGGGCGGCGAGTTCCGCGCTGCGCTTCTCGGCGGTTTCCAGACGATGGCGCCAGCCAGACAGCTCCTTGGTGACCTCCTGCCGGCGGCGCAGGCGGGCCTCGCCCTCGCGGCGGATCTCGTCATGCGCCGAACGGCGGGTGATCATCGTGACCCGCGCCGCCTCGACCGTCATCTTGATCGCATCGACCTCGCCGCGCGCGGCCTCGAGATCGGGCAGGGCGGCGGCCTGTGCCTCGGCCTCGGCCTGCGCGGTGCGCGCGGCCGTCGCGGTTTCGTCGTGCCGCGCGGTGGCCAGGCGCGCATTCTCCAGCTTGCCGGCCGAGATCGCGCGATCGGCCTCGGCCCGGCTGAGCGCCCGGCCCGCCTCTGCCACTCGCTGATCGGCCAGACGCCGCGCCTCGCGGGCGCGGGCATCGGCCGCGCTCGCATCGGCGAGCTGGCGGGTCAGGGCCTCATGCGCCTGTGCGGCGCCGGTCGCACGGGCGGCCACCTCTTCGAGGTCGCGCTTGAGCTCGACGAGGCGGTTGAGCTGTTGCAGGCGCAGCGCGGCGGCGGTGGGCGCATCCTCGGCGCCCGCGCGGAACCCGTCCCAGCGCCACAGATCGCCCGCCTGACTGACCAGCCGCTGCCCGGGGCGCAACTGGTGCTGCAGCCGCGCGCCTTCCTCGGCATCGGCCACCAGACCGATTTGCGCAATCCGGCGGCGCAGCACATCGGGCACCTCGACATGGGCCGAAAGCGGCTCGACCCCCACCGGCAGCGGCTGTGCGACCTCGTAATCGGGCAGGAGGCCCCAGCCCGAGGCCGCCTCGCCCTCGACCTCGGGGGCGCGCAGATCGTCGGCCAGCGCCGCACCAAGCGCCGCCTCATAGCCGCGATCGACCCGCACGCGGTCGAGCAATTGATGCCCGGTCGCCGCCTCGCGCTCGACGAGACGCGCGAGCGCCGCCACTTCGGCGCGCAGCGCGCCGGCCTCGCCCTCGGCCTCGGACCGCGCCGCACGGGCGGTCGATTCGCGGGCCTGCACCTCGCTGCGGGCCTCTTCGGCGGCGGCCAGCGCCTCTTCGGCAAGCTCGGCTGCCTCCTGCGCCTCCTCGGACGCGGCTTGCGCGGCCTCGAACGCCTCGGCGGCACGCTCCAGCGCCTCGGCCGCCGTCTCGGCGGCGATCTCGGCGCGTTCGGACTCGGCCTCGGATTTCTCGGCGCTGGCGCGGGTATCGGCGACCAGACGCTGTGCCGAGAGGTGCCGCGCCGAAAGCCGGGCTACATCCTCGGTCAGCTCGCTTAGCACCGCTTCACGATCGGCCAGCACCTGCGCGGCCTCCGCCGCCTGATCCGCCGCCGCCTCGAGCTTGTCGTCATGGCCCTCGGCCGCCTTGCCGAGCTGGTTCATCTCCCAGTCGAGCCGCTCGATCGTCTCGCCGGCATCGCGGTTCAGCCCCGCCTCGCGCTCCATGTCGCGGTCGAGCTGCAGGATCCGGTTCTTGAGCGTCTCGATCTTCGCGGCCGCCTGCGCCTCCTGATCGCTGAGCTGATCGCGCTGCAGCACGAGGCGCTGCAGGATCGCCCCGGCAATCGCCTCTTCCTCGCGCAGCGGCGGCAGCGCCTCGTCATGCTCGGCCCGCGCCTTGGCAGCGGCGCGCGCGGCCATCTCGGCCTGGGCCGCGCCCTGCATCACCGCGCGCAGCGCCCCCTCGGCCTCGAGCCACGCCAGATCCGCCTCGCGCCAGCGCCGATAGAACAGCATCCCCTCGGAGCGGCGCAGCTCGGCCCCGATCTCGCGATAGCGCGCGGCCTGCCTTGCCTGCCGCGCCAACTGCGCCAGCTGGGTGCCGAGTTGCTCGATTACGTCGTCGACCCGTAGCAGGTTTTGTTCCGCCCCGCCCAACTTAAGCTCGGCTTCATGGCGACGCTGATAGAGCCCGGAAATCCCGGCGGCTTCCTCGAGGATCCGGCGGCGCGCCTTGGGTTTGGCGTTGATCAGCTCGGAAATCTGCCCCTGCCGCACGAGCGCGGGGCTGTGCGCGCCGGTGGAGGCGTCCGCAAACAGCATCTGCACGTCGCGCGCGCGCACATCCTTGGTGTTGACCTTATAGGCCGAGCCCGCATCGCGGGTGATCCGGCGCACGATCTCGACGCTGTCGGCATCGTTGAACCCCGAAGGCGCGAGGCGTTCGGTGTTGTCGATCGAGAGCGAGACCTCGGCGAAATGGCGCGCGCCACGGGTGGCGGCCCCGGCGAAGATCACGTCCTCCATCCCGCCGCCGCGCATCGCCGAGGGGCGGTTTTCGCCCATCACCCAGCGCAAAGCCTCGAGCAGGTTCGACTTGCCGCAGCCATTGGGCCCGACGACGCCGGTCAACCCGTCATGGATCACCAGATCCGTCGGGTCGACGAAGCTCTTGAAGCCGTTCAGTCGCAGGCGGGTGAAGCGCAATCCGGGGGCCTTTCCGATTCCTCTCTGGATCCCGAGTGTCGTGGGGCGTGGCGCCCGAGTCAACGTCACGCCCCACGATCTGGCGGTTTGGGTGCGGTTATCCACAAGATATGCGCGAAACATCGCCGCGATTTCCGTCTTTCGGGGCGCGGCAAAGGGGCGTAGCTTGGCGCCCGCGAAAACGGGGGCGGCGAAAGGGGCGATCATGGTTCCGGCATTGGCGATCATTCTGGCGTTTCAATTGGCGGGCGAGGTGATCTCGCGCGCGCTTCATCTTCCTTTGCCCGGGCCGGTTCTGGGGATGCTCGGGATGGTGGCGGCGCTGATGCTCTCGCAGCGGCTGAAGGAGCTGGTGCGGCCGACCGCGCAGGGGCTGCTCAATCATCTCTCGCTTCTCTTCGTGCCCGCGGGCGTGGGCGTCGTCGCGCATATCCCGACGCTGGTGGCGCATGGCGCGGCGCTCGCCGTCTCGCTCGTCGTCTCGACGCTCGCGGCCATCGTCGTCGGCGCTGTGGCCTTCACATGGGCCGCCCGCCTGATCGGGAGCGAACCCGATGACTGACGCCGCGCTGATCTGGTCCTATCTCGCGTCGAAGCCGCTTCTGTGGCTCACCGCGACGCTCTTTGCCTATTGGGCGGGCGATGCGATCTTCCGCTTCTCGCGGCGCTCGCCCTTTGCCAATCCGGTGATGCTCGCCGTGGTCTTTCTCGCGGTGCTGCTGACCGCGACGGGCACCCCCTATCAGAGCTATTTCGAGGGCGCCCAATTCGTGCATTTCATGCTCGGGCCGGCGACGGTCTGCCTCGCGATCCCGCTGCACACGAACCTGCCCAAGGTGCGCCGGGCCTTGGTGCCGATCCTCGTGGCGCTTTTCGCGGGGTCGTTCACGGCGGTGGCCTCGGCGCTTGGCATCGCCAAGCTTCTGGGTGCCGATGCGGTGCTGCTGGCGACGCTCGCGCCGAAATCGGCGACGGCGCCGGTGGCCATCGGCATTTCCGAGAGCCTCGGCGGCCAGCCCACGCTGACCGCGGTGCTGGTGCTGCTCACCGGCATGATCGGGGCGATCTTCGTCACGCCGATGCTGAATGCGCTGGGGCTTAGGGACTGGCGGGCGCGGGGCTTTGCCACCGGGGTCGCCGCGCATGGTATCGGCACGGCGCGCGCCTTCCAGGTGCATGATACCGCGGGCGCCTTCGCCTCGATCGGGATGGGGCTCAATGCGGTGCTCACGGCGTTTCTGGCGCCGCTCGTGCTGCATCTTTTTCAGTGATCAGCTCGGGCGCCGCGGCGGGCGGGGTTTGTAGACCGGCAGTTTCCAGCCCCAGTGCAGCGAGCCCGCGCGCAAAAGGAAGGTGACCGCTCCGCAGGCGAGCATCGCGGGCAGGCCGGGCGCGCCGAGGGCGGTGACGCCAAGCGCCGTGGCCGATCCCGCAAAGGCGCAGCTCAGGTAAAGCTCGCCCTGTTTGAGCACCAGCGGCACCTCGTTGCACACCACGTCGCGCATCAGCCCGCCGAACGATCCAGTCACCACCCCCATGATCAGCACGATCACCGGCCCATGCCCGAGCCCCATGGTGACCGCCACCCCCGCGGGCACGGCGACGGCCAGCGCCGCCGCATCGAGCCACAGAAGCGTGCGATAGCGGTTTTCCAGCAGATGCGCGGTGAAGAAAACCACGACGGCGGCCGCGGCAATCATCACGATCAGATCGGGCCGCCCGACCCAGAAGACCGGATCGCGGCCCAGAAGCAGATCGCGGATCGTGCCGCCGCCCACCGCGGTCAGCGCGGCGATGAAGATGAAGCCCACCAGATCGAGCAGGTTGCGCGATGCGACCAGCGCCCCGGTCAGTGCGAAAACGAGAACCGAGACGTAATCGAGCGCCACGCCGATCGGCAGCGTCACGAGATAGTCCAGAACCGGATGCTGATCCCCCGCCATGGCGCCCCCTTGGTTGCGGGCGATGCTAGCGGGTTATTTCGCGCCCTTGAAGGGGGCCATTCCGGCACGCGCGAGCTCATCCGCGCGCTCGTTTTCGGCGTGACCGGCATGGCCCTTGATCCATTTCCAAGTGACCTTGTGGCGGGCCTGCGCGGCATCGAGCCGCTGCCACAGGTCGATGTTCTTCACCGGCTTCTTGTCGGCGGTGCGCCAGCCGTTGCGCTTCCAGCCGAAGATCCAACTGGTGACGCCGTTCTTCACATAGGCGCTGTCGGTGGTGATGGTGATTTCCGTGTCTCGGGTCAGGGCCTCGAGCGCGCTGATCGCGGCGAGCAGTTCCATTCGGTTGTTGGTGGTGTCGGCCTCGCCGCCATTCAGCTCGCGCTCCTTGAGCACGGCCGCCCCCTCCATCGCGCGCATCAGCACCCCCCAGCCCCCGGGGCCGGGGTTGCCGGAGCAGGCGCCATCTGTCCAGGCATGCAATTCGGGCATCAGGCGCGCTCCAGCGCGAGGCGCAGGCCGAGGGCGGCAAAGCTCGCGGCAAAGGCGCGGCGCATCCAGGCGGTGACGGTGGGGCGGCTCAGCACCGCCTGCCGGCCGGAGGCGGCGAGCGCCGCATAGCCGAGGAAGACCGCGAATGTCATCGCGGCGAAGGCCACGCCAAGCGCGCCCATGACGCCAAGGCCATCGGTGGGCGCCATGAATTGCGGCAGGAAGGCGAGGAAGAACATCGGAAGTTTCGGATTGAGCAGATTGAGCATGATGCCCCGGCCGACGAGCCGCGCGACGGGCTGCGCGGCGGCCGCCTCGACCTGCAGGCCGCCGGTGCCTTTGAGCGTGCCCCATGCCATCCAGAGAAGGTAAGCGACGCCCGCATATTTCAGCGTCTGGAACAGCACCGCCGAGGTGTGCAGCACCGCGGCGAGTCCCGCCATCGCCACGCCCAGATGCACCAGCGTCGCGATGGTGCAGCCAAGCGCCGCCCAGAACCCGGCGCGGAAGCCTTGGCCGAGCGCGGTCGAGAGCGTGTAGACGACGCCGATCCCCGGCGCGAGGCAAACGACGAAGGCGGTCAGCAGAAACTCGATGCTCATGCCGGGATCCTCAACACGCGGGGAACCTTGAATTCGATGTCTTCGCGCGCGGTCTCGACCAGTTCGACAGTGAGGTCATGACGCTCGCGGAAGGCGTCGATCACCTCGTTGATGAGCACCTCCGGCGCCGAGGCCCCGGCGGTGACGCCGACCGAGGCGATGCCCTCGAGCGCGCGCCAGTCGATGTCGGTCGCGCGCTGCACGAGCTGCGAATAGCTGCAGCCCGCGGCGCGGCCGACCTCGACGAGACGGCGCGAGTTCGAGCTGTTCGGCGCCCCGATCACCAGAAGTGCTGCGATCTTCGGCGCGATCGCCTTGACCGCGGCCTGCCGGTTGGTGGTGGCATAGCAGATGTCGTCCTTGGCGGGGCCGACGATGGCCGGAAACCGCGCCTGCAGCGCCGCGACCACCTCGGCCGTGTCATCGACCGAAAGCGTCGTCTGGGTGATCCAGGCGAGGCGGTCCGGGTCGCGCGGATCAAGGCGCGCGACATCCTCGACCGTTTCCACAAGCAGAACTTCACCCGCGGGCAATTGCCCCATGGTGCCAAGTACTTCGGGGTGACCGGCGTGACCGATCATCACCATCTGCAGGCCCTCTTCGTGATGCCGCTCGGCCTCGATATGGACCTTGCTGACCAGCGGGCATGTGGCATCGACATAGATCATCTGACGCCGCTCGGCCTCGGCGGGCACCGCCTTGGGCACACCATGGGCCGAGAAGATGACGGGGCGGTCGGCGGGGCATTCGTCAAGCTCCTCGACGAAGACCGCACCCTTGTCGCGCAGCCCGTCGACCACGAATTTGTTGTGCACGATCTCGTGGCGCACATAGACCGGCGCGCCCCATTTCTCGATCGCCATCTCGACGATCTTGATCGCGCGATCGACACCCGCGCAGAAGCCGCGCGGCGCGGCGAGATAGAGGGTCAGGGCTGGCTTCATCGCGCTCTCCTTGGTCGCACCAGACCTAATGCGCGGCGCGCGCCTCGTCCACCCCGGCCGTTGTGTGGGCTGGGATCAGAACTCGACCTCGAGCTCCTCGATCTCCTCGGGCTCGGCCAGCGCGCCTTCGGTCCATTCCACCATCGGCGCCCAGCTCAGGATCGTCTCGACATAGGTGTCGAGACGGGTCTCGAGCGGCACCGAATAGGTGCGGAAGCGGGTGCAGACCGGGGCATACATCGCATCGGCCACGGTCGGCGTCTTGCCGAAGAGGAACGGGCCGCCATAGGTCGCCAGGCATTCGAGCCAGATCGCCTTGACGCGCTCCACATCGGGGCGCGCACCGGAGAAGATCTTGAAGCTCTCGTGACGCGCCTTGAGGTTCATCGGCAGCGCCGAGCGCAGATTGTAGAAGCCCGAATGCATCTCGCCCGCCACGGCGCGGCAATGCGCGCGCGCGGCGATGTCGGCGGGGAAGAGGCCGGCCTTGGGGAAGATCTCGTAGAGATATTCGGCAATGGCGAGCGTGTCCCAGACATCGACCTTGCCATGGGTCAGCCGCGGCACCAGAACCGAGGGCGAGAGCAACAGCAGCTCTTGCCGCACACCGGCATCCGAGAGGTCGACCATCGTCTCATTGAAGTCGAGGCCTGCCATCTTGCACAACAACCACCCGCGCAACGACCAGGACGAGTAGTTTTTTGATGAAATTGTAAGCGTCGCTTGTCCCATCGTGGCTCCGATACTGTCAAATGCTGCGCATCTGCTGATTTTTGTCGCAGGCTTGACGGGGAAGAGCCAAGCCTTTTCGCTGAGTCCCTGAAGGAAACGCCATGCTTTATGCAGCCTACCAGTCTCTTGATGATATTTTCGCCCCTTTGCGAACGGCGGCGCTGACCTCGCTCAACTTCTCGCCGCGGGTGACGGGTGGGGGGGCGGGGCCTTTCGGGGGGCTCTGGCGCAGTCACGCGGCGCTGATGGAGATGGTCTCGCGCTTCCGGCTGACGCATGAGCGCCCGGCCTTTGGGATCGGCACTGTGCAGGTCGAGAATCGCGAGGTTCCGGTGACCGAGGAGATCGTGCTCGATCTGCCCTATGCGCGGCTGGTGCGCTTCAAGCGCGACATCGACACCGAACAGCCGCGGGTGCTGGTGACGGCGCCGCTCTCGGGGCATTTCGCGACGCTGCTCGCGGGCACGGTCAAGACGCTGCTCCGCGACCACGACGTCTATATCACCGACTGGAAGAACGCCCGCGATGTGCCGCGCTCGGCGGGGCCCTTCGGGGTCGAGGATTACGTGGAATATGTGATCCGTTTCATGGAGGCGATCGGGCCGGGCGGGCATGTTCTGGCGGTGTGCCAGCCCTGTGTGCAGACGCTCGCCGCGGTGGCGGTGATGTCGGAGGACAAGAACCCCGCGACGCCGCGCACGATGACGCTGATGGCCGGGCCGGTCGATGTGCGCGAGAGCCCGACGGCGGTGAACGATCTTGCCAACGAAAAGCCGCTCGACTGGTTCGAGAAAAACGTGATCGCGACGGTGCCCGGGCGTTATGCCGGTGGCGGGCGCAAGGTCTATCCGGGCTTCGTGCAGCTCTTTTCCTTCATGGCGATGAACATGGATCGCCACCGTGCGCAGCACGAGAAGCTCTACAACCATCTCGCCGCGGGCGAGCTCGAGCAGGCCGGCCGGATCAAGCATTTCTACGACGAATATTTCGCGGTGCTGGATCTGACGGCGGAATTCTATCTCGAGACGATCGACCGGGTGTTCCAGAAGGCCGATCTGGCGCGGGGCGAGTTCGAATATCGCGGGCGCAAGGTCGATCCCTCGAAGATCCGGCACACCGCGCTGCTGACGGTCGAGGGTGGGCGCGACGATATCTGCGGGCTCGGACAGACCACGGCCGCGCATGATCTGTGCTCGTCGCTGCGCCCGCATCTCAAGCGCCACCACTTGCAGGCCAATGTCGGCCATTACGGGGTGTTCAACGGCTCGAAATGGGAGCGCGAGATCTATCCGGTGGTGCGCAACATGATCCTGGCGATGGAATGAACGAAAACGCCGGACCCGAGGGCCCGGCATTTTCATGTCTGAGACAGGGCACGGGGCTCAGGCCTCGGCGTTTTCCGGCTCGCGCGGTTCGCGCGGCGGGCGGCCGATCACGTCGCGCAGCGCGTCGAGCTCGATGAAATTGTCGGCCTGACGGCGCAACTCGTCGGCGATCATCGGCGGCTGGCTGCGGATCGTCGAGACGACCGAGACGCGCACGCCCATCCGTTGCAGCGCCTCGACGAGCGGACGGAAATCGCCGTCGCCCGAGAACAGCACCGCATGATCAAGCCGCGGCGCGAGTTCCATCGCATTCACCGCAAGCTCGATGTCCATGTTGCCCTTGACCTTCCGCCGGCCCATCGAGTCGGTGTATTCCTTGGCCGGCTTGGTCACCATCGCGTAACCGTTGTAATGCAGCCAGTCGACGAGCGGGCGGATCGGGGAATATTCCTCGTTTTCAAGCAGGGCGGTGTAATAGAAGGCCCGCACCAGTTTGCCGCGCCGCTCGAATTCCTGTCGAAGCAGCTTGTAGTCGATATCGAACCCGAGCGACTTCGCGGCCGCGTAGAGGTTCGAACCGTCGATGAACAGCGCAAGCCGTTCGTCTTTGTAAAACATCAAAACGTCCTTTCCGGGAGCCCGGCGCCGGGAGCCATCTACGACACGGAGTGGGTTGACGCAGAGACGGCTATGCCCAATACGCCGACGGGCCGCATTTCTGTCGCTTGGCATAGCAACCGTACACGCGTGAGGGTATCTGTCTTTATGTGCAATACCGCATTCCTGATCGCCTTAGGCGCGAATCTGCCGTCTGCGGCCGGCGGTCCGGCCGAGACGCTCCTGTCTGCGCTTCGGGTCCTGCCGGAAGAAGGCATACAGCCCAGGGTTGTGTCAAGGTTCTACGGGTCCCCGGCCTTCCCGCCCGGGAACGGCCCCGATTACGTCAATGCCTGCGCGGTCGTGACCGCGGATATGACCGCGCTCGAGATGCTCGCGGCGCTGCACCGGGTCGAGGCGCGGCTGGGCCGGGCCCGCAAGGAGCGCTGGGCCGCGCGGGTGATCGACCTCGATCTGATCGCCGCCGGTGCGCAGATCCTGCCCGATGCCGAGACCCATGCCGCTTGGCGCGCGTTGCCGCTTGAGGAGCAGATGCGCCTTGCCCCCGAGGCCGCGATCGTGCCTCATCCGCGGATGCACGAACGGGCTTTCGTGCTGATTCCCCTCGCCGAGATCGCGCCCGGCTGGCGTCATCCGGTGCTGGGCCGGACGGTCGCCGAGCTAGCCGAGGCGCTGCCCGAGGCCGAAAAAGCGGCCCTGGTGCCCTTTGCCGCGCCCTTTGGCGGGGATTGAGCGCTTGTCAAGGCCTGCCTTTGCCCCTAAATAGGCGCTTCACACCTCCCAAGTCCTGATTGGAGTTGCCGATGGCCCGCGTGACGGTCGAAGATTGCGTTGACAAGGTTCCGAACCGCTTCGAGCTGGTGATGCTTGCTGCCCACCGCGCGCGCGAAGTCGCGGCCGGGGCGCCGATCACCATCGAGCGTGACAACGACAAGAACCCTGTCGTCGCCCTGCGCGAAATCGCCGAGGAAACCCAGTCGGCCGACGATCTGCGCGAGCGTCTGATCGAGAGCAACCAGACCCAGATCGAGGTCGACGAGCCGGAAGACGACGCGATGTCGATGCTGATGTCGGGCGAGATCGACCGTCCGAAAGAAGACGACATGAGCGAGGAGCGGATGCTGCGCGCGCTCATGGATGCTCAGGGCCGCGAGTAATCTGCAGGGGGCGGACGGGCGCGCATGATCGACGTCGAAGACCTGATCGCCCTCGTCCGCAATTACAATCCGCGCACCAATGCCGATCTGATCCGGCGGGCCTATGCCTATGGGCTCAAGATGCACGAGGGGCAGTTCCGGCATTCGGGCGAGCCCTATTTCACCCATCCCGTCGCCGTCGCCGCAATCCTGACCGAGATGCGGCTCGACGATGCGACGATCGTGACCGCCCTTCTGCACGACACGATCGAGGACACCCGTTCGACCTATACCGAGGTCTCCGAGCTCTTCTCGCCCGAGATCGCCGAGCTTGTCGACGGGGTGACCAAGCTCACCAACCTGCAGCTTTCGTCCAGCGCCACCAAACAGGCGGAAAACTTCCGCAAGCTGTTCATGGCGATGTCGAAGGATCTGCGGGTGATCCTCGTCAAACTCGCCGACCGGCTGCACAACATGCGCACGATCAAGTCGATGCGCCCGGAAAAGCAGGCGCAGAAGGCGCGCGAGACGATGGAGATCTTCGCGCCGCTGGCTGGCCGGATGGGCATGCAATGGATGCGCGAGGAGCTTGAGGACCTTGCCTTCAAGGTGCTGAACCCCGAGGCGCGGATCTCGATCATCCGCCGCTTCGTCAGCCTGCAGAAGGAATCGGGCGAGGTGATCCCGAAGATCACCGGCGATATCCGCGCCCTTCTGGAAGAGGCACAGATCGACGCCGATGTGTTCGGGCGCGCCAAGCGCCCCTATTCGATCTGGCGCAAGATGGAGGAGAAACAGCTCTCCTTCTCGCGGCTTTCGGATATCTACGGCTTTCGGGTGATCACCCGGACGGAAATGGATTGCTACCGCGTGCTGGGCCTGATCCATCACCGCTGGCGCTCGGTGCCGGGGCGGTTCAAGGATTACATCAGCCAGCCGAAATCGAACGGCTACCGCTCGATCCACACCACCGTTTCGGGGCGTGACGGCAAGCGCGTCGAGGTGCAGATCCGCACCCGGCAGATGCATGAAGTGGCCGAGGCGGGCGTGGCCGCGCATTGGGCCTACCGCGATGGCGAGCAGACCGAGAACCCCTTTGCCGTGGATCCGACGCGCTGGCTCACCTCGCTGACCGAGCGGTTTGCCGAGGGCGATCACGAGGATTTCCTCGAGGCGGTCAAGCTCGAGATGTATTCCGACAAGGTCTTTTGCTTCACGCCAAAGGGCGACGTCATCAAGCTGCCCAAGGGCGCGACGCCGATCGACTATGCCTATGCGATCCACACGCGGATCGGCAACAGCTGCGTCGGTGCCAAGGTCGACGGCATTCGCGTGCCGCTCTGGACCCGGCTCAAGAACGGCCAGTCGGTCGAGATCATCACTGCCGCGGGGCAGCGCCCGCAGGCGACCTGGCTCGACATCGTCGAGACCGGCCGCGCCAAGGCCGCGATTCGCAAGAGCTTGCGCGAAGAGGACCGCACCCGCTTCGTCAAACTCGGCACGGAACTCGCGCGCGTGGCGTTTGAGCATGTCGGGCGGCGCGTCTCCGACAAGGCCCTGCGCACCGCAGCCAAGGCGATGGGCCTGCCCGACGAGATCGAACTCCTGTCGCGTCTCGGCTCGGCCGAGATCGCGGCGCGCGAGGTGATCGGCGCGCTCTATCCCGAACTTGCCGCGCAGGGCGCCGAGACGGTCGAGCCCACCCGTGCGGTGATCGGGCTCGAGGCGGATCAGAGCTTCCACCGCGCCGATTGCTGTCAGCCGCTGCCCGGCGAGCGGATCGTCGGTATCACCTATCGCGGGCAGGGTGTGGTGATCCATGCGATCGACTGCCCCGCGCTCGAGGAATTCGAGGAACAGCCCGAACGCTGGGTCGATCTGCACTGGTCGAGCGGCCAGCATCCGCCGGTCTATACCGCCTCGCTGATGCTCACGATCTCGAATGACGCGGGCGTTCTGGGCCATATCTGCACCCTGATCGGCAGCCAGAAGGCGAATATTTCCGACCTGCATTTCCGTGACCGGAAACCGGACTTTTACTCGCTTGTCATAGAGGTCGAGTTACGGGACGTGGAACATCTGCACACCCTTCTGACCGCGCTCGAGGCGGAAACGGATGTGGCGCAGGTCGAACGGCTGCGGGATCTGGCCCGCAAACCCTGAACCCGCGCCGCGGCGCAAGGATAAAGGCGCGAAAGGGACGGCCCGGTGGTCTTCAAGCGGCGCGAGAAACGACCCCTCTGGATCGCCCTGCGCGAGGCCTTCTGGCCGCGGGGCGGCTGGGCGCGGGCGCTGCAATATATCAAGCACCGGGTGAACCGCCTGCCCGATCCGCCGCACCGGATCGCACGCGGGATCTTCGCCGGCATCTTCATCTCCTTCACGCCGTTCTTCGGCCTGCATCTGGGGGCGGCCGCGGGGCTCGCCTGGCTTCTGGGCGGGAATATCATCGCCTCGCTGATCGGCACGCTGGTCGGCAACCCGCTGACCTTCCCAATCATCGCCCTCGTCGCGCTCAAGCTTGGCCATCTGATCCTCGGCGATGAGTTCGGGCGCCACCACATCGGCGGTCTGGCCGAGGCTTTCATGGCCGCGGGGGCCGATCTGCATCACAACGTGATCGCGATTTTCACCGCCGAGCACACCGAATGGTCCGGGCTCGCGCGGTTTTTCGAGGATGTCTGGCTGCCCTATCTGGTGGGGGGGCTGGTGCCCGGGATCGCCGCGGGGCTGGTGGGCTATTACGTCACCCTGCCGCTCGTCACCGCCTATCAGAACCGCCGCCGCCACCGGCTCAAGGCCCGGCTCGAGAAGATCCGCGCCAAGATCGCCTCGAAGCGCGAGGAGCGGGCCGAGAAGCGCGACGAGCGCCGCACCCAGCCGCATCCGCCCGCCGATGACTGAGCCTTTCCCTTGGCCCGCCCCTCGGGCATAGTCCGCGCGAACCGACCGGAGGACATCATGACCAAAGCCTTGCGTCTGGGCGTCAACATCGACCACGTCGCCACCCTGCGCAATGCGCGCGGCTCGGCCTATCCCGATCCGCTGCGTGCCGCGCTTCTGGCGCAGGCCGCGGGTGCCGACGGCATCACCGCCCACCTGCGCGAGGATCGCCGCCATATCCGCGATGCCGACATGGCCGCCCTGCGCGAGGGGATCGCGATTCCGCTGAACTTCGAGATGGCGGCGACCGAGGAGATGCAACGCATCGCGCTCGCCACCCGCCCGCATGCGGTCTGCCTCGTGCCGGAAAAGCGCGAGGAGCGCACGACCGAGGGCGGGCTTGATGTGGCGGGCGATGACAATCGCCTGGCTGACTACATCGCGCCGCTGCGCGAGGCGGGCGCGCGGGTGTCGATGTTCATCGGCCATGATCCGGCGCAGATCGAGGCCTCGGCCCGGATCGGCGCGGCGGTGGTCGAGCTGCACACCGGGCATTATTGCGACCTGCATTACGAGGGCCGCTTCGACGAGCGCGATATCGAGCTCGAGGCGCTGCGCGCGGGTGCTGCCTATGCCTATTCGCTCGGGCTCGAGGTGCACGCCGGCCATGGCCTGACCTTCGAGACGGTCGCCCCGATCGCCGAAATCCCCGCGATCCGGGAATTGAACATCGGCCATTTCCTGATCGGCGAGGCGGTCTTCATCGGCCTCGAGGCCGCGATCGGGCAGATGCGGCGCCTGATGGACGCGGCGCGGGGCTGAACGGTGATCCTCGGCATCGGCACCGATCTCGCGAATATCGAGCGGATCGCCGCGGTGCTCGCGCGCCATGGTGACCGGTTCCGCAATCGTGTCTTCACCGAAACCGAGATCGCCAAGGCCGAGCGCCGCGCCGATGTGGCGGGCACCTATGCGAAACGCTGGGCCGCCAAGGAGGCCTGCTCGAAGGCGCTCGGCACCGGCCTGCGGATGGGGATTTCGTGGAAGGACATGGCGGTCACCAACCTGCCCACGGGCCAACCGGTGATGCATCTGACCGGCTGGGCGGCCGAGCGTCTGGCGGATATGACGCCCGCGGGGCATCGGGCGGTGATCCATGTCACCCTGACCGACGATCACCCCTGGGCGCAGGCTTTCGTGGTGATCGAGGCGCTGCCCGCCGGGGCTGGGCTCACAACTGGCTGACCGGCCCGGCCCCGGGGGCCGCGCTTCCTTGACTTGGGCGCGCCTTCGGGCCAAGGAAGGCGGGCTTTCGCATCATAAAGGGCAGGCGCAGATCATGGCGAAGAACTCCGACGGCGGCATCGTCGAGACGATCAAGACGATATTCTGGGCGCTGCTGATCGCGGGCGTCTTCCGCACGCTCTTCTTTCAGCCGTTCTGGATCCCCTCGGGCTCGATGAAGGACACGCTGCTGATCGGCGATTTCCTCTTCGTCAACAAGATGGCCTATGGCTATTCGCGCTATTCCTGCCCCTTCGCCGCCTGCCCGATCGAGGGGCGCATCCTCGGCCATGAGCCCGAGCGCGGCGATGTCGTCGTCTTCCGCCACCCGACCCGCGGCGTCGATTTCATCAAGCGCGTCGTCGGCCTGCCGGGCGACAAGGTGCAGGTGATCAATGGCGTGCTGCAGATCAACGGCACCCCGGTCCAGCTCGCCGATGGCGGCAATTTCACCGAGGTGAAGGAACAGCAGGGGCCGCAGGGCCTCGTGCCGCGCTGCGAGAACGATCCGGTCGGTCAGGGCGGCACCTGCGTCAAGCCGCGCAAGATCGAGACCCTGCCCAATGGCCGCAGCCATGACATCCTCAACATCAGCGACAGTTGGGTGGCCGACAACACGCCGGTCTTCACCGTGCCGGCGGGTGAATATTTCTTCATGGGCGACAACCGCGACAATTCCGAGGACAGCCGCTTCCCGGCGGCCGCGGGCGGCCTCGGCTTCGTGCCCGCGGAGTTCCTCGTGGGCCGCGCCGACCGGGTGATCTTCTCCTCGGCCGGGCGCTCGCTCTTCTTCTTCTGGACCTGGCGTCCTGACCGCTTCTTCAAGGCGATCGAGTAAGGGGCGCGCGTGAAGGCAGGGGCCGACATCGAGGCATTCATGACCCGGCTCGGGCACCGTTTCGCACGGCCCGAGATCCTGATCCGTGCGCTCACGCATTCCTCGATCGGCTCGGCCACGCGGCCCGACAACCAGCGCCTCGAGTTTCTCGGCGACCGGGTGCTCGGCCTCTCGATGGCCGAGGCGCTGTTCAAGGCCGACAAATCCGCCTCCGAGGGCCAGCTCGCACCGCGCTTCAACGCGCTCGTGCGCAAGGAGACCTGCGCCGATGTCGCGCGTCAGATCGACCTTGGCGCGGTCCTCAAACTCGGGCGCTCCGAGATGATGTCGGGCGGGCGCCGCAAGGAGGCGCTGCTCGGCGATGCGATGGAGGCGGTGATCGCCGCGGTCTATCTCGATGCGGGGTTCGAGACCGCGCGCAAACTTGTGCTGGACCTTTGGGGCGCGCGGATCGACCATGTCGAGGAAGACGCCCGCGACGCCAAGACCGCGCTGCAGGAATGGGCGCAGGCCCGGGGCCTCGCGCCCCCGAAATACGAGACGCTCTCGCGCGAGGGGCCGGATCATGCGCCGGTCTTTCGCATCGCGGCGCGTCTGGAGAATGGCGCCGCCGAAGAGGCGAGCGCAGGATCGAAACGCAATGCCGAGCAGGCCGCCGCCAAGGCCCTGCTCGCGCGGCTGGAGGCCGGTAATGACTGACGAGATCGAAACCGGCCCGGAGGCCGAGAGCCCGACCGGCCCGACCCGCGCGGGCTTCGTCGCGCTGATCGGCGAGCCGAATGCCGGGAAATCGACGCTGCTCAACCGCATGGTCGGCGCCAAGGTCTCGATCGTGACCCACAAGGTGCAGACCACCCGCGCCCGCATCCGCGGCGTCTGCATGGCCGGGCAAAGCCAGATCGTCTTCGTCGACACCCCCGGCATCTTCCGCCCCCGCCGCCGGCTCGACCGGGCGATGGTGCAAGCGGCCTGGGGCGGGGCGGCGGATGCCGATCTGGTGGTTCTGCTGATCGAGGCGCATCGTGGTCTGACCGAGGGAGCGCGCGCGATCATCGAGGCGCTGAAGGCGCGCGACGGCCAACAGCCCGTGGCGCTCGCGATCAACAAGATCGACCGGATCTCGGCCGAAAAACTCCTCGGCCTCGCCGAAGAGGCCAATGCCGAATTTCCCTTCGTGCGCACCTTCATGATCTCGGCGGAGAAGGGCTATGGCGTCGAGGACCTGCGCGACTGGCTCGCCCAGGAAATCCCCGTGGGGCCATGGTATTACCCCGAGGATCAGATCGCCGATCTGCCGCTCCGGATGATCGCGGCCGAGGTCACGCGCGAGAAACTGACCCTGCGCCTGCACGAAGAGCTGCCCTATCAGCTCACCGTCGAAACCGAGAAATGGGAAGAGCGCAAGGACGGCTCGGCCCGGATCGACCAGATCATCTATGTCGCGCGCGATGGCCACAAGGGGATCATCCTCGGCAAGGGCGGCGAGACGATCAAGGCGATCTCGACGCAGGCGCGTCAGGATCTGACCGAATTCCTCGGCCGCCCCGTGCATCTCTTCCTGCAGGTCAAGGTGCGGCCGAACTGGCTCGACGAGGCCGAGCGCTATTCCGAGATGGGGCTCGATTTCAAGGATGGTGCCTGAGCGGCTCAAAACCGATCTCTGGGTCCGCGCCTATCTGCGGCGCCTCGAGCTCGCCAATATCCCCGCCTACATCACCCGCCGCGGTCAGCCCGATCTGGGCAATGTCATGGTGAAATGCGCGACGCTCGACGGCAACGCGCGGCTCTGGGCGCGGCAGACGAACCTGATGACGGGCGCGAGCGGTTGGCAGGTGCTGGCCGAGGGGCCGGAACCCGAGGTCGACGCCTCGGCCACCAAACAGCGCAGCTTCGACCCCGACCTCTGGCTGATCGAGATCGAGGACCGCGCGGGCCGCACGCTTCTCGATGAAGACGGGTTGAAGGATTGAGCCCCTCTTCCCCTCTCACCTGTGCCTAAATATCCTGCGGGGGCCCGGGGGTGCAAAACCCCCGGCCTTCTCAGCTTGGACCAACCGATGGACTGGCAAGACAGCGGCACGATCCTTTCGACCCGCCCGCATGGCGAGAGCTCGGCCATCGTCGAGGTCTTCACCGCGGCGCATGGCCGCCACGCGGGCGTGGTGCGGGGCGGGGCCTCGCGCAAGATGGCGGCCACGCTGATGCCCGGCAGTCATGTCGCGGTCAGCTGGCGCGCGCGGCTCGAAGATCACCTGGGCGCCTTCACCGTCGAACCGCTCGCGAGCCGCGCGGGGGCGCTTTCGGACCGGCTTGCGCTGATGGGGCTTAACGCGGTTTGTGCGATGCTGGGCTTTGCACTGGCCGAACGTGAACCCCACCCGAGGCTCTATGCCGCCACGGAACCGCTCTTCGGGGTGATCGGTCAGGCGGCCGAGGGCTGGCTGGTCGATTATTTGATCTGGGAAATGGCTTTGCTCGAAGAGCTCGGCTTCGGCCTCGATCTCAGCCGCTGCGCGGTGACCGGCACGCGCGACGATCTGGCCTTCGTCAGTCCGCGCACCGGCCGCGCTGTCAGCCGCGAAGGCGCGGGCGACTGGGCGCCGAAGCTTCTGCCGCTGCCCTTGTGTCTGATGGGGCAGGGGCCCGCGACATGGGACGAAATCGGGCAGGGGCTGCGCCTGACCGGGCATTTCCTCGGGCTCTTCGCGGCCGAGCACGGTCATCGCCCGCTGCCCGAGGCGCGGAACCGTTTGATTGCCGCGCTTGCGCGTCAGGGTATGTGATTTCGACGCTGACGCGTCAGACCTGCTGATCGGGGCCTGCGCGGTCGTCGAGCGTGAGCTGCAACAGCGTCAGATCGAGCCATGTCCCGAATTTCTGCCCGACCTGCGGCAGTGTGCCGATCGTCTGGAAGCCGAGCTTCTCATGCAACCGGATCGACGGCAGATTCGCGGCATCCACCGCCGCCACCATCGCATGCACCTCGGCCGCGCGGGCATAGGCGATGAGCTGCTCCATCAGCGCGCGTCCCCGCCCGCCACCGCGTGCGCCCTCGGCCAGATAAACCGAGTTTTCGACCGTTCCGCGAAAGCCTTCCTGCGGTCGGAAGGGGCCATAGCTCGCATAGCCCAGAACCGCGCCGCCCTCTTCGAGCACCAGAACCGGCAGGCCCGCCGCCCCGCGCGCCGCAATCCACGCCCGGCGATCCGCGGCATCGACCGCGGTCGCATTCCAGAAGGTCGTCGAGTTCAGCGCCGCATCGTTATAGATCGCGGCAATCGCTTCGGCGTCTTCTGGTTCGGCATCACGGATCATCGCGCTCTCCTTTGCGCCTTCTGAGCGCAAGCCGCGCCTTTGGCAACGAAAAACGGGGCCCCGAAGAGCCCCGTTTCGGAACTGTCTGAATTCTCAGCCCAGAAGCCGCCGCGCGATGACCTGCGCCTGAATTTCCGCCGCGCCCTCGAAGATGTTGAGGATCCGTGCGTCACACAGGATGCGCGAGATCGTGTATTCGAGCGCGAAACCATTGCCACCATGGATCTGCAGCGCGTTGTCGGCGCTCGACCACGCCACGCGCGCGCCGAGCAGTTTCGCCATCCCCGCCTCGAGGTCGCAGCGGTGGCCGTGATCCTTTTCCCAGGCAGAGAAATAGGTCAGTTGCCGCGCGATCATGATCTCGACCGCCATCATCGCGAGCTTGCCAGCAACGCGCGGGAACTCGATCAGCGACTTGCCGAACTGCTTGCGGTCAATCGCATATTGCATCCCGATCTCGCAGGCGGCCTGCGCCACACCGACGGCGCGCGCCGCGGTCTGGATGCGGGCCGATTCAAAGGTTTCCATCAGCTGCTTGAAGCCCTTGCCGGTCTCGCCGCCGAGCAGGTTCTCGCCCTTGACCTTGAAGCCGTCGAAGCCGAGCTCGTATTCCTTCATGCCGCGATAGCCCAAAACCTCGATCTCGCCGCCGGTCATGCCCGGGGTCGGGAAGGGGTTTTCGTCGGTGCCGGGGGTCTTTTCCGCGAGGAACATCGACAACCCGCGGTAGTCGGTCGAATTGGGGTCGGTGCGCGCGAGCAGGGTCATCACATGGGTGCGTGCGGCGTGCGTGATCCAGGTCTTGTTGCCGGTCACCACCCAGTCGTCGCCCTCCTTCACCGCGCGGGTGCGCAGGCTGCCGAGGTCCGAGCCGGTGTTCGGCTCGGTGAAAACGGCGGTCGAGAGGATCTCGCCCGAGGCGAGGCCGGGCAGCCATTTCGCCTTCTGCTCTTCGGTGCCACCGCACAGGATCAGTTCGGCCGCGATTTCCGAGCGCGTGCCGAGCGAGCCCACGCCGATATAGCCGCGCGAAAGCTCTTCGGTCACCACCACCATCGAGGCTTTCGAGAGGCCAAGCCCGCCATATTCCTCGGGGATCGTCAGACCAAAGACGCCAAGCTCGGCCAGCTCCTCGATGATCTCCATCGGGATGAGCTCGTCCTTGAGGTGCCATTCATGGGCGTTCGGGATCACCCGTTCCTCGGCATAGCGGTGGAATTGATCGCGGATCATCTCGAGCTCTTCGTCGAGCCCCGAGGTGCCGAAGAGCGCACGGCCCTGATTGTCGCGCATCTGCGCGACGAGCGCCATCCGCGCCTCCGAGGTATTCCCCGCGGCCATCAGGGCGGTGGCCGCCTCCGACGGCGTCCAGCTCAGGCCCAGATCCGACAGGCGCGCAACCTCGCCCTGGCTCATCGGGATGCCGCCGGCGATCTGGTTGAGGTATTCGCCAAAGCCGATCTGCAGGATCAGCGCTTCCATCTCGCCGAAGGCGCCGGCCTCGTTCACCCGGCCCGCCCAGGCGCGCAGCTGCACCAGCGACTCCTTGTAGGTGGTCAGCCACGACAGCGCATGGGCGGCAAACTGATGGGTTTCGAGCGCCGCGGCCGAGATCTTGCCCTCGACGGTCACGCGCGCGCGCAGGGCCTCGGTCGCGTCAGCGGTCAGCGTGACGATCTCGGGCAGCGCGGCTTCGGTCAGCGCCAGAAGGTCGGTCAGAAGAACATTGGTCATGTCAGCCCCATCAGTGCCGTGAATCGGTGGTCTCAGCTTGAGCCCGTGCTTAGGCATTTTGCAGGCGCAGCGCAATAAAAATTCGTGACCGGTTCGGTATGGGTTCGAAAGTGTCGCGCTCGCGAGGCGCTCTCGCCTCGGTTTCGGGCCACTGGTGGGGCCTCAGGCGGCGACCGGCCCGCGTCCCTGCGTCCGTTGCGCGGCGAGGATCTCGGCCTCGAAGGCCGACAGCACGGGCCGCACCGGGGCGCCATGTTCGGGCAGGCTGCCCGTGCGCGCTAGGTCGGCAAGTGCGGTGGTCGCAGCCAGCGGTGCCTGCCGCGCCAGGCGGCCGGCATAGAGGCTCTCGATCCGGCAGCCATCCGCGATCAGCAGGTGGTGCCCCTCGAGCAGCAGGCCCTGCCAGTTGAGCACCGCCGGCCGCGCCGGTTGCAACGCGGTGCAGCCATCGATCAGATGCCGCGCCGCGATCAGCACCTCCTCCTTGCCGAGGAGATATTCGAGCGTTGGCCCCGAGAGCGCGACGCGGTGCTGCGGCAAGAGCCACAGATCGCGCGTCTCGCCGAAGGTCGGCGGGCAGAGCCGCACCGGCCGCAGGCTGCCGAGGGCGGGCAGCGCGACGCGCCCCGACCACAGCACGCGCTGCGCCCCGGCATCGGCGGTTTCCACCAGATCGCCGGCCCGCAGGCTGCCGGCGGGGCGGGGGCCCTGCGGCGTCTCGATCGGGGTCGTGGGGGCGAAACAGGCGCCGGGTCCGACCGGCTGGCGGTGATCGCCGAAGGCGAGCCAGTCGAGGCAGGGCGCAAGACGCGTACCGGCAACGCGCTCGGGGCCGGTCGCGGTGCCATTGGCGAGAGCGCGCAGGATCTCGCGTCCGACCGGCAGTGGTGCGCGCCCGGCCCGCTGGCGCAGGGTGCCGCGATCGACGGCCTCGAGGGTGAGCAGGCTCTCGCCTTGCGGCGCGTCCCAGCTCCAGGTGAGCCGCATCCGGCCGCCGGTTGTAAGTGCGGCGCCGATGTCGATCGAGAGCGCATGGAAGGCGCGGCCCTGCCGTTGCACGAGCTGCAGATGCCCTTCGGCATCGAGGCCGATCACCAGATCCTGCCCCGCGCGGCCGTGCCCGGTCAGATCGACGAGGGTGAGCGGCCCGCGGGTCTCGGGGGGCAGGGTGAATTCCGCCATCAGGCTGCCCTGCGCGAGCTGCGGCGGCAGGGTCTCGCGCGCGCCGAGCGTGACCGCACCCTCTCCGGGCAGGTGCGCCGCGATCCAGCCCGGTCCCTGTGCGCCGAGCCCGCTCATGCCGCGCGCGCCCGGGTCAGAAGGCGGGCCTCGTAGCTGCGCAGCGCGGGGCGCGCGGCGGGGCCGTAGCCTGCGCCGGTTTCGGGGTCGAGCTCGGGGAAGAGGGTGCAGATCTCGTCCTGCACCGCGGCCTCCATCGCGACGAGCACCTGCGGCCCGGGCAGGAAACTCTCGGTGGCGAGGCCCTCGGCGAAGACCACCTGATGGCGATCGAAGAGCAGGTGGACATAGGTGACCGTGCCGCCTTCGATCCGGCGCACCCGCACGCCATCGACGAGATCCTTGGCCGCGACGAGCACCTCGGGCGCGTCAAACATCAGCTCGGCGCGCGCATCGCGCATCAGCACCCGGTGCTGCGGCGAGACGGTCAACGCGCCGTGCTGTCCGAAGGTGTTGCGCGCGATCCGGATCGGGGCGAAGCGGCCCTGCGCGGGCACTTGGCGGTGGCCGATCCAGCGCAGCGGCTGCGCGCCCTCGTCCTGGGTCAGCACGAGATCACCCGGGCGCAGGCTCTCGACCGGCCGCGGTCCGTCGGGCGTCGCGATCTTCGTGCCGGCGGTGAAACAGGGCACCGAGAGGGTGACGAGGCCGGTATCGCTGTCGCCGGTGCTGCTCGTGACCTCATAAGTGAAGTTGACGGTTTCCTCGTCGCCGTCCGAGGCGATGCTGAGCGTGCCGTCGGGGTTGAGCGTGATCTGCTGGCCAGTGGTCAGGGTGACGGTATCGCCCGGGTTGACCGCGATGCCGTTGATCGCGGTGATGCTCAGCGTGCCGCCGGTGGCGTTGCTGTCATTGCTCAGCACGTCGAGCGTGCGCACCTTGTTCACCCCCATCGCGATGCTGTCGTCTTCGGCGATGAGCACGGTCTGGGCGCTGTCGGCGGCGATCAGGATGGCGGAATCGTAGCTCGAGTCCGAGGCATCGGCGATGCCGATCCGGATCGTGTTGGTGGTGTTCGGGATGACCGAAAAGGTCAGCGTCATGGTGACGGTAAACCCGTCCATCTCGGTGTTGTACTGATCGCCGGTGTTCGAGATGTAGAGGTTCTCGTTGCTCGCGTCATTGACGTTGGTCACCGAGGTATTGCCGTCGCCGATGCCAAGCGAGACATAGGAGCCGTTGACCCAGACACCGACGATGTCGTTGTAGATCGAGCTCGTGTATTCTGGATATTCCTCGGAGGCGAAGGTGAACGAAATCGTCATCGTGTCGCCGGTGGGAACGAAGCTCACGTCGAGATAGGCGGCGTCATAGGTATTGGTGCCGGCGATGGCGTTGAAATCGGCGTTGTTGTCGACCCCGCTCGTGTTGGTCGAGGTCTGGGTCGAGCGGTTCGGATCGCCGTTCGATTGCGTGAAGCTCGTGGCGTAGCCGGTCGAGAGGATGACCCCGGTATCGCCGGGCGTCGCCTCGGGCGAGAGCGCATCGCCGTTGGAATAGATCGCCGAGGCGCGCCGGTCGCCGGTATAGGTGGCGCTCAGCACCGTGACGCCGTCGCCAAAGATCGTCTCGGCCATCTCGAGGGCCGAGGCATTGATGTCATAGGTGAGCTCTGCGCCCGTCGCCATAGCCGCCTCCATACCTCCGGAGGCAGTGCAAACACTGTCGCGGGATCTCTCCCGCCAAGGCCGTTCTGGCCGATCTTGGGGCGCGTTGGCCCTGCTCGTGTTGCCCTGCCTCGGGGCTTTTCGTATTTTTTTCCATGGTATGACTGGGTTGACCCGCAGGGGAACCATTTTTGCCGATGCGCCGGTAATTCGCGCCCCAAGCGGGGCCGATCTGCAACAGCGCGGCCGTTGCAGCCTTGCGGAGGGGGCGCTAAGCCTTGGGCAACCGCGAAAGGAACGCCCGATGCCGCTCGATCCCGTCCAACTCTCCGCCGATCTGATCCGCTGCCCTTCGGTCACGCCGCAGGAGGGGGGCGCGCTGCAACTCCTCGAAGGGCTGCTCTCGGCGGCGGGCTTTGCCTGCACACGGGTCGATCGCAACGGCATCCCGAACCTGTTTGCGCGCTGGGGCGCGAAGGGGGCGAAGACCTTCGGCTTTAACGGTCATACCGATGTGGTGCCGGTGGGTGATGCCGCCGCTTGGAGCCATGATCCGTTCGGCGCCGAGATCCACGGCGGCGAGATGTGGGGGCGGGGCGCCACCGACATGAAGACCGGCGTTGCGGCCTTTGCCGCTGCGGCCGTCGATTTCGTGACCGAGACCCCGCCCGCGGGCGCCGTGATCCTGACGATCACCGGCGATGAGGAGGGCGTGGGCCGCGACGGCACCCGCGCGCTGCTCGACTGGATGGCCGATCAGGGCGAGGCGATGTCGGTTTGTCTGGTGGGGGAACCCACCTGCCCCAATGAAATGGGCGAGATGATGAAGATCGGGCGGCGCGGCTCGATGACCTTCTACATCGAGGCGACCGGTGTGCAGGGGCATTCCGCCTATCCGCACCGCGCGAAAAACCCGCTGCATGCTTTGGTGGACCTGCTCGGCCGGATGACGGCCGAGCCGCTCGATGCCGGCACCGATCACTTCGAGCCCTCGACGCTGCAGGTCACGACGATCGACTGCGGCAACCCGGCCAACAACGTGATCCCGGCGAAGGCGCGGGCCACGGTCAACATCCGCTTCAACGACGCCCATTCCAGCGCCTCGATCGAGGCCTGGGCGCAGGGGTTGATCGCCGAGGTGACCGGGGCGAGTGGCGTCAACTTCGCGCTGCGCACCGAGGTTTCGGGCGAGAGCTTCTTGACGCCGCCGGGCGATTTCGTGGCCCTCGTCGCGGCGGCCGTCGAGGCCGAGACCGGGCGGCGCCCCGAGCTCTCGACCTCGGGCGGCACCTCGGACGCGCGCTTCGTCAAGGATCATTGCCCCGTGCTGGAATTCGGTCTGGTGGGCCGTACCATGCATCAGGTAGACGAGCGCGTCCCGGTCGCGCAGATCGTGGCGCTGAAGGCGATCTACGGCCGGATCCTGCGGGACTATTTCGCATGAAGATCATCCAGACGACCGACCTCGGCCCCTGCCACGCGCTGCGCCGCGCGGTCTTCATCGATGAGCAGGGCATTGCCGAGGCCGACGAATGGGATGACCTCGATGCCGAGGCGATTCACCTGCTCGCGGTTGAGGGCGAGACACCTTTGGGCACGGCGCGGCTCTTCGTTCATGGAAAGCTCGGCAAGATCGGCCGGGTCTGCGTGGCGCAATCCGCCCGCGGCACTGGGCTGGGCGCCGCGCTGATCCACGAGGGCTGCGCGCGTCTGGCGGCGGCGGGCTGCGTCACCGTTCGACTGGGCGCGCAGGTCCATGCGATGCCGTTCTACGAGAAACTCGGGTTCAAGGCCTGCGGCCCGGTCTATGACGACGCCGGCATCCCGCATCAGGATATGGAGCGGGCGGTGTGAGGCGAGGGGTTTGGCACGCCCGCGACTGCAACTGTCTTGAACGCCCGATAAACTCGATTGTTCTGCGCAGCGGGGAGAACCGACTTGCACATTGAAGCACAGCCATATGCTGATCAACTCGACACACATGCGGACCTGATTGAGAGCTTGGTTGCCCAAGAGGAGTGGGAGCGGGACACGCCCGTCTGCCTCGAAATATCCCTCGTCTATTCCTGTGTCGTGATCAGAAAGCTGTGGGAACACTATGAGTCCCTGTTTCGCGAGAGGGGCTTTGACCTGAACGACACGATGGCGGGTTTGGAGATGCGCGGGGGGGATGGTCGAACGAGCGGGCTAACCTTCGTGCACCGGGTCATCCATTCACAGCGTATCGAAACTGGCGAACAATCTAAGGTCAGTGGCGTGCAGTTCGAGTCGGACCATAAGGGGAGTTTCGAGATCGGATATCGCGAGATCATCGCGTTCCTTCGTTGTGCCGCCGCAGCAACGCGGGCAATTCACGGCTAAAAGCCTCCCCTTTTTCTTGGCCGAAATACTCCGGGGGTGCGGGGGCTGGCCCCCGCTTGCCCCGTGACGGCGCGCGCGGCCCGTGCTAGGCAGGGCCATGACACCTATGCCTACCAGACAACAGATCCTCGACTGGCTTGCCGATCACCCCGGCGCCGGTGCGAAACGCGATATTGCCCAGGCCTTTGGCCTCAAGGGCGCGGCCAAGATCGAACTCAAGCGCATCTTGAAGGAGATGACCGCCGAGGGGCTGATCGAGAAGCGCCGCCGCAGCTTCCATGATGCGGCGAAACTGCCGCCCGTGAGCGTGCTCGAGGTGCTGCCGCCCGACAGCTCGGGCGATCTCTGGGCGCGGCCGATGGAATGGGGCGGCGAGGGGGCGGAGCCGACGATCCTTCTGGTGACGAAACGCGACGACCCGGCGCTGGGCGCGCGCGACCGGATCCTCGCGCGGCTCGCCGAGACGCCCGAGGCCGCGCATGACTACGAGGCGCGGCTCATTCGCAAGATCGGGCAGGCGAGCCATCGGATTGTCGGCATCTTCCGCAAATCGGCCGAGGGCGGGCGGATCAGCCCGATCGACAAGGGCGCCGACAAGGATTGGATCGTGGCCGCCGGTGCGACGGCTGACGCGCGCGATGGCGAGCTGGTCGAGGCCGAGCAGGTCGGGCCGAAGGGCCGGATGGGCCTGCCGCGGGCGCGGATCATCGAGCGGCTGGGCGATCCGAGCGCGCCGCGCGCCGTGTCCCTGATCGCGATCCATCAGCATGGCATCCCCGACGATTTCCCGGATGCG
The DNA here is from genome assembly GCA_003249215.1 of Rhodobacterales bacterium. Classification (GTDB taxonomy): domain Bacteria; phylum Pseudomonadota; class Alphaproteobacteria; order Rhodobacterales; family Rhodobacteraceae; genus Rhodobacter. Next base: position 83,010 of record QKJR01000063.1, read on the forward strand.
GTGATTGCCGAGGCCGATGCCGAGACCCCGGCGCCGCTCGGTGACCGAGAGGATCTGACCGGGCTGCCCTTCGTTACCATCGACCCGGCCGACGCGCGCGACCGCGATGACGCCTGTCATGCCCATGCCGATGATGATCCGGCGAACGAGGGCGGGCATATCCTCTGGGTCGCGATTGCCGATGTGGCGCATTACGTGCGCCCGGGCTCGGCGCTGGACCGCGAGGCGCGGCTCAGGGGCAACTCGACCTATTTCCCGGATCGCGTCGTGCCGATGCTGCCCGATCGGTTGTCGGGCGATCTCTGTTCCTTGCACGAACATGTGCCGCGCGCGGTCCTCGCTGTGCGGATGAAGATCGACGCGAGTGGCAACAAGATCGGGCATCGGTTCACCCGCGGGCTGATCCGGTCGGTTGCCTCGCTGGAATATGCTCAGGTGCAGAGCGCGCATGAGGGGCGGCCGGACGACAAGACGGCGCCCTTGGTCGAGGAGATCATCGACCCGCTTTACGACTGCTACGATGCGCTGGCCCGCGCGCGCGCCCGGCGTCAGCCGCTCGATCTCGACCTGCCCGAGCGGCAGATCGTGATCGACGACAAGGGCAAGGTGGCCTCGGTGCGCTTCAAGGAGCGGATGGCGGCGCATAAGCTGATCGAGGAATTCATGGTGCTGGCGAACGTCGCCGCCGCCGAAGAACTGGAGCGGCTCAAGCGCCCGCTGTTGTATCGCGTCCACGAGGAGCCGAGCCCCGACAAGATCGAGGCCCTGCGCGAGGTGGCGCAGGCCTCGGGCTTCACGCTGGCCAAGGGGCAGGTGCTCAAGACCGCGCATCTCAACCGGCTCTTGGAGCAGGCCGAGGGCAGCGATTTCGACGAGCTGGTGAACATCTCGACGCTGCGGGCGATGACGCAGGCCTATTACGCGCCGCAGAACTTCGGGCATTTCGGCCTCGCGCTGCGGTCTTACGCGCATTTCACCTCGCCCATTCGCCGCTATTCCGACCTGATCGTGCATCGCGCGCTGATCGCCGGGCATGGCTGGGGCAAGGATGGCTTGAGCGCCTGGGATATCGAGAACCTTGCCGAAACGGCGCAGCAGATTTCCGATACCGAGCGGCGCAGCATGATGGCGGAACGCGACACCACCGACCGTTATCTGGCGGCCTATCTGAGCGACCGGGTGGGCAGCGAGTTCAGCGGTCGGATCAGTGGGGTGCAGAAATTCGGCGCCTTCGTGAAGCTCGATGAAACCGGGGCGGATGGCCTGATCCCGATCCGCGAGATCGGGCGCGAGTTCTTCCACTACGACCGCGAGGCGCAGCAATTGATCGGCGCCGACACCGGCATGGTGGTGGCCGTGGGGATGCGGGTGCGGGTGCGTCTGATGGAGGCGGTGCCGATGACCGGGGGGCTGATGCTCGAGCTGCTGGAGCTTGAGGGTGCCGAAATGCCGGGGCCGGGCGGCGGCGGTGGGCGCGGCAAAGGGCCGGTTCGGCGGGGCCGCAAGCTTGCCGCTTTCAAAGCCAAGGAGCGCGGGGTGGCGCGCAAGGTCAAACGCACCCGGCGCTGAGCGCACAAACCCAGACGAGACCCAAAGCAAAAGGGGCCGGTTTCCCGGCCCCTTTCTCATTCACTGTCCATTGTTATTCGATCAGCCGATCGCGACGGCTTTGATTTCGTCGTCGATATAGGGCACGTATTGCGCGAAGTTCTCGGCGAACATTTTCACCAGCTTGCCGGCCTGCGCATCGAAGGCGGCCTTGTCGGCCCAGGTGTCGCGCGGGTTCAGCAGCTTGCTGTCGACGTCATGCACCGCAACCGGCACTTCGAAGCCGAAGTTCGGATCCTTGCGGAATTCCACGTCATGCAGCGAGCCGTCGAGGGCTGCGGTCAGCAGCGCGCGGGTCGCCTTGATCGGCATCCGCTTGCCCACGCCGAAGGCGCCGCCGGTCCAGCCGGTGTTGACCAGCCAGCACGAGGCACCCTGTTCGTTGATCTTGGCTTGCAGCAGCTTGCCATAGACCTCGGGGCGACGCGGCATGAAGGGCGCGCCGAAGCAGGTCGAGAAGGTCGGGATCGGCTCGACCACGCCCACTTCGGTGCCCGGGGTCTTCGAGGTGAAGCCCGAGAGGAAGTGATACATGGCTTGCGCCGGCGTCAGACGCGCGATCGGCGGCAGCACGCCATAGGCGTCGCAGGTCAGCATGATCACGTTCTTGGGGTGACCGGCCATCGAGCTTTCCGAGGCATTCGAGATGTAATGCAGCGGATAGGCGCAACGCATGTTGTCGGTCAGCGAGTTGTCCTCGAAGTCGAGCTCGAGCGTTTCCGGGTCATAGACCATGTTCTCGACCACGGTGCCGAACATCGAGCAGGTCGCGTAGATTTCCGGCTCGGCTTCCTTCGAGAGGTTGATCGTCTTGGCGTAGCAGCCGCCCTCGAAGTTGAAGATGCCCTTTTCCGACCAGCCGTGTTCGTCGTCGCCCACGAGGATCCGCGAGGGATCGGCCGAGAGCGTGGTCTTGCCGGTGCCCGAGAGGCCGAAGAACACGGCCGAGTCATCGGGGTTGCCGATCGCGTGGTTGGCCGAGCAGTGCATCGCCATGATGCCCTTGCCGGGCAGGATGTAGTTGAGAAGGGTGAAGACGCCCTTCTTGTTCTCGCCGGCATAGGCGGTGTTGCCGATCAGGATGAGCTTCTTGTCGAAGTTCAGCGCGACGACG